>CAJNCW010000004.1 GCA_905221345.1 bacterium
TGTCTTAACCCCTTGACCAACGGACCTTGAGCTTTTCAACTCTTTCTATTATACCTACTTTTTACACTTTGTCAAGGGATTTTTTCAGTGAAGTTGATTTTTTTCTTCACTAGCTTAACCACTGCTTCTGTTCGTGCAGTGTGGGGAAACATATCGACTGACTGGATATACTGGAGATCATAGACTTTCACTAGTTTAACCAAATCTCGCGCCAAGGTCGAAACATTGCAGGATACATAGACCATTTTTTCTGGAACATAAGTCAGAATGGTATCCAACAACTTATCATCTAAGCCCGTACGAGGAGGGTCCACTATCAATGCATCTGCTCGGTAGCCCTCTTGATACCAGCGTGGAATAATCTCTTCAGCTGTCCCCGCTTCGTAATGGGTATTGTCAAACCCCATTCTTTGAGCATTTTGCTTGGCATCTTCAATGGCTTCTGGAATAATATCCATCCCTCTGAGACTCTTGACCTTCTTTGCGAAGGCGAATCCAATCGTCCCGACACCGCAATAGGCATCAATCAGATGATCCTCTTTGCCAACATCCAGAGCCTTAACTGCTTCACTATAGAGAACCTCAGTCTGCTCAGGATTAAGCTGGTAAAAAGCTCGGGGTGAGAGAGAAAACTCATAGTCGAGCACACCTTCTTGAATACTCTCTTGGCCCCATATAATCTCGGTCTTTTCACCATATATTTCACTTGTTTTTGCTGTATTTGTATTGACAGCAACTGTGACGACTTCTGGAAAATCCTTGACTAGGTCTTTGACTAGGTGATTCAAATTCAACTGGCGGTTAGTTACGACGATAATCTGGACTTGTCCAGTCTTTCTTGCTCGACGCACCATGATGGTGCGAAGGCCTAGCGTTTTTCTCTCATCGGTGATGGGGATTTGATGGTAAGTAAGAAGTTCAGCTAGGCGATTCGCAATCGCTTGGGTTTCCTTGTCTTGTACCAAGCAGTCTTTTAACTCTACGAGATAATGAGAGTTTTGCGCATACAAACCTGCCTTGACCTGATTGTTAAATTTTCGAGTCTGAAATTGTAACTTAGCACGGTAGTACTTCGGTTCCTGCATCCCGATAGTTGGACGGATTTCATATCTTTCATATCCTGCGGGAGCAAATTTTTTCAGGGCTTGATGAAGCAAATCCGTTTTGAACTCCAACTGTTTATCATAGTGGAGGTGCATGATTTGGCAACCGCCACATTCATTATAAATCGTACAAGCCGGTACGACTCGAAATTTCGACTTCTTATTAACCTTTAGTAATTTTGCTTCAACAAAGTTACGTTTAATAGAAGTAATCTGACAATAGATATCTTCTCCTTTGAGGGCACCTGGCACAAAAACGAGGGTTTTCTGGTAGAAACCGATTCCCTCACCATTGATACCCATCCGCTTGATTTTTAAAGGTATTTTTTGTTTGACTTTCAGATTCATACCCCTATCTTATCACATTTTAGGGTATAATAGAACTATGAAAATCACAAAACTTGAAAAGAAAAAACGTCTCTACTTGATGGAGTTAGATGGACAGCAAACCTCTTATATCACGGAGGATACCATTGTCCATTTTATGTTGTCTAAAGATAAGGTGGTTAGCAAGGAAGAATTCATCGAGATACAGGACTTTGCTCAGTTTTCTTATGGTAAGAACCTCGCCCTCTACCATCTATCGTTTAAAGCTCGAACCGAAAAGGAAGTTCGTGAGTATCTGAAAAAGTATGATCTTAATGAAAAAATCACTAGTCAAATTATCACTAATCTTAAAGAAGATAACTGGATTAATGATCGCCAGTATGCCTACTCTATCATCAATGCCAATCAACTTTCTGGAGATAAGGGACCCTATGTGCTAGTTCAAAAACTGTCTCAAAAAGGAATTGACAAATCAACTATTGAAGATGTTTTAAAGGATTTTGATTTTTCAGAGGTTACTCAACGTGTTGCGGAGAAACTGCTAAAAAAATACACGGGAAAGCTTCCCGCTCGTGCCTTGCAGGATAAGATTATTCAAAACTTGACGAACAAAGGCTTCTCCTATTCTGATGCTAAGAATGCCTTTGACAGCTTGGATAATCAAGTTGACCAAGAAGCGACTCAGGAACTCATTTTCAAAGAGTTAGATAAACAATATACTAAATACGCTCGCAAATATGAAGGTTACGAACTAAAGCAACGATTGACTCAAGTTTTAGCTAGAAAAGGCTATGATTTTTCGGATATAGCGAGCGCTCTTAGAGAATATCTTTAACATTTTCATGTAAAATTCAAAAAAATTAGACCAATTTATGATATAATAGTAGATGATAAACTTATAAATTGTAGAAAGTTGGTTAGTTATGAAACTTCCAAAAGAAGGCGACTTTATTACAATTCAAAGTTATAAGCATGATGGGAGTCTCCACCGTACTTGGCGGGACACCATGGTACTAAAAACAACAGAGAACGCTATTATCGGCGTCAACGACCACACACTTGTTACCGAAAGTGACGGTCGTCGTTGGGTGACTCGAGAACCGGCTATTGTTTACTTTCACAAAAAATATTGGTTTAATATCATTGCAATGATTCGCGATAATGGGATTTCCTACTATTGCAATATGGCAAGTCCTTACTATCTCGATGAAGAAGCCCTGAAATACATTGATTATGATTTGGATGTCAAGGTCTTCACTGATGGTGAAAAGCGTCTCTTGGACGTTGAAGAGTATGAGCGCCATAAACGCAAAATGAAGTATTCTGATGATTTAGACTATATTTTGAAAGAGCATGTTAAAATCCTTGTTGATTGGATCAACAATGGTCGCGGTCCTTTCTCAGAGGCCTATGTCAACATTTGGTACAAACGCTACATAGAACTAAAGAATCGGTAAAGTTGTCAAACCGGGGTGAGAGCCCTGGTTTTTTATTTGAAAAACCCAGCCTGGAAGCTGGGTTAATTGCTATATATCTAACTTGGTGACAGTAAACTTGATATGGGAATAATCTTTTTCAACATCCTTATCTAACAGGAAAGCCGTGGCATCCTTCTTAACCTGAACAAGGTCAATGTTCTGGGCTTGAGCTGCATAGACGCATCCACAATAACATTGACGATAGATATCATACTCCTCGCACATCTCCACCGAGCGCTTGTAGCCTTGATTTTTCTTGAAATCACTTGGAAGATAGTGGGTGGTGTAAATCTTTTGTACATCGATTCCGATGCTGTTGATGGTTTGAGAATTCTTATGAGGACTGATGGTCAAAGCTGAACCAAAGTAGTCAAAGCCCAAGTCCATAGCTACCTGTGCTGTTTTGTCCAAACGGTAGTCAAAACAAACCTTGCAACGATCGCCACCTTCGGGTTCTTCTTCTAGTCCTCTAACTAACTTCCGGTATTCATTGGGTTCATATGGAGCTTCTAAATACTGGACCGTATTTCCTGTTCGCTCATTGAAATCACTGACAAATTTCTTGGTGACGTAAGCTCGCTTGTAGTATTCTGCCTTGGGATGGATATTGGAATTAGCAAAATAGATGGTCACATCCGCGTACTTGGTCAGGTATTCTAGGGTGTAGGTACTACAAGGAGCACAGCAAACATGCATGAGAATAGTGGGACGTTGCTCATTTTTCTCCCAAACTTGAACCATTTTTTGCATAACACGGTCATAATTAATCTTCTGATTAGGATTCATCTTGCTCAGAATTTCTTCTACATCAATCATGTTCTTCTCCTTCTTCTAGTCTTATTTTATCATATAAGTTAGGGGAGCTCAAATCTATTTCGAAGTGAATATCATAAAAAGGAGGGATAAGCATTCCCTCCTTTTGTGTTTTTTATGAATTACTTAGTATAAACAGCTTACATCATTCCACCCATCATGCTTGGATCCATGGCTGGAGATGGGGTTACTGGTTCTGGTTTATTGGCTACGACTGCTTCTGTTGTCAAAATCAAGCTGGCTACAGATGCTGCATTTTGAAGGGCTGAACGGCTTACTTTAACTGGGTCAATGATTCCCTCTTCAATCATGTTGACCCACTCGCCAGTTGCTGCGTTGAAACCTGTACCAACTTCAGCATTCTTCAAGCGGTCAATAACAATAGAACCTTCGAATCCTGCATTGTGGGCGATTTGACGGACAGGTTCTTCCAAGGCACGGAGAACGATATTACGTCCTGTTGCTTCGTCTCCTGTCAATTCCAAATTAGCCACTGCTGGAATGACATTTACAAGAGCTGTTCCACCACCAGCAACGATTCCTTCTTCAACAGCTGCACGAGTAGCGTTGAGGGCATCTTCGATGCGAAGTTTCATTTCTTTCAACTCAGTTTCAGTTGCAGCTCCGACCTTGATGACTGCGACACCACCTGACAATTTTGCCAAGCGTTCTTGCAATTTTTCACGGTCAAATTCAGAGGTTGTGGTTTCGATTTGAGACTTGATAACCGCAACACGGTGAGAAATAGCTTCAGGATTTCCAGCACCTTCTACAATAACAGTGCTATCTTTGTCCACAGTTACTCTCGCTGCTTGACCAAGCGCTTCAATTGTCGCATCTTTCAACTCAAGACCAAGATCTTCTGTGATGACTGTTCCGCCTGTCAAGATAGCGATGTCTTCTAACATAGCTTTACGACGATCACCGAAGCCAGGTGCCTTAACTGCTACTACGTTGAATGTTCCACGAATCTTGTTCAATACAAGAGTAGGAAGAGCTTCACCATCCACATCATCTGCAATAATCAAGAGTGGACGATTGCTTTGGAGAATACTTTCTAGAAGTGGCAAGATTTCTTGGATATTTGAAATTTTCTTGTCGGTAATCAAAATGTATGGATTTTCAAGATCAGCCACCATTTTTTCGCTATCTGTCACCATGTACTGTGATAGGTAACCGCGGTCAAACTGCATTCCTTCCACGACTTCGAGCTCTGTTTCCATACCACGTGACTCTTCGATGGTAATGACACCGTCTTTGCCAACTTTTTCCATGGCTTCAGAGATGTATTCGCCGACTTTTTCAGAACGAGAAGATACGGCAGCAACCTGAGCGATGGCTTCTTTATTGGCAACAGGGATGGCATTGTTTTTCAAGGCTTCTACAGCTGCGGCAACCGCTGCTTCAATCCCACGACGAATACCGATTGGGTTGGCACCCGCAGTGACGTTTTTGATTCCTTCGCGGACTATAGCTTGGGTCAAGACAGTTGCAGTCGTAGTCCCGTCACCTGCGATATCATTGGTTTTTGAAGCTACTTCTGATACCAATTTGGCACCCATATTTTCAAAATGGTCTTCCAACTCGATTTCTTTGGCAATGGTCACACCGTCATTGGTAATCAAAGGTGAGCCAAATGATTTTTCCAACACAACATTACGACCTTTTGGTCCTAAGGTTACTTTAACAGTGTCTGCAAGGATATCGACACCACGGACCATAGCTGAACGAGCATCAGATGAAAATTTAATTTCTTTTGACATACTTACTTTCTCCTTCTATTCTTCAATGATCGCCAAGATGTTAGCTTCACCAACGATGATGTACTTTTCATCGCCATCTTTGACATCAATACCTGCGTGGGCTTCAACTAAGACACGGTCTCCAGGCTTAACGCTTGGAGCAACCAAGTCACCATTCAAAGTACGAATACCTTGTCCAGTAGCTACAACTTGGGCTGTTTTTGTTTTTTCTTGGGCTGAGCCTGCAAGGACAAAGCCTCCAACAGTTTGTTCTTTTTCTTCGATTTTCAAGACAACACGGTCTCCTAATGGTTTCAACATCTGTTTTCCTCCATGATAAACTACATATTATTAGCACTCTTTATATTCGAGTGCTAATTCATAGTTCTATTGTATCACTTGGTCAGAAATAGTCAAGAAAAAAGTCTGACTTTCTCAAGATAAAAAAGCCTGAGACCAACTCAGACTTTTCAATGTTTATACTCAATGAAAATCAAAGAGCAAACTAGGAAGCTAGCCGCAGGTTGCTCAAAACAGTTTTTTGAGGTTGTGGATAGAACTGACGAAGTCAGCTCAAAACATGGTTTTGAGGTTGTAGTTAAGACTGACGAAGTCAGTTACCTATACCTACAGCAAGGTGAAGCTGACGTGGTTTGAAGAGATTTTCGAAGAGTATTAAAATGGCAATTCCTCCTCTTCCAAGACCAAGTCTGCCAAATCCTGTCCTGCATTATTTTCACGCATAGCACGTTGAGCGCGGCTTTCCAAAAGTTGGAATCCTATGGCGAGAACTTCAGTCACATAGTTCATCTGGCCATTTTTCTCGTAGCGACGGGTACGCAACTCCCCATCAACAGAAATAAGACTACCTTTGGTTGCGTAACTTGCCATGGTTTCAGCTAATTTTCCCCAAAGAACCAGATTGACAAAGTCAGCTTCACGTTCCCCATTTTGGTCTTTGTAACGACGGTTCAAAGCGATAGTTGCACGCGCCACTGACTTGTCATTGTTGGTTTTGTGCAGTTCTGGTGTAGACGTCAATCGCCCGATCAAGATAACTTTATTATACATATTTTCTTCCTCCTACTTATCTATTCGCAGGAAATCAAAAAAGTTACAGAAATTTGTAACTTTTCGAGGAAATTTTTTACTTTTTATGAACCATGAAACCTGTCGCTTGTTGATTGGCCATAATGGTCATATCTGTAATCTGCACACGACGAGGCTGACTGGTCACATAAACAACCGTGTCTGCAATATCCTGAGCTTGCAAGGCTTCGATTCCCTGATAGACTGCCTCAGCTCGCTCTTTGTCACCATGAAAACGTACCGCAGAAAAATCTGTTTCGACAATTCCAGGCTGAATGGTCGTCACCTTGATATCCGTTGCGATGGTATCAATTCGCAGACCATCTGAAAAAGTCTTGACAGCAGCCTTGGTGGCCGAGTAAACAGCTGCACCTGCATAGGCATAGATTCCTGCAGTCGATCCCATATTGATAATATGACCTTGATTGGCTACTACCATAGAAGGCAAGAAACAGCGAGTGACTGCCATCAAACCTTTGACATTGGTATCCAACATGGTCAGCATATCCAACTCTTCATAGTCTTGATAGGGAGCCAAGCCAAGAGCTAGTCCGGCGTTATTGACCAGTATATCAATCTGCCCTATCGTTTCCAAAATATCGGAGCAGACCGTCTTTACCATGGCCATATTCGTCACATCCAGTGGAAAGGTCCAAACTGTTTGATTTGGATAGGTTGTTGCAAACTCTGACTTGAGGGCCTCTAATCTGTCTGTCCGTCGCCCTGTCAGAACGACATTCTCCCCCTGCTCCAGATAAGCACGCGCAATGGCTTCACCGATTCCTGAGGTCGCTCCTGTAATCACTACATTTTTCGCCATCTTATCCCCCTCTATCTGATCTATCAAACACTGACAATTTCCTAGGCAGTCCAGTGTTTGGCTGGGTCAAATGGTGTTCCAACAACTTGGTCTTCTGATAATTCAATAACCCCACGTTTTTGCGGAGCATTTGGCAGATGCAATTCACGAGGGCTACACATCATGCCAAAACTCTTTTCACCGCGAAGTTCGCCTGGAAAAATGAGATTACCTTTTGGCATCATCGCTCCTGGAAGAGCTACGATGGTTTTCAACCCAAGACGCACATTGGGAGCCCCTGCAACGATTTGCACTGTCTTGTCACTTGCGACTGCAACTTGGCAGATATTGAGGTGGTCACTATCAGGATGAGCTACCATCTCGACAATCTCACCGACAACAAACTTAGGTTCTTTGTCATTGACAATCTCTTCTGTATAGCCTTCCGCCTGCAATTCTTGATTCAAACGTGCTACTTGCTCATCTGTCAAAAAAACTTGACCGCGCTCTGCAATTTCAAACAAACTTGAAACTTCGAAAATATTCCAAGCTACTGTTTCACCATTTTCTTTGAGGAAAACACGTGCTACATTGCCTTTGCTCTCCACGTCCAACTTGGCATCTCCACTGTTTTTCACGATGACCATAAGGACATCGCCAACATGCTCTTTGTTATATGTAAAAATCATTGTTTCCATTTTCTCCTATTTCAGTCCTGCTAAAAAGTCGTTAATTTCTTCCTTACTTTTACGGTCACGATTGACAAAACGACCGATTTCCTTGTCCTTTTCTAGCACAACAAGGCTAGGAATGCCGTACACATCCCAGAGTTTGGCCAAATCCAGATACTGGTCTCTATCTACTCGAATAAAGGTAAACTCTGAATTGGTCTCCTCAATCTCTGGCAAGGATGGATAGATATAACGACAATCGCCACACCAGTCTGCCACAAAAAGGAAGACCTTCTTGCCATCTTGTTCGACAAAACCTGCTAGTTCTTCTATACTATTGGGAATAATCATAAGACTTCCTCCTCATAGACCAGGTCTTCATTTTCATAGACAAAAGTATAGTGACGACCATCCTCAAAAATGATCCCTCCGACGAGTCGCTCTAGACTACTTTCGTAGACTTGAACATAGAGAGTCGCAATCTCACCCATATCTGAGAAAAGTTCGCGCACGATAGCGGTCAACTCTTCTTGCGTCTTCATGAGTTTGTGGTTATCTGCTGCTTTTTTAGCCCCTAAAGCAAGGGCACTTAGACCAGCCACAGTCAAGCCAGTCATCCATAATTTCTTAGCTTTCATACCATTCATTGTAACACAAAAAGGGCTCTAGGACAAATGGATAGCCAACAATAAAAAAGCCACTCCTCTCCTAAATTGGAGAGAAATGACTTTATTCTTTATTGCCAAGCGCCTGAGCTACCGACATAATAGCCATCCGGTGTGTAGGTGTTGCGAAGTATCTTACCTGAAGAATCCAGATAGTACCACTTGTCCTTGTCCTTGATCCAAGCATTAGACTTCATGGCACCTGACTCAGTAAGATAGTACCAGTTCCCTTGGTTATAAATCCATTCTTGGTTGGCCATAGCACCTGAACCCTTGAGGTAATACCAAGATCCACCATAGTAGAACCAGTCATCTCTCAACAGTGCACCTGAATCAGTCAAGTAATACCAAGCATCCCTATCATAAACCCAAGTACTCTTTTTCATCTTCCCTGAGTCTGCCAAATAATACCATTTACCTTGGACATAAACCCATTCTTGGTTGGCCATAGCGCCTGAACCCTTGAGGTAATACCAAGCGTCACCGTAATGGAACCACTCTTGACTT
This sequence comes from bacterium, assembly GCA_905221345.1. Classification (GTDB taxonomy): domain Bacteria; phylum Bacillota; class Bacilli; order Lactobacillales; family Streptococcaceae; genus Streptococcus. The sequence goes on from CAJNCW010000004.1 coordinate 9,195, forward strand.
AACATAGCACCTGAAGAATTTACAAAATACCACTTACCTTGATCATAAATCCACTCTTGACTAGCCATAGCTCCAGATCCCTTGAAATAGTACCAAATATCTTCTCTGCACATCCAACCGTCATGCTCCATACCGCCAGCACCATCCATGAAATACCAATTTCCTTGGTAATATACCCAATCATTAGAAATCAGTTCTCCTTGTTTTTGATAATACCAGATTGAGCCTGATTTGAACCAGCCCGCAGTTTCAAAAATTGGATAAAAACTAAGTAAACTAGTTCCGCTGTATGGTCGAGTTATTTCTCCTGGTTTTTCAAGCTTGACGGCCTCATAGTAAGTTACTCTCCATGCTACAACTTTCTTACCATTAGAAGTCGCTGGCAGGATGGCTGTATAGGTTTTTGTTTTATAGTCCCATTTTGTATCTAAATAAGTATATTGGTCTTTTGCTTCTTCAAGACGGTAATAACTGCTTTTTCCACCGTGATAAATATCGTCCATGACTTTCGTAGACCAAGTCTTGACTTCCTCTCCACTCTTGGCTTCCACCTTGATATCTCCACTGTAGCCATATGGCACATAAAAATGTAAGAAACGTCCTTCTTCACCGATCATGGACTTATCCTTTTCTTGTCCTAGGAAATTCGTCGTTTGATCCTGACCATTTAGACTGACCGTCCACTCAATTTTTTCAGTTTTTGGCAAATCCAAAACCTGAATATCTACTTCATGCCCATTATTAAAACGAGCTACCTTACCATTTTCATAGACGATACCACCTTTAATCGGCCAAAGTTCTTTAAGTTCAAAGGCCAGACCAGTTTGTGGGAGAGCTAGTAGAGCTAGGCTTGCAAGTGCTAAACCTAACAAGATCCATTGTTTCAATTTGTTCTTCATGGCACTTTCCTCCTTTGTTTACATACCATAAAGCGGGCACTATAAAACTCAGTAAATGTTCTGAACCACCGTGCGGTTTCCTTCAAGAGAAATGACTTTCTTTTCAAATGCCAAATCAGGCATGCAAGCAGCCAAATCCTTTTCGATTCGTTCTAACGCTTCTAAACGCATCTCGACAGAAGTGTTTTCATTCCCTTGAATGATGAAAATAGCATTTTTTGTACCTTCATCAAATTTGTAATGTTCACTATCGCGGACATCCAGCCAAGCTAGAACTCCATTTTCATCACGATAGACATAGTCCGTCTGCGCAACGTGCTTCTCCGTTGACAAGATAGGTAGAAAAATATCCTCCCTTTGACTAACAGAAAACTCTATCTGCCCTCCAATCTTATCCAAATCATGCCCACCAATCGCCAGCAAAGAGGAAAGCGCCTCCACATTGTAGATATCGATGATACTATTGATGTGAGGGAGGGAGCCACGATGCTGGATATTGCGAATGAGGGCGACCACCGTCGGTGGATTTTTCTTGACGCTACGCCCGACTCGCTGAAGCAACTGCCTATAACCTTGGACAACAGGAGACTCTTGAACTTCTTTTACATCACACTCTAGCGCCCACTTCTCCATCTCCCCTTTCTTTTTCAGAAAAGTAAGAGGCAAAGCAACGCGAGGATCGACGTTTTTAGCAATACCAATCACGACATTCTTGATCCCCAAGTCATACAAACTTTTATTTAAACGAAACTCCATCGGCAGGCACCTCCTTTGAAAAATGCACACTATCTCACCTTTATTTTACACCTTCTAGCACTTCATTTCAAGGAAATCATCAACCCTCGCCCGACAAATCAAAAAGAGAAGATCAAGCTGATCTTCTCCAAAGAGGTTTCCTATTCTTCGTCACCTATTTCAGAATCATCGTCAGAAAACTCGTCGTCTTCTTCGTTAAGATCCACATCTTCACCCAAGTCATCTGGAGCGATTTCGTTGATTTCTGCATCGTAAGCTTCCACTTCATTTTTCTCATCATCTGGATTTTCATCATCATATGAAAGAGCTGGGTCTGCTTCGTATGCATCTTCGTCTTCTGGATCATCTGCATTGTAGTCAATGGCATCTGAATCACCATCCATGAAGGCATTGACACGTTTTTTCTTAGCTTTTGGAGCTACTTCATCGTCGTCACTTTCTTCAAGAGCGATGATTTCTTCGTCGATTTCGTCCACACCATACCATGAACGAAGACCCCATTTGTTGTCTCCAAGTGAGATGAAGCTACCGTCAAAGTTCAACTCTGTATAGAACAAAGGCAAAGCTTCGCGGATATCGCTGTTTGATGTTCCAAGGTAGTTTTGAATTTCGTTTACAAGATCGCTAAAATGCATCTCATGATCGCGACCACGAAGTTCCAAGATAGCACGCGCTACCTCAATCATAGATAGTTCACTTTTTTCTTGCCCAGCAAATACTTCTAATTCCAAAGCGTTTCTCCTCATTTTTACTACTATCGCCAGAGCGAACAGACTCTGACCTCATTTTATCATGTACTCTTTATTGTACGATAATTTTGCGGAATAGTCAAAGGTTAAATGGGGGAAAGTGATTCATATTACTCCTAAATAAATCGTAAGAGTATTTTTTAGAACAGTTATCTTATTTTTTAAAATTAGTAGTAAGTTTTATTCAAAAATTCTATTATATCTTTTTTCAAAGATACTAAGTTACGACGTTCTTCATCCAAGTTGCTTTCCATAATTTTTATAGAGGAATCTTTAAGTGAACAAATATAGTATCCTTCCTCGGATGTAAACCCTTCTTCCACATGTGCAAGGGCATTTCTTTTATCAATTAGATCGGACCATCTTTGTTTTAAAGACTCATACTTTCTTTTTTTATCAGATGTCAAGTTAGGTCTACTTAGTCTGACCTTTTCTCTAAAAAATCTATCAAAATTTTCTCTATAAGAATCATTTTCTGGAGTTACTTCTAGTTTTTCCCGTAATAAATGTTCGATTTCTGCATTTTCACACATAAATCTACCACGAAGCGCATTTAACTCATCCCAGCGACAAAGAATAACATTAATTGCATCTTCAAAATGTTTTTCTTCTAAACTATCAGAAACAGAAAAGAAAGTGAAATTTGAAAAAATATCTAAATTTTTATGCTTTAGAATATTAATAACATCTGATTTTATAGTGTTATAGTCATTATTAGAATATAAAATAACAAATTGTTTGAAGCCATTCTTATATCTTATTTCCTCTAGGTAATTCAAACCAGTTTCAGATGAATCTAAGTTAAAATCTGAAATAAAGAAGTCATATCTTTTAATAGAGTCCAACTCTATTTTTGCTTCTCCAAATGTTCTAAGTTCAACAATTCGAGCCTCATAACCTTTGTCACCTAAGATTTCTTCTACAAGCTCTCTTCTATTGCTATGTGCATCTGATAGTAAATCATCCTCTAACCACAGAATATTTATTTCTTGTCTCAATTTAAACCTCACTAAACTTAATTTGAAAATCAACAACGTTATTTTTTAGTTGCTGAACTGATATCTCCCAATTAAAATCTTTACAAATTTGTTGGCAGATATACATACCTAACCCTGTGCCTCTTCTTTTTGAGGTTACTCCAATGTTAAATATATTTTCAATAGGTTCAATATCAATAGGTCCTGTATCTGAAGTAAAGTGCATGATTTTATTATCCTCATCAAAGAAAATATGTATATCTTTTGCATTACGATCTTGAGCATTAATTATTAAATTATCAAGTAAAGTACCAAAATCATAAACATTGATGCTTTGATATAGTTCTCCAATTCCCAAGCTAACCTTTAATTTCACTGTATCATCGATGAGATTATCAACATAGCTTTTTAAGTATGACTTCAATTCTATATTTTCAAGATTACTAAAAGATTCAAAATTTAATCGTAGTATTTGTTTCTTTATTGATGATAGTTTATCAGATGTTCTTCTAATTTTATAGATTGAGTCTGAAAATTTTTGATACTCTTCTGGTGTCATAAGCCGAATCATTTTCTGTAAAGCGGCTGTTAGTTCTTTACCAGCTTTTCCTAATTCGTGAAAAAGCATATCTTGACGTGCTGGTTTTTCATTTAAGATTATTTTTTCCTTAATCTCGATTTCATTTTTTAATCTACTATTCTCTTTATAAATTCTTTGTTTTTCTTTTTTTACTTCTTGATTCTCTTTTCTTAGCTCAATAGCAGCCTGTTTTAAATTCTTTTGAATTTCTTTTTTTTCAGATGAGCTTGTATTCACATCGTCGAGAAGTTCGAATTTCTTTTCTAATGGTTGTGCTATTTTTGGAAGTTCATAAACTTTTGGTGCTACAGTAAACTTATATTTTTTAAATCTTTGAATTAGCTTTTGGATGGCATCAGTATCATCAGTTTCAATCTCATCAATATCACTACTACCGAAATTTATCAATTGCGCATAGGACTCTAAAGGTCTGTGAACAAATTCCATATACACTTTTTCAAGTTCTATAGTATAAGAATTAGTGACAAATCCTCTATCACGTGATGTAACTTCATTAAAATGATTTTCAGAATCTATTATGTTAATCCAACCTAGCAATTCCCTATGTCCTAGATATCGATTATAACCTTGTGTCTTACGTAAGTTTAAACCAAAAGCATCAAAATCAACCTCTCCATATGGAAAAATCCTAAAATTATTCTTATACAAGAAAATGGAACCATAATCTTTCGGTGTCGTTTTCATTATTCTTGTAAAATTGTTCTTTGCTGCCGTACTTAAATAATAAATTTTGAAGTAAATATCTTTTAAAATTGTATTATTCTCAATTTTAAAAGAGTAAATTATCTTTTCTTGATCGTATAGAGTGATACTAATTTCCTTTTCTTTTATTTCACACTCAATATAAATTGTTTTTTTATCTAATACCGAAGCAACATTATTACTAATATACTCATCCAACTCAGCAATTCCTGAGGAGGATGAAATATACTTAACATTAATTTTTATTTTACCATCATCCACAAATGGATTTACAAGTCTTTGAAGCGCTGATATAACCTTATTAACTCTATTTAAGTCCCAAGTCTCTCTTAATTTAGAGATGGTTAAGATAGTCCCTGATTTTTGAATAAAACTATCTTCTACTACATCTAAGCTAGTATATGTGACATCTAACTCTTCAAATTTTGTTAGAGAATCCTTTTCGAATTCACCCCAGTCAATTTTTAATTCACTAACTTCATCATCTTTATGACTAATAAGTTTAAGCTTAGTTCCCAATCTATCACAAGAAAAACGACCTATTCCTTTGGATCCAGCATATACCTTATCACTATCTTTTTTTTCTGAATGAGCAACGAACAACCATTTATTTTCAATATCATTACGATTCATTCCCTTACCGTTATCTTGAATGATAATGTAATTTTCATAACTATTTATAATAAGATTTATTTCGGTTGCATCAGCATCATAACCATTTTTTACCAACTCGAAGATAGCTACTAATTCATTTGTAATTAGGTCTCTACCAATTATATCCTTTAAACCCGAACTGACTTTAAAGTGTAATTTTTCTTCCATCTTAACTCCTTATTCAGAGATTTTCAAAATAACTTCTCCAACTTGTTCTGCAAACAAAGGCGGTACTGCGTTAGCGACTTGAGTATATCGAGGAACATCCATTTTTCGTCGTTCACCACCTGTAGTATACGGTCCTTTGAATTCATAATCGTCTGGAAAACTTTGGATTCTAGCGTGTTCTCTAACTGTCATTATTCTAGGTTCATCATAATGTATATAATCATCTGGAATAGAAGTAATCGTATTACAAATTGAATTTTTCTTTAAAGGAGTTACTCCACGCTTCTTTAAACCTTCAACCAGATTCATAGACGGTGTAATTCGTATACTTTTTTCGGAAGCAGTCATTAAACGTTTAAATACATCTATTGTTGCACTTTTATGTTTCGCGAATCGATGACTATCGGGGAATGCGCCTCGTTCAATGTTATTTCTCATTAATTTTTGATATGCTGAAGTTGCTCGACCATACTTCCCATTTTTAAATGCCTTAGTGTCTTTACTATCAACTTCTCCATGACTTTTTTTCAAGTCATTAATAGCTTGAGAAATTGTAATTGGTATTTTTAGTCCTCTATCCCTCAAAAAACAATCTTTATTTTTCAATAATTCGTCAAAAAATATCTCATAGGCTCCATTTTTTGATGCAAATAGAATGAACCGTTTCCTATTTTGAGGAACACCGTATTCTGACATAGTAACAATTTTATATTCTAAGTTATATCCTAATTCATGTAATTCCGAAACAAGAATATCAGAATATTTTTGTTTATCCTTATGATCCTTAAACCCTACAGTAAATCCTTGAACATTTTCAAAAAATAACATAGTAGGTTGAACTAATTTGATAAACTCAATATACGAATGCATTAATTGATTTCTGATATCATTATTTTTTCTCTTTCCAGCCATGGAAAATCCTTGACATGGTGGACCACCTACAACTAAATCAACAGAACCGTTTAATTCAGCAAGTTCCTTACTATGAACTTCTAGAAGTTCATTTATATCCCAATTTTTCATTTCAAGCCAATTCGGCCATGAAAAATGATTTTTTCTTTCAATTAAATTGTATTTTAAAGTACTAAAAGCATCTTTATTTTTTTCAACTGCAAATATTCCATGCAACCCAGCATTATAAAGCCCTAAAGATAAACCACCGGAACCCGCAAATAAATCTATATATCTCATGAATTCTCTTTCAGTCATTAAAATTTATTATTACAATTTTATCACAAATTATACCAAAAAACACGGTTTATCACCGTGTTTCTGTGTTTATTTAACCAACTTCTTCATCTCATCAATTCGCGCCACTGTCGCGTCGTATTTCGCTTGGTAGTCGGCTTGTTTGTCGCGTTCTTTTTGGACGACTTCTGGTTTGGCGTTGGCTACGAAGCGTTCGTTAGAGAGCTTCTTACCGACCATATCCAGTTCTTTTTGCCATTTAGCGAGTTCCTTGTCGAGACGAGCCAGTTCTTCTTCGACATTGAGGAGGTCAGCGAGTGGCAAATAGATTTCTGCTCCTGTGATGACGCTTGACATAGCGAGTTCAAGCGCAGGGATGGTTGATGCAATTTCCAAGTGTTCTGGATTTGTGAAGCGCTTGATGTAGTTGACATTGCTGTTAAAGAAGGCTTCCAAGTCGCTATCGCTAGTCTTAACAAGGATGGTGATAGGCTTGCTTGGTGCAACGTTTACTTCCGCACGCGCATTCCGAACAGCACGAATCAAGTCTTTGAGGCTTTCCACACCAGTGTGAGCTGCAAGGTCTTCAAAGGCTGAGTTGACAGTTGGGTATTCTGCTGTAACGATAGAGCCTTCTGAGATTTGTCCAAAGATTTCCTCTGTCACGAATGGCATGATTGGGTGAAGGAGACGAAGGATCTTGTCTAAAGTGTATAGGAGAACAGAGCGTGTGATAACCTTCTCTTCTTCATTATCGCTATAAAGTACTTCCTTGGTCAACTCAACATACCAGTCCGCAAACTCATCCCAGATGAAGTTGTAGAGGATGTGTCCAGCGACACCAAACTCAAACTTGTCAAAGTTTTCAGTGACTTTGCCGATGGTTTCATTGAGGTTGTGGAGAATCCAGCGGTCTGTAACATTTCCAGCTTCCTTGTTGGTAACTTTTTCGACATTGGCAGTTGCTTGCTCAAGTGTCAAACCTTCATTGTTCATGAGGATGTAGCGAGAGATATTCCAGATTTTGTTAATGAAGTTCCATGAAGCATCCATTTTCTCATAAGAGAAGCGCACATCTTGACCTGGTGCAGAACCGTTTGAAAGGAACCAACGAAGGGCATCGGCACCGTATTTCTCAATGACATCCATCGGGTCAATCCCGTTACCGAGAGACTTCGACATCTTGCGTCCTTGCTCGTCACGAATCAAACCGTGGATCAGAACGTTTTGGAACGGCTGACGACCAGTGAATTCCAAGGATTGGAAGATCATACGAGACACCCAGAAGAAGATGATGTCGTAACCTGTTACCAAGGTTGAGGTTGGGAAGTAACGCTTGAAGTCTTCTGAGTCGACATCTGGCCAGCCCATGGTTGAGAATGGCCAAAGGGCTGAACTGAACCAAGTATCCAAGACGTCTTCGTCTTGAGTCCAACCGTCACCTTCTGGAGCTTCTTCGCCGACATACATTTCACCCTCAGCATTGTACCAAGCAGGGATTTGGTGACCCCACCAGAGCTGACGAGAGATTACCCAGTCGTGCACATTTTCCATCCATTGAAGGAAGGTATCGTTGAAACGAGGTGGGTAGAATTCAACCTTGTCCTCTGTGTCTTGGTTGGCAATGGCATTCTTAGCCAATTGATCCATCTTAACGAACCATTGAGTAGACAGGCGTGGCTCAACTACAACACCTGTACGCTCTGAGTGACCAACACTGTGGACACGTTTTTCAATTTTAACGAGGGCCCCGATTTCTTCCAACTTAGCAACGACTGCCTTACGAGCTTCGAAACGGTCCATACCTGCAAATTCGAAGGCCAAATCGTTCATAGTTCCGTCGTCGTTCATGACGTTGACTTGCGGTAAGTTATGGCGTTGGCCAACTAAGAAGTCATTCGGATCGTGAGCAGGTGTGATTTTCACGACACCAGTACCAAATTCAGGATCTGCGTGTTCGTCTCCAACGATTGGAATCAATTTATTAGCGATTGGAAGGATAACGTTTTTACCAATCAAGTCCTTGTAGCGTGGATCTTCTGGATTGACCGCAACGGCAACGTCCCCAAACATGGTCTCAGGACGAGTTGTCGCGACTTCAAGGGCGCGTGAACCGTCTTCTAGCATGTAGTTCATGTGGTAGAAGGCACCTTCGACGTCCTTGTGGATCACCTCGATATCAGAAAGGGCTGTGCGAGCTGCTGGGTCCCAGTTGATGATAAACTCACCACGGTAGATCCAGCCTTTCTTGTAAAGGTCCACAAAGACCTTGCGAACGGCTTTTGACAAACCTTCGTCAAGAGTGAAACGCTCACGAGAGTAGTCTACAGAGAGCCCCATCTTGCCCCATTGTTCCTTGATGGTCGTCGCATATTCGTCTTTCCATTCCCAGACTTTCTCAAGGAATTTCTCACGACCAAGGTCGTAACGACTAATGCCCTCCCCACGCAAGCGTTCCTCAACCTTAGCCTGAGTCGCAATCCCCGCGTGGTCCATACCTGGAAGCCAAAGCGTGTCAAAGCCTTGCATGCGTTTTTGACGGATGATGATATCTTGCAGAGTTGTATCCCAAGCGTGACCAAGGTGGAGTTTCCCAGTTACGTTCGGTGGTGGAATAACGATCGAATAAGGCTTAGCCTTTTTATCGCCTGAAGGCTTGAAAACATCGGCATCAAGCCATTTTTGGTAACGACCAGCCTCAACCTCGGCTGGATTGTATTTAGGTGAAAGTTCTTTAGACATCAGTCTTCTCCTTCTTTAAAATATCCTTTATTTTTATTTAAATAGAATGTCTTCAATAACCAAATAGTAATCTTGCTTAGAAAAAATGCAATTAATAATGAAATTAGAATTATAACAGTAGAAGCAAAGAGATTGGATAACCATCTTGGCCCCTCTTGATATGATGGCATTTTTTCAAAAAGTTCTACTATTTTAATTTTTAAAGTATTTTCTTCAATTATTTTATTGTTTTCTAATATTTTTACTGTAAATAGTGATGAAATTATATTTAAAACAGCGAGTGTGTTAAAACACATTACTTGTAACCAATATAGATGCTTTTTCATATGAAATGTTGGACGTAACTTATTCTCTATATTAGTTGTCTGTGTGTTAATTTCTCCTATAAATACTGGTAAGAGAATTGGTAAAAACCAAGTTAATATTGAAATTAGGTCGCTTTCTATTTGATCAAGTAAAATGAGTGCAAATACTGATAAAATTACCAAAAGCCAATGCATTTGCACAGTTTGTTTATCTTCCCCCCCTTGATTAACTTTTTGAAAAATGATACTCCATAATACTAAGTTAATAGACGTGAGTACAGAATATATTATCCATATATTTATAAAATATGAACCTTTTTCACTAATCGATAAAAACATCCCTATAGATAAATATATCATACAGATGGAACATAAAAATGAAAGTAAAGAAGAATTCCAAAATACCTTATTTTCTTCATCTGATAAACTATGCTGTTTTCTATAATGATTTATTACAACTTCACTTCTAATAAATGCTATAGCTAATAGAATTATGAACAAAAAAGAGGATATAGTATAATTATAAAAGATTTTTTCCTCTATATTTATTAGACTAAATAAAAAATTATAAAAATAGTTGAGGATGTTTTTTATAAAACAAGTATTATTTTTTAGAATATACAATGTGAGAAGAAAAATTAAATCGAAAAAATTTGAGGAATAACAAGCCATCAAACTTTCTTTTAGGAACTCTTTTAAATCTGCTAGTTTTTGTTCAAATAAAATGTTATAAACTATAAATGGTACAAACCCTATCAAAACTATTGGTTCGAATTGTATATAAACCAAAAAACATATTACAGATACTAATGCGCTATAAGACAATATGACGTACTTTGATCTTCTATACCTTAACATATATATTATTGAAAATATTTCTACCATTATGGTAATCAAGAATCGTGCATCTATTCCTAATCCTAAATCTGGCAAATACTTTCCAACTGAAGTAATAACAAACAAAATGAATGTATTTATTAAAAATATAAACGGTAAATACGCAGTAATATATTTAAAAATTTCTTTTAACTTCACACTCACTTCTCCCACTCACTCTTCATCAAGCCATATATCAGACTGTCACAGCGATTTCCTTGGGCATCTTTGCGGTCTCTTATGCGAGCTTCGAGGGTGAAGCCAAGCTTCTCAGCGACTCGTTGACTTTGGACATTATAACCAAAACATTTCAGTTCTACCTTGTGGAGCCCCAAATCCTTAAAACCTAGCTCAATCAAGGCACGCGCAGCTTCTGGCACATAACCACAACCCCAATAGTCTGAGTGCAAGATATAGCCAATCTCCAGTACATCGTCTTCGTGCCGATGGTTGAAATCAACAGAACCAATGATCTTATCGGTTCCTTTAACGACAATCCCGTATCCCGCTGGGAGATTTTCCTTTTGATTGCGCTCAGGAAGGATATGCTCTAGATAATAAATCTCATCTTCCAAGGTCTTGACGGGGTGAAATGCTGCTGGATAAGCGACCTCTGGCAAACTAGCGTAGGAATGGATATCTTCGGCATCAGCCACTGTGCGGACTCGTAAAAGAAGACGTTCTGTTTCGATTTTATCTGGCAACTCAGTTCTTGCCATCCTTCTTCCTCGCTTTCTACAAAAAATCGCCCCTGCCATATCCATGACAGGGACGAATGTGCTTATCCGCGGTACCACCCAATTTCGGGCAGTTGCCCGCATCTTTGTTTATTTCAATTTTTCATCCATCAGCAACCAGTTTTGACACATTTGTGGACTTCTCAGCACCGCCACTTTCTGTAAAATGTGGGATTCAAAACACCTCTGATGGCTTTATTGTAGCAAGTTTTTGACGGAAATGCAAGGCTCAAGAAAGATTACTTGAACTTGATGCCGTGTTCTTTTAATTTCTTGATCGTAGCTGGACCAATTCCTTTTAAGGCAAGGAGTTCTTTTTCCGTCCAGTTTTTAAAGTCAGCAGCCGACTTGATGCCTTCATCATAGAAAGTCTTGGCACGATCTACTGAGAGGCCACCCAAAGTAGCTGCGAAATCTTCCACTGAATTCGCTACTTTTTGAGCTTGCTCTTTGGTCGCTTCTACTGCTTGTTCCACTTTTTTAGAGACAACTTTTCCTGCTTCGCTGGCAGATTTTTCTGCATGTTTCACGACTTTCTTGGTCTCTTCGACAACTTTGGTCACCGTATTTGAAAAGGCACCTGAGCGACGGAGGCTATTTCGCAATTGTTTTTTACGTTGGAGTTTCTTTGACATGATAAAATCCTTTCAATAAAAAATCCCTGATCTGACAAGGATTTAATAAAGATATTCTATCAAGATTTCGATAAAAAATCAAGAAAGTATCACTATTTTAATAATTTCGCTCGCTAAATAAGCCCTCTGGCAGATCATGAAATCCCTTACCTGCTTTGAAGTTTTCAAACTTACCCAGCAAGAACTGATAAGCATCCAAGCGGCTTTCGTAGCGAATCATGGCATCTTTGGCACGCTCGTCTTGGTCTTCTTCGTAAACTGTTTGACTTTCCTTGTGCGCCATGTCGTTGATCATGATCTGGGTATTGACCCAGGCTTCAAATTCCTTCATAAATTCCTGTTCGTAACTCATTGGTTCTCCTTATTCTAATCCACGGAAATAGTCAGTATCAATCTCACGGTAGGGCTGGATATCCTGAACATACTCCAACACCCCTTGGAATACTCCGTCTTCATCGTGTACCGCGGCATAGGTTATGTGGACAAACTTGCCTCGCGACTCCGACTTGAACCACATTTCATACTTGTCCTTGACCCCTTCACGAAGACCTTTCATAACGGCCTTCACCTTGTCTAGGTACTTGGGCGGATGGCAGAGTTCAACATTGCGTCCGACTTGGGACGGCGTCCGTTTGAAAATCATCTCATCAGCTGGCGTATTGTCATTGTAATACTGGAAAATGTCGTCTTTATTGACAAAGGTGATCTCCATGGGAAGGTGATTAAGGATAAGGTTGGCCTGCTCGACGGAGAGATAGCCATTGCCAAAAGCCTGTTGACTATGGCGGTCCAGCACTGCTTCCTTTTCCTTAGGGGTAAAGGTAATAGTAAACTGACCTTCTGGTGTATCAATAACTTGCTGAACTTTACCTTCAGCCGTGTCTAGTTGTACTGGCTCCTCTGAGCTCTTTTCCTCAACAAAGCTCTGTCGTTCTGGCACCCATTTCTCAGACGGACGGATGATGGCATAGCCATAAGCATCACTCTCCTCCGCAATCTGAAGCCAGTCATCCTGAGTGAAGGACTCAAGAAGAATCATGAGGAGGATGGACTCTTCCTTGAAAATCATACTTTCAAACTCTGTCGCAAAAGCTTCAAAAGCTTCCTTTACAGTGGAAATCGCCACTTCTGGTAGTGCCTTAGCCGTCGCTAGAGCTGTCTGAAAGAGTCCTCTGATCTGATCGTCCACTCCCCACATAACTTTAGGGGGTGAATCGTGACCATAGCGCTCCATGATGGGGAAAAAGAGCTCTTCCTTGCGCTGATAGTGGATGTCAAATTGCCCCAAAAGCCCCATTTGACGGACCAAACCCTTGCGCATATCCGCAAGCATCTCTTCATCTTCCATAGTCTCATAGGTATCTAACAATCTCCGAATGCGGATCAAGGCAGCACGGAGAGCCAGATTTTCATCCTTGAAGATGCGAACTGGGTGACCAGGATGCTCGGTATCCTCCACTTCGACGCCCTTTACTGCATTTTTAAAAAGATTAGCATGGACATCACAGAGCTCCATGACATCTTCAAAGGTGACACCTGAGTCTGAGTTCATCAGCTCGTGCTCCATGAGGGAAATCTCAATAGCTGAGACACCTGTAAAGGTCGCATCAAAACGCTCCTGAACTGACTCAGGAGAGGCGCCATTATGCAATTCTAGCAAAATATCCCGTAGGATATGAATCCGTTCATCTGCCATTAGTCTAATCCAATCACTTCGTAGCCATTCGCTTCTAGCGTGCGGACAATCTTGTCCATAGGAGTCCCTTCGAGCTTAGAACCCTGTTTGAGCGATACCTTGCGACCGACTGTATTGCGCATCAAGGGATTGGCTAGTGGTTTAAAACCAATCTCCACTAGGATTTCCAAGACTTCTGGATGCTTGTCTACCACTTCCGCAACGGGAATTGACACATCGATGATATTATCCATGACGACCTCCATGTATGTTCTAAAATGATTTTACTGCTTATATTATACCATATGGGAAGAGATTAAAAAACTAGCAGAAGAGTTCCTGCTAGTTTCTTTCATTTGCCTTTGAGTAACCTCTTTGGAGGTAAAATTTCCGCACCAAAAATGATTTAAGTTTCGTACGAATTTCTATTTCTTTATAGCGAAGTTTATTAATATGATGAAAACGAAATAGCCCTTAACTATATGCCTACGTAATTTTATAATATCCTAAATATCCAATCAATAATTTTGAAAACAGCTTTATAAAAAATTATTTGAAAGAAAAATTTTAAAATTTCCCAAAATAGCCTAATAAGACCTAAAATTGGTTTTATAAAAAGTAAAACAAAAATACTCAAAAAGATTTTCATTCTTTGTCCTCTGGTTTTGCGAGCCACTGTGCCGTATCCATTAACTTGTCTGCAAGAAACAATTTACCTAGTCCCACTGCTATATTATCATCTTTCTTCATAGTTTTCATAACTTTTATACCTTGCATCGTAAAAAAGTAACTCCCATAAGTCTTGGCTAGAATTTTAATGAGTCCCATATTATTCTCCTTCGATGATTTCTGCTTCTTTTCGAATAGTTTCTATGTCTTCTTGATATTGTTCTTCGTTATAGTTGACTAATTTAGATAACTCCTGTTGCAAGCTTTCACCCATCGGCTTCATGGTCGCAAAGGTTAAACCTCCTGAAATAATACCACCTAGGATGGGAATGAATTTCCCCATTCCTTTGGCTAAACCTCCTTTTGTCAAGTTGACTCCAAAAATTTTCAACACTTTTTTCAAAATCGGATACCAAAGGGTCTTTGTCAAGGCTTTCTGGGGAACTGTTTTCATCACTTGCTTAGCAATCGCAACACCTCCTGCTCGAAGCAATGCAGCTGTACCATTTACTCCCAGCATTACACCGAGATACAGCAAGAGCGTGTTTTGAGCATCTTCACTCAATTCATCACGAGAAGCCCAAAGGTCATCGTAACCGTAAATATATCCCAATTCTTGAGCTAATTTCAATGAAAAAGCATAAAACTGGGCTACATCCGCTGGTATGGTAATTGCCATAGCCAGTCCTCCAGGTAGACCTGCTAAAACCGATGTCCCACTAGCCAGCAAGACATTATCCATAATACAAGCATTTGCAACTCTATCCAAAGTTTCCTGTGGTAGCAAACTAGATGGACCCTGTTCCAATAATGTTGTAATATCCTTCGGATCTAATTCCTTAGAAAACTTATCCACTAAAAATTTTGATCGTTCAACCTTTACAACAGGTAGTTTCACCACTTGTTGCAATACTTGCATAGCTACATCTTGTTCAGCCATTTCTATCTCCCTATTTCTTTTTTCGCATTTTATCATATCATATTTGCTAAAAAAAAAAAGCATTTTCTGTTTAGCTAACATTTAGAAATACAGAATTCTATTTTATAGAGAATGTTTTCCATTTTAAATTTCGCCTAGTTTTCTCCACCAAAAAAGAGGGGCACCCCCTCTTTCTTAGTTTTTATCCAGATTGCGTAGCATCTCGTCAATCTTGTTTCCATATTCGATGGATTCGTCTTTGACGAAGGTTAAATCTGGGATTTTGTACAATTTCAAATTGCGACCAAGTTCACGTTTGATGGTACCAGTTGCTTTTTCAAGCCCGATTTGAGCTTTTTGGTTATCCGAAGCAAGGTTACTCAAAATGGTGTAGTAAACCTTGGCAACAGACAAGTCACCCAGCATCTGAACATCTGTGATCGTCACACCTTGGACACGCGGATCACGGACTTTCTTTTGCAAAATCTCATTGACTTCACGTTTGATTTCCATGCCCACACGATCCGTACGGAAATGATTTGCCATGATATTCCTTTCTCTACTTTGAACCAAAAGCTAGGCCAGCAGACCTAGCTATTTTTAAACTTATTGATTTTCAGTTCAAATTGAAACGAAGTTCAATTTGAACTCATTCGCTTCTTTCGCTGTGGTGAAAGTGATGGAACTGATTTATCAGTCCCATCACAGGGGATTTTTGAGACACTAGGCTCAAAAATAAGCAATGAAACCATCGGTTTGCTTGCGTCCCTCACCACCTAAGAAAGGAGCAAAAATATTATCTCTTGATTTCTTCCATGACATATGCCTCAATCACATCATCCATCTTGATATCATTGTAGCCATCAATCATGAGACCACCTTCACGACCGTTTGTAACTTCTTTGACGTCGTCTTTGTAGTGTTTCAAGCTTGCGAGTTCGCCGTCATAGATAACGACACCGTCACGGATGACACGGACTTTAGAATCACGGGTAACCTTACCACTCATAACCATAAATCCACCGATGGTTCCCACTTTAGATACCTTGAAGGTTTCACGGATAACTGCTTCACCGATAACTTTTTCTTCGAATTCTGGATCAAGCATCCCTTTCATAGCTTCTTCCATCTCTTCGATAACCTTGTAGATAATGCTGTGGAGACGGATTTCTACATCGTCAGCTTCGGCTTGTTGACGCGCTTGTGGTGTAGGGCGTACGTTGAAACCAACGATAAAGGCATTGGAAGCTTCGGCAAGGGTCACGTCAGATTCATTGATGGCACCGACTGCCGAGTGGACAATGGTAACTTTGACACCTTCTACATCGATCTTTTGAAGTGAGGCAGAAAGGGCTTCAACAGAACCTTGTACGTCGGCCTTGATGATAACGTTAACTGACTTAAGTTCACCAGCTTTGAGTGTATCAAAGAGGTTTTCAAGGCTGACACGTTGGGTAGCTTGGCGTTGTTTCATGAGGGCACGTTTTGCACGCTCTTCACCAGCTGCACGCGCAGATTTCTCATCCTCGTAAACGGCAAAGTGGTCACCCGCCATTGGCGCTTCGTTCAAACCTGTAATAGAAACTGGTGTTGATGGGCCTGCAACCTTGACACGACGACCAAGGTCATTGGTCATAGCACGGACACGACCGAAAGTATTTCCGACAACGATAGGGTCTTGGACATTCAAGGTACCTTGTTGGACAAGAAGGGTTGCGACCGCACCTTTTCCTTTATCCAAGCGAGCTTCGATAACCGTACCGATAGCACGCACTGTTGGGTCTGCCTTGAGTTCTTGGATTTCAGCCACAAGAAGGACTGTTTCCAAGAGTTCATCGATGTTTTGGTTGAATTTAGCTGAGATTTCAACAAATTCAGAATCTCCACCCCAAGCTGTTGACATAACACCATGCTCTGCCAATTCACCGATAACACGTTCTGGGTTGGCACCTGGTTTATCAATCTTGTTGATGGCTACGATAATTGGAACGTTCGCTGCTTTTGAGTGGTTGATGGCTTCGATAGTCTGAGGCATAACCCCGTCATCTGCCGCAACGACCAAGATAGTAATATCGGTAACAGACGCACCACGCGCACGCATAGAAGTAAAGGCCGCGTGTCCTGGTGTATCAAGGAAGGTAATCTTCTTGCCATTTTCCACGATTTGGTAGGCACCGATATGCTGAGTGATACCACCTGCTTCACCTGTCGCAACACGAGAGTTACGAAGGGTATCCAAGAGGGTGGTTTTACCATGGTCAACGTGTCCCATGATGGTTACAACTGGTGGACGCTCAACCAATTCATCTTCGTTAAGATAGCCATCTTCGACAAAGAAACGTTCGATGTCGGCATTATCCACTTCAACCTTTTGTTTGGCTTCGATACCATAATCCACCATGAGGAGTTCGATGGTTTCTCCATCTAAGGATTGGTTTTGTGTGGCCATCACACCCATCATAAAGAGTTTCTTAACGATTTCTGCTGGTTCACGTTTGATACGTTTTGCGATTTCCGCAACAGTCATACCATCTGTATACTCAAATTCTGTTGGCAATTCGTGGAACTTACGCTCTGTAACAGGTTTTGGAGTCTGGTTACGGTTGTTTTGCTTGTTCCCTTTTTTATTTTTCTTGTTGTTATTCCAGTTACTATTTCTTTGATTTCTCACTTGATTCTGACTACTTCGATTCTTTTGTTGTTTTCTAGGACCATCTTCTTCGTGATCATAATCGTCACGTTCTTTGTCTGGTCGAGCTTGTTTTTTACGACGTGTATCCACTGGCGCTTCTTTCGCTACAGGAGCTACTGTTACGGCTGGCTGCGTTTGTTCAGCTAGCTTAGCAGCTTCTTCAAAGATTTCCTCAGGTTCCTTGCGTTTATTAGCTTGAGCCAAGGCTTCTTTGGCTGCTTGCGATTGTTTGAAGCGCTCCTCGCTTGAGCGTGCGTACTCTGCATTTTGCTCTGCTTTTAGGGCTGCTGCACGGGCTTTAAAGTCAACACGTGGACCAGCTTGCTTGGGCTGGAAGTCTTGCTGCTGACGGCGATCATTGCTACGATTCCCTTGACCTTGTGGTTTTTTCCCTTGGTCGTTAAATCGACGATTGTCGCGGTTTCCTTGACCAGGTTTGCCACCATTACGACCGTCATTTTTCTGACGGTTGCCGTTTTGTTGTTGGTCACGGTTGTTGCCCTTGTTTTGTTTGCGTCGCTCTGCCTGCTCTTTGGCACGCGCCTCACGCTCCGCCTTGAAGTTTCGACTTTGTGGTCTTGCAGCCACTACTTTTTCTTCCTTAGGAACTGCAGGTGTAGCTGGTTTGCTTTCTTCCTTAGCGACAACTGGTTTAGTTGAAACAGGCTTTTCTGCTTTCTTTTCTACACTTACTTTTGGTGCTGCAGGTTTTGCTTCTGCCTTCGGAGCAGCAGGCTTAAAGCTAGCTGCGATTTGCTCCGCAGCAGTAGCTTCCACGCTCGATGAGTGGCTTTTCACATCCAAGCCCAACTCTTTTGCACGCGCTACAACTTCTTTACTTTCTTTTCCAAGTTCTTTTGCGATTTCGTACAATCTTTTCTTAGACAAATCATGTCCTCCTCTTCTATTCCATAAGAGACCTCATTTTCTTTGTAAATCCAGCATCTGTCACAGCCAAAACCTTTCTCGATTTTCCGACTGCTATGCTTAATTCCAGTGTTGAAAACACGGTTATAACTTCTACTTGATAATAGTCACTTTTATCTTGAATCTTCTTGGTCAGATTAGGACCAGCATCCTGTGCTAGAAAGACTAACTTGGCTTTCTGGTCTTGGATAGCCTTGACCACCAATTCTTCACCCGATATGATCCGGCCTGCTCGCTGAGCAAGTCCCAAGAGATTGCTTATCTTTTGCTTATTCAAGTCCTAACTCTCTTCTTTTCACTTTGTGATCCACATAGGCGATCAACTCGTCATAAAAGCTTTCTTCAACTTCCATGTTAAAGCTGCGGTTAAAGACTTTCTTCTTTTTTGCCTCTAGGGCTTCTGCATTGTCTAGCTTGATATAAGCGCCACGGCCATTGGCCTTGCCTGTCGGATCGATAAAGACCTGTCCTTCTTTGTTCTTGACAATGCGGAGCAAATCACGCTTATCAATCACTTCATTGGATACAACAGACTTGCGCAAAGGGATTTTTCTTGTTTTCATCTTTCCCTCCTCTAGCAATTTTTATTCTTCGATCAATTCGTCCGCAGCTGCGTAATCCACTTGACCTGCTTCTTCCATAGCTTCAAACTCACTGGCAGACTTGATATCGATACGGTAACCCGTCAAGTGAGCTGCCAAGCGAACGTTTTGTCCACGACGACCAATCGCAAGAGAAAGCTTGTTATCTGGAACAACGACCAAGGCACGTTTGCTGTCGTTTTCATCAAAGATAACTTGGTCAACCTCTGCAGGTGCGATGGCATTGTAGATAAACTCAGCTGGATCTGCTACCCACTCGATAACGTCGATGTTTTCTTCGACAGGAATCATGCGATCGCTCTTGGCATCGTAACGAGCTGGGTGGAATTTGCTGGTGATTTTCTTGATGTTGGCACCACCTCGTCCAACGATTGTCCCGATAGCGTCCACGTTTGGATTGTGACTACGAACAGCAACCTTCGTACGGTCACCAGCTTCGCGGGCTACGCTCATGATTTCGACAGTTCCATCGTAAACTTCTGGAATTTCTTGCTCCATCAAGCGTTTGATCATTTCTGGATGGCTACGACTGACAAATACATTGACACCACGAGGGTTGTCTTCAACCTTGTAAACGTAGACTTCGATACGGTCGTGGGAAGCAAAGACTTCTCCAGGGATTTGGTCTTGTTTTGACAATTGGGCTTCGATGCTGCCAAGGTTGACATAGATAAAGCGGTTGTCAAAACGTTCTACTGTACCAGACATGATTTCTTGTTCATGTTCTTTGTAAGTATTGTAGGTGATGGCACGTGTTTGCTTGCGCATTTTTTCCATAATGGTTTGTTTGGCAGATTGGGCTGCTACACGACCAAACTCAGCTGGTGCTTCTTCAAACTTGATTTTGTCACCAAGCTCATAGGCTGAATTAATGGCAAGAGCATCTTTCAAGCTGATTTCCAAACGGCTATCAAATACTTCATCAACAACTTCACGGACAGTATAAACTGTAAAGTCTCCTGTTTTTTCGTTGAAATCGATGGCTACGCTGTCAGATTGACCATAGCGTCTACGATAAGCGGAACGAAGCGACTCAACTACTGCGTCGATGATGTCTTCTTTGTTGATTCCCTTGTCTTCTTCCAAAATGCGGAAGGCCTCTAGCATTTCTTTACTCATGTTCTTTTTACTTTTGAATCCTCAAAAGCTATCCTTTCTTTTCTATAGTTTTACTGCTAAACGTGCTTTTGATACTAAACTGTATGGAATTTGGACGGTTTTCTTACGTGTCTTGTCCATATACTCCATAGTCAACTCGTCCTCTTCGAAGGCCAACAAGGTTCCTTCAAAGACCTTTTGCTTATCGATGGCTTGGTAGAGCCCGACATGGATGTATTTCCCAACCGCTCCAGCGATAGCATCCTTGGTTTTCAAAGGACGTTCCAAGCCTGGACTGGTGATTTCTAGGAAATATTGTTCTGGGAAGGGATCAGGCTTGATAGTATCAAGAACAGGACTGATGATTTCTGTCAGGTCTGCCGTGTCGTTCAAGGTAATTCCTTCAGGTTTATCTACAAAAATACTGAGAATCATGTCACTGCCAATCTTTCCATACTCGATATCCACGAGCTCGAAAGGCGCTTGGATGACAGGTTCTACAACTTCTCTGACTAATTCTACGATTGTTGCGATTGCGTCCACCTCCTCATAAGCAAGAGGCGAAGATATTTCCCCGCCTCTCTTTCTCATATTCTTACTATCAGTATAGCACGTTTGTCAATTTATGTAAAGCATAAGCACTCAAACGGCTGGTTTTCAAGCTATTTCTTAAAATTCTGCCTCAACTCGGTAGATCACTTGACCTTTGCTGGAGAATTTTTGCTCATACTCTGTCATGACATTGCCTTCAAAATCACTGGCATGCAAGTCCAGCCAAACCCCATTGAGCTTCATACCATACTGAGAAAAGCTCACTAGACTGTACTCAAACAAGCCACGATTATCTGTCTTGAAATGGATTTCCCCATTCTCAGGCAAGATGCGCTTGAAGGTATCCAAGAAACTCTTGTAAGTCAAACGACGTTTTTCATGGCGTTTTTTAGGCCAGGGATCTGAAAAGTTTAGGTAGAGACGATTAATCTCACCGTCTTCAAAGTAGTCGGTCAAATCTGAACCATCTACCCACAGCAATTTGATATTGGGCACTCCAACTTCAAGCACCTTGTCCAAGGCATAACTCAATACCGACTTTTGGATATCAATTCCAATGTAGTTGATGTCAGGATTTTGCTTGGCCATTCCTGATACGAAGGCCCCTTTCCCACTTCCAACTTCAACATGAATAGGATGATCATTTCCAAACAAGTCTCGCCATTTCCCTTTTGCTTCTAAGGGATTGAGGACCACATACTGAGGATTGGCCTCTAGTAATTCTGTCGCCCCTTTACGATTTCTAACTCTCATCTCTTCTTTCCATACTTGTCACGGAAGACACGCAAGGCGTAAATCTCCCGGTTTACATTATCTAAATCTTGATTTACAAAGTATTTGGCAATCTGGCTCAAGTAAGAATACTGACCATACCAATACAATTTATCTAACACTGTCTGATTGTACTTATAACCGTAATAAGTTAGCCAATCATGCCAATGTTGCTCTGGAATATAATGACACAACATATGCGCCACATCAAACATACGATCCGTCAGGCGAACCGAATCCCAATCCACTAGATAAACGAGGCCACTCTCTGTCTCAATCCAATTACTATGGCGAAGATCCCCATGCACAATCGTTGCATGGTCTTCTCTAAAACCTGGAACCGTCCTGCGCAAATCATCAATCACCGAATTTAAGTACTGATGTCGTTTCAAGACTTCGGGTGCTTCCTGCCTCCAAGACTGCAACAAGTCTACTGGCGTCTCCATGGTATATCCCAAACGGCTCAACTGCTTCATCAAAGGACGTGAGCGGTGAAGACGTGTTAGGATATTGATAATCTGCTTGCGGTTCATATCATGCGGTGTCAAGATTTTACCCGTCAACCATTCCTGGGCACACATATCACGACCATCTGGCAAACGACGAGTCCATAGTAATTGAGGAGCGATTTGTTCTCTGGCTAGGCCAGGTAGGATTGGAGAGGTGTTCATTTTTACAAAGACGCGCTTCCCATCAGGGTAGCTTCCCATATAAGCCTTGCCGCTCTTCCCAGGGATAGGGGTCAGCGTTAGCTCATTATCACCCAAGTCCATTTCTTTCCTCCGTATAAAGTTTCCTTACTATTCTACTAGTTTTTGGTCTATTCGTCAACCAGTCTTTTTAGTTGATAAGGCAAATAAAACAATTGTAGGAAGAGACTAGCCCCTACAAGAGCCAACAAGGCTATTTTTTCTTGAAAAACCACTGCTCCGACCAGCAATTCCAACAAAAGAACTGCACTTCCCACACCGAGCAAAATCTGTTTCAATCCCTTCTCTTTCTCCCCTTTTTCTAGTGGAAAAAGCTGGGTCAAGTATTGGTAATCAAAGGCGTGATATAGGGCTAGCAATTGGAAGAGCAAGAGGTAATTAAATAGAACCACCACTGCCATCGCAATCCAAGATTGCTCGATAAAGATCACAGCTAACAAGGATAGGAGCAAAAGGCGCAAACTAAGGGCAAAGAGGTCTCCATTTCGCAGATAAGAACGGATATAGAGGTTTTGCCAGATCTTCCCTGGCACCTTTTGAACAGTCTTTAGGATGAAATCTAGATAAGCGCGACGTTTGACACTATTTGAAACGCCCTTGACCTGAGTAAAGAGAGCAAAAAAACGAAGCAAGACTTGCTTGCGCTTGCTTTCTTGGGCGATCACATAGTCCCAGTCAAGCCCGTTCTCTGTAAAAAATTTACTGGCTTTTTGGCGAAAGAAGAGATATTTCCCAGCTCCCAATAAAAGCACATAGATGAAAAAAGCTGGCAAGCCATAGCCCATGGCTAAAAATAAGGGCGCAAATAAAAGCAAGAAAAGGGTTTGGACAAAGAGCCAAAAGACCAGTGAGCGCACTGTCTGCCCTTTGAGGTGAGACTTAACCTCCTCTTCACTGACTAAGAGAAAGAGCTTGTCAGGTCCTTCCATATAGGTCGCGATTCCTCCCCAAGCCAAAAGTAAGACAGATACAATCCCCAAAAACAAGAGGATAGGCCAGTGGTTTTCAGGAAAATCTTGCAAGAGTTGACTGTACTGGTAAGCTAGAAAACCGATGAGAACTAGCAGGAACAAGACAAAGTGGTCATTTAGAACATAACGCAGATAACCAACACACTCCTTACGAAAAGCCTGCTTTCTCCTTAAAAACAAGTCTTTCATAGGTCCTCCTCTTTGGTTAGAGCCAAGTAAATATCATTCAAACTCGCTTCAGGCATGTCAAAGGCTTCACGGAGTTGCTGGAGGTTCCCCTGAGCCCGCACCTCTCCCTTGTGGAGAATAACAAAGGAATCACACATCTTTTCTGCTGAGTCTAGCACGTGGGTACTCATGAGGATGGACTTGCCTTTTTGCTTTTCCACTTCCAAAAGCTGAATCAAGTCGGCAATCGCCAAGGGATCGAGACCAAGAAAAGGCTCATCAACGATGAAAAGACTCGGATCTACGACAAAAGCACAGATAATCATGACCTTCTGCTTCATCCCTTTTGAGAAATGTACTGGAAACCAGTCTAATTTTTGATCCAAACGAAACATTTTTAACAAAGGTTCCACACGATCAAAAGCCACTTTTTGCTCAATACCATAGGCCATGGCAACCGTCTCGATATGCTCTCTGAGGGTCAATTCCTCATACAGACTAGGCGTTTCTGGGATATAGCCAATCTGCTTGCGATAGCTGGTCGCATCTTCTCGCAGGGTGAGACCATTAATCTTGATTTCTCCACTGTAAGGTGTCAACAGACCAATAATCTCATTGATTGTCGTTGATTTCCCAGCACCGTTGAGCCCAATCAAACCGACCAACTGCCCACTTTCAACTGTAAAGGATACATCTTTCAAGACAGGAACGTGAACATAGCCTCCTGTCAGGTTTTTAATTTCTAACATATTTTCTCCGAATCTGGTATAATGTAGCTATATTATATCAAAATTCAATACAGTAGAGGTGGATTTTATGTCAGATTGCATTTTTTGTAAGATCATCGCAGGGGAGATTCCTGCTTCAAAAGTATACGAGGACGAGCAGGTTCTTGCCTTTCTTGATATCTCTCAAGTAACGCCTGGACACACCTTGGTCGTACCAAAAGAGCACTATCGCAATCTTTTAGAGATGGATGCTGCAAGTGCCAGCCAACTCTTTGCCCAAGTGCCAACAGTGGCTCAAAAAGTCATGAAGGCTACCAAGGCTGCTGGCATGAATATCATTGCCAACTGCGAGGAAGTCGCTGGTCAAACGGTCTTTCATACCCACGTGCACCTCGTTCCTCGCTATGGTACAGAAGATGACCTCAAGATTGACTTTATTGCCCACGAACCAGACTTTGACAAACTCGCTCAAGTCGCTGAAACCATCAAAAACGCCTAAGGAGTTGCCATGAAACTATCAAATCTACTGCTATTTGCAGGAGCTGCAGCTGGAAGTTATTTTGTCGTAAAAAATCGCCAAGCCATCACAGAGGAATTTATGGATACTAGCGACCGCGTCGAAGCCATTAAGGAGGATTTGGATATCATCCAAAACAGCCTGCAAATCATCGACCAACAAAAAGCCCTTATCAAGGAATACCAAAAAGACCTAACCTACAAGTTCAAAGTCTTAGAAAAGGATTTCCAAACCAGAATGGCAGTCCTCCAAGAAGAAAAACAAGGATAAGAGAGTCTCCAACTTTCCTTAAACTCTTTTTTGGATACTAGGTTTGAACAGAAAAAGGAGGGAATGAAAGTGAAACAGTTTTTAAAAGTTCTAGCGAAGGTCATCGCGATCCCTTGTGGTTGCCTCTGCCTGCTTGCAGCCCTGGCATTTCTACTACTGATGAATCTTTTCAAGGCCTCACCGAGTGACATCCAAAAAGGGAATGACGACTTAAAACAAATCTTTATCTCTCTTGACATGCCTCCTGAGAAAGTAGAATCAAATGGAAGGTATCAATTTGAGGGTGGAGGCTTACATTTTTATGTTACTTTCTCAGATGAGGTCATCAATAGCCACCCCGTCCTAAAAGAAAGTCCAAAACTTACCAAAAACCGACTCGAAGTCTATGTCCTCCAGACAGGAGAGATTTCCTACTATAAAGTAGGGGATAACTTGTTCAACCATGGCTTATTCCAATTTTTAGAGAAGGAAAGCGAGAAGTATCTCCAAGAAAAAGGAAAGAAATTTAACCCTAATTACTCACTTCTCTTTTGGGATGATCAGGAAAGTTTTAAAAAGGGAATTTCATTCTATGAAAAAGCTTTGACTTTGGTGGATATTCAGGATAACTCGGCGATCAAGCACATTGATTCTATCACAGTTAAGCCTGGCAAAGAAGCGGAAATCAAGCAACTCATCCAGGAGATGGATGAGGCTGGCTTGCTCACTCAAAAGTATAAATAGTAGACCAGCTGGAAAATGATTTTCTCGGTGCTAAATTTCCAAAGATTACACAAAAAAAGAGCCAATCGGCTCTTTTTACTTTATTCTCCTTCAAATGCATCTTTTATATGGTCAAAGAAGCCTTTTTTCTTTGGATTAACTTTCAAGTCACCTGCAGCTGCGAATTCTTTAAGAGCAGCTTTTTGGCGATCGTTCAAGCCTGTCGGAGTCACCACATTGACAGTTACGTATTGGTCACCAACGGCACCGCCACGAAGGCTCGGTGCTCCCTTGCCACGTAGACGGAATTTCTTGCCAGTCTGAGTTCCTTCTGGGATGACCAATTCGACATCACCATGCACGGTTGGAATTTCCACAGTATCACCAAGAGCTGCTTGGACAATATTGAGATTCAACTTGTAGAAAATAGTTGTTCCTTCACGTTCAAACTTATCGCTGGCTTCTACTGAAACCACCACGTACAAGTCTCCGTAAGGTCCACCGTTAAAGCCTGCTTCACCTTGACCAGCGAGGCGGATTTGTTGACCTGTTTCCACACCAGCCGGGATTTTTACATGTACGCTATGAGCTTGTTTTTCATGACCTGTTCCGTGACAAGTTGTACATGGATCCTTGATTTCTTTTCCGCGACCATGACAGACATCACAGGTTACTTGACGGCGCATCATACCAAGCGGAGTCTGCGTATCAACGTTAATAACACCAGCACCATGACAGCGTCCACAAGTGACTGGACTTGTTCCTGGCTTAGCTCCAGAACCGTTACATGTACGACAGCTGGCTTCACGATTGTATTTAACCTCTTTTTCCGTTCCAAAGATAGCTTCTTCAAAGGTCAAATTCACACGGTACTGGAGGTCGTCTCCTTGACGAGGAGCGTTTGGATTGCGCGAAGCTCCACCTCCACCAAAGAAACTTGAGAAGATATCCTCAAAACCACCGAAGCCACCTGCTCCGTCAAAGCCACCGAAACCGCCAGCACCACCAAAGCCACCGTTGGCGCCCGCAGCACCATATTGGTCGTAGGCTGCACGTTTTTGGTCGTCACTCAAAGTCTCATAGGCTTCTTGAACTTCCTTGTACTTTTCCTCAGCACCAGGCTCCTTGTTGATATCTGGGTGGTATTTCTTCGAAAGCTTACGATAAGCCTTTTTGATTTCGTCTGCCGAAGCGTTTTTTGACACCCCCAGACGATCATAAAATTCAGTATTGTTCATACAAGATACTAAGAGCGAACAGAAAGCGACTGAAATTTAGGAAACCGACAAGAAATCCTGATTTCTTAGGAGGTTTATCTAATTTCCAAGCTTTCCGCTCGAGTTCAATTACGAACACCCTTATTCCTTTCTATAATTTATAAGTAAATCATTAGATGGCATTTTCTATACTCTGTTTCACTTCATCAAACTCTTTGTCCGATAGAGTAAAAATCAAGTCCTCTTCTGAATATTCGTTCTGTTCTTTAAAATAGTTGTCAGTATTTTCTGCCAAACCTAGACCAAGAATCACTTTTCTTGCAAACTCTTGATGTGCAAAGCCAATAGCAGTAATGATATTTTTATCTTGCAGGACAGCTTTTGCTTTGAAATTTTCCCGAGGAAGAAATTCAAAATAGTCAAAGAAGTTTTGCCAAATCCCACCAGTAAATTTCGTATCATTCAACAAGCCAGCTTTCGCTAACAATATGGGCGCAGAAGAAATTGCTGTAATTAAGATATCCTGCTCACCGAGTTCTCTCAAAAATGAGGCTAATTTTTCATCCTGTAGAGCAGGCCCTATATTTACCATTCCTGGCAAAATCACACAAGAATACTCTTCTATACGTACTTGATCCAATGTTTTTGTAGGTAAACAAGGCAAGCCATCTTCAGAGACCACCATCGAATGATCTGAAGCTACATAATCAATCGTGATGTCAAAAGACAGAGCCAAAGTACTCGTTAAAGAGGATATCTCATAAAGAGAAAAATTAGGATAAAGGATACAAAGTACTTCTTTCATAAGCGACACCCTCTATTTTACCGAAAAACAGAGGCTGGGTTGCAACCTCTGGATTTCTTACTATCATTATTACATTTAGACAAAGTACCTTAGTAATTCGTCATTCTTAACGAGTTAGGCTTAACTGAGTTTTGGCTAAAAACTTCGGAAAAAAGATAAGCCATCTTTTGTGCATCGCACAAGGCGATGGCTTCCTATTTTTCTTTCGTTTTCTTAACGCCTCAACATCTTACCAAATTGAGCACGCCCTAACCTCTTGGTGAAAAAGAGACGTAGCTGTTTTCGCTTTAGCGAATTACAGATATGGCTACCTTTAGGTGCAAATCTTTCTAGAAACTAAAGTTTCTGCGTCAGATTTCCTATTTTCACTGTGAGGTTTTAACGGGCTTTGCATCTTATTTTTCCGTAAACTCTCCGTCTACGACGTCATCGCCTGCGTTTCCTGTTGCTTGTGCGCCTTCTGCTCCTGCTTGAGCTTGTTGTGCTGCTGCGGCTTGTTCGTAGAGTTTAACAGCAAGTCCTTGAGCTTTTTCGTTCAACGCTTCAAGTTTTGCTTTCATTTCGTCCAAGTTGTTGTCTTCTTGCGCTTTCTTAAGGTCATCAAGGGCAGCTTGGGCAGCGTCGCGTTCTGCGTCAAAGCCTTTGCCTTCAGTTTCTTTGATAGTCTTTTCAGTCGCAAAGATAGCTTGGTCTACTTCGTTACGAAGATCTACTTCTTCTTTACGTTTCTTATCTGCTTCAGCGTTTGCTTCTGCATCTTTCATCATGCGGTCGATTTCTTCATCAGTCAAACCTGAGTTAGATTGGATAACAATAGTTTGTTCTTTTTGAGTTCCAAGATCTTTAGCCTTAACAGATACGATACCGTTCTTGTCGATATCAAAGGTTACTTCGATTTGTGGGATACCACGAGGTGCAGCTGGGATATCAGTCAATTGGAAGCGTCCAAGAGTCTTGTTATCTGCTGCCATTGGGCGTTCACCTTGAAGAACATGGATATCAACGGCTGGTTGGTTGTCTGCCGCAGTTGAGAAGACTTGTGATTTAGATGTTGGAATAGTAGTGTTGCGGTCGATAAGTTTTGTGAAGACACCACCCATTGTTTCGATACCAAGTGACAATGGAGTTACGTCAAGAAGGACAACGTCTTTAACATCACCAGTGATCACACCACCTTGGATCGCAGCACCCATAGCAACAACTTCATCAGGGTTTACTGATTTGTTTGGTTCTTTACCAGTTTCAGCCTTAACAGCTTCTACAACGGCTGGGATACGAGTTGAACCACCAACAAGGATCACTTCGTCGATTTCTGACAAGCTCAAACCTGCATCTGAAAGGGCTTGACGAACTGGGACTTTTGTACGTTCTACAAGGTCACGAGTCAAATCGTCAAATTTCGCACGAGTCAGAGTCATTTCCAAGTGAAGAGGTCCAGCTTCACCAGCAGTGATAAATGGTAAGCTGATTTGTGTTGAAGTTACACCAGAAAGGTCTTTCTTAGCTTTTTCAGCCGCATCTTTCAAACGTTGCATTGCCATCTTGTCAGTAGACAAGTCAATACCGTTTTCTTTCTTGAACTCTGCTACCAAGTGGTCGATGATTTTTTGGTCAAAGTCGTCACCACCGAGTTTGTTGTCCCCTGCAGTTGACAATACATCGAAGACACCGTCACCCAATTCAAGGATAGATACGTCAAATGTACCACCACCAAGGTCGAATACCAAGATTTTTTCTTCTTTGTCAGTCTTGTCCAAACCGTAAGCAAGGGCTGCTGCAGTTGGTTCGTTGACGATACGTTCTACTTCAAGACCAGCGATTTTACCAGCGTCTTTTGTTGCTTGACGTTGAGCGTCGTTAAAGTAAGCTGGAACTGTGATAACAGCTTTGGTTACTTTTTCACCAAGGTAATCTTCAGCATAGCCTTTCAAGTATTGAAGGATCATAGCTGAGATTTCTTGTGGAGTATATTCTTTACCGTTTGCAGAAACTTTTTCAGAAGTTCCCATCTTAGACTTGATAGAGATAACTGTATCTGGGTTTGTTACTGCTTGACGTTTTGCAGCATCACCAACGATGATTTCTCCGTTTTTGAATGATACTACAGATGGAGTTGTACGGTTTCCTTCTGGGTTTGCGATGATTTTGCTTTCAGTTCCTTCAAGAACTGCAACTGCTGAGTTTGTTGTACCTAAGTCAATACCGATAATTTTAGACATGTGTTTTTCTCCTTGTTGTTTTTTCTTTTTGATACTCTTCTTAAGTGGCGGCGCCGTCAGAGCTTGACTTCGTCAATCTCTTTGACTAAACTTTGAGCCTAAGGTCTCAAAGTTTGCGCAAATAGCGCCACGGCGAAGAGTATCGCCTTTGGTTCGCTCCGCTCACTATTGCAAAGCTGAACAATTTCTTATCTTTCTTCATAGTTTATTGTCATTTCGGACAAGTTTTCAATGTATTTATGTTGCGACACGAGAAGTCGAAATCGATTTTATTTCGACGACGAGTTAGTAAGGAGGCTAGGCAAACGCCATAGCGATTGCCGTTTTCTGACGAGTTGCCTCAGCAACCGTCAGAATTGCCTAGTTATACACTACTACCATCGCTGGTCTTAGGATGCGGTCATGGAGTTTATATCCTTTTTGGAAGACTTGAGCAATGGTATCTGCTGGGTGTTCGTCGTCTGCTGGGAGAGTTTGGATGGCCATATGGTAATTATGGTCAAATTCTCCATCAGCTACGATTTCTTCGATCCCTTCTTCTTTAAGGGCATGAATTAGGCTTTCTTGTACCATTTCCAAGCCTTTTTTGACATCGTCTGTCAATCCTTCAACGGCAAGCGCACGCTCAAGGTTGTCCAAAGAAGGGAGAATCGCTTTTGCCAAATCTTGGCTACGATAGCGTTGCAAGTTTTGACGCTCTTCATTGGCACGACGTTGGATATTTTGCATTTCTGCATGGGCACGAAGGTATTTATTTTCAAACTCGTCCGCACGTTCATTTGCCAAGTCTAGCTCTGACTTTTCAGGAGTTGTTTCTTCAGTCGTTTCAACAACTTCCTCTTCTTTTACTTCTTCGTTTTTTATTTCCTCAGACATTTTTCGCCTCCTTTTTAGGAATTTATGTAATTTCATGTTCAACTCACCTCATAATGATTACTACTCAAATAGCGGTAGAAATCTGTGAGTTTCATAGTTAGGACTCGATTGACCACATTGACTTGATTGACCAATTGCTGGTAATCCAGATTGACCGGACCGATAATCGCAAGAATTCCAAATCCTCGATAAGGAATGAGGAATTTACTGCTAATCACTGCTAGGTCTGCCAAACAAGACTCTTGACTATCTGCAACACGGACGCTTTGCATCTGTTCTTCATGCAGACCTTCACGAATCTCCAGAGCCACTTTCTGTGGTTGGTCAAAGAACTGATAGGCTGCCAGATTTGCAAAATTCAAGAGATTGACCTTGCCCGATACTACAATGTTTTCGTTGAACATTTCTTTAAAAATGTGTTCAAAGAGATCCATGACATTGTCCGTTGTCGTAAAGTAACGCTGGATAATCTGCGGAATCTCCGTCCGAATCTTGTAGTGAATATCCAGAACGGTGTGACCGAGGAAACGTTCCTGAATGATGCTCTTCAGTTTCAGCAAATCCTCCTGCAAGAAGTTCCTTGGAATCAGAAATTGACTGGTAACCGTTCGCGACTCGTCTAGGGTGAATACTGCCAAAGCTGTATGTTGTCCCAAAACAACGATATCAAAAGCTGTCAACCGCTGCCTGCTCGGCTCAACATCCAGTGCTACTACCGTACAGCCACTCAAGTCTGTCAAGACATTAGCAGCCTCTTGTAGAATATCTTCCAGTTTGAAGAATTCCTGATCAAAGGCTTTGACAATCTCATAGACCTCATTTTCAGCCAGTCGGTCAAAATCCAGTGAGTGTTTCACATAATACTGAAAACCAGCAACACTTGGCATGCGACCGCTTGAAGTATGCGCCTTCTCAAGCAAACCTTGCTTTTCTAGAGCCGCCATGTCATTACGAATGGTTGCACTGCTAGAGTTGATAGACTCTTGCAAGGCCTTGGATCCGACAGGTTCGTGCGTTTTGGTAAAGATGTCAATAATCAGATTTAAAATATCCTGCTGACGCTCTGTAACCATCTCATCACTCCTCTCTGTCTGATCAATTAGCACTCTATGTACACAAGTGCTAACTCATGATTCTATTATACACCCTTGAAAGAGAATGTCAAGACAAAAACTTAAAAAATTAGCACTCTTTTATTAAGAGTGCTAAAAATCAGTCTGAGGACCTAGAAACTTACCTTTCATCTACTTGGTATTTCCTTTTAAGTCTGTAATATCTATAGATCAGATAAGAAATTAAGCAAGCATATAAAAGAAAAATAATAAAGAAAGACATAGAAAGATCTTCTCGAAATAGACTCATGCAAACAACAAGACCGCCCGAGAAAGCAGCTGTACAGGAACGAAGTCTAGACCGCATAACTTCCCACCTGAGGTCCTTACTCATATATACTTGATCCTCTGGAAATATATATGAAGATGATTTACGAAGAATCAAACAAGAACCTGTTTCTATCAATTCCCAACCGCTATTTTTAAAATTTTGTAGTTCATGCTTATACTTTTTAAGATGGCGAGTATCATAGATATGGTAGATGACATCATCCGGTTGACATTTCTCAAAATAGAAAAAGCCCAAACGACTAGTTCTATATCTCCAACCTTTCAAGTGCATCTCATGCAAATAATCTTCTTCCTTGTCCAAATCAATAATGGTGAAAATCCGAAATTGTACTTTACTATTCATTGCCTGACCTCCAAATCAGAAAACAAGTATTGTTTCAGCTATCAGATAATTCTTTCCACTTTTGGAACAATCTCCAAAAAATATAAGAAATCTGAATCGCAAAAACTATCAATAAAACACAATCCATAATAACAATCAAAAACATTACCCAACTGAAATTACTACCTCCACTGAGAAACTTTGAGAAAACCGGTAGTAGAGCTGAAAAAAGAATCAAAATAGGTAGCATCCGCATTATTAAAATCCGTTTGACCATGGCTAACTTCCCAGTAGCGTCATTATAGATTTCAAACTCGGCATCCAACTCAATTCCAGAACGAAGCTTTCTAAAGTAGGAAAAACCATTAAAATCTATAATATGCTCCCATCCACAGTCTTTAAATAGTTGTAAATAGGAGGCTCTCTCTGATTTTTTCATGGGATAAAAATCCAACTGATAAGACACCTGCTCCGGTTGGCACTTTTCAAAAGTATACTTAACCGCAACTACTAAGTTAGAGTAACTCACTTCCTTAAGTTTCCAACCCTTAGCATGCATTTCTCTAAAGTACAGAGCCTCCCTCTCATAATCCGCAATTGTAAAAATTCGATAAACAATTTTCTTTTCCATCATACTTCCTCCCGACTATTTCTGTAGAGCCGTTCAATACGTTTCAATTCAATCTCCAAAACTTTTCGTCCCAAGTCTGTAATCTGATAGATTTTCCGTTTCTCCTCTTCTCGGACAAAGGCAATCAAGCCATCCTTTTCCATCTTTGACAAGGTACCATACATAGTCCCAGGACTAATCAAGACTTGCGAATCTGTCATCTCCTTGACCTTTTGCGTAATACTATAACCATGACATTCCTTTTGCAGACAGAACAAGATATAAAAGCCCGTTTCAGTCATGGGAAGGTAAACACGCCTGATCTTATCTGTTAATTCCATTTAATCACACCTTCTATTTAGTTCGATATATCGCACTTCGTTGTATAAAATATATCACAGCTCGATATAAAATGCAAGAAAAAAAAGACCGCCCTCAGGCAATCTTTCTTCTATATTAGTAAAGGTCAAGATAATTATCAACTTCCCATTGTGAAACAAAGGTTGCATAGCTAGCCCACTCGATACGTTTAGCCTCAAGGAAACTAGTATAGATGTGGTCACCTAGGGCAGCCTTAACCACTTCGTCTTCAGTCAAAGCTTTCAAGGCGTTGTGAAGAGTTGATGGAAGATCAGTAATTCCAGCTTCCTTACGCTCTTCTGCTGTCATGATGTAGATATTTTCTTCAATCGGAGCTGGTGCTTCGATTTTGTTTTCAATACCATGCAAACCAACTTCTAACAGAACCGCCATAGCGATATATGGGTTTGCCATTGGGTCCACTGAACGCAACTCAAGACGAGTTCCCATACCACGTGAAGCAGGCACGCGCACAAGTGGTGAACGGTTGCGACCAGCCCAAGCAATGTAAACAGGTGCTTCATAACCTGGAACCAAACGTTTGTATGAGTTAACTGTTGGGTTCATAATGGCAGTGTAGTTGTAGGCATGCTTGATCAAACCACCAAGGAAATGGTAGGCCGTTTCAGACAACTGCATTCCTTTTGGATCATTTGGATCAAAGAAGGCATTATTTCCTTCTGCATCAAACAAGGACATATTACAGTGCATACCTGATCCGGCAATACCAAATTTTGGTTTTGCCATAAAGGTTGCGTAAAGGCCGTGTTTACGAGCAATGGTTTTAACAACAAGTTTAAAGATTTGAATCTTGTCACAGGCACGGAGAACTTCATCATACTTGAAGTCAATTTCATGTTGTCCAACCGCAACTTCGTGGTGACTTGCTTCTACTTCAAATCCCATTTTGGTCAAGACATTCACGATTTCACGACGTGTATTGTCCGCAAGATCCGTAGGCGCCAAATCAAAGTAGCCGCCCTTGTCATTTACTTCAAGTGTTGGGTCTCCATTTTCATCCAGCTTAAATAGGAAGAATTCTGGTTCTGGACCAAGGTTGAAGGATTTGAAACCCACTTCCTCCATGTGACGAAGCGCACGCTTCAGATTACCACGAGGGTCACCTGCAAATGGTTCGCCTTCTGTTGTATAGACATCACAGATCAGACCTGCAACACTTCCATTTTCATCTCCCCAAGGGAAGACTGTCCATGTATCCAAGTCTGGGTACAAGTACATATCTGACTCATTGATACGTACAAAACCTTCAATAGAAGATCCATCAAACATGGCTTTATTTGACAAGACTTTATCTAACTGTTCATCTGTAGCAGGAATTTCGACGTTTTTCATCGTCCCCAAGATATCTGAAAACATGAGACGAATAAAGGTAACATTTTTTTCCTTGACTTCACGACGAATATCTGCAGCTGTGATTGGCATGGTTTTTCTCCTTAATATCTGACTACTTGCGGTTGCCTAACCGCGACCAAAAGGCGACTGTGCTGAAGCAAAGCGTCCCTGTTGGAGGAGCTCATTATGAAGCGCACGACGCACTTCCGTTGGGCTCACTGCTTTCTTGGATTTCGCCTCACGTTCAGCATATTTCTTCTTAATGGCAGCGATATTGAAACCTTCAGAAATATAATCTTTGATTTCAAGCAAACGATCCATGTCATTCAAAGAATACATGCGACGGTTCCCTTCGTTTCGATCAGGCTTTATCAACTCTTGATCTTCGTAATAACGAATCTGACGCGCCGATAGATCGGTCAACTTCATCACACTACCGATAGGAAAAACAGCCATATTTCGGCGAAATTCTCTTTCCTTCATTCACAATTTCCTTCTTTCTGTCTATTATAGTCTAAAAAAATACATACGTCAATTGATAATGTCACAAAATATGACATTATTTTCTTTTTTTCTCAAAAAGATTTCTGAAACGATCAATATCATAATTTACGAGTATTGCCACAAAAACACCCATAAAAGTTTCAAATACACGAGCAAACACGTACAATATTGTCTCCCCGCTCGGTATTGATAGGGTAATGATCAACATAGCTGCTACACCACCAATAACTCCCGCCTTATTGTTCATGGCGACATTTGTCATAATGGTTAACATGGTGCAAATTGGCACAATCAGCAAGGTCACCCAAAAGGCTTCTTGAAATAAGCTATTTAAGAGAAAAAAGACAAGAGCATAAAAACCTCCGATGCTATTTCCTAAGATACGTGAAGTTCCAAAATGGACGCTCTTATCAAAACTTTCTCGTAGACTGAAGACCGCTGTTAAAGCTCCAATTTGCAGCCCCTTCCAGCCAAAAAAACCAAAAATCAAGAGAACTAAAAAAACAGCAATTCCGGTTTTAAAGGTTCGTAGACCAAGCTTAAACTGTGACTTATCAAATTTATATTTTTTAAAATAACCCATAATCTCAACTTTCTATTTCCATTTTATCATAATTTAGTTGATTTTATGAGCCAAAATCAATCGGAAACGTTTTTAATTCAAGCTACAAGAAAAAGAGGAAACAAAGTTCCTCTTTTCATCGTTTCATTTACGAAAGATTATTTTTCTGTAAGTGCAGCCAATCCTGGCAATACTTTACCTTCAAGGAGTTCCATTGAGGCACCACCACCAGTAGAGATCCATGAGAACTTGTCTGCACGACCAAGGTTGATGGCTGCGGCAGCTGAGTCACCACCACCGATGATTGATTTCACGCCTGGTTGTTTCACGATAGCGTCCATGACACCGATTGTACCAGCTTGGAAGTCAGGGTTTTCAAATACACCCATAGGTCCGTTCCATACAACTGTTTTCGCACCAGTCAAGGCTTCGTCAAACTTAGCGATAGATTTAGGACCGATATCCAAACCAAGGAAGCCTGGATCTACTGCTTCACCTTCAGTGTCTTTCACTTCAGTGTAGTCAGCAAATGCGTTTGCTTCTTTAGAGTCAACTGGCAAGATCAATTTGCCGTTTGCTTTTTCAAGAAGAGCTTTCGCAACATCCAATTTATCTTCTTCTACAAGTGAGTTACCGATTTCGATACCTTGCGCTTTGTAGAATGTGTAAGTCATCCCACCACCGATAAGAACTTTATCAGCTTTTTCAAGCAAGTTTTCGATAACACCGATCTTGTCAGATACTTTTGAACCACCAAGGATCGCTACGAATGGACGTTCTGGAGCTTCAACTGCTTCTTGAATGTAGGCAATTTCGTTTTCAAGAAGGAAACCAGCAACTGCTTTTTCAACGTTTGCTGAGATACCAACGTTAGATGCGTGTGCACGGTGAGCTGTACCGAATGCATCGTTTACGAAGATACCATCTCCAAGAGATGCCCAGTATTTACCAAGTTCAGGATCGTTTTTAGATTCTTTCTTGCCGTCAACATCTTCAAAACGAGTGTTTTCAACCAAGAGAACTTGTCCATCTTCAAGAGCGTTAACAGCGGCTTCCAATTCAGCACCACGTGTAACACCTGGGATAAATTTAACTTCTTGTCCCAATTTAGCAGCCAAGTCAGCAGCTACAGGAGCAAGTGATTTACCAGCTTTGTCTGCTTCTTCTTTTACACGACCAAGGTGAGAGAAGAGGATTGCACGTCCACCTTGTTCAAGGATGTACTTGATAGTTGGAAGAGCTGCAGTGATACGGTTGTCATTGGTAATCACGCCATCTTTAACAGGTACGTTGAAGTCAACACGAACGAGAACTTTTTTCCCTTTCAAGTCAACGTCTTTAACAGTCAATTTTGCCATTAGATATGACTCCTTCTTTTTTTTTATACGTGTTAATTATATCACAAAATCAACAAAAGAGATAGCAAAACCCTAAACTTTTCGAGTTCATTCTTGCAACTGAAACTACTTTTTTTAAAATTAAAACTAGAAAAACCTTGCCAAATAACTAATTAATGCAAAAAAACTAGTTAAAACAAGGTCTGACCAATCTTCGGTCAAACCTTGTTTTTTAGTTTTTATGAGAAAATTCAAGATTCGTAAATCCGATTAGTCTTCTTTCCTCTTTTTAGAGAGCAAGCCGTAGCTACTCATTACTCCGAGGAGTCCCAGCGCTACTAGACTAGCATCTCTTGTCGCTCCCGTATTTGGAAGCTCTTTACTTACTTCTTCAACTTTTGCTGGCGTTGCTAAAAGCGCTTGATCCCTTGTTTGTGAGACTTGCTCTTCTTTCGTTCCTACTTCAACAATTTCTGGAAGAGCTTCCTTGAGAACCTCAGTCGAATGAAGGGTGCGTTTGCCTTGGGCATCTACTTCTACAAAGTGACGAACTTGGCCTTCAACTCCTGCCTGCACAACACGACGTTGACCTTTGAGGAGATCTGAATTTAGTCGTTCTTGACGTTCGAAGGCAAGTGGTTTTTCTTCAATTTCAAGAGTTGGTTTCTCGTGAACTAGATCTTTTACACCTTCAGCTAGTTGGTTACTTGATAGAACTTTCGTTCCAACTTCGGTGATTTCTGGGATCGCTTCCTTGACTACCTCAGTCGAACGAAGGGTGCGTTTGCCTTGGGCATCTACTTCTACAAAGTGACGAACTTGGCCTTCAACTCCTGCTTGCACAACACGGCGTTGGCCTTTGAGAAGGTCAGCATTTGGTCGCTCCTGACGTTCAAAGGCTTTTGTTTCAGTTTCAACAACTAGTTCAGGGAGGGCCTCAACCGTTGGAGCCACTTCATTTGGATCCATGCTTCCAACATGATGGCTTTCTTCTGCAGGAGCTAGTTTCTTATTCAGCTTTTCTTTCATGTCCGCATAAGCTTGTGGAGTTGGCATTTGTGAAGCTAACAAAGTTTCTGCTTGGGCGATCAACTCAGCTTGAGGATCTTTTTCACGAACTTTTGTCAACAAGCCTTCCAATTCTTCTCTAGCAGTTTGATAACGTTGATTTCCATCTAAGTCTGTCCCTGCTTGTTTCAACTCATTCAAAGCCTGGTTGACTTCTTCTTGACTAGCATTGTGGTTTTCTGCTACAGCTTTCGCTGCATTGAGCTTCTCTACTAGCGCTGCTTGTTTGTCCTCACTTGAGAAGGTGTAGGCAAGGGTTGACTGACGGCCTTGGGCAGCAGTGATTTCTTGTTTGAGGTACTCATCGTTGACTGCTGCTTTTGGAGAAACCAAGACATCAAACTCAGCGGTGTGCCCCTTGTAATGCAAGGTCAAGGTTTGTCGTCCAGTCTTTTGAGCATCGTAGCCCGTAATTTCAACACCTTGATCTGTGAAGGCATGGCTTTCTTCTGTCTCATCATCATAGAGAACGCCGAAGCGACCTTCTGCAAGATCCAGTTGATCTCCTACTAGATAGTCCGTTTTCGGTTTCTGAGTAATGTACAATCCTGCTACTTCCTTTGGTTTTCCTTCATCTTGACCTGTCACTTGTACCTTTAAGTCACCGCTTACTGGAAGTCCAAGATAGCTGACTGCGAGCTTCTGTTCCCCTTTTTGATGAGCATCGTAGCCAGATACCGTCACACCTGAGTGAGTAAGGTTAATCAGCTCGTCGGCTTGTCCCCCTTCGTATTGAACACG
This sequence comes from bacterium, assembly GCA_905221345.1. Classification (GTDB taxonomy): domain Bacteria; phylum Bacillota; class Bacilli; order Lactobacillales; family Streptococcaceae; genus Streptococcus. Next base: position 48,532 of record CAJNCW010000004.1, read on the forward strand.
GAGGGTTCCGCCTCTGAGGTCAAGTTTTTCTCCCTCTTTATAAACTGTCTTCTTAGGTCCTTTTTCAAGGCTAACTGCAGCAATTTTCCTCTCATCCTGTGGAATCGCTACTGCCAAGGTGTTACTGATTTCTTTGCCAGGTAGTTGGGTACGATAGTAGAGGAGAGTTGGTTGCTTGTCAAAGGCCAATGGTGCTGTTGCCAAGTCGCCACCATTTTCAGACTTCAAGGTTGCAATTGGCGTTTGTGAATCTGCCTTGTTGTAAACGGTGATGGTTGCACCTGCTGGAACATCAGAGAAACCTAGTTGAACTCGATGGTTTCCAAGTGAACGAGCAGCTACCTTAGCCATTGGAATATTTTGACTTTCTGTGTCCAAGGTTTCGTACATCTTCCAGTTGTAGATACGAATGGCTTTCCAAGGTGTTCCGTTATCTGAAGTGATAACTTTTAGGCGCCAATCTTGGGCAGTGATTGGTTTGTCAAGAGTGATATCTGTAACGTGCGCTTTGTTGCCACGAACTTCCTTAGCTAACTTCCATTGACCATCCGCATCTTTATAATAAAGATCAAAGTCCTTGGTATTCATCAAACCATCGTTAACAGACTCACCACCGGCTCCTGCATGATCCATGACCCATCTGACAACACGACGTGGTTGAGTCAAACGAATATCCACACTACCGCTCAACTGGGCTGAAGACCATTTATCTGACAGACTAGTAATGGTACCGTTCAACATACCTTCGATACCTTCTCCACCTTCAGTATTTGGGAAAGTGCTATCGATAACCTTTGCTCCTGGAACAATATTTTCAGCCAAAGGTCTAGGAAGACTGGTATCTTGAACAGTCATCCCCCAGTTAAAGGATGTCGTCGCAACTTCAGAGCGGAGGCCATTTTTACCAACTGCAACGACCTTCAATTCTTGAGTCGTACCAGTCGCATTAGCAGAACGGCTAACTTTTGGCAAGTAGATAGTGGAAGCAGATGATCCTGTCAATAAACGCCAGTTATCTCCATCTTTTTCGTAAACTTCATAGAAATCGGCATCCTTGTTACCCGCAAACTGGATAACTGCTTCAGCTTCTTGAGCGTTCTTAAGAGATTGTTTCACAACAGAAAGACCCGTCGGCGCTTGTGGTGATTGGTGATTGTCTGAAATTGTTAATTGACCCAAATTGAACTGATAATTTTTTACAGCTCCTTCATGTTCGAAGAAGAGTTTGACTGCATAGATGGTTTTACCTGCTAGCGAACCGAGGTCAAATTCTTCATTTGTCCAATCATCAGATCGCGTAAGTTCCTTCCATGCATTTGCATCATCAAATTTATAGTCTGGAGTCGTAGAGAAGGCCATATAAACTTTAGAGCCTTTTCCACCCTTGTGGGCAACACGGAGTTTAGTTTTCTCAGTCACTTCTAGTTTAGTAGAATACAAATTCACATCCTGGTCTGTCTTGCCAGCTACATCACCTGAGAATTTAAGGGAGTTTCCGCCATTGTAGGCATCTGTAAAGTCATATTCTGCACGAAGTTTTTCCCCCGTCGAAGTCTGCCACCAGCGCCATGTTGGCAAGACACCTGAAACCGAACGGTAGTTCCACTCAGAATCCTTAGAAACTTTGCCGTCTACAAACCACTTTCTACCATGGCCTGTATTAAAAGAGGTCGTGAAGGTGCGTCCCACTGCTGGTGTGCGGTCAGCAACCAAATTGGCAATCCCATACCACTCTTTATCCGCTGGTTTTTGAGCCGTTGGATCTCCTTGGTAACCTGTAAAGAAGATGTCTTCATTCTTGTGGTAGTCTTCGCCTGTTTTTCCTAGACTGGTAATCGTATCTGGTGCAAAGAGTCCAAGTGACAAACGCAACTTGCCTTTTTCATCTAAGAGGGCATCCCATTTGACTTTGGTCTTATAAGAACCACCTTGTTGCAATTCCAAGCCTGCAAAGACATCATATTGACTACGTTCTAGCCATTTTGCCATCTCTACAGAATGGTCATTCTTTTCCTTGTTCCAATTGAAGTTGGCGAAGAATTGATCTGCAGGGACCTTGTCACCTTCTTTTTGCATAAACTGGTAGTTGTAATCACCAAGACCATCTTCGTGGTAACGGCCGTATTTATAGGTCATGGCATCGTACCAAGCATACTTGATTGGGTGGTTGACTTTGGCTGCGTATTCTTTTGTATAGAGCATGAACTGACGCATCTTTTCACCAAGAGGTTCTACCAATTCACCCGTTGTTTCCTGGTTGATGAAATAGCCATCAAATCCGTAGTACTTAGCAAGATCGACGAGTTTTCGTGCGATAGGGAAGGTGCCATCTGCGTCTTGTTTCAAGGCAGCTACAAATTTCTCTTGGTCGGCAATGCTATTCGACCAGTTGAAAAAGAGTGTTCCATAAACGGGAACTCCGTTGCGGTGACCGGCATCAATGACATCTGGAGTTGGAACTAGACCTTCCCAGAAGACCATTGAATCCAAGTATTGCCAGTAATCAAAGGCGTAGGCCTTGAATTCCTCTCCACCGACAGAAGCGTGGTCTTTGGCCTTTGAGTTGGTATTTGCCAGTGCTTGAACCTTGGCTCTTCTGCTTGCTTTTTCATTAACCAACTGACCTCTATGGCGCTTGGCAAGTTCAACTGAGGAACGGTTGATGGGATCGTCCTCACGCGCACCCGGTTCCCATTTCAGCAAATCTTCCCATGTATCAAATTTGATTTCTTTAGGTCGGAGACTCTTTTCTTCATTTTTAGGAACGTCTGCCAGAGTCGGTTTGTCCGCTTTCTTCTCAGCTACTTGAGGAGCTTCCTCTGGTTTGGCTTCTTCTTTTTCAGTTGGTTGAGCAGGTTTTTCAGTTTTATCTGTCGGAGTTGGCTTTGCTTCTTCTTTTTCATTAACCAGATCCGTTATTGCTGGAGTGTTTTCTGAAATCGGTTGCTCAGCTACTTTGTTTTCAGTTTCCTTCAGCTTCTTATTCTCAGCCGAGGTATCTGCATCTGCATTTTCACCTGCACCTGAATTCTGTACTGAAGTGTTGGCAGTAGACTCAGGAACAGTGACCTGTTCGGCAAGAGCTGGACTCGCAAACAGAGCTGATCCAATCATCAAGGAACAAGCCCCAATCGACAGCTTGCGAATACTGTAACGGCAACGTTTTTCAAAAAATAGATCTTTCATCTTATCCTCCTAATAGAACAAAAAAGTAACTGTTCTCAGTGCACACCATCAGAACAGGATTATCTTCATTCTATCCTATATGAAAGCGTTGTCAATCTGTTTGACAAAAAAACTATAACTAGGACAAGAATCGGTTTAATTTGGATATAATTTATTTAGGCATCTATATTTGAGGCAGAATCTCCCTTTTGGCAAAATTTTTAAAAAAGTTAGTTATTTCTTACTAAAATAACAGAAAAACACTTGTGAGATTTCCTATTATCCTTTAAAATAGAATAGGAGAAATTCCGTTATTATTTTTCGGAGGAAAAAGAAATGTCCATTAATTGGCAGGAAATTTTATTTCACTTTTTAGGAGGTCTAGGACTGTTTTTATACAGTATTAAGACCATGGGAGACGGTTTGCAACAAGCTGCTGGAGATCGCCTTCGTTTTTACATTGACAAGTACACTAGCAATCCCTTTTTAGGCGTTCTAGTCGGAATCGTCGTGACTGCCCTGATTCAGTCAAGTACAGGGGTTACAGTTATCACGGTTGGGCTGGTCAGCGCTAGTCTTCTAACTCTTAGACAGGCTATCGGAATTATCATGGGGGCCAACATCGGAACCACTGTTACTTCCTTTATCATCGGTTTCAAGCTTGGTGAGTATGCTTTGCCCTTGATTTTCCTTGGAACCATGTTCCTCTTCTTTACAAAAAACAGAACAGCAAACAATATCGGGCGCATCCTGTTTGGTGTCGGGGGAATCTTCTACGCCCTTAACCTCATCAGTGCCGGTATGAGCCCACTTAAAGATTTACCACAATTCAAGGAATATATGGTAACCTTGGGACAAAATCCTATTTTAGGAGTGGTAGCTGGTGCAGTGATTACCGTCCTCATCCAGGCTTCCTCGGCTACAATCGGGATTTTGCAAGGCCTCTATGCAGGTGGGTTCCTTGACCTTAAAGGTTCGCTACCAGTTCTTTTCGGAGATAATATCGGGACAACCCTAACCGTGATCATCGCAGCAGCTGGAGCCAATGTCTCTGCAAAGCGCGTTGCGGCAACCCACGTTACCTTTAACGTTTTAGGAACTATTCTTTGCTTAATCCTATTAGGCCCCTTTACTGCTATGATCGAGTACTTCCAGGCACTCCTTCACCTCTCACCTGAGATGACAATTGCCTTCTCTCACGGTGCCTTTAACGTAAGTAACACCATTGTACAATTTCCATTCATCGGAGCCTTGGCCTACTTTGTAACCAAGCTCATCCCTGGTGAAGACGAGGTTGTCAAGTACGAACCCCTCTATCTCGACGAGCAACTTATCCAGCAATCTCCTTCTATCGCTCTAGGAAATGCCAAAAAAGAACTTTTGCACTTGGGGAACTATGCAGCCAAAGCTTTTGACCTTTCTTATACCTATATCATCGGTTTGGATGAAAAGGTAGCTGAAAAAGGGCACAAGACAGAGGAAGCCATCAACACCATCGATGAAAAACTCACTCGTTACCTCATCAGACTCTCAAGCGAATCCTTGAGTCAAAAGGAAAGCGAAGTGTTGACTAACATTCTGGATTCATCTCGTGATTTGGAACGGATTGGGGACCACGCAGAAGGGTTGCTCAACCTAACAGACTACCTCCAACGCAAAGATGTTCATTTCTCTGAAGCTGCTCTAGAGGAATTGGCTGATATCTATCAAAAAACTACTGCATTTATCAAAGATGCACTTGATAGTGTAGAAAATAACGATATTGAAAAAGCTCAAAGTCTGCTTGAACGCCATAAAGAAATCAACAATATGGAACGCGTTCTCAGAAAGACCCACATCAAACGCCTTAACAAGGGTGAGTGTTCTACACAAGCTGGGGTCAACTTTATCGACATCATTTCTCACTACACTCGTGTATCTGACCACGCTATGAATCTAGCTGAAAAGGTCATCGCTGAACAAATCTAAGTACCAAAAAGCTATCCTGAATGGGATGGCTTTTTCTTTTAATCAAGAATGTTTTTTCTGACATATAAAAATGCTTTGATTCACAATGAAATCAAAGCATTTTAAAGAGTTCTCCAAACATGATAGCAGAGACTGCAGTGCCCCTGTACTTGGCTTCTTCTCTTTTGATAAAGTGATAAAGCGAGCCAAATTGATCAATTCAGGTGCTGGGTGTTTGGGATTTTTAAACAGCTCACGATTAACCAGCCCCGAGAGTCGGACTGCTAGTAATTGCTCATTTGTAGTAGGTAATTTTTTAGCAGTCTCTAGAAGAGCAGCAACTAAATCTTCACTCAAGCCCTGACGGGCATGGTTATAGAGATCTTTTATAAGGCTTTCTAGGTTTGGTTCTGCCATCTCTACCACCTCCCTTATGTTTAATAATGTTTAATCAAATCAACCGTTGAACGATCTAATTTTTTCACCAAGGCTTGCAAGAAAGCTTGGGCTTCTAGGAAGTCATCCATCGCGTAGAGAGTTTGATGAGAATGGATATAACGGGCACAGACACCGATAGTTGTAGATGGGACACCACCATTTTTCAGATGAGCTGCTCCAGCGTCTGTTCCGCCTTTACCACAGTAGTATTGGTACTTGATGCCAGCTTCTTCAGCCGTTGTCAAAAGGAAATCCTTCATCCCTGGGAGAAGCAAGTGACCTGGATCATAGAAACGAATCAAGGTTCCATCCCCAATCTTACCTTGGCCACCGTAAACATCACCAGCAGGTGAGCAGTCAACTGCGAGAAAGACTTCTGGGTCAAACTTAGTTGTAGAAGTATGAGCACCACGAAGACCGACCTCTTCTTGGACGTTAGAACCAAGATAGAGCTCATTTCCCAGTTTTTGGCCTGACAAAGCTTCTGCAAGCTCGCTTACCATGAGGACACCGTAGCGATTGTCCCAAGCTTTTGAGATGATATTTTTTTCATTAGCAGTCAAAATCGCTGAGCTATCAGGGACAATGGTGTCACCAGGACGGATGCCAAAGCTTTCTGCCTCAGCCTTGTCTGCAAAACCACCATCAAAAATGATATCGGCAATGGCTGGCATGGTTGGTCCACCTGTTCCACGTGTCAAATGTGGAGGGACCGAACCTGAAATCACAGGAATTTCACGACCGTCACGAGTAATGAGTTTAAAGCGTTGGCTGCTTACCACCATAGGGTTCCAGCCACCGATTTCAACGACACGGAAGGTACCATCTTGCTTAATTTCGCTGACCATAAAACCAACTTCATCCATGTGAGAAGCGACTAAGACGCGTGGGGCATCCGCAGCTTCTGAATGCTTGATACCGAAAATACCACCTAAGCCATCTGTCACTACTTCATCTACGTGCGGAGTCAACTTCTCACGTAGATAAGTCCGAACAGGCGCTTCATGGCCTGAGATCGCAGCAAGCTCTGTTACTTCTTTGATTTTTGAAAATAATGTTGTCATATCAGTTCCTTCTTTCTGTCCTCCATTTTACCACTTTTTATAGGAGAAGGATAGTGGGAATCTTAATCTTTCAACTTCCTTTCTAGAGTATACAAAAAGAATCAGGCTGATTCTTTTTGTTTATGATTCCGTTTTAGTGAAAAGTGATCTGGGACGGGGTCCTTACCTGTTTTCGACCAGGGGTGACAACGCAAAATCCGAGCCAAGCCCATCAAAACACCCTTGATGCCATGTTTTTCAATAGCCTGAATCATGTAGTTGGAACAAGTAGGCTCAAAGCGACAAGAAGGCGGAAAGGCTGGTGAGATAAAACGTTGGTAAAAGCGTACAGGCGCTATTAAGATTCGTTTCATTATTTCTTGGTTACAGCCATGGTGTGTAGTTGGCTGATTTCTTTTTTATTAAGACGACGGGATTCTCCTGGACGGAGACCTGTCAAGTCTAGATGTCCAAAACGTGTCCGCGACAACTTATCTACTTGAAGGCCGACAGCTTCAAACATTTTTTTAACCTGATGGTTACGTCCTTCATGGATAGTCAACTGCACTACTGAGCGATTTTTGACTGGATCCACTTTAAGAATCTCATAGACAGCTGGCTTGGTCTTCTTGCCATCAATCTCAAGACCACGAGTCAAGGGGCGGAGATTTTCCTTATTAGCCACACCTTTAACACGCGCGACATAGACCTTGTCAATCTCATTACGGGGGTGAATCATCTCATCCGTAAAATCACCATCATTGGTCAAAATTAAGACACCTGATGTGTCCCAGTCCAAACGTCCAACTGGGTAAATGCGCTCTTTTACATTTGGCAAGAGATCCACAACCGTCTTACGACCCTTATCATCTGTCACACTGGAAATCACACCGCGTGGTTTATTAAGCAGATAGTAGACCTTTTCTTCGTTGTAGATTGGTTGACCTTCTACTTCGACCTTGTCACCAGACTTGATGGTCGTTGCGAGTTCACGCACCACTTGGCCGTTGACCGTCACCAAGCCCTGCTTGATTAGTTCTTCTGCTTTTCTCCTACTGGCCACACCTGCGTGGGCAATATACTTATTGATTCTCATCTTCTTCTATCCTTTCACCAAATAATTGGCTTTCTTGGGCTTGAATCTCAAGCTCATCAATCACTGGTAATTCTTCCAAATGGTTAATTCCCATGTAATCTAGGAAATAATCTGTAGTCACATAGAGGTTGGGGCGCCCAAGAACTTCTTTTTTCCCATCTTCTCTTATCAATTCAAAAGCCTGCAACTTTGCCAAGGCCCCACTCGAATTGACTCCACGAATAGCATCAATTTCTATCCGCGTAATCGGCTGCTTGTAGGCAATGATGGACAAGGTCTCAAGGGCAGCCCGAGACAAGCTCTGGTTAATAGGCGCCTTGGAATATTCCTTCAAAATTTCTGAAAACTGAGGCTTGGTCACCAATCTATAAGCACCACCTGTCTCAATCAGATCCAAACTGGAATCTGGGTCTTTTTCATACTTCTTGGCTAATTTTTCTAAACTCTGTTGGATGCCTGTCGGTGGCAGAGAGAGGAGTTCAGCCAACTGACGGACCCGAATCCCATCTTCACCTGCTACAAACAAGAGCGCTTCTATTTCTGCTAAAGTACTCATCTTTCCTCTCTATCAAGTCTAGCTTTGTGCCTCTTGACTTTCTTCCTTCTTTTCCATGAGATAGATATCTCCGAAACTCTCCTCTTGCACGAGGATCAGTTCCTGGGTTTTGATTAACTCTAGGGTTGCCAAAAAGAGGGTAATGACCTCTTGGATATTCTGGGCTTCCTTGAACAAATCCTGTAAACGCAACTGGTCTCGTCCAGCCAAGGACTCTTTTACGATGACCATCATATCCTCAATCTTATACTCATCCCGAAGGATAGTTGTATGATTCCGTGCGAACTCCTCTTTTTTCTTGGCTAGGATATTTGAAAAAGCCAAAAAGAGGTCAATGGTCGTCTTGTCATGTACAAGCTCCGCATCTTCGTAAATCAACTCTGTCGGTGCTTTGGAATAATACTGGGCCCGATTTTGGTGCTTAGCCTCCAAGTGCTCACCCAAGAGCTTGAACTTGCGGTATTCTTCAATTTGAGAGAGAAGGTCCTGCTCCAGATCATCCTCCAAATCTGTCACTTCTGCTACCTTTGGCAAGAGCTTGCGGCTCTTGATCAGCATCAGCTGACTAGCCATGACCATATACTCGCCCGTCACTTCCAGACGCATGGCCTGCAGGGTTGAGACATAGGCTAGATACTGTTCGATAACTTCTGTGATGGGCACATCGTAGATATCCATCTGGTACTTAGAAACCAAGTGCAAGAGCAGGTCCAGCGGTCCTTCAAAATCTTTTAATTTAATATCCATTATCTATATTTTTCTAAGGTCAGGACTGTTTTTAATCCTAATTTTTTTGCAATTTCGTACAAATCGACCTTGTTTCCTATCTGTCTTAGAATGAACTGTTCCCGTAGGGCTTGGGCTGATAGTTCTGGGAAACCTTTCTCCTTGACAAAGGACTCCAGCTGACGAAAGGCCCACTGACGAGAATAGGTTTTTCCACTCCTTTCAAAGAGATAGGTCTGCCCCATCAAGGGTTCCAATTCTGGAGTCAAGGTCGTGGGTATGGTGACAATCCTCTGTTGGGAAGCCTTGCTGATTCTCAACACTTGAAAATCCAGATTGATATCTGAAAGCTTAAGGGCTAAAATCTCACTAGGCAAGAGCCCTAGCTCCAAGATAAGAAGCGCCAGCAAGCGTCCTTCTGGATAATTACTTTCCTGCCAAAAAGAGTCTAAATTTAGAATCTCTGGCTTTTCAGTCTTCTTTTCAGCTTGTTTGGCTAATTCCAGACGATAAAAACTGTCCACTTCACCTTTTTGATAGAGAAAGTAGAGAAATTGGTTACAGGCCGAAAGTTTTCGCTTCTGAGCGCTGATTTTTAGATTGGCTAGCTGGGATTGGTAAATCTTGAGACTAGTCTCAGAGATCCGCTCACTTACAATGTCTAAAAATTGCTCCAGATCATACTTATAGGACTGCTTGGAATTGGCAGACAAACCCTGCTTTCCCTCTAAAAAGGCTGATATGCTCTCTCTCATTTGCATCGAATCTCATATTCCTTACTAAAGTCATGTAAAAGAGCATTAACGGCCTTGAGGATAGACTTGCGCGTGATGATTCCTTGGAAAATCCCTTCATCATCTACCACTGGCAAGAAGGGTTCATCCACCAGTTTATGGAGGACCTCTGTGATGTTATAATCTGGAGCGACAACTGCCACATCTGTCTTGGTCATATTGACGATATCTGTCATTGCCATCTGTTCATCTGTCAAACCTTGCTCCATTTGATAAGCCAGAATATCTCTCAGACCAATGGTTCCGACAAAGCGTTTGTCAAAGGTCACAACCGGGATACGGGTATAGGTAATTTGGCTCAACACCAAAATCGCATGATCAGCGTTATGGGTATCAATCAAAGCCGCTAGATTCTCAGCAGGGGTAAGAAAAGTCTCTTCCTGCTCCAGTAAAAATGCTTCAAATTCCTTGGCAATCATCGAGCAAACTCCTTGGACAAGCCTGGATAAACCTCATGATTACGTGTCAAAAAGTCCACTTTGAAACAGCTGTCATCAATTTCCACACGGGCATAGAGGCATTCTCTGATGGTTCCTCGTGGTTGACTGATGGAGCCTGGATTGAGAAAGAGAGTTTTGCCTTCCATCCAAGCATTTGGCACATGCAAGTGACCATAGAGACAGATATCTGCATCTTCTTCCTGAGCCCAGTAGTCCAACTTTTGAAAGTTGAAATTGATATCAAACAAGTGTCCATGGGTCTGGATGATCTTGGTCGGACCAAGTTGAGTCACCAAACGTTCTGGGTAGCCAGCATAAAAGTCCATATTGCCTTTGACGACATGGATGCCCTCCCATAGTGGCGAATCAGGACGGAGTTCAGAGTCACCATCGTGAAAAATGGCATCGACTTTCCCCAGATAGCGGTCACGAATTTCTTCCACAATCAAGCTATCTCCGTGGGAGTCACTCATTACAATGATGGTTTGCTTTGCCATGATGGAAATACCTCCAAAAGTTTCTTAACGGCTAAGCCACGGTGGGATTGGCTATTTTTTTCTTCAAGGGTTAATTCTGCTGCTGTTTTCCCAGTTTCTCCTACGAGGAAGAGGGGAGAATAGCCAAAACCATTTTCGCCCTTGGGTTCAAAATTGATATAACCTTCCCATTCAGCTTCAACAACCAAACTTTCCTTACCTGGACTAGCTACGACTAGAGTTGTGTGGAACTGGGCTGAACGGTCCTTGAGGTCAAAGACCATGGCCAATTCGTGCAAGAGTTTAGCGTTGTTTTCACGGTCAGTTGCTCCCACTCCTGCAAACCGGGCTGACCAGATACCTGGCAAGCCACCAAGGGCATCGACTTTGATGCCAGAGTCATCTGCTAGCACCATCTTGCCTGTTAATTGGGAAATGGTTTCTGCCTTGAGGCGAGCATTTTCTTCAAAGGTCATACCTGTTTCTTCTACTTCGGGCAAGTCAGGATAATCATTAAGATCTTCCACATCATAGCCTAGTTTGTCAAAGATAGCTCGAAATTCCTTGGTCTTACCTTTATTATGAGTCGCAATCAGCAAGGTTTCTCTAACCTTGCTAGTTTCAAAGAAGGCTTCTACATTGACTCCTTCTTTAGGCAATTCAACATGCAAAAGCTTTCCATTTTCAACCAAGAGCAGAGCTCCCTGACGTTGGATGACTTCCAAGTTTCGGCCTGCTTGGGCATTTAAAATCTCAACGATAAAAGAGAGCAGACGGAAGTTAGAAGACCAGCGCATCACCGTTATCGTAATCGGAAAGCCATTTTCCTCGTCACGAAAAATCCGCGCCAAATCCATAAAATCAAGCTCGAGAGGATCTTTGATAAGGCTATAGATGCCTCCATAGACATCCCAGACACCGACATACCAGTCCTGGTCGTCCTTATATTCATAAATTTTGTTTGTCATAATGTTACATGCTCCACATGAATCTCTTTTTCCAGCCATTCTTCCCCAATTTGGGCAAAACTTTGGCTATTAGCTGTTGTGTAAAAACGATGTTGAAGAGGTCCCGCATCTCGGCTACGATTGATTTCAAAATAGTTCAGCAAAACCGAGATATCCCGTACACACTCTGCCCCACTATCGATGAGCTGAACCTTTGGTCCCATAACATTTTGGATGATAGGGCGAAGGAGTGGGTAATGGGTACAACCCAAAATCAAGCTATCCACCTTTCCAACCAAGGGGCGCAGGGTTTCATAGACCACTTTCTTGGTTACACTGGTTGACAGGGCACCAGACTCCACCAAGGGAGCAAACTTGGGACAGGCCAAACTCTCCACCTGTAAATCCGGATCCAGATCATGGATTTTTTGACGATAGATGTCTGATTGGACCGTCATGGGTGTTCCAATTACTCCGATTTTCCCACCTTGACTGGACTTGATAGCTGCCGAAGCTCCTGGCAAAATCACGCCTAAGACAGGAATATCTAGTTGGGCCTTGATTTCTTCCCAGACGACTGCAGTCGCAGTGTTGCAAGCAATGACAATCATCTTGACATCCTTGGTCAAGAGAAAGTTGACCAACTGCCAAGTATATTCACGGATTTGCTCAGCAGGACGGGGACCATAGGGCGCCCGTGCCGAATCTCCAATATAGACGATTTCTTCATGGGGAAGCTGGCGCATGAGCTCACGAACAACGGTCAAGCCCCCGACACCCGAATCCAAAAAACCAATTGGTCGATTATCCATACAGTCTTCTTTCTAGTCTTCTTTTCTGATTGATAGTTCATCATGATTTCTTGTCCTGAACGAACTGACAGACAGCTTGATGGAATGGCAACTGCCTCTCTCTTAATCATAATCAAATATCAATAGAATGCAAGGAAAAAGTCTTATCCTTGAGAACTATTGAACATAGTGAGAAGTCTGGAACTTTCATCCCAGACTTTTCCTATTTATTTTTTCTTTTTATTGTTAGCAAGGGCTGCTTTTTGTTGGCGGATGATTTGGTGGTAAACTTGTTGTACCTTAGCTTCGCTTGGTTTTTGACCATTTGCGCTCAAGAGAGCACGAACTGCCTCAGCGTTCAAACGTGGGTTGTCCGCAAATTCTTTTTCGATTTGCTTACGAACCAAGTACATCCCTCCAAGAGCTCCTCCTAGAAAAGCTAGCACAATCAAGATAATTGCTAAAAGTAAATCCATTCTTTTTCTCCTGTTTCTTTTTGAGTCTTCTATATTATACCATAAAGTGACTTTCCTGACTAGTTTGTTTTACGCTTTCACGAAGGGCAATAGGCGACAAAAAAGGAGCCCTGCATTTCAATGAAAGAGAGCTCCTTGCTGCGTTTATTTTACATAGATAGCCAGTGTTTGATATGGTTTGAGCAGAATTTTTTCTGATACTTCTACATCTTCATAGTTTGAAATCAGAATCTGTCCATTTTGGTAGGCTACTGGTAGCTCAATTTCTACTTCTGTGGCATAAAAGTTATTGAGGACCAGTAATTTTTCATCCTCATACTGACGTTCAAAGGCATAGACTTGCTTACTGTCTTCAAAAGCTGGTTTGTAGCTTCCTTCTGAGATAATCGGCATTTCCTTACGAAGTCGAATCAAGTTTTGGTAGAAGGCGAAAATTGGGCCTTGGATTTCATTTTCTACGTTGATCTGAGGGTAGGATTTTCCTGCCTTCAGCCAAGGAGTCCCTTTTGTAAAACCAGCATTTTCTGAAGCATCCCACTGCATGGGAATGCGTGAGTTATCACGCGACTTAGCCTGAATAATCTGGAAGGTTTCTTCCTGACTTTTCCCTTCTTTTAAGAGCATCTGGTAAGCATTAAGCGACTCTACATCCACATAATCAGCCATGGAATCATAGTCTGGGTCAACCATCCCAATTTCCTCACCCATGTAGATATAAGGCGTCCCACGTGACAGGTGAATGCTGGCAGCCAGCATAGTCGCCCCTTCATTGTGGAAATGTTGAATATCGACAAAACGGTTCAGGGCGCGTGGTTGGTCGTGATTGTTCCAGAAGAGGGCGCTCCAGCCGTTTTTGTCACTCATTTCCTTGCCCCAGCTATGATAAAGACTTTTCAACTCTTCGAAATCAAAGGGTGCTAAGGTCCACTTTTGCCCATCCTTGTAATCTACCTTGAGATGATGGAAATTAAAGGTCATGGATAATTCCTGACGATCAGGTGCCGAATAAAGGACACAGTTTTCCATGGTGGTTGAGGACATTTCCCCAACTGTCATAAAACTATCATCTGATCCAAAAGTGGCTTGATTCATCATGCGCAAATAGTCATGAACGATGGGCTTGTCTGTGTAAGCTGGCTTTCCTTCATTTTCAGGACAATCCACTAAGACCTCATCCTTGCCAATCAAATTGATCACATCAAATCGGAAACCTTTGACTCCCTTGTCGCGCCAGAAATTAACAAACTTGAAAAGCTCCTTGCGGACATTGGGATTGCGCCAATTAAGGTCAGCCTGGGTCTCATCAAAGAGGTGGAGGTAATATTTCCCTGTATCCCCGAAAGGCGCCCAGGCAGAGCCACCAAACTTAGAAAGCCAGTCTGTCGGTTGGTCTTGGATGAAGAAAAAGTCTTGGTAGTACTGGTCGCCAGCTAGGGCTTTCTGAAACCATTCGTGTTCTGTCGAGCAATGATTGAGCACCATATCCAGCATAAAGTCAATCTTGTGTTCTTTACCGACACGCACCATTTCTTCAAAATCAGCCATATCACCAAAAAGAGGATCCACTGAAATATAATCTGAAATATCGTAGCCATTATCCCGTTGGGGGCTTGGATAGAACGGATTGAGCCAGACCATATCCACGCCCAGTTTGGCTATATAGGGGATTTTTTCGATAATTCCACGGAAATCCCCAATACCATTTCCAGTGGTGTCTTTGTATGATTTTGGATAGATTTGATAGACTACTTTTCTTTTATCAAGTGTCATCTGTTTCTCCTTTTCTGATAAAAGGGAGGAACCTGATGTTCCTTCCCTGTTTGTGCTATTTTAATTAGATTCGTGTAGCGACCATGAGAGCTTCCCCAGCTTGGATAGTTGTTGGATAAGTTCCAGTGATAGTCGCTGTATAAGCATCTTGGTTCGTGATGATAACTGGAGTTTCTGTCACGAGACCTGCAGCCTTAATGACATCTATATCAAAACGAATCAATTTCTGACTAACTGTGACGTGGTCTCCTTGGGCTACAAGACTTTCAAACCCTTTGCCATCAAGACCTACTGTATCCATACCGATGTGAATGAGCAATTCTACCCCCTCATCAGAGACGATACCGATGGCATGCTTAGTAGGGAAAAGAACCGTTACTGTCCCATTGACTGGAGAAGTCAACTCACCTTGGCTTGGTTCAATGACTAGACCTTGTCCCATAACACCTGATGCAAAAACAGGGTCCGTCGCTTGACTCAATTCTTTCACTTGACCAGCAAGTGGGCTGACAATTTCTACTGGAGCAAGGGTTACTGGTTCATGACTGACAAATTCTGCCTCTTCTTGGGCAACGAATTCTGCCTGTAAGGCTGTATCGTCCTCTGTTTTTGTAAAGAAGCCTGCCTTACGGAAGAAGAAAGTCAAGAGCATTGGAACAACAATAGCAACTAACATAGTTCCTGCAAACGGCAGCATGTATTGAGGTTGAATAGAGAGGATACCCGGCAAACCACCGATACCGATAGAAGCCGCCGTTACATTAAATGTAACGGACAACATGCCGGCAAGGGCCGAACCAATCATCCCAGCTACAAATGGATAGATGTATTTGACATTGACCCCAAAGAGGGCTGGTTCTGTAACACCGAGATAGGCTGAAATAGTTGCAGGAAGTGAAACCTGAGCCTCACGCTCATCATGACGATGCATGAAATAATAGGCAAATACAGCAGAACCTTGAGCAATATTAGAAAGAGCAATCATTGGCCAGAGAGCAGTCCCACCAGCATCCGCAATCAATTGTGTGTCGATGGCATTGGTCATATGGTGCAAACCTGTGATGACAAATGGAGCGTAGAGGGCGCCAAAAACCGCACCGAAGAGCCATTTAACTGGACCAGTTAAACCTGCCAAGACAACTGCTGAGAGTCCTTGCCCAATTGTCCAACCGATTGGTCCCAAAACAGTGTGAGCCAAAATCAAGGCTGGAATCAATGACAAGAAAGGTACAAAAATCATCGAAATCACTTCTGGGATATGCTTGCGCCAGAAAATTTCAAGATAAGACAGACTCAAACCTGCAAGCAAGGCTGGGATAACTTGAGCCTGATAACCGATACGATTAACAGTAAAATAACCAAAATTCCAAACCCAGTTGGCTGCGATTTCTGATGCAGGTGTTGAGGCAACTGCATAGGCATTGAGCAACTGTGGCGAAACCAAACAGATCCCGAGAACAATTCCCAAGATTTGACTGGTTCCCATCTTACGAGAGACAGACCAGGTAATCCCTACTGGTAAGAACTGGAAGATCGCTTCACCAGGCAACCAGAGGAAGTGATTAACCCCTGCCCAAAACTGAGAGGATTCTGTGATGGTCTTGCCATCCAACATCGACCAATGAACACCTTCCAAGACATTACGGAAACCGAGGATCAAACCACCAACAATCAAGGCTGGAATAATCGGAGTAAAGATTTCCGCCAGAGTGGTCATGACACGTTGGACCACGTTTTGATTGCTCTTAGCTGCCGACTTGGCTGCTTCTTTGGAGACACCCTCAATGCCTGAAACAGCTGTAAAATCATTATAAAAAATCGGCACGTCATTCCCAATAATCACCTGAAATTGACCCGCATTTGTAAAGGTCCCTTTGACGGCTGGAATCGACTCGATGACCTTGACATTGGCCTTCTTTTCGTCTCCGAGAACAAAACGCATCCGTGTCGCACAGTGGGTGACAGCAGTGACATTCTCCTTGCCTCCGATCGCCTGAAGCAGATCTTTAGCTTCTTGTTCAAATTTTCCCATTTGATTCTCCTTATATTTGTCAAAGCAAGCTTGACTTGATAGTTCTATTGTAAACGATACCAAACTTGTACGCAACTTGTTTGTGATAAAAAGAGGATATTTTTGGATATTTTCTAGCACTTATATGGTAAAATAGATACAAGTATGTATAGAATAAGACTCAAAACTCATTTAAGGAAGCAAAATGAAGAAATACCAACAACTATTTAAGCAAATCCAAAAAACCATTCAAAACGAAACTTACGCTATCGGAGATTTCCTCCCTAGTGAACACGAACTCATGAATCAGTATCAGGTGAGCCGTGACACCGTCCGAAAAGCTCTGTCCCTCCTCCAAGAGGAAGGATTAATCAAAAAGATAAGGGGGCAAGGTTCCCAAGTCGTCAAAGAAGAAACGGTCAATTTCCCTGTCTCCAACCTAACCAGCTACCAAGAGCTAGTCCAGGAACTTGGCCTTCGCTCTAAAACCAACGTCGTCAGTCTAGACAAGATCATTATCGATAAAAAATCCTCACTGATAACCGGCTTTCCAGAGTTTCGGATGGTTTGGAAGGTGGTCCGCCAGCGTGTGGTAGATGATCTGGTATCGGTTCTGGATACGGACTATCTGGATATGGAACTGGTCCCAAATCTCACTCGCCAAATCGCTGAGCAGTCTATCTACTCGTATATAGAGGACGACCTCAAACTCCTTATTGATTATGCTCAGAAGGAAATCACCATTGACCACACGGGTGACCGAGACAAGATTCTCATGGACATTGGCAAAGACCCTTATGTCGTTTCAATCAAGTCAAAAGTCTATCTCCAAGACGGGCGCCAGTTTCAATTCACCGAAAGTCGCCATAAATTAGAAAAATTTCACTTTGTTGACTTTGCCAAAAGACATCCAAAATAAACACTTACAGTTGGGGATACTCTCAACTGTTTTTAGTAGTAAATGATCTAGTTGATAGTTGGAAAAGAGGGACTGCTTGCTACTTATTCTACTATTTTAAGAAAAAACAACAGCAAATATGCATCTTGCTGAAAAGCTCTTGACAAATGCTAAACGACCATTAGAATGGGAGGGGAGGAGATAAATAGAAACAAAATAAACGGAACTGCTTCATAAAATGTAAGCGGTTTCTAATAAACAAAGGAGGGTTTTATGAAAAAACACTTTTGGGAGAAATCCTGTCGCTATAGCATCCGCAAGCTGACGGTTGGGACTGCTTCTGTTTTACTGGGGGCTGTTTTTCTAGTCAACCATACTGTAGCCGCAGACAGTGTTGAGGTCAAGCAAACTGAACCAACCTCTGTCGAAGCTATCACTAAGCCTGATAGCGAACCCAAAGCAGCTGAAGCGACTGAAACTACAAATCCGTCTCTATCAGAGAGTCCAGTAGTTTCCGAAAGCAAGCCAGCTGAGGAGACTCAGACGACAAATAGTCAAGCTAGTGAAGAAGCCATTGTAGAAGCTATAGAAAATAAGGAACCTGAAAAAGCAGATCAGCCTGTGACAAAGCAAGAAAACTATCAACTCAACTACGATCAGCCAACAGCTCCCTCCTATGATGGATGGGAAAAGCAAGCCCTCCCTGTCGGAAACGGAGAAATGGGAGCCAAGGTATTTGGCCTAATTGGTGAAGAAAGAATCCAGTACAACGAAAAGACCCTCTGGTCTGGAGGACCACAACCCGATAGCACCGACTATAACGGAGGAAACTACAAGGATCGCTACAAGGTCTTAGCAGAGATACGTAAAGCCCTCGAAGCTGGTGACCGCCAAAAAGCAAAACAGCTAGCTGAACAAAATCTAGTTGGACCAAACAACGCCCAGTATGGACGTTACCTAGCCTTTGGTGATATCTTCATGGTCTTTAATAACCAGAAGAAAGGGTTAGATACTGTAACTGATTATCATCGTAATCTAGACATCACTGAAGCCACTACGACCACTTCTTACACCCAAGATGGGACCACCTTCAAACGCGAAACTTTCTCCAGTTACCCTGATGATGTCACTGTGACCCACTTGACCAAAAAAGGAAACAAGACACTTGACTTTACCCTTTGGAACAGTTTGACAGAAGACCTGCTTGCTAATGGCAACTACTCTTGGGAATATTCCAACTATAAGAACGGTCATGTCACTACAGATGCAAATGGAATCCTTCTAAAGGGAACTGTCAAAGATAACGGTCTCAAATTTGCATCCTATCTAGGAATTAAAACGGACGGAAAGGTGACTGTTCAGGATGAGACACTAACCGTTACAGGCGCAAGTTATGCGACCCTCTATCTCAGTGCCAAGACCAACTTTGCTCAGAATCCAAAAACCAACTATAGAAAAGACATTGACCTCGAAAAAACAGTTAAAGGGATTGTCGAAGCAGCTAAGGCCAAAGACTACGAAACACTTAAAAAGGCCCATATCAAGGACTATCAAAGTCTCTTTAACCGCGTTAAACTAAACCTAGGTAGAAACAAGACTGCCCAAACGACAAAAGAGGCCCTTCAAGGCTATAACCCAGAAAAAGGGCAAAAATTGGAAGAACTCTTCTTCCAATACGGTCGATATCTACTCATCAGTTCGTCTCGTGATCGGACAGATGCCCTGCCTGCCAACCTCCAAGGAGTCTGGAATGCTGTAGACAATCCACCCTGGAACGCTGACTACCACCTCAATGTCAATTTGCAAATGAACTATTGGCCAGCCTACATGAGCAACCTTGCTGAAACAGCCAAGCCAATGATCAATTACATTGATGACATGCGCTATTATGGTCGTATCGCTGCCAAGGAATACGCTGGTATCGAATCCAAAGACGGACAAGAAAATGGTTGGCTGGTCCACACCCAGGCGACACCGTTTGGTTGGACTACTCCAGGCTGGAATTACTATTGGGGTTGGTCTCCAGCTGCTAATGCTTGGATGATGCAGAACGTCTATGACTATTATAAGTTCACCAAGGATGAGACCTATCTCAAAGAAAAGATTTATCCAATGTTGAAGGAAACCGCTAAGTTCTGGAACTCCTTCTTGCACTATGACCAGGCCAGTGACCGTTGGGTGTCTTCTCCATCCTACTCACCAGAACACGGGACCATTACCATCGGAAATACCTTTGACCAATCGCTAGTCTGGCAGCTATTCCACGACTACATGGAAGTCGCCAACCATCTGAATGTCGACCAAGACTTAGTCACAGAGGTCAAGACTAAATTTGACAAACTCAAACCGCTTCACATCAACAAAGAGGGACGCATCAAGGAATGGTACGAGGAGGACAGTCCGCAATTTACCAATGAAGGGATTGAAAATCATCACCGCCACGTTTCCCATCTAGTTGGTCTCTTCCCAGGTACGCTCTTTAGCAAGGACCAGGCTGAATACCTAGAGGCTGCGCGTGCTACCCTCAACCACCGTGGAGATGGTGGTACTGGTTGGTCTAAGGCCAATAAAATCAACCTCTGGGCTCGTTTGCTGGACGGTAACCGCGCCCATCGCTTGCTCGCTGAACAGCTCAAGTATTCAACCCTAGAAAATCTTTGGGATACGCACGCGCCTTTCCAAATCGACGGCAACTTTGGAGCAACCAGCGGGATGGCAGAAATGCTCCTCCAATCACACACTGGCTATATCGCCCCACTGCCAGCCCTTCCAGATGCCTGGAAAGACGGTCAAGTTTCTGGCTTGGTTGCTCGAGGAAACTTTGAAGTTAGCATGAAGTGGAAAGATAAAAACCTGCAAAGCTTGTCCTTCCTTTCAAATGTCGGTGGAGACCTGGTTGTAGATTATCCAAATATCGAAGCCAGTCAGATCAAGGTCAATGGCAAACCTGTCAAAGCAACTGTGCTTAAAGATAATCGCATCCAACTAGCAACTCAAAAAGGGGACGTCATTACCTTTGAACATTTCCCTGGCCGTGTAACCAGTCTGACAGCACCTACTGTTGAAATCCCTGAATACACTGAGCCTATCGGAACCGCAGGGCAAGAAGAGCCACCTACTGTTGAAATTCCAGAATATACCAAACCTATCGGTACTGCAGGAGAACAAGAAGCTCCTATAGTAGAAATTCCGAAATACACCGAACCTATTGGAACCGCAGGGCAAGAAGAGCCGCCTACTGTTGAAAAACCTGAATACACCGAACCTATTGGAACCGTAGGGCAAGAAGAGCCGCCTACTGTTGAAAAACCTGAATACACCGAACCTATCGGGACTGTTGAGCAAGAGGAAGCCCCTACTGTTGAAAAACCTGAGTACACTGGCGCTATCGGAACTAGTGGAGATCAGGCTACTCCAACCCTCACCCGACCTGAGTATCAGTTGCGCACCTTGAAAGATAAAAAGACGGGTGTCGAAATTATCGGTGGAGCTACCGACTTAGAAGGAATCTCTCACATCTCTAGCCGACGCGTCCTAGCTCAAGAACTCTTTGGCAAGACCTATGATGCTTACGACCTACAACTTAAAAATCCAACAGATCATAGCGTACAGCCAAAAGGCGCTGTCTTGGTTCGCTTACCTATTTCAGCTAGCGTCGAAAAGGTCTACTACCTCACTCCGACCAAGGAATTGCAAACCCTTGATTTCGACGTTCGAGATGGAAAGGCAGAATTCATCACTAGTCATTTCAGTACCTATGCTGTCGTCTATCAAGTTGCTGGAACAAGCTCTAACACAGAGAAAAAACCAAGTGGTTCAGATGTACAAACCTTAGCACACAGCGCTGAAGACCTTTCAGCCAGTCCTAGCCTTGCTAAAGCTGGAAATCATTCTCCTAAAGAACAACTTCCAGCAACAGAAGAAGCGTCCAACCCACTCCTTTTCTTAGCAGGCCTCAGCCTAGCCCTCACAGCCACTTTTATGTTAAAAGGAAGAAAGGATGACTCCAACTAATTTTTAAGCACACAAAAACAGGATGAAGATCACCTTCACCCTGTTTTATTTTTTAATCAAAAGTTATGTTTACAGTAGATATAGGATAGTTAGGGTCAAGAGACTTGCTAGAAGCCCAACTCCCCAAAAGAAGAAGTCAACCTTCCACTCGCTCCAAGGATTGCCCTTGCCTGAGAATCCTCCAAGCTCAAAATGGTGATGGACAGGTGTCATACGGAAAATACGCTTTCCACCACTAAGTTTGAAGTAGGTAACCTGCATCATAACAGAGCTTGTCTCAAAAACATAGATAATCCCAATCAGTAAAAGAGTCCATTCTTGGTGGAGAGCCATAGAAATAGCTGCCAGCATCCCACCTAGAGCCAAACTTCCAACATCACCCATAAAGACCTTAGCAGGCTTATGGTTAAAGACGAAGAAACCTAGCAAACCACCAATCATGGCAAGAATCACAAGAAGGATATCCAGTTGATTTTGCATATAAGCAATCACACCGTAGGCCGATAAGCTAATCACCACTGAAATACTTGCTAAGCCGTCGATCCCATCAGTCAGATTCACCGCATTTGAAAAGCCAACTAGCCAGAAAAGGGCAAAGAAAATATAGAAAATACCCAGGTGCACTTGGTAGCCAAAAACTGAGAGCATGTCGCCACCACGCTCATAAAAGAGGTAGAAAATCACTCCTCCAAGCAGCTGGAGAGCAAGTTTTTGCTTGGGATTTAAGCCTTCGTTGATCTTGCGAAAGACCTTGAGAAAATCATCCAAAAAGCCTACCAAACCATATAAAACCAAGATAAACAAAATCATGCCTACATTGTTTGTCAATTGTTGGGTAAAGAGAGCGACAAGGAAGCTCACAACAACTGCAACAATAAGGAAGACAATACCTCCCATGGTTGGAGTCCCAGCTTTAGCTTGGTGTTGTTTGACATCCTCGTGCATCTGCTGTCCCGTAATCTGTGCTTTTCGATAAAATCGGATAAAGGCTGGAATACCTATCAAGGTCAATAGAAAGGCTAGGACTCCAGCACTAATGGAACTAATCATCTTAATCTCCTAAAGTTATTTTCATTTTTTTAATGTCTTTGAGGGCCGTATTGGCACGGACACTTTGTTTCTTGACCGTTTTGCCACTACCTTCCCACTCGACTTCTATATTCAGCCATTTGGCAAATGTTTGCACATTTTCATCTGTCCAGCCGTACATATCAGGCATTTCTTCGACCTTATCTGACAGAATCAAGATCTGCTGATTGGCTTCCAAATTATATCCTTCAGAAACCGAGAGTTCCTTGATCTTGGTTCCTGTTCCGATAACGATTGGTTGGACAAGGTTACGACGCAATTCCTCTGCTAGGTCACCCGGAGTAAAGTCTTTGGTAGCTGGCATAGCATAGCTTGTTGTCTTGCTGACCTGATCCAGGTTCTTGGAAGTTGACTGAAGATTGAGGGATTCTTTCATAGCAGAAGCTCGCTCAAGAATTGGATTGGCAAACTCCCCAAGCTGAATACCTGAATAATGCTCTGGCTGTTGCACTGTCACATAGAGGATAAAGTCAGGATTTTCTGCAGGATGCATCGACACAACAGAGAAGATATAGTTGGTTTCACCTGTCAGGTAACCTCCATTTTTCTCATCGGCAATCTGAGCAGTCCCTGATTTTAGGGCAATATTCTGACCTGGGACATTGACAGTTGGCATTCCTGTACGATGATTGTACATGGTACCGTAGACAGGATCTGTTCCGACCATGACCATGTGGTCTCGAGTAGAGGATGCAGCCGCTTTTGACACAGGATTTCCAACAATTTCCTTCTGAGACTTACGGACAGACTGGTCATTTGGATCATAGATAGCACTGATAAATTTCGGCTCCAACATAACCCCATCGTTGGCAATAGCTGTAAAAGCACGAAGCATCTGGGTCTGGGTAACAGAAATCCCTTGACCAAATGAACTTTGAGCAATATTGACAATGTTATCCGCAGGTAATTGACCTGTGTACTCATCTGCCAGACCAAAACGAGTTGGCACCCCAAACTTAAAGCGGTTAAGATAGTCCAGCCAGGTTGCATCTCCCATCTTTTGCTCAAGCAAGGTCATCCCGATGTTACTTGAGTGGGCAAAACCTTGAGAGAAGGTCATGGTACCACCACTGGTCAACCCTTCATTGACGTCCCAGTCTCGAATAGTCGCATCTGCTATTTTCAATTCACTACTGTTAAAGGATTCGCCACCAGGGAAGGTATTGTTATCAATGGCTGAAGCCAACATCATCACCTTCATGGTTGATCCTGGTTCATAGTTGCTTTGATAAAGGATATCACGCCAGACAAAGTCTTTTGTGATGCCATCCTTGGTATCTGCATTGAAGGTCGGCCGTTGGGTCGTAGCGAGGATTTCCCCCGTCTTGGCGCTAACCAAGGTAGCCGTCATATACTTGCCCTTTACCTTTTCCTGGAAGAGATCCATCTGGGTTTCCATAAAGGATTGCAAAGGGCTGGAAATAGTCGTGTAGACATCTTTTCCATCTACCGTTTGTTGTGAGGCTTGCTCCGTTCCAGGAACAATATTCCCTAGGCGATCCTTTTCATAGGTGATGATTCCATCAGTCCCCGCAAGGATATTATTCAAGGAGCTTTCCATCCCTGATGTCCCAATCAAACGTTTGGTGCCATCCTCATTTTCATGGAGTTGTGCGAGTCCGATAAAGGATGAAGCAAACTGTCCATTGGGATAACTGCGGTTAGGGCTAGTTGTAAAGTCTATCCCCTCCACACCAGCAGTTTTGAGGTCATTTTTAATAGCCATCATATTGGCATAGGTGATCCCATTTCCCTTGGTACCAAAGGATACCTGTTTTAGATCTGGCTGAGAAAGCTGTTCTTTGACATAGGACTCCTCCATATCCAGATACTTATGGAAAATTTCAGCTACCTTATTAAATTGAGAATCCTCTACATAGAGAATTTTGCCTGTTGCTGACTTGTAGGTCTTGTCAATAACGGCATAGATATTATAAGATGTCGCATCTTCAGCGATAGGAACACCATTTCGATCGTAGATGGTTCCCCGTTTTGCAGGAATCGTCTTGGTTGTTTGATGGACCTTGTTTGCTTCTTGAACCAAGTCCTTACCAAATTTTTTACCCGTTCCGATAATGACCGCAAAGTTGACCAAAAAGACAGCGAAGAGTATGACAGCCAATAAACTCAGGCTTTTCCCTACTCTTCGGCGGTTTTCTTCTGGAGATTTACGATTACGAACGGCATAACGGATGATTTTTTCTTTCCACTGTTTCATTTCTTACTCCGCTGCTCGGATATTTTCGTTATTCAGCTGCAAATCCTTGGAGTTTGCAATCTCTTTCAAACGTTCTGAACGAATCAATTCATTGACCTCTTGCTTGGCATCGTCTAGCTCGGTTTTCTTTTCTTCGATTTGAGCATTGACCTTGGTCAATTCATTCTGAACTTGTAATAGCTTGGTCTGCATAAACACAACGCTAATTGCCAGGATAATCATTGTTGCAGCAATCGAAACATAGAAGGTCTTTTCCACACGTGAAAAACCTTTAAACTTCGTTTGCAATAACTGGCTTGTTTTTTCGATTCTTTCTGCCATGTTTTTCCTCTTACTTATGAATTTTTCTGGCCACGCGCAACTTGGCTGAATGCGAACGATTGTTAGCTTCTAGCTCTTCAGCACTTGGCAAGATTGGCTTGCGGGATACCAATTCCATCTTAGGCTTAAGGTCATCTGGAATGAAGGGCAAGCCTTTCGGAACTTCCACTGTTGAAGCTTCTTTGAATAATTGCTTGGTCAAGCGGTCTTCCAGCGAATGGAAGGTAATGACCGAGATTCTACCATCCAAAGCCAGCATGTCCATGGCCTGCTGGATGGATTCATCTGCAGCGCCCAGCTCATCATTGACTTCGATTCGGATAGCCTGGAAAATCTGCTTGGCAGGGTGTCCCTTTTTCTTGAGCTCCTTGGCAGGCTTGGCTGACTTGATAATTTCTGCCAACTCAGTCGTCGTCTCGATGGGTTTCACCTCACGCGCTTGCTCAATCTTGCGAGCAATCTGTTTAGAGAATTTATCCTCACCATACTTGAAAAAGATCCGAACCAGGTCATGATAGTCATAATGATTGACCACCTCATAGGCCGTCAGACTAGCTTCCTGATTCATCCGCATATCCAGTGGCGCATCCTTTTTATAAGAAAAACCACGTTCACGCTGATCCAGCTGAGGACTGGACACTCCCAAGTCATAACAAATTCCATCAATTTCCTGGACACCAGCCTCCTGCAAACGTGCCTGCAAATGACGGAAGTTATCCTTGATAAAGGTTACCATCCCTTTTTCGATATAGGGTGCCAACCGTTTTTGCGCATTGTCAATGGCATTCTGGTCCTGGTCAAAGGCATAGAGATGCCCTTTTTCGCTCAATTTACTTAATAAATATTCGCTATGGCCTGCTCCGCCCAAAGTCGCATCAACGTAGATACCGTCAGGTTTTACGTCAAGCATATCAATCGTTTCATGAAGCAAGACCGTTACATGATGAAATTCTTTTGTCATATCTTATCTATTTTACCACAAATCTGACCAGCTTGCACTTGTCAGACAAAGCTAAAGACCTTCGAAAAAAATTCTCAAAAAAATGTCGTATATACTTGACACTTTCCTCCTGAAAGAATATAATGTGGTCAAATATATACGACATATCAGAAAGGAGAACAGATGAATCGTGTCAAAGAATTCCGCAAGGAACTAGGCATTTCCCAGCTCGAGCTCGCCAAAGATATCGGTGTCTCGAGACAGACCATCAACATGATTGAAAACGACAAGTACAATCCTACTTTGGAACTTTGTCTCAATCTCGCCCGTAGCCTCCAAACTGACCTCAACAGTCTCTTTTGGGAGGACAATTTTTAAAAAAGGAGCCAACTCATGAAAAAAGAAACTCTCACTGAAAAACTGATCAAACGCATTTATGGCATTTCAGGACCACTTGATGAACACAAACGACGCGAAGCTGACCGCATTGGAAATAAAATCTTTGTGATTCTCTTTTACCTCATGACTTTAGGTAATCTTATTCCCTTTGTCCTTGCTTATAAATATCCGCAAATTGTCGCTATCGGCTATCCTCTCGTGGTGTTTGGCATTTCGATAGTAGCTGCCCTCTATGTGGTCTCCCAAACCAAGAAAACAGGTATCACAGCCATTGATCCCGAAATGCTGAGTCAAAAAGAAAGCAAACAGCTACATTTCCCTGGTCTAAGAGCCGGTCTGATCTATGGCATAGCGATATTTTTTATAATGCCACTCATCGATACTCTAACAAGTGAAAATCCAAATTTCATCAGTTCTCTTCTGAATTCAAAACATATTTTAAAAACTATACTGGGAGCGTTCTTTTTTGGACTGATGATGCAAATTGTTGTCTCTCTTCGCATTCAAAAAGCAAAGAAAGACCAAGAAGACGACTAGGAGGCGCCTTATGAAATCACTAGCTAAACTACTGATCAGTCATGTTTTTATCAGTATCTTTGTTACCTTTTTCCTACTTTCTGGACATATTGAGCATCCTTTCTTGATTATCTTTCTTTTATTCCTTCCTGTATTGAACAAGGGACAGAGATTCCAGAAAATCCAATCAAAAAAAATACGTCTTCTAAACGCATCTCTCTGTTTTATCCTCGTATCCTTTCCACAACTTTTAACAAATCCTATGGATTGGAGATACCTGGTATTTCTAATAATCTGTATCATTTTTAGTTTGGTTTACTTCCATACTCTCTATCAACTCTTTAAAGAAGTCAATCAAAAATCGCTCAATTAGGAGATTACTCCCATGAAAAAAGAAGATTTCACCACTCGCTTACTCAAACTATTCTTTCACATACAAGGGCCTTTTGATGAATGCCGTCAAGAGATGATTTACAAGGCTTGTGCCCGTGCCTTGATCCAAATCGTATACTCCTCCCTCCTACTCTTCTTGTTCTATCTCCTATTTGGACGCTTCATAGAGTTGGTTCGAGATGCCATGCCCTACCTCTATTTTGGACTTATCTTCGTCCTCTCATCTAGGGCGAGACTAGCAGTTCGCAACTTACATTTGGACAAGGATGACCCGTCCGAAATCCATCATAAAAGCTACCGCAAAAGCCAAATCAAAGTTCGTAGTTGGGGTGTATTCCTCAGCATTCAGCTTGGTCTCTTCCTCTTACTAATCTTTCATAAACTCTTTGTTCAGCATCTTCCCCTCGATACCTTTTGGGACAATCTCTCCCAGTTCGATAAAACGCTCCCTTTACTAGTCTTGGGATTGGGTATTGGTGCCATCTTTGGAACCATGACCTACGCCTTTTTATCGGAACACGAGGTAAAACAATCTGAACCAGTAACGCATAAGGAAAATATAGAAAAATGACCAGTATACATGATTTTTCCGTTTTAAACCAAAATAACCAAGCGACTCCCCTAGAGAGCTATCGTGGTAAAATTCTCTTGATTGTCAACACTGCTACTGGATGTGGTTTAACGCCCCAGTACCAGGGACTTCAAGAACTCTATGAACGCTATCAAGATCAGGGCTTTGAAATCTTAGATTTCCCTTGCAATCAATTTATGGGACAAGCACCCGGCAGCGCAGAGGAAATCAATAACTTCTGCAGCCTACACTATCAGACAACTTTCCCTCGCTTTGCCAAGATCAAGGTCAACGGCAAGGAAGCAGATCCTCTTTATGTTTGGCTAAAAGACCAGAAATCTGGCCCGCTAGGAAAACGAATCGAATGGAATTTTGCTAAGTTTCTCATTGACCGAGATGGACAAGTCCTTGAGCGCTTCTCTTCCAAAACAGACCCCCAAACCATCCAAAAGTTCCTCCCAAAAATACTCTAATTTCTTTTTAAAACGTATTCTTTCAACTAAAATAGAGCTGTTGATCAGTATTCTCGACTCCAGCGTATATATAAGTCCGATTTCTAGGACACTCTTTTTCCGTCGCAATCTTAAAACAAAACCGACGCTCCCGTCCATCCTTGGCATTTTCCTTGTTTAAGACAAAGTAGTTCTTCTGATTCATCGCCATGGTTCGTAGGATATCATCGATCAAAAAAGTCAAGGGCACATTCATGGCAGAGTATTTTGGGAAATCCTCTTCAAAACGAATATAGGCATCTGAAAAATAATCCATCTGCAGTTTGTTTTCATATAACTCTTTTCTAGTCATAAACTCCCTCCTCCCACAGTCGAATTTCGAGCACATCCGTTATCTCTACCAGCCGCCTATAGCTCTCACTTGTCCTAATAGATAGAGTTTGAGGTGATAATTCGCTCACCTCCCCGATGATCATTGTTTTTTGCTTTCTTTCCTTGACTACAAAGTATCCCTTTAGTTGCCCGACATAAAGCTGCGAAAGCAAGAGTAACTTCTCAACTGAATTCAAACTCGTCGAAAAAGCCACACGATTTTTTTCTGCACCGAGCGAACTAGTATGCTCTGAGAGGAAAAAGCCCATCCACTTCTGCATCCCTGGATCTTGATAGTCACGCGCAGATTGAAAGGGTAAATAAGAACGATCAATCATTTTAAACCATCTAATCCTCCAGCAGAATGCCCCCCAATCAGCTTGCTTCTAGCAAGACTCCTAGAGGTTTCTTCCAGTGCATTGGCCTTTAAGAGGGAGGTAAAACCAAATTGTTCCCGAATGGCATCAATAGCCGTCTGGAGCCTTTCTTCTTTTTCTAACTTGTCAACATCATCAAAGAGGGAAATCAAACCAAAGGACTCGTCTACAAATCCTGAATAGTTGACTCCGACACTTCTGACCGCTCCAGAAGTGTATTTATTATGAAATAACTTCAAAACATAATCTGTTAAGACAGCTAGCTGTATTATTGGTCGGTTCGACCTTCATTTGTGTGTGAATAGACGACCTGACCTCCTGTTTAGAGAAACCGACATAGATAGAGACAAGGGTTGTTTTCTTGCCCGCCCTTCTCAGCCTAATAGCCATCTGCTCCGCCATTTCTCGGAGAATAATTTCGATATCCCGTAGCTTTACATAGTCTCTCGGCAAAATTTGAGAATTTCCTAATCCCTGAGACTTGGCTTTATAGGGCTTATGAACATTGCTTTCATCAATCCCATTAGCATGAAACCACAAACGCAGGCCAGCCTGACCGAGAGCTTTCTGTAGCTGGTCTGGATTACTGGTGGCCAATTCTCTGATGGAAAAAATCCCCAGTTTCTCCATCCGCCTGCCAATCCCCTAAAAGTCCGTCATCTTAGGAATAGCCCAAACCTTCTCTTCCTAGGTAAAATATTGTTAGATAGAGTTTACATTCTCGCTTTAGGTTCCCCTTTTTCCTTATTACGATAGTATTTAATAAACTCTTCCTGACTATTGACAATATGCTCCTGTCCATCTACTGAGTTTTCCGCAGGAATTTTCACATTGTCAAATAAATTCGTCCCCTCCTTATACAAGAGCTGGTAAATTGGCACTCCATAAAATGCCTCTTTCACAAAAAACTAGACTAGACCTAGCGACTCCTACTCTAATTTTTGCAACAGCTTTACAACTTGACGATTATCAATCCTCACATAGTATAGACCACTATCATTGACAAGTTTATCCTCATTATATTTAGCAATTTTTACAGCATAAAGACCTCTTGATAAAGGTTGGTTGGCAAAAAATTCCTTCATAAGTGCTTCAAGCTCTTTAAGATAGTCATCATACAAGAGATCTCTTTTTTCTTTTGGAACGAAATACTGAAATTCAAATGTCGGTATAAAAATCTCTTTTTGGAAAAGAGATTGAGCATCCATTGGGTACATTCCTTGCAGAGCTTGGCCCTTGCTTTGATTTTCCTCTAATATTTCATTATAAAGATAGATATTATCAGATTGGTTATTAAATTCAAAACCAATACCTTGATACTTCAAATCAGGTAGTTTAGAATCTTTGATTGAACTGTCCAGTGTTTTTAAAAATTCGCTGGTGCCTGGACTAACCTCAATCCCTAAATAGGCTAGTTCTGGGAAAACATCATAAATTTTTTTATAATTCTTGTAATCAACCTCTGCATCTGTCTTTCTATATGTTTTATTTTCCGAAAAGCGAGTATAGTATTTAAATCGAGTTTTAACCTGATAGGTTTTTCCGGCTATATTTTCACTGTAGGTACCATGGATTATAAATCCTCCCACGCTTGTATAGTTTTTCTCGTATTTTTCTAACTCAAACTGTCCTGTAAGATCGTAATTTTGATAAGAACGATGCACAGCTTGCTCAAGTTCAGTTCGACTTGCATGGGCAAATAGCCCCCACATATCCATTAGAGCAAAAATTGGACTGAACACTGTGAAGATTACGATTGGGATCACTATGGATAAGCAACCTATTAATAGCCAATTTCTTTTCTTGACGTTTCCTTCAGATTTTTTAGCAGTTTTCTGTCTCCTTTTTAAGATTAGAATGGGCAAACCCAAAAGCACTAATACTAATAAAACCAATCTACAATCTCCTTTTATTTTGGATAGCTGTTAACAGATGTATAGGAGACTGACAGAAATACTCATCTCACCCTGCTAACTTATCCTGAATTCCATAAACTCGTCTGAAATGAGGAACAATCCTTGTCTCATTATACCACATGGGCAATGCCGTGAGAAGATGAGAAAAACAAAAAACACCCCATGGTGTGAACCATGAAGTGCTTTGAAACGTTGATATAATCGTATTGATTAACGTTTACTAAATTGTGATGCTTTACGAGCTTTCTTAAGACCTGGTTTTTTCTACATTATGATATTTATGGTAAATTATCACTAAAATCAAGTAATTTTAAGAGATAAATTCTCAATCTTTACATATATAACCCTTTTAAAAATCGAGAGGTTATCAAAGGGTTATCACTTTTTAGTTTTCGGAGCTTATGTAGTTGAGGAATAGACAATCAAAAACTTTAAATAACTTGTGGTACACGAGTTTTATCTCTCAATTTCAACATTCTTCACTAAAATCGTGTATTTCTTTCATGTCCGGAATCAGAATATAATCAATAATCTCAAAGACAGAAATATTTCATATTTTTTAAATAATTTTAATTTCTACTTTAATAGCTCTATTCTTTCTGAACTACCAAACAACTGATTACGTTGCTTATTCTTCACTCGCCAAGCATTCCCATGATTTTTCCCTACGTACTTACCTTCTTTAGATATATATCCACGCCAATCATAGGTTACAACTCCTAACTTAATTAACGAAATAAATGTCATAAATTGAGGAGAGCGAGTTAGCTCTGCTTCAATATACTTAAACTCAGCGGTGTCCCCATTCATTCGAATTTCCGCTTTTACCCAAAGCGTTGCAGGATGTTTCTGATGAAGTTCACTTTCTAAATCATCAAAATTCCAGTAAGCAGCTCTATGAGACGAACCATTTTTATACTTCCTAATTTCTACAGTTCTATCATTTTCATTTACAGCTAAGAAGAAGCCTTGGTTATTTTGCGGTGCACTCTCTGATCCAATTGTGATATAAAGACTATTCATGTCTGGATGCTTATCAGATTCATAACCATATAATCTCGCAAATGCAGAAACACGACTACGATCGTTAGGTTCAAAATCAGCAACTGGTGTGCCATCAAATTTTGGACGTAAAGTAAATAATGTATCCAAAGTTTTGGCTGTTTTTGATTTTAGTTCAACTAATCCTTCAAAATCAGCCTTTGGACTATTATTAGTCTCAATTGAAAGTAACTTTTCAAGTGTATCTCCTGCATCTTTAGGAACTACTTTACCTGCTCCTTTTGAATTCGGATGGTATCCTTTAGAGGCAATCTCCCTTACTTTTGGAATCAACCTTGATAGAGCATCTTTAATCTTATCATTACCAAAGATTTGTATTAGAGTATCGTCACTTAGTACTCCTCTAGTAACATTTATGACAATTACACTATTATTACTTGGATTTGAAGTTATATAGACTAAATCACCTGTTAAAAAATGTTTCTTAAATGAAGCACCGCATATCCAAAATCTCTCATCTCCACGAGTTTTAGCCCTATAACAAGACATTACAGTTTGAAATTCATTATCTCCAACATACAACCTTGAAGGAAGTTTCTTTTTATCACCTTTATCAAGTTCTGAATAATCCATCAAACTATATTTTTTCAAAATATCTTGAACAAATACATTTGCGTCGATTATACCTTTGTCCAGCATCGTCTTTGTTAATCTAATAATTGTATATTCTTTTTCATTATACTTGTGAATTCGTTCAATAACTTCAAGTTCATCTTGGTATGGTTCAAACAACATATTAATACCTATCTAAATATTTCATCCACTGAAACATCTAGTCCTTTCGCTATTTTTAATAAGGTTTCTAACCTAGGATTTTTCGTTTTAGAATTCAATAAATCACTAATTGTTGATTCACTCACCCCACTTATTGTTTTTATAGAATAATTTGTTCCATTACTATTTAGAAAACGTACTCTATTAACAAAATTATTCAAATAAAATTCTGTACTCGATTTTTTCTCAAATTTTTTATAAGGAAGTGGCTTCTGACTGTCGGTATCTACAACTCCTCTTTTAAATATCGATGGAAAGTCAATATCTAACGCCATACAAACCGCAACAACGATATCCAAACGGCATTTACTTACATTCCTATAGGAAAATAGTTTCTGAATTGAATTTTTTGAATATCCTGTCATTTTAGCTAGTTCGTTATAAGTTAGACTCTTTGCATATCTAATTCGATTAAGATTTTGTATAGCAATTTCCATGTATATACCTCAGGTGATTTGTGACTACATTTTACCAATTTTAAAACATTTTACATTCGGTTAAGTTGTCTTTTTTGTGGTAAAAAATATGGATTATATCATCTATTTAACAGATTCTAATAAAAATCCTTATCTACAATTAATCCTATTTTTCGAATATATAAGTACAGTGATAACTTAATAGTTCACCCTGGACTTGATAACTAATTTTTGATATAATATTAGAAAGAAAGTGAGAAGTTAAATAATGCCATATGCAATAGATTTGTTCTGCGGTGCTGGTGGATTTAGTGAAGGTATCTTGCAGGCCGGTTTCAATATTCTTTTTTCAAGTGATAGAAGTCCCATGGTTCAAGAAACTTACGTCAATCGACATAAACAACTTGGTATAAAAGAAGGAATTGACACACATTTTGAACTAGCAGATATTAAAGAACTAACATCAGAGCGTATTTTTGAAACAATCAATAAATTACGTTATGGCCATATCTTCAAGTCTGGAGATGTGGATGTCATTTTTGGTGGTCCACCTTGTCAAGGTTTCAGTCGTCTCGGTAAAAGAGACGCAAGCGATCCTAGAAACATGCTCTTTCATGAGTATCTACGAATTATTCGAGATATTTGTCCAAAATATGTTGTAATGGAGAATGTAACTGGTATTCTTGACATGCAAATGTTAGATTTTCCTAGCGTAGTTAGAGATGAATCGTATTTAGGGCAAAGATTGGTGAAAGAAATTCTAGAAGAAGAACTAAATGAACTCGGCTATATCCTACTTGATGTCCAAGTCTTAAATTCAGCTGATTTTGCTGTCCCTCAACAACGCAATCGAGTAGTATTCTTAGCATACAGAAATGATGTCCATCCAATTGAATATCCTGACCGAAATGACACACCTGAAGTAACTGTAAAACAGGCTTTAGATGGTTTATACAGTGACTGTAAAAGGGATTTATCTGACTTTGCCAACCATAGAATCAAAGGAGAAACTCCCACAGTAACAGGTACCACTATCTCAAGAAAACATATCACAAATATGGAGGAGTCCAAACACGATATAATTGTGTCTCAGAGATTTTCTTTGTATAAACCTGGAGAAAATACACGTGCTGTAATGAATCGTCTTAAGGAAGAAGGAATCAACCTCCGTGATACTTGTCCAGAGCTATTTAATGAGAGCCTCTTTCAAGTTAATCTAGATGTTAATTCTCAAGTTATACATGATACACTCTTAAATTTAAATTTATTTGACAAAAGATTCAACACTAGTCGCTGGTTACACTTTTCCAATCGTCAATTAGCTATTCTATCTAGCTTAACAAATAATAAATCTGAATTCAAAAATGTTCTAAAATCACTTGCAAATCGACTTAATACTAGTATTGAAAATGCAACTATTTTTTGGGAAAAAGTATATCCGCTATTGAATCAAGAATACAATTCAGACACATTTCATAATCTACTTGTTAAAGGTGAAATTTCGGATAAAATTGGAGAAGCAATCTTAACTAGAAAATCAATTCGAACAAGACTTAATCCCGAAACTGTTTCACCTACTATTGTTACTTTACCCGATGATTATATTCATCCTTACTTCGACAGAGTACTGACTGTTCGAGAAATGGCTCGGTTACAATCTTTTGATGATAGTTTTGAATTTCTCGGCAAAAGAACAACTGGTGGTGATAAACGTTCTCAAGAGACTCCACAATTTACACAAGTTGGGAACGCTGTCCCTCCTTTACTAGCTAAAGCGGTAGCTCTAAAGGTTATGGAAGCAATAAATTCAAACTAATTACAATTAAAAAACAAAATAGGCTACATTTAAATGGTAAGCCTATTTTTGTTTTTTTAAATAGATTTGAAGATTTAGATACTCAACTATAAAAATTTCTGTTTTACTAATTGATAAAAGACATAATCGTCAATATACTTATCTATGGCTCTTACATTTTTAAAGTAATTACTATTTAATGTAAATTTTTCAAATTGTTTAGATGATGTAACAAGTACTCTGTCACTGTCGGACAAAGAGCCTAATCTCTTCTTTAGCTTTTCTTCAAAAATCTTTTGAGAAGCATCCTCAGATAATTGAGAAAATTCTATAAGTGCATCTAACCTAGTATACATCGCCTCTCCTATACTATTTTTTATTTCCGATTCACTGATAAAATTAGAAGTCAAAAAAATTATACTTTTTTGTAAATTGACTTTATAATTCTTATCTTCAAAAATACCTTCATCAAACAACTGATAAAATGCACTAAAAAAAATATTATTGGGCTTATCAAACTCATCAAACAGTATAACATTACTTTCTCTTTCAAGTAAATCTCGTGCAAGAGATTCTTCATTATGAGCACCGCCGAAAACATACGTACTAAAAGAGGAGTTTTGAAACATTGAAAACTGCTTTCTAAATAGTTTTTCTCCTAACATATCAGCAATTAATTTTGCAGTTTCTGTTTTACCTACACCTGGCGGACCGTAAAGCAATATTACAATTGGTTTTTCTTTCGTATATCCTCCAGAAAGTTTGTATAGATTAGTAATTAATCTATCTCGGACAGATTCCTGTCCGAGTATTTTCAAATTATATTCCTTAGAAATTTTGAGAAGATTATTATCAGAAATTACCTTATATTCTTGGTTTAGTATAACTAAATTATCGTCATCTACAATCGAATTTATTTGTTTAACTACTGATGTAGGAGGATTTTGCAAAAAGATATCTTCTATTTGAAATTCACATATAAAATGTGTAAATGAACTCATTGTATTCTCTGACAATCTTGCATATTCATCCGACCACCCTATAACATTTTTGTACAGTTCAGGAGGATTTATATTTTCTACAGTCTGCCCTTCGACTCTATGTATATGCATACGTCTTTGTCGATCCGATTCCATCGCTAACTCACTTATACTAACATACTCTTTCGGAAGAAGCTCAATAAACTTTTTCTTCGACCCATAAAATATTGTAATGTTATTAACCATTTGGTACACCCGCTAATATTACATCGTAAACTTCTACTTCAAAATTATTGACCTCATCTAATGAAAAAGCATTTGGTTCAGTCACGTTCTCAAGTGAAAATTCCTCCGAATAATTTAAAGCATTTAAATTAATCTTCCCAACTTTTATCGCATGGAAAGTCAAATCCATCTGAACAACATCCCCTAAAGAATAGTTATTTCGAAATGCAGACAAATTGAATCTAAGTACTATATCTTTATTCTTCAAATCTTTACCTACAAGCTCATAATATCCTTTAATTTGAGACATAGATGAGTCCAATGTAGCTATATCTAATTCTAAATTTTCATCAATTTTCATAGCCCCTTTTGCAAGGCTTAGATAAGGTGCTTTAAGTTTAAATTGAGATAATGAGTTCGGATAAGCACTTAATCTTAAAGAATCAAATACATATATTGAATCTTTGTAATCTTTTTGATTAAATAAATTCAGATAATCTGTAACTACCGTATTAGTAACTACTTGTCTAACAATTTTCCCATCTACTTTATTAAAATTTTCTTTAAACTCAATACCAGCCTCTACATTAAATAAATTAAAAAATCTACTTCCAATTTTACCCGATGTTTCTCCACCAACTGTTGCACTATTCGATTTTTCTTTATTTTGATCACTCTGTTCAACTAAGTTACCACCAAACTTAAAGTACACCAAATCAGTTGCTGAAACTTCATCAAAATAAACTAATTTGATAAAATCAGGTTTCTTATTTTTTCTTAACATCCTAATTATTCTCCATGCTTATAATATTTACTATTTACAATAAAAACTCCTACAGCTTCATTTCATACAAAATATTATACCAAAATGAAAGTCATAGACAGTTTTAACCATCTATCGGCACAAAATTCCCAACGATAATCCCTACAATCCGAGGATCTTCTTCATAGGAAATGAAAATGTCCTTATATTTAGGATTGATAGAGACCAGACGCAGGCCATCTTCCTCTCGATAAACCCGTTTGATATAGGTCTGGTTGTTGCAAACCACTGCATAAACTGCCCCATCATAGTCAAACACTGTCTCTCGAATCAGAGCCACTGAACCATTTTGATATTTAGGTTCCATGGAGTCCCCAGACACCCAGGATGCAAAATCATGGGCCAACTCCTCATTAAAGTAAACTGTATCAAAATTCTGATTATCGTAGACCGAAGCCCCGATCCCTGCTGACATACGTTCGTAGACACGGTACTCGTAGAGCTGGACTGGCATGGTCGACACTTTCTGGGCTTGTTCCTCTTGAGCCAGATTGCGAGCATAAAGAACAACCTTTTCCTTCCCTTTGTTAGATAAGCTATTATAAAGACGGACAATCTCGGTTTGAGTAAAATATCCTTTTGGTACTTTTAAAATGTTCTCTAGCTGAGCAACCTTCTCCTTGGACGGTTTCTTGACTCCACGTTCCCAAGCCGAGTAAGCCTGAAAACTAATCCCAAGTTGCTCTGCAATTTCACTCTGTGTTAGTTTTAATTCTTTTCTCCGAGCCTTCAGTTTTTCTGGTTTATACATAGTTTACCTCCTATTGTAATCTTTTACTTATAACAACGAAGCAATGTTTTAACACTTTCTACTAAATCTAGTTGGTTTAGTTTCATTCTATAAAAAAAGAGTATGAATGTCCAATTATAACATCAATCCTCTTCAATAAACATATAAATTATTGCTAAAAATCCATTAGTAAAAGCATGTCCCTTAATCTTAATATCAATTTCCATTATTCGATTTAATAGAAAGATTTCATCTCTTAATCTAAAGGGGTTTGGGGATTCCCCAAAATTCAAATCATCCCAAAAGTACATACACTGTGTGTATACAAATTTTGGGGGTGATTTTAGGAGTGTGTGTATACAGACTCTGAGCTCGCAAAGTCATATTATGATAAATCTTTCCTTCTCGATAAAATAATCCCAAAAATCAATTTGACTGTCATTTGTGTGTACAAATATTTTAAGAAGATATATAAAAAACGCTGCAAAATTTAACAGCGTTTCCTTATTTTAAAATCCTCATATGTCTTTCTTTTTTATGGTTAGCATCATAGTATTCCAGCATCGCATGATACAAACGAGCCTTCGTTTTATCTTGTTGTTTAATTCCATGAAGAAATAATTCTGCTCGCTTTAATTTCAATATGTATTCGCATATCTGATCAAAATCCTTATCCATATTACTTTTGAAAATAAACATCTTTTTCCTCCATCACATTAACTATTTTTTGCATCAAAATAGACATATCCATTTTGTTTTCATAGCTTATTTTTCCCACTACAGTTGCAAGACGGGCTATAGAATTGATATTCTTTCCGACTTGTTCCAACTCTTCTGTTAATGGAACTAAACCTTCAAAAGAGACTTTATGAATGTTCAAATCTGTTCGGATTAATTTTTTTCTAGCAAACTCAGAAAAATTACAAATATTTTCCTTCCTCATACAATCATTTAATTTTTTATTTTCTTCTTCTGTCAAAAATACCTGTTTCAACACCAATTTTATTCTCATAATCTTATCACCTCGTTTTCTTATTTAGTCGTTTCACAAGTTCTTTCACTTGTTTGCTTGTCTTCTTTTCATATCCTATCATCATCTCAACACAGCAGTGAAATATCCTTACATTATCGAAATCTTCACTTTGTTCTGCTATTCTTTCTAACTGACGTAAGTTGTTGATAATCCTTCTAACTTGAAATATAAAGTCATGATAAGATTCAAAATCAAATTGAAGATAAATTGGCGAACGTTTAAACAACATTTTTCTAGCATAAGAGGAAAAACTTAGATGGTTTGTCATTTCAATTAAGTTATTCACTATTTCATTTTGCTCTTCAGTGATATAACATTTCTTTAGAACAGTCCGATATCTACTCATTTATCATATACTTCTTTCTGGCATTTTCATGAGCAATTGCTTTGCACTCCAACATCCGTTCCTGCTTTAAATTCTCCATAGACTTAAATAAATACGCCAAAGGAGAAACCGTATCCTCAGGAATCCGTTCAATCAT
This sequence comes from bacterium, assembly GCA_905221345.1. Lineage (GTDB taxonomy): Bacteria > Bacillota > Bacilli > Lactobacillales > Streptococcaceae > Streptococcus. The sequence goes on from CAJNCW010000004.1 coordinate 88,004, forward strand.
GCTAATGACTTCATCACTAGTTACATATCCACTAGCTAAATACTCGCCTATCTTCATCTTCTGAGCATGTGTTAAAGTGTAATTGTTAGGATATAAAAATCTATCATTGTACTTATAAGAAATGGATTCTAACAAAGAATAATATTTGGGTGGAATATAAGTTTCAGGTTTTCTAGAACTATTATCCAGTATATTCTCAATCTCTTTCTTATTCTTACTCTTGTTCTTAATCTCTTGCGTTACAATATCATTTTCATCCGTTACTGTAACGTTACAGTCTAAAACGAGTTGTGGCTCGCCTGTAATTAGTGCTTTTTGTTTTTGTCTATGACGAGCAACACGTTCCCTAGTTTGTTTCCTAATCTTTTCTAGTCCATCTATATTCTGATGTTTCTCCCATTTTGGAATGGTAATAGCGCCATCTATGATTTCTATCATGCCAAATTCTTCAAATATACTGAGAGCTAATTTTACAGATGTAGCCTTTCGTCTAAACACTGTTGAAAGCATCTCTTCTGTGTAATAAACCTTGTTCCCTAGACTTAATATGCCACTATTATTTTGCTTTCCTGCAAGCACCAGAATTTTAAACCATATTACAATAAGAGTATCTCCTTCTGGCATTGATTCTATTAGCTGAATTTTTTCATCATCAAATATATCTGTTGTTATCTTGATCCACTGAACACCATTCATACTAGTACCTATCTTTCATATTGCTTCAACCATCGTGTTACTGCTCTTTTATCGTATAAAGTCACTCCATCAATCACCATGGTTGGCATTCCTTCTTTCGTCCATTTTTGGATTGTTGTCGTAGATACATCTAACCACCTAGACAAACCTGACATACGAACCATGGGTTTATAAAGTTCTTTATCTTCAAATACTCTTGCTACAGCATTTGAAATCATCTCATCATAGTGAGCACGTAATTGCTTCTCTAATTCTTTAGGAAGCTGGACAACTAAAGTAGTTTCCGACATAAATTAACACCTCATTTCTAAATTAAATAAGCTCCGAAACCATTTAATTTGTTATTCATTTTGAATTATATATCCTTTTTGAATTTTTGTCAAGCTTTTTTATTCAAAAAGAATAAAATGTGTTATAATGATAAAAAGGAGGTTCTTATGACGAATCATATTACTAAACTGATAGAAAATAGCGGAAAAAAATTGACAGAAATTAGCGAAGCTACAAATATAGCCTATCCTACACTTTCTGGATACAATCAAGGAATACGCAAACCTAAAAAAGATAATGCTGAAAAATTGGCAAAATACTTTAATGTTTCCGTCGCTTACATTATGGGACTTGATAGCAACCCACACGCTCCATCAAATCTTAAAATTGTTACAGATAGTTTCAAAACATCTAAAATTGGTTCTGTGACACCTTTTAAAAGCGATATGGAGAAGTTAAAGAAAAGTATCGAATTTGGCGAAAGGGCATTAACACTACCACTTGATGATAGTTTTTCAGATGAATTTCGTCATATATTCTCAGAATACCTAGCTGAGAAAAACAAACGTTTTATGTCTGAGTTTATAGACTATATGAATCACCAAAATAAAGATTCTAAAGTTTGGCAGAGCTGGATTAAAACAGACGAATACGCTATCCGCCAAGAAGATAGAAAAAATAGATAGACACTCATTTCTCAATTACATAAGCTCCGAAAACTTAGATACGGAGAAAAAATGTCTATACACAAATACAAAACAAAAAAAGGAATCCTATACTATGTCAGCTTTTACATTGGCTTAGATGCTTATGGAAAGAAAAAAAGGCACTTAAAGAGAGGATTCAAAACCAAAAAAGAGGCAAAATTGTACGAAGCTCGTTTAGAAGCTGGTGTCGTTGCCCCCACAGTAAATACCGACAAACCTAACCCCAAAGTCACTTATAAAGAACTTCATCAAGAATGGTTTAAGGCTTATGTTGGGACCGTTGAAGAAACAACTTCTTCCCAAACTAAGAATATCTATCGAATACATATTCTACCAATATTTGGCGATAAATTTATTGACCAAATCAGTCCTTTAGACTGTCAAAACTTTATTACACAAAAATCTCAGACTTTCAAAAATATCAAACAGATAAAATCCTATACCTCAAAAATTTTTGATTTTGCAATCAGCATGAACTACATTGATCGGAATCCAATGAAGAATGTTATCATGCCTAAAATCAAAAAAACTAAATCAGATAATTTTTGGTCTCTGGAGGAATTACATCATTTCCTTGATATAGTGAAAGAAACTGAACCATTTAAACATTTTGCTTTATTTAGACTGCTTGCATTTAGTGGACTACGAAAAGGGGAGTTATACGCTTTAAAATGGGCTGATATTAACTTTGACAGCAATCTATTGAACATAGATAAAAGTCTAGGAAGAATTGACGGTAAAGCGATTGAAAAGAGTACAAAGAATGAATCTTCAGTTCGTACAATCTATCTTGATGATGAGACAATCGAGATTATTAAGCAATGGAGAAATTTCTATCTGAAAGAACAATCTCAGTTTCCTCTTACAAAGCTGAATATTAGTAACGAATATATGTTCTCTTACATATCAAGTAATGACAAAATTGAACCTTTGCATGCTGATTACATTAATAACGTACTGAATCGAATTATTAAAAAGCATAAATTAAAACCAATTAGCCCACATGGGTTTAGACATACACATGCAACACTTATGTCTGAAATTGGGATCGATCCTTCTAATACATCAAAACGTCTCGGTCATGCAAGCAGTCAGATGACATTAGATGTCTATACTCACACCACAAAAACTGGTGAGAAAAACTCTATTGACAAATTTGCAGATTATCTCAATAAAGCAAAATAGAATTATGATTTTTAAAATTTTGAAGAGGTTATCAGAAGGTTATCACAATGCTATTCTAGCTCAAAAATCGACAAAAAAGCACTTTGCAAAATCTTTGCAAAGTGCTTTGAAACGTTGATATAATCGTATTGATTAACGTTTACTAAATTGTGATGCTTTACGAGCTTTCTTAAGACCTGGTTTCTTACGTTCAACTTTACGTGAATCACGTGTAAGAAGTCCTGCGCGTTTCAATGAATCGCGGAAGTCTGGGTCTACTTGAAGAAGGGCACGAGCGATACCGTGACGGATAGCTCCTGATTGACCAGCGTATCCACCACCTACAACGTTAACGAAAACGTCGTATGAACCTACAGTTGAAGTAACTGCAAATGGTTGGTTGATAACAAGACGAAGGTCAGCGTGTGGGATGTACTCTTCAACATCTTTTTTGTTAACAGTGATTTTACCAGTTCCTGGAACAAGGCGAACGCGTGCAACAGCGTTTTTACGACGTCCAGTACCTGCATATTGTGCTTGTGACATACTTTATTGTTCCTTTCCTTAGATAAGTCCTGAAATATCAAGAACTTCTGGTTGTTGTGCAGCGTGAGTGTGCTCAGCTCCAACGAATACTTTCAATTTCATACCTTGAGCGCGGCCAAGAGTATTGTGTGGAAGCATACCTTTAACTGATTTTTCGATCAAACGTACTGCATTTTTAGAACGAAGTTCACCAGCAGAGATTTGTTTCAATCCACCTGGGTGGTTTGAGTGAGTGTAGTAGATCTTATCAGTTGCTTTTTTACCAGTCAATTTAACTTTTTCAGCATTGATAACGATTACGAAGTCACCTGTATCAGTGTGTGGTGTGAATGTTGGTTTGTTTTTTCCGCGAAGTACGCTAGCAACAACTGCTGAAAGGCGTCCAAGAGGTACATCAGTTGCGTCAACAACGTACCATTTGCGTTCTACTTGGCCTGGTTTAGCCATGAATGTAGTTTTGTTCATGATTTCTCCTATATGAATATCGTTTTTGTTTACAGGGCGGATGTTCCGGTCCGCGGGGTATTTGAAAGGTTCCGGGGCCTTACAAATGGGGTAAACAATACCGTCTACTATCATACCAAATTTTACTACTAAAAGTCAATAGATATGAAAAATATTTTTGCCGATTTTGGCGTTTAACATCTAGAAAAACCTCGCTTTTGCGAGGCTCTCCTATTTGTAAGCTAAGGCACGTTTAAAGGTTTTCCAGATTCCCAAATCATCCGTTTGAAGGACTAGACTAGCATACATGCGTCCGATAAAGGCTGTCGCAGTGACCGCAAAAACAACCGTTATGGCAAGCGAAATCCAAGCTTCCAGATCACTTGCATACCCATTTATAGCTCTAAATGGCATAAAGAAGGTCGAGATGAAAGGAATATAAGAACCAATTTTCAGAACTAAATTGTCCCCAGCAGCACCTAGAGAGGTCACACCGACAAATCCTGCTATAATCAAGATCATCAATGGCGACAAGGCCTTTCCTGAATCCTCAGGGCGAGAAACCATAGATCCTAGAAAGGCTGCTAAAACAACGTACATAAAGAGACTAACCAAGACAAACAATAAGGTATTGAGCGAGAAGGCCTCTCCCAAGTGGTTTAAAATACCAGATTGTGCCAAGATAGGGATATCTTTAAAGAGCAGAATGGCAGCCAGTCCACCCACGACGTAAATGCCAATATGAGTCAAAATCACAAGAAGCAGAGCCAGCATGCGAGCGTAGAAATAATGACTAGCTCGGATACTAGAAAAGACCACCTCCATGATTTTGGTTCCTTTCTCGCTAGCCACTTCCTGAGCAGTGACGCTAGCATAAGTAATCAAAATCATATAAAGGAAGAAACCAAGCCCTGCGGCCGCAATGGTTTGAACAATTTTTTTGTTTTCCTTGGATTCATCAATCTTCTCAGTAAAGTCAACGGTTTGACTCAAGCGTTTTTCCTGTTCTTGAGACAAATTGGCTGCTGAGCGATTGAGTTGGTATTGCAGTTCATTTAGCTTATTGGTTACTGCTAGTTTGATGCCACTTTCAAGAGAAGTTTCACCGTGATAGACAGCCTTGAGGACGCTGTCCTCTTGGTCAATGGTTAGATAACCCTTGATTTTCTCATCCTTGATAGCAGCTTGGGCACTGGCTTCATCCTTATAATCAAAGTTGATACCATTGGTACCCTTGAGCCCTTCTTCCACAGATGGTACCGTTGTTACTACTGCTATCTTGCTATTCTTGGCCATAGAAGACCCTTGGAGATAGCCAATTCCTACAGATAAGGCTAAAAAGAGGAACGGCGAAATCACCATAAAGAAGAAACTCCACGACTTGACATGTCGAAGATAGGTTTCCTTCATTACAACCCACATATTTCTCATACTTCCACCCCTGATTCTAGTTTAAAGATTTCATCGATTGTTGGAGCCTGTTGGTCAAAGGTCGCGATATATTGACCTTGAGTAAGGATGGGGAAGAGTTCCCTTCCAGCACTCTCATCATCGAGGATCAATTTCCAACTGCCCTGCTTGGTCAAGCTCACTTGTTTGACGTGAGGAAGATTTTCCAATTCTTCCTTGCTTCGTTCACTTGAAACAAAGAGACGTGTTTTCCCGTATTGATTACGGACATCCTGAACCGGTCCATGCAAGACCACACGGCCATCACGAATCATCAGGATATCATCGCAAAGTTCCTCAACATTGGTCATGACATGGTCAGAAAAGATAATGATTGCACCGCGCTCTTTCTCTTTCAAGATGACTTGTTTGAGCAACTCGGTATTGACTGGATCCAAACCACTAAAAGGCTCATCCAGGATAATCAAGTCTGGCTCATGGATCAGAGTGATAATGAGCTGAATTTTCTGCTGATTCCCTTTGGAGAGGCTCTTGATTTTATCAGTCAGCTTTCCTTTCACTTCCAGTTTCTCCATCCATTGAGGGAGTTTTTCCTTGACCTCCTTAGCATCCATGCCCTTTAGAGTCGCCAAGTAGCGAACTTGCTCAAGGACTGTCAGCTTGGGCATAAGACTGCGTTCCTCAGGCAGATAGCCAATCCGAGCGTAGGTCTCCTGACGAATCTCCTGCCCATCCAGACTGATCTCTCCTTGATAGTCCAAAAATTTCAACATACTGTGGAAAATCGTTGTTTTCCCAGCACCATTTTTTCCGACCAGTCCCAAAATTCGTCCTGGACTTGCCTGAAAATCGACACCAAACAAGACTTGCTTGGAACCGAAACTTTTCTCTAGATTTCTTACTTCTAGCATTTTCCACCTCCGAAATATGTTGCACTTATTATACTCCTTTTTGATAGCCTTTACAAGGATTTATGTACATTTTTATCTTGTCCATCCCAGCTTAAAAACTACGTCCCCTAAGGGTCTTAAGTGCCTAAGTGATAGAACAATTATAGCCCATTAAAGTGCATACAGATGCTCTTACTCCTCAATTGTCCATTTTTGATCCTGAATTGTCATTTTGAAAAGCAAAAATCCACCCCGAAGGATGAATTGATGAGTTAACGCACTTCTGCATTCACTTTTTCTTCGAGTGATGCTTGGATTTTTTCCATGTAGCGTGCGACTTCTTCGTCTGTTAAGCTATCTTCTGGATTTTGGAAGGTCAGGCTGTAAGCCATTGACTTCATACCAAGTCCCAATTTTTCGCCTGAGAAGACGTCAAAGAGTTTGATATCTGTCAAACGTTTCACGCCAGCAGCTTGGATAGCGTCTACAACTTCTTGGTGAGTGACTTCTGCCTTGAGGAGTAGGGCCACGTCACGACTGACTGCTGGGAATTTGGTGATTTCCACAAATGGAGCAGCAGGTTGAAGGGCAGCTTCAATGGCTGAAAGGTTGAGCTCCGCTACATAAGTTTCTGGAATATCGTAGGCTTTGGCAGTGACTGGATGCACTTGGCCAAGAAAACCAAGAACTTGGTCGCCGAGTGAGATCACGGCTGTACGGCCTGGGTGAAGGCTAGCGATTTCAGATGTTGCTGTATAGGTCACTTCAAGTCCCAAGCGAGTAAAGAGCGCTTCTAAGATTCCCTTAGCATAGAAGAAATCAACTGGAACTGCTGCCGTTTGGAAATCTTTTTCTGCAACCAATCCGATTAAGGCAAAGGCAAAGCTGTTGATCTCGTTTGGTAGATCTTCTTTTGGATTGCCTGTTTGTTCAAAGACTTTTCCAATCTCGTAAAGAGCCAAGTTTTTGTTCTTACGAGCCACGTTGTAGGCAACGGTATCAAGGATACCTGAGACCATATTTTGACGGAGGACAGAACGGTCCACTGTCATTGGCCACATGAGTTCTGTAAGGTTACTTGGTTGAGCTGTGAACTCAACTGCTTTTTCAGGCGTTGTCAGAGCATAGGTGATGATTTCTGTCAAACCTGCTCCTTCGGCAATAGTACGAACTTGACGGCGTAGTTTTTGTGTCGCAGTCAATTCACCAGCTGTACCGTCATCTTTTGGAAGACTAGTTGGCAAACGATCGTAACCATAGATACGAGCGATTTCTTCAAAGAGGTCCGCTTCGATGGTGATATCCCAACGACGACGGGGTACGCTGACTGTAAATGATTCTGCATTGCCAGAAAGGCCAAAGCCAAGACGACGGAAGACATCTTCCACATCAGCATATGAAAGCTCCGTACCAAGGACGCGGTTAACGTCTGCAAGAGTCGAAGAGACTTCCACATCAGAAGTATCAAGCGCTCCCGCTGAAACGATACCTTTACGCACCGTCGCACCTGCAAGTTCAGCAATCATGCTAGCTGCCGCATCAAGAGCTTCATTAACAGTTGTCACATTGATGCCTTTTTCAAAGCGAGAAGATGACTCAGAACGAAGGTTAAGGCGTCCGCTAGTCTTGCGGATGGATTTACCATTGAAAACGGCAGCTTCAAGGACGACACGACTAGAATTTTCAGATATTTCTGTTGCTTGACCGCCCATGACACCTGCAAGAGCTGCTGGTTTGTCTGCGACAGTGATGACTAAGTCATTTGTTTCCAACTCGCGTTCTTCACCGTCCAAGGTCACCAATTTTTCACCAGCACGCGCTTCACGCACACGGATGTCAGTGCCTTCAAAGGTATCCAAGTCAAAGGCATGCATAGGTTGACCAAAGTAAAGCAGGATGTAGTTTGTTACGTCTACTACGTTATTGATGGGACGGATTCCTTCGTTCATGAGAAGGTTTTGCAACCATTGTGGACTTGGTGCGATGGTCACATTGTCCAAGATACGGGCAGCATAGTAAGGCGCCTTGTCTGTCTCAATTCCTACAGAAAGAGCATCTGCAGCGGCTTGGTCAGTTTCTGTTAAGGTAAATTCTTTGAAGTTAACTACCTTGTCATAGATGGCTGCCACTTCGTGAGCCACACCACGCATAGAAAGAGCGTCTGCACGGTTTGGAGTGATGGAAAGTTCTATGATTTCATCATCCAAGTCTAGGTAAGAAAAGACTTCATCCCCAGGAACAGCATCTTGAGGCAAGATTTGAATACCATCTGCGAATTCCTTCGGTACAACTGAGTCAGAAATTCCTAATTCACCAAGGGAACAAATCATTCCAAGTGACTCCAAGCCACGGATTTTCCCTTTTTTAATCTTGTAATTATCAGCAATACGAGCTCCCGGAAGTGCCACCATGACCTTGATACCAGCACGCACATTTGGGGCACCACAAACGATTTGACGGGCTTCTTCTTCGCCAACGTTAACCTGACAGACATGCAAGTGAGTTTCTGGCACATCTTCGCAAGACAAAACCTCACCGACGACAATTTTTGAGAGACCGGCAGCCGGTGATTCGACACCTTCTACCTCGATCCCTGTAGTTGACATTTTCTCAGCCAACTCTTGTGATGGCACATCAATGTCCACCAATTCTTTTAACCATTTATAAGATACAAGCATAATTTAGTTCTCCAGAATGACAGTTGCCACTCTAGTTTTTTCCTTTCCTATCATTTCAATAGAAGAATCCTCTTCTTACCTTAATTTCTTTTTCAGTAACCAATCCGTATCTACTTTTTTCCCTACCATAAAACTATGTTAGCTAAATTTTTCAAAACCATATCGATTATAAAATGCTTGAGCTTTTGTATTATGCTCCCAAACACCTAGCCAAGCCCAGGAAAAACTATTTTTGGTAGCAAGTTCAAGAGCGAGTTCAAACAGTTGCTTACCTAGTCCAAATCCTTGAAATTTTTGTAGCACATAGAGGCGTTGAATTTCAAAAGCGTTCTCTAATTCTCTCTCAGTTTGAGCATTTCCCCAGTTGACTTTGAGAAAACCAGCTATCTCCTCTTCATGCATAATGAAATAGGTTTCGGAGTCAGGATTTTCCAACTCAGTTGACAAAACTCTCAGACTATAAGCCTCTTCAAAGTATTCCTGTAACTGCTCTTCCGTATTATCATGAGCAAATGTTTCACGAAAGGTTTGTTTGGCAATTTTGGCCAACACCCCAACATCGGCCTTTTCTACTTTTCTAATCATTATTTAAACTGTTCTGAGAAGCGGACATCGCCTTGGTAGAACCCACGGATATCATTGATTCCGTAACGAAGCATGGCTACGCGCTCTTGACCAAGACCAAAGGCAAATCCAGAGTAAACAGTCGCATCGATTCCACTCATTTCAAGGACACGTGGGTGAACCATACCGGCACCCATAATTTCGATCCAACCTGTTTTCTTACATACGTTACAGCCTTCTCCACCACACTTGAAACAGGAAACATCCACCTCAACAGATGGCTCTGTGAATGGGAAATAAGATGGACGCAAACGAATTTGGCGCTCTTCACCAAACATCTTTTGAACAATCAATTGAAGCGTTCCTTGAAGGTCTGCCATAGAGATATTTTTCCCAACAACCAAGCCTTCGATTTGGTGGAATTGGTGACTGTGGGTCGCATCGTCCGTATCACGACGGAACACACGCCCTGGTGAGATCATTTTCAAAGGACCTTTAGAGAAATCATGAGCATCCATTGCACGCGCCTGAACAGGAGACGTGTGAGTACGAAGCAAGATTTCTTCTGTGATGTAGAAAGTGTCCTGCATATCACGGGCTGGGTGATCTTTTGGAAGATTCATACGCTCAAAGTTGTAGTAGTCTTGCTCCACTTCAAAACCATCCACGACTTGGTAACCCATACCGATGAAGATATCTTCGATTTCTTCACTGGTTTGTGTCAAGACGTGACGGTGACCAGTTGCAACTGGACGACCTGGAAGCGTCACATCAATACTCTCGCTAGCCAGTTGAGCTGCGACTTTCTTTTCTTCCAAGAGCTTAGCTGTTTCTTCAAAAGCAGCTGTCAAGACATCGCGCGCTTCATTAACGTGTTTTCCAATGATTGGACGCATCTCAGCAGAAACATCTTTCATCCCTTTGAGAATCTCCGTAAGCGACCCTTTTTTACCAAGGACAGAGACACGCAAATCTTGCATCTCTTTTTCATTTTCAGCAGTAATCTGCTTCAAGCTAGCTAGCGTTTCTTCACGAAGCGCTTTTAATTGTTCTTCAATAGTTGACATAATTCCTCCATCAGTCACTTAACAGATAAAAAGAAAACCACATGCCAAAAACTCCACTCGGAGCGTTGACACGCGGTACCATCCGTTTTCATCTGACAAGTCAGACCTTCATTTCTAAATCCATGCGCAAGTGAATTCACCCAGCTTTCATATAGAGAGCTTGCAGTCACGGCTCTCCTCCCTGATATACTTCCCTTGAGTTACTAGTCTTGCGGATTCCTATTCAATTACTACTTAGTTTATCAGATTTTTAGTTAAAAAACAAGTTAGATTAGACTAATTTCAGTATAAAAAGGAACAAGACACAATGCATCACCTATTTGCAGGGTCTGTTTCATCTGCTTTCCTTTTCAATAAAAGAGTTGCTGCTTGATTAAAACCATCACACCAGTTATACCATTTTGCTTCATACTCATCTTGAGCTAGGATACGGTCTTTTAAATCAAAGACAGAGTAAATCTTTCTTTCCTCGCAAGCTTGCGCATAGAGATGATACAGTTCGTCGCCACCATCTCTATCCCACTCAGCAGAAATCGTATTCCTACCTGCCAATAAAGCCTGATAAGCCCTGTGATGCCCATCTGTAATTAACAAGCAGTCTCCGAATGCAAGAACACTGATTGGAGCAACATTGATTATTTCTACCGACTGATAAAGTATCTGGATATCTTGTAACTTCTTTTCTGATAAGTATAGTTGAGTCGGATGGAGATCTGTTATATTGACTTTCATTTCTTTCTCCTCAAGGGAATTTGATACTCACTTCTGCTTACCTTTAAATCGCCATTGGAAGCGAAGCTTGTCATAAAAAGGAAATTCAATAAACAAGACTCCCAAACCTACACAGAAACTGGCAAGAACGTCTGATGGATAGTGAACTCCCAGATAGACCCTTGACACCAGTACACTGACTAGGTAGAACCCAAGAACGATTTGTACGATTTTTCTCCAGACTGGATTTTTAATTCGTTGACTGAGAATGACAATCAAAGTACCTACCATCAGTGTCACTGCAAGAGAATGCCCACTTGGGAAGGAAAATCCCTTCTCCTCTACCAAGTGTAAAATAGCTGGCCGTGGGCGCTGGTAGATGTTTTTAAAGGTCACGATTAAAAGACCGGCTAAGGCTAGATTACCTGCCATGAAGTAGCTTTCTATCTTCCACTGCTTACGATAAAAGATAAAGGCTGCGATGGCAACCCAGGTGATGATTACTGGGATATCAATCAAATGCGTAAGGGCACGGAATAGAACTGTCAAATAATCTGGCAAGTCCCCACGAAGGGCAGTCTGAAGAGGTTGATCAAAACCGACCAGCGTTTCAGGATAGAACTTAACCATATAGCCAAGAAGGACGAAAAGTAAAAGGGCAAAACTGCCCTTCATTAAAAATGTTTGTTTATCTCTCATAATGTTTTAAGGTTGGTTTCAAGAGGACGTATAACAACCAGAATGAAACGGCAAAGATTAAACCTTCAATCAGGTTAAAAGGTAAAACCATGGTCATCAAGTAGTTAGAAAGTCCTATAATTTCTCTAATATCAAAGTTGGCAAACTGCGCGTACAAAGGAACCGCATAAACATAGTTGAGAACCAACATCGCAGAAGTCAATCCAATAGTTCCCGCTAGAGATGCTAGTAGGAAACGAAGGGTGCTGCGTTCCTTTTTCCAAATCAAACCAAAAGCGATAACAAAAACTCCCAGAGCTACGACATTCATTGGCAAGCCAATGTAGGTATTCACTCCCTGGCTATTCAGAAGCAACTTCAAGAGCGATCGAAGCAAAAGAATCCCTAGAGCGGCAGGCAAATCCATCACCACCAAGCCCACAAGGACTGGCAAGATGCTAAACTCAATCTTGAGGAAGGTTGCCGCTGGCAAGAGCGGAAAGTCAAAGTACATCAGCACAAATGAAATGGCTGATAAAATCGCAATGGTCGAAAGTCGACGTGTGTTTGTCATAACAGGTTCCTCCAATTTTCTATAAAATCAGAAGAAGTTGGAAAGGATCCCTCTATCTATTCTCACTTTTTATATCCCAAAAGTTCCCTCTCACTCTTTTGAGCAAGCGGTTACACTTCATCTATAAACTCATCAGAACAGACAAAGCCATTCTTTCGTCTTCTCCCATCCAGACTATACTGTCGGTTGTGGAATCGCACCACATCAGCTTGCGCTCGCGGACTTCTTTAACTAAGATATTTTGGATTAATCTAGGCGTCGCAGTCGAAGATAATACTTGAGTATATCGAGACAAGACAACGAAGAGTAAGCCAGAATAGCTAGTTAAAGTCACCGCCGGTCGGGAATCTCACCCAGCCCTGAAGACCCTTTAATCTTAACAAAAAACGCTTGCAAGTGCAAGCATTTTGTTTATTTCAATTTATCCACTTCATAGGTGTGAACGAGTTCCAAACCTGCGAAATTTTGCTGACGAAGCGCCTCGTAGACAATCATGCAAACCGTATTGGAAACATTGAGGCTGCGAACATGTTCATCATTCATGGGAATACGGAGAGCTTTCTCAGGATGGTTTCGCATAAAGTCCTCAGGCAAGCCCTTGTCTTCACGTCCAAAGAGAAAATAATGGTCTTCGTCCGTCGATAAATTCGCCTCAGAATAGACCTTTTCTGCAAATTTGGAAATCAGATAGAGTTTACCCTTCATCTGAGACATGAAATCTTCCAAACTGTCGTAAAAATAAATCTCAAGCTTATCCCAGTAATCCAAACCAGCCCGCTTCATCTTGCGGTCATCAATAGGAAAGCCCATCGGTTTGATGATGTGGAGGGGAGAATTGGTGGCAGCGCAAGTACGCGCGATGTTGCCCGTATTTTGTGGAATCTGAGGCTCGAATAATACAATGTGATTTGTCATAATTGGCTTCCTTTTATCATTGCAAAAAAATAGCCACACTGCCCGGAGTCAAGCTCAGCAAACAGCGTGGTTAAGGCATCGTTAACTTACCTCACAACAGGTTTGAAGTAAATCAGCGAAACTACTTTCTTAGTATAACACTTTCAGAATCAATGTCAATAGAAACGACTTGATTTTTTTTACTTTTTTTGATGATAATTTCATGCTTGCTCATTCTCTTTCTGAAAAGGGATATCAAAAGAGTAAAATTACTTCAAATCAGAAATATCTTTATAGAAGTTAAGCAAATGTATCTTCAGAAACTTGAAAAAGTCCTTTCTTCTCCCAAAAATCGGCTTGGCAGGTGCATTTTTTGCTAAAAAAGAGTATGATAGTTACATCATGAAAAAGTAGGTTTTTTATATGAAAATTGTCCTTGTTGGTGGAGGGAAAGTCGGTTTCGCCCTCTGTCGTTCACTGGTTGCAGAAAACCATGACGTTGTCCTCATCGAACAAGATGAGGCTGTTCTCAATCACATTGTCAGTCGCTTTGATATCATAGGACTCCTTGGAAATGGTGCTGACTTTGCCATCTTGGAGCAAGCCGGCGTTCAAGAGTGTGATATCTTTATCGCTCTAACTGAATACGATGAAGTGAATATGATTTCAGCGGTACTTGCCAAAAAAATGGGCGCTAAAGAAACCATCGTTCGGGTGCGAAATCCTGAATACTCTAATGCCTATTTTAAAGAGAAAAATATTCTTGGATTTTCACTTATCGTTAATCCAGAACTCCTAGCAGCGCGTGCGATCTCAAATACCATTGATTTCCCTAATGCCCTCTCTGTCGAACGATTTGCTGGAGGTCGGGTCAGTCTGATGGAGTTTATTATCAAAGATTCTAGCGGGCTCTGTCAAATGCCAATTTCAGACTTCCGTAAAAAATTTGGCAACATCATTGTCTGTGCTATGGAAAGAGACCATCAACTCATGATTCCAAGTGGTGATGTCACTATCCAGGACAAAGATCGGATTTTTGTTACGGGAAATCGTGTAGATATGATGCTTTTCCACAACTATTTCAAATCACGTGCAGTGAAAAGCTTGCTTATCGTTGGAGCTGGAAAAATTGCTTATTATCTACTTGGCATTTTGAAAGACAGTCGCATCGATACCAAGGTTATCGAGATCAATCCTGAAAGAGCTCGTTTCTTTAGTGAAAAATTCCCAAATCTCTATATCGTACAAGGAGATGGAACTGCTAAGGACATCTTACTGGAAGAAAGTGCTCCTAGCTATGATGCAGTCGCAACCTTAACTGGGGTTGATGAGGAGAACATCATCACCTCTATGTTCCTTGACCGTGTTGGTGTTCAAAAAAACATCACTAAAGTCAACCGAACTAGTCTTCTAGAAATTATCCATGCGCCTGATTTTTCAAGTATCATCACGCCGAAAATCATCGCAGTGGATACCATTATGCACTTTATCCGTGGTCGGGTAAACGCCCAATACTCAGACCTTCAAGCCATGCACCATCTAGCAAATGGCCAAATTGAAACCCTGCAATTCCATATCAAGGAAGCCAATAAAATGACTGCCAAGCCCCTTTCACAGTTAAAATTGAAGAAAGGGGTGCTCATCGCAGCCATTATCCGAAAAGGAAAAACAATCTTCCCTACAGGAGAGGATATACTTGAGGTCGGAGACCAGTTACTGGTAACCACTCTGCTGCCAAACATCACCAAGATTTATGATTTGATTGAGAGGTAAAAAATGAATAAAAGTATGATTCGTTACCTCCTTTCAAAACTTCTCTTGATTGAGGCAGCTCTCCTTCTAGTACCTGTTGGTGTAGCAACCTATTACCAAGAATCCAGCAAAGTATTTATATCTCTCTTTACGACGATTGGAATTTTAGTCCTTCTTGGTTGTCTTGGCGTTTTACGGAAACCGAAAAATCAACGGATCTATGCTAAGGAAGGGGTCTTAATTGTTGCCCTCTGTTGGATTCTATGGTCTTTCTTTGGTGGCCTCCCCTTTGTCTTTTCAGGACAAATCCCAAGCGTCATCGATGCCTTCTTTGAAATCAGTTCTGGTTTTACGACTACAGGGGCAACTATCCTGAACGATGTTTCCGTTCTCACTCGTTCCCTCCTCTTCTGGCGAAGTTTCACCCACTTGATCGGAGGGATGGGGGTGCTCGTCTTTGCACTTGCCATTATGGACAATGCCAAAAATAGTCACTTAGAGGTGATGAAGGCTGAGGTCCCTGGACCTGTCTTTGGCAAGGTCGTATCCAAGCTAAAAAACACTGCCCAGATCCTCTATCTGCTTTATCTAGCTCTCTTCTCCCTTTTTGTTGTCATCTACTATCTAGCAGGCATGCCTCTCTATGATAGTTTTGTCATTGCTATGGGAACAGCGGGAACTGGGGGCTTCACCGTCTATAACGACGGAATTGCCCACTACGGTAGCTCACTCATCACCTATCTCGTCAGTATCGGAGTTCTGGTTTTTGGGGTTAACTTTAATCTCTACTACTATCTCATGCTCCGTCGGATTAAGGCTTTCTTTGGAGATGAAGAACTGCGGGCTTATATGATCATTGTCCTAGTTTCTACCGGCTTGATTACTCTTAATACGCTCCACCTCTACCAAGGTGTCTCTAAAAGTGTTGAAATGGCCTTCTTCCAGGTTTCCAATATCATCACGACAACAGGTTTTGGTTACGGAGATATTACCAACTGGCCCCTCTTCTCCCAATTTATCCTCCTCTTCCTCATGGGAATCGGTGGATCAGCTGGCTCAACTGCAGGTGGTCTTAAGGTGATTAGAGGACTCATCCTCTCAAAAATCGCAAAAAATCAGATTTTGTCCATCTTATCCCCTCATCGTGTCTTGACTCTACATGTCAACAAAACTGTGATTGACAAGGATACCCAACACAAGATTCTTAAATATTTTGCCATCTACGTGATGATTATACTCTCTCTCATCTTTATCGTCAGTCTTGATAGCAATGATTTTCTAGTCGTGACCAGTGCGGTCTTCAGCTGTTTTAACAATATCGGACCTATTCTAGGTACAACCTCGAGTTTTGCCATCTTTAGTCCCATCTCTAAAATCCTCCTCTCCTTTGCAATGATTGCAGGTCGCTTAGAGATTTACCCAATTTTGCTGCTCTTTATGAAACGAACTTGGTCTAAACGTTAATTATAATACAAATCCCCTTTTACAAGCTCGTAAAAGGGGATTTTTCTATTAAAAATGAGAAGACCTTTCGGTCCTCTCCTAATCGGTTTATTTTTTAAGTGCTTCTTTGTATCGAGCAACTTCCGCTTGGTTAGCCCAAACATAGTGACCTGGACGAATTTCTACCATAGATGGCTTGTCTGTCTCATAGTCATGTTGGTCAGGATCGTACACTTTCAAGACCTTCTTGCGTTCCAAGATTGGATCTGGAATCGGTACAGCAGATAGAAGTGCTTGAGTGTATGGGTGGACAGGATTGTTAAACAACTCCTCTGTCTCCGCCACCTCGACGATAACTCCCTTATAGATAACCGCGATACGATCTGAGATAAAGCGAACAACTGACAAGTCATGCGCGATAAAGAGATAGGTCAAGCCCAACTCTTTTTGGAACTTCTTGAGCAAGTTCAAGACTTGCGCACGCACTGATACGTCCAAGGCTGAAATTGGCTCATCCGCAATAACGAAATCAGGTTCCATCACAAGGGCGCGAGCAATCCCGATACGTTGACGTTGACCACCAGAAAACTCGTGTGGATAACGGGTCAAGTGTTCTTTCAAAAGTCCAACTTCATGAATCATCTTTTGAACTTTTTCTTTTCGATCTTCTTCATCTTTGAACAAATGGTAGTTGTAAAGACCTTCAGAGATGATATAGTCAACTGTTGCACGCTCATTCAAACTAGCTGCAGGATCCTGGAAAATCATCTGGATACGACGAATCAAGTCTGATGATTCCTTATGAGATTTTTTCCCATTGATCTTCTGACCATCAAAGATGATTTCACCTTTACTGGTATTATTCAGACCTATAATAGCACGACCAATCGTTGTTTTCCCACTACCAGACTCACCAACAAGAGAGAAAGTTTCTCCCTTGTTGATAAAGAAGTTGGCGTTTTTAACCGCCACAAACTTCTTACTTCCTTCACCGAAGGAAATTTCTAAATCTTTAATTTCTACTAATTTTTCAGACATTTCCTTCCTCCTAGTCTTCTAGATGAGCAAAGCCCATTTTATCACGAATCTTGTCATGCAAATCTGCAATGACTCCAGGTTTTTCAACTTTAGGAGCATTCTCATGGAGCAACCAAGTCTTAGCCCAGTGAGTATCAGTGACTGAAAACTTAGGTGCCTTCTCTTCAAAGTCAATTTGCATCGCATAATCTGAACGAAGGGCAAAGGCATCACCTTTCAACTCAGTATAAAGAGACGGTGGTGTTCCTGGGATAGAATACAATTCCCCTTTATCATCAGCAAGTTGAGGTAAGCTAGACAAGAGACTCCAAGTATATGGATGACGTGGATCGTAGAAGACTTCCTCAACGGTTCCGTATTCTACAATTTCCCCAGCATACATAACCGCTACCTTATCCGCAATACTTGCTACCACACCAAGGTCATGGGTGATAAAGATAATGGTAAAGTGGTACTCATTTTGCAAGGCTTTAAGCAAATCAATGATTTGCGCTTGAATAGTCACATCAAGGGCCGTTGTTGGCTCGTCACAGATCAAGATATCTGGACGACAGGCAAGGGCAATCGCAATAACGATACGTTGGCGCATCCCTCCAGAATATTGGAAAGGATACTCGTCAAAACGTTTTTCAGCGTCTGGAATTCCGACCTTGTTCATATAGTCGATTGCCATCTCTTTGGCTTCCTTAGCTGTTTTCCCTTGGTGTTTAACGATAACTTCTGTGATTTGGCTACCGATTGTGTTAATTGGGTCCAAGCTTGTCATTGGATCTTGGAAGATGGTCGCAATTTTAGCACCACGAATCTTTTCCCATTCCTTATTAGAAGTCAAGGCTGTCAAGTCTTGCCCACGATAGTCAATGCTTCCTTGGGCAATACGTCCATTGTCTTCTAACATCCCTGTAAAGGTTTTTGTTAAAACAGATTTACCAGAACCAGACTCACCTACCAAGGCAAGAACTTCTCCTTCAATCAGATCCATAGAAACTCCTCGGATAGCCGTCAGAACTTTGTCACGAACGTCAAATTCCACGACAATATCGCGAGCAGTCAAAATTACATTATTTTCTTTTGTCATGTCTACTCCTATCTATGTGTACGTGGATCACTAGCGTCCGCTAAGTTTTGACCAACAACGAATAAAGATAGGGATACCAAGATCAAGGTTGTCAACGGAATCCAGAACAAGTAAGCGTTGGTCGTAACGTTTTGTGAGTAATCTGAAATCAAACGTCCCAAACTTGGCACTGTTACAGGCAACCCCAATCCAAAGAAGGAAAGAAAGGCTTCATAAGAAATAAAGGCTGGAAGCATTTGAGTCATTGTTGTAACAATAACAGATACCAATTGTGGCATGATATTTTTAACGATGATTTTAAAGGTTGGTGTTCCAAGTGTTTGAGAAGCAAGGTTGTATTCCAAGTCACGGTAACGCATGATTTGGATACGAATCATATAAGCAATCCCAATCCAAGTCGTCACACTCATGGCAAAAATCAAATTCCAGAAACCTGCTCCGATTGAGTAAGTCAAAACAATAACAATCAAAAGTGAAGGAATATTATTGATAACGTTGTAGACTTCCATCATGACACGGTCAACGGATTTTGAAATTCCCCAAATTCCACCAACAATAACTCCAATTACAAGGTTGATAAAAGTGGCAATGACAGAGATAAGGATAGAGTTACGCGCACCAAACCAAACCCCATCAAACAAGGATTTACCATTACTATCTGTACCAAACCAATGTTCGGCATTGGGCTTGATAAAACGAGCGCTAAAGTCATTCACTTTACTTACATCGTTGAAGTCAAACTTTGAAAACATTGGATAAATAAAGCTCATCAGGATAATGGCAACCAAAATTCCCAACATAAGGACTGTTGATTTTTTCTTTAGAAACTGTCTAAATACAGAACCCCAGTAAGAATAAGCAGGAGCATCAATTGTTTCAGAGGCAAAATCGTCACGTTTTACGAACTGAAATTTTTCTTTATCAATTGTTGACATTATTTGCCTCCTTTCTCTGTCAATTTAATACGTGGGTCAATAATTGTCATCCAAATATCACCAATAAAGTATGAGAAGATTGACAAACATGTGAAAATGAAGACAAGACCAACCACCATGTTATTATTTGATGCTTTTACAGAGTCAATCAACATTTTACCCATACCTGGGAAGGCGAAAACCGTTTCTGTCAGAGTTGCTCCACCAATAACACCAAGGATCGAACCTGGAATCCCTGAAACCAAAGGAACCATGGCATTTTTAAAGATGTGTTTATTTGAAATTTCTTTTTCAGACAAACCTTTGGCACGAGCAAATCGAACGAAGTCCTGAGATTGCAAGTCGATCATATAACGACGAATCCAGATAGCTGTACTTGGTGCTCCCAGTAAACCAAGGATAACTGCTGGCAAAACATAGGAACGCCAATCACCAGCACCCAAGATAGGGAATGAGTCTGGGAAACCAATTGATGAACCAATCAAACGAATGATATATACTAAGGCAATGGTTGGAAGGGCAAGCAAGAAAGTCAAGGTTCCTGTAGAGAAACTATCAATCCAAGTATTCTTATAACGAGCCATAACAGATCCGAGCGGAACAGCGATAGCATAAGAAATAATCAAACCGATCAAACCAACAACAGCCGAGCTTGCAATCATAGATGGATATTGGTAATTGCTTTCTGTAGCTGTATATGGATCGTCCTTACCATAGTTAGCCACCTCACGCGCGTCTGCTTGGCTCGGAGATTTGTAGGTACGAGAGTAGATATCTACAGATGAAGTCTTTTTACCCGTAGGGAATTGAACCTGTGATGTCTTAGTTTGTCCCTGACCTTGTGTGATAACTTGAAGCACTGGTGTGTTTGCATAAGTTGGATAAGAGTCACCCAAGTTAATGTTTACAAAGTTTTGGTGTACAAACGGGAATTGATTGTTGAAATACAAAAGGTATTTATGTTTTGTTCCTGAACCAACCAATGACCAACCGATAGCAGGATCATTTTCGAAACGAAGATAACGTTGCAAGTTTGGATTTTCAGGGTCTTGAATCTTGTTTGTATGATCAATATCAATCAAGTTTGAATAGAATTTGAAAACACGTTCAAAAATCGGAATTTCACGCGTCGCATAGAATTGACCACTTTCTGAGAATACACCGAGTGTCCAACCATTTCCTAGTTGGTTAATGTATTTTTCGTAGATCGCCTTATTAGTATCATTGGCATCTACTGTTACAGATGAGTCCATCGTGCTAGCTTTTTCTTGTAACTCCTTGGTATCGTAGTACTCGATATAGCCCATTCGCTCATAAACGGTATTTTCATAATTATCCCGTTTATCTGGAGTTGTTGCAATCTTATTATAGTTGGTATCCTGCTTGAAAATCAATTTTCGAGGAACCATCGTATAGATAATTGTGTAGGTCAAGGTTGTCACCAAGAAAATGGACAACAATGAACGCAGTACACGCATAAAAATATATTTCTTCATATCGTTTCCTTTTAAAATCCCAAAAGAACCTTCTCCTCATGGAGAGAAAGTTCTCTTGAGAGTTATTTATTTAACGTGATTTGTCAATTCTTTTTGAACTTTTTCGTTTGATTCTTTTTTCTCTTTGAGCCATTTCTCACGAGCTTGTTCGTATTCAGCTTTCGTTACAACCTTATCCTGTAGCTGAATATACTTGAAGTAAAGATCTGAACTCTTGTCTCCAGATTGGCTATAAGAAGCTGTGAATGGTACTACACGAGAAATGAATGGTGCTGCACCGCTACCAGACATAGCAGGGATGAAGAGAGAGCTATCTGTCAACCAAGCCTGAGCTGCAGCATATTTCTCATAACGAACATTCAAATCGCTGGTTTCTTTAGCGGCTTCATCAACTAACTTATCGTATTCTTTCAAACCAACTTGACTAACTGCTGGGTTCGCTGGATCATCAAATCCCATGTATGTCTTGGTTTGCGACTTGTTTGTTGATTTGAGGATATCAAGGTAAGTTGATGGATCTTCATAGTCTGGATTCCATCCAACTGCACCTGATAGATCCCAGTCCTCTGCTGCTGCATTTGGTGCATGGTATGTGATATTCAATGCCTCATCTTTAGAAATTTGATGAATATCAATGACTACGTTTTCTTCTCCAAGCACTTTTTCAACTGTCTGTTTGAAGGATTGGATACGAGCAATATACCCTTTGTTTGTTTGATCTACTGGAATATCCAAATGGATTGGGAATTTCACCCCTTCAGCTTCTAATGCAGTTTTAGCTTTTGCAAGTTCTGCTTTGGCCTTATCTGCGTTGAAGAGTCCATCTTGACCATCCGCAAAGTTTACGTTTTTCCACTCATCACCATAAGCAGCCATCTTTTCAGTTACCAAGTCACCGAAGGTCTTGTCACCCGCAGAGACAAAGTCTGGTTTTACAAAGAGATTACGAACGGCAAGAGGAGCAGCTTCTGTACCATTAATTTGCGCTGAATAAGCTGTACGGTCAAAAGCAAAGCTCAAGGCCTGACGGAAGTCTTTGTTAAGAAGGGCTTTCTTAGTTGACGTTTTTTCTTCATCAGTTGTTTTAGCGGTGTATTTGTAACTTTGACGGTCAATATTGACACCCAAACCAAAAATACCAGGTCCTGATGGAGTGTAGTAGATATTGTCTTTGTAGGTCTCCGCTACTTTAGAGTAGTTTGAACTTGTCGGGAAGAGACGAGCATAGCTATAGGCTCCACTTGTAAAGTTCCGTTCAAGAGACTCTTGGTCTGATCCGTCATAGAAAGCGAGGGTGACTTTATCAAGATGAACGTTTTCCTTATCCCAATATTGTTCATTCTTCGCAAACTCGATAGAAGACTTGGCAGTCAAACCTTTCAGCAAGAACGGACCATTGTAAAGTAATGATGTAGGATCCGTTGGTTTGGCAAAATCATCCCCTTTTGATTTTTCAAATTCTTCGTTTAATGGCCAGAAGATTGAGTAAGCCATCTTAGAGTTCCAGTATGGTTCTGGTTGGTTCAATGTATACTCAAGAGTATAATCATCAACTGCCTTAACACCTACTGTAGAAAAGTCTTTTGAATTTCCTGCCAAATAGTCAGACAAACCTTTAACAGAATTCTCTGCTAGATAAAGTGCTTCTGACTTTTTATCTGCTGCGTGTTTCAAACCATTTACAAAGTCTTTAGCTGTCACTTCAGCATATTCTTCTCCCTCAGAGGTAAACCATTTGACACCTTTACGGATTTTGTAGGTATAGGTCAAACCATCTTTTGAAACTGACCAGTCTTCTGCAACTGCAGGAGTCAAATTCCCATATTTGTCATTCGTAAAGAGACCATCAATACCATTTGAAGTGGCTAATTTAGTACTTTGTTTCCCCGAAGTAAGGTAATCCAATGTTTCAGGATCTGATGAATAAACATAACCATAAGTTTTTGGCGCTGTTGAATCAGACGATTTCGAAGAACCGCAAGCAGCTAGTGTGCTAGTCGCTAATAGGGCAATTCCTGCCGCAACCAATACCCTATTTTTTTTCATGTATGTAACTCCTCTTAAAAATTTTAGGCTTATTGTCAATTATACCATAGATTTCTCAAAAAGTAAACGAATTTTCAGAATATTTAGGCGTGTAGCCACAAAAAACTTCCATTTGTCAAATTTTTCTATTCTTTGTTTGCTATCTATAGAATCAAAAGGGAAGTTAAGGCTCTATAAAGGTTGATTTTCGCATAATGTTGCTCCATTTTTTCTCCCCAGTCAGCAAGGGAAATCTTCTAAATTGGATTTTCGATTAAGAAAGTATTGACGTAAAATGATTTTCAAGGTATAATATTAAACGTTGAGGCGGTATAGCCAAGTGGTAAGGCACGGCTCTGCAAAAGCTTGATCGTCGGTTCAAATCCGTCTACCGCCTTTCAATACCTGAATTAACAGGAATTAACCGAATGAAAAGTCCGAAAAATCGGGCTTTTTTGTTTTTTTCTTCGGACAAATAAGGACAACTTTGAAAAAACTTTTGGGGCGAATTTAGGGCGAATAAAAAAACAGTGACGAAAATCACTGTTTTACTCGGTTTCTTCTTCAGGTTCTAGTTCTGTGATTTGAACTTTTACCTTAGTGACGCGCCCATTTTTCACCTTATCATTGGTCAGGACAATCTGCTTGTTTTGGCTGACCAATTCATAACTGATTTTTTCAGTTGTTGGGATCGTACCAACACCCGTCAAATAATAACCAGCGATAGTATCCACATCATCGCTTTCTAGTTCAACGCCAAAGTAGTCGTTGAAGTCGTTAAGATTCATGGTTCCTTGTGCAATATAGGTATCCTCACCGATTTGATGGACTTCGATTTCTGCCCTGTCCGTTTCATCATCAATTTCGCCGACAATCTCTTCTAGGAGATCCTCCAGAGTTACCAAACCAGCCATACCGCCGTATTCGTCTAGTAAGATAGCCATTTGATTTTGGGTATTTCGAAGCTCTTTAAGGAGGTCATCCACAAAGATGGTCTCAGGCACAAATAGTGGCGTTTGGAGGATTCGCTTCCAGACAATATTTTCAAAACCATCCGCATAGGCAGCGTTTAGCAAACGCTTGGTATGGATCAAACCGATCACATTGTCCTTATCCCCATCATAAACAGGGATACGTGAGAAATTTTGCTTCAAAATACTTTCGATAATCGCCTTACTGTCATCCTGAATATCCACCATGAAGGCGTCGGTTCGGGGCACCATTAGCTCACGAGCCATCAGCTCATCTAAAGAGAAGATCCCCTGTAGCATTTCAATCTCATCTGCATCTAGTGTTTCTTCACTATTGGTGAGCATGTACTCTATTTCATCACGTGTCATCTTTTCATCAGCATCATCAAAGGTCATTGGCGTCACACGGCTCAACAAATTAGTTGAAGCAGATAACAGCCATACAAAGGGACTTACAATCTTTCCAAGACCAATAATAATTGGTGCTGTTCGAATCGCCAAAGCATCTTTCAGATTGAGGGCAATCCGCTTAGGATAGAGCTCACCAAAAACAATGGAGATATAGGTCAAGAATGCCAAAGAGAGGAAACTTGCAATGGCGTAAGCCGTCTCTCCGCTTCCCATCCAAGATGCGATCACTTGTCCAAGGGTATCCGCCAATTTGGCCCCTGACAAGATCGTAATCAAGGTGATACCGACTTGAATCGTTGATAAAAAGTGATTAGGATTTTCAAGTACCTTTAACAAACGACCGTAACGTTTGTCTCCCTCTTCTGCCTTTTGCTCTACTCGGGCACGATTTAGTGACACCATAGCCATTTCTGTAGCTGAGAAAAAGGCATTTAAAAAGGTCAATACAACTAAAAGTACAAATTGCAGTAACAAATCCTGACTGCTCGGGTCTTCCATGGTCTTTCTCCTAAAATAGTATCTTGTGTTCCATTATATCACAAATTAACGTAGGAATCACATTATTTTCTAATTTATACAATCGCTCCCTTATCAATGACGGACAAGGGAGCGATTTTTGTTCTTTTATAGATTGTTTCTAGTTTATCACCGTAACTTGACCTGTTCGGTAATCAAGCTGGATACCCTTTTGAACATTTGGGATCAGGACGTTGAATTCCAATTCGCCATCCGAAGACTTGGCTTCAATTTGTGAAGCGGATGGAACCAAATCCTCATTCGTAGCATAGTGGAGAGTTACCCGATAACGGACTCTCTTATTCTGGTCCAAGGCTTTCCTAACCAAACTCTCATAGTAGTTCTGCCCTGTCGAATCCTCAGCCTGTGCTTGGTTTGCCCAAGCTGTCTGGACTGCAATGTTCTTGGGATTGCTGGTAGAGGCATCAAAACCATCCAAACCACCTATCAAGGCATAGCCCAGCAGGTGTCCTCTATCAACTGCATGTGTATAGGTCCCCTTTAGATTCTTGACCTGATGCCACCCTGGTGGAGTCCAAGAGGTGGATCCATTTCCAGTCTCTTCCCGATTCTTATATTGCCGAGTCGCTTTAGATAAGATGGCATTAGCAACAGTTGGGACGGTCTCTTTCCCGACTGGTTTTGTTTTATTATCCGCATAGGGTTTGCTAGAAACCTTAGCATCTAGATTGGTTGTATTACCATTGACGACAAAGGCACCTGCTCCATTCCACTCGAGCCCCCCCTTAATTTGGTTCTTGATTGACTCGGTTAAGACACTTTCTGCCAACTCCTGACTGGGAGCTTCTGAAGCTTGTCTTTTCTGGCTAACCTTGGTTTTAGGGGTATTTGGTGCTGACTGCATCTGCTTAATATAATAGCTTCCAGCAGCCAAGAGTAAGAATATAAGTAACCCTACTAGTGTCTGTCTCGTTTTTTTGTTCATTTTTCTCCTTATTTCTTTAGAAAAAGACTGGTCTCCCAGCCTAATTTCCTGTAAATTTGCTAATCAATTCTTGCCACTTTGCTGGAGACAAGATTGCCCATGGATCCTGTCCCTTTCCTAGGATACCATAGCCAACCATCAAGCCGATTCCTAAAGCAAGAAAGCCTAGCAAGAGTACGATAAAAATCAACAGTAAGCGACGGAGTACATAGCGTATTCTCTTATTTTTATTTCTATTCCTCTTCATCGTCAACCTCAATCCGCTGAATCTTCGCTCCTAGCTGAGCCAATTTCTCATGGAAACGGTAGTAACCTCTATCAAGGTGGACTAACTTACCAACAACTGTTTCTCCCTGCGCCACCAGACCTGTCAAAATCAAAGCAGCACTAGCGCGAAGGTCCGTTGATAGAACTTCTGCCCCCTGTAAAGCCTGTCCCCCAACAATACGGGCTGTATCACGGATAATCTCCGAATGCAAGCCCATACGGCGCATTTCCTCCAGATGTTGGAAACGATTCTCAAACACCGTTTCCACCATGGTGGATTCCCCTTTTGCGACAGTCATCAAGGCTGTAAATTGAGCCTGCATATCTGTTGGAAATCCTGGATGTGGTAAGGTTTTTACATGAACAGCCTTGAGATTTTCAAGTTGAGAACGAACACGGATACCTTCTGATTCCTCTGTCACTTCAACCCCCATCTCAAGTAGTTTTGAAATCAAGGGACGATTGTGCTCCCAAACTGCATCTCGAATGAGGACATCGCCACCAGTCATAGCTGCCGCTACCATAAAGGTCCCGGCTTCGATACGGTCCTGTACCACATTATGAGTCGTACCATGGAGTTCCTCGACACCAGTCACTGTGATTGTTTCGGTACCAGCTCCCTTGACCTTAGCCCCCATTTCATTAAGAAGGATAGCAAGGTCAACAATTTCTGGCTCACGCGCAGCATTTTCAATCACTGTCACACCGTCAGCTAGAGTTGCTGCCATCATCAGGTTTTGTGTTGCGCCGACACTAGGAAAGTCCATGTAGATATGAGCGCCATGCAAGCGTTCTGCCTTGGCTTCAATGTAACCAGCTGTCTGACTGATCTTAGCTCCCATAGCTTCCAAACCCTTGAGGTGGAGATCGATCGGACGACTCCCAATGGTACAACCACCTGGCATGGATACCTTGGCATGGCCTACACGAGCAAGGATCGGTCCCAAGACCACTATCGATGCCCGCATCTTGCTGACATACTTATACGGAGCTTCCTCCGTGATATCTCCAGTCGCATCGACCTCGACAACATGAGCTTCCTCATCAAAATCCACCTTGACATTCAGACCTCGAACCACTTGATTCATGGTGAAAACATCTGACAAGATTGGGACATTTTGCAAGACTGTCTTACCCTTGCTTGCTAGAATAGTCGCTGCCAACAAAGGTAAGACGGCATTCTTTGCTCCCTCGATGGTCACACTCCCGACCAGACGATTATCTCCGCCTTGAACCACAATTTTTTCCATAGTTTTTCCTTTACTTTTGATTTTATAACAGTCCTATAAGCGCTTCTTGCCACAGTTGGTACAAACTGATAAAGAATGAACTCAAGATATAGCCCATCACAATACTAAAGAAACCTACCAACAAACGAACTTTTTTTGTGTTAGTAGCGGTCACTTTTAAAACCTTTTCCCATCTCACAAGATCTTTCAAAAGATAAAAACTCAAATAAATAAAGAGTATATGACTACTTAGAGTGAATAATAATTGAACCATTTGACTATTATACCATCTTATCCGCTTGCGCGCTAGTTTTCGATTTTTCTACGAATTAGGAGTTCTTTTTGAGGTAATCAATCGCATCCTGCAAGGTTTTTACAGGCACGATTTTCATCTCTGTCTTGATTGTTTTAGCAGCTTCTAGGGCTGTTTCATAGTTGCTTTTCGCATTGGGATCTGCTTTTTTTGCTTCCTCGGTGACTGGATTGTCAGGAGCAAAAAAGATGTTGGCTCCCTGACGAGAGGCCGCAACTACTTTTTTGTCAATTCCACCAATATCGCCAACATTTCCATCGCGATCAATGGTTCCAGTTCCCGCAACGACGCGACCATTACGAAGTCCTGGATCTGCTATCTGGGTGTAAATAGCTAGGCTAAACATGAGACCTGCACTTGGACCCCCGATACCAGCTGTTGAAAAGCGAATCGGAACGTCACTGGTCACTTCCGTACGGTCAATCAAGCCAATCCCAATCCCGTTTTTCCCATTTTCGAGAGTGATAATTTTACCTTCAGCAGACTTGACTTTTCCGTCTTCTTCGTAGGTCACCTTGACTGGATCCCCTAGTTTTTGAGAGTTGACATAATCAACCAAGTCTTTGGAACTGTCAAACGTCTTATCATTAACAGCCGTAACGGTATCCGCAATGTTCAGAATGCCCTTAAAAGTTGAATTGTCCGTCACGGTCAAGACATAAACTCCCAAGTACTTGAGTTCGATATCCTTACCAGCCGTCTTCAATCCTTGATACTTGGCCATATTTTGGGATGTTTGCATGTAAAACTGATTGATCCGCATAAACTCTGCATCTGTAGAGCCACCCGTTGTCTCCTGAGCGCTTCTAATATCCGTGAAAGGTGTTAACCAAGCATAGACAAGATGCGACAGGGTTGCATGTCGAATCCCAACTGTCACAAACTGGTAAGCTCCTGCTTCTGTGTCTTCTGTTTCATTGACTTTTAAAACTTGACGAATATCTTCCGCTCCACCTGGAACTTCTATGTAGTAAGGCAAGGGTACTACAAAAGCTAAAAAAGTCAATACTAGTGCTAGGATAACATATAAGGGCCATCTAGTTTTTTTCTTCATGTTCTAATTCCTCCACAACACTGTTTGGGACATATTGCTGAATCTCCTGACCAAACTTCAGAAGTTCTCTCACGGCTGAAGAGCTGATATAAAGATGCTCTGGGCGACTATATAGATAAATGGTTTCGATTTCTGGAGCCAGTTGATGATTGTAGTAATCAAAACTAGACTCGTATTGCAAGTCGGTGGCATTCCGCAAGCCACGGACAAGAGTTTTTGCTTCCAGTCTTCTTGCAACATCGACGACTAGTTGGTCATGAGAAACAAACACCTCTACATTACCTATATGTGCCACAGCTTTTTCGACTGCCCGTTTGCGATTTTCAACAGGGAGAAAACCTTGTTTGTGGGGATTGTAGAACACCCCGACATAGAGCTTATCAAAGAGTTTGCTGGCACGTTCAATGATATCCAGATGTCCATTTGTCATCGGATCAAATGAACCTGTGAATAAACCAATCTTATCTGACATAGACTGTCACCTTACTAATTCCATAAATTTTTTCCTTCCAGATACCGAGACAGGCAATTTCTTCCGGAAGTTCTACAGACTTATCGGTTTCGCAGACAACCATGATTTCTTGGGAGAAGAGATTTCTCTCTGCCATTTTTTCGATATCTGCAACTATTTGTTCCTTGGCATAGGGTGGATCTAAAAAGACCAGGTCAAAGGGACCATTCACTTGCTCCAAGGCCCGTTCAGCCTCCATCCTTAAGAGTTGAAATTTAGAAACTTCTTTGGTCATTTGGATATTTTCAGCGATGATAGCTTGTGCCTTTCGATCCCGTTCCACTAAGACAGCATGGGACATCCCTCTTGACACAGCTTCAATAGACAGACCACCACTACCTGCATAAAGATCCAAGACACGTCCACCCTCAAAATAGGGGCCAATCATATTAAAGATAGCTCCACGCACCTTATCTGATGTCGGCCTAGTCGTCTTTCCTTCTAGCGTCTTGAGGGGTCGCCCTCCGTAGATTCCTGATACGATTTTCATACCGTTTATTATACCAAATTATAGGCAAAAAGAGAAAGAAAACCGAACCTTGCGGTTCGATTCTCTACAAAATATTTTCGTACGTATCGCGGACTTCTTGAGGCCAAACACTGGTCTGAACCTCTCCGATGTGTTTCTTACGAAGAAGGAACATGGCCATCCGAGACTGTCCGATACCTCCACCGATTGTCAGTGGAAAAAGACCGTTAAGCAGGGCCTTATGCCATTCCAATTCTAGACGATCTTCGTCTCCTGTAAGAGCCACTTGGCGACGAAGGGTATCCTCATCTACCCGAATCCCCATTGATGAAAGTTCAAAGGCACAACCAAGAGGTTCATTCCAAACCAGGATATCCCCATTCAATCCCTTGTAGCCATTTTCAGACTCTGTTGTCCAGTCATCGTAGTCAGGTGCGCGGCCGTCATGAGGTTTTCCGTCAGGCAACTCGCCACCAATACCAATCAAGAAGACAGCACCGAACTCTTTACAGATCGCATTTTCACGCTCTTTCGGTGTTAGATCTGGATAGCGTTCCACCAACTCTTCCGTATGGATAAAGGTGATTTGTTTTGGCAAGATGGATTCGATATCGTAGCGGGCCTCTACGGCTAGCTCTGTCAGACGAATAGCCTTGTAAATCTTCTCAACGGTTTCTTTGAGATAGGCGATATTGCGTTGACCATTTGGGATAACCTTCTCCCAGTCCCACTGGTCTACATAAACAGAGTGGGTCGCATCAAGCGAATCTTCGTCTGGACGAAGGGCCTTCATGTGAACAAACAGACCTTCTCCTTCACCGAAACCAAAGCGAGCCAAAGTGTGGCGTTTCCATTTGGCAAGTGAGTGAACGACTTCATAGGTTTCATCTGGAATCTGTAGGACCTTTACAGATACTGGATTTTCGACACCAGACAGGTTATCCTGCATCCCATCACCGACCTTGCTCAAGATAGGTCCCTGAACCTCGACAACTTCTAACTTATCTTTCAAATACTGGGTAAAGGTGTTCTTCACAAAGGAAATTTCTTCTTGCTGATGAATAAAGCTTTTCTTCATAGACGGCTCCTAAAAAATTAGTTAAAAGCATTATACACCTATTTTCAAGAAAAGGAAAGAGTAAATAAGAAAAAGTCAGCGCTCTTTAGAACACTGACTCCATAATTCTTTAATCGTTTCGACCAAAGATTCGTAAGATGCTAAGGAAGAGGTTGATAAAGTCTAGGTAGATGCTGAGCGCCATTGAGATGACCCAACCTGTCGCTACTTGTCCTCTTGACTGCTCATAAACATAGCGAATCTTTTGGTTGTCCCAAGCAATCAAACCTGAGAAAACCAAGACCATGGCAATACTAATCATGTAGTCAAAGAAGCCGCTAGCTAAGAAAATATTCACAATCATGGCAATGATGAGACCAACAAGCGCCGCCATCAGAGCTCGTCCCATTCCACTCAAATCTTTCTTGGTGAAAATCCCGATTGCCGCCATGACAAAGAAAAGAAGTGCACTGGATACAAAGGCTGACAAGACGGTCCCAGGTGTATAGAAGGCTACGACAAAGCTAAGTGTGAAGCCATTTAAAACAGAATAAACTAAAAATACTGGGAGAGCTGCTGGACTATTTTTTGCAGCCATGCTACTCGCAACAAAGACCAGACCAAGTTCTGCAAAAGTTGCAATCATCAACCAGAGACGACCATGCATTAAAAAGTAGACCAATTGAGTCTGAAAGACCGTCAACATCAAAGCTGACACCAGAGCTGACAGACCAATCCCAAGTCCCACAAAGGCATAAACCTTAGCGTAAAATTGATTGAGACCTGAACGTTCTTGAATAATCGTTTGATTCATTCCGATTCTCCTTTTCTCTATAAATATGTCTTGATTATAACAAAGATTTTATAAATTAGCTAAAATAAAACATCAAAATACCTGCCGCAACTGCCACGTTGAGACTTTCTGCTCGACCTTTCATGCCAATATGAATCAGCTGATCAGCACTCTCAGCCATGACAGAACTAATTCCCTGTCCTTCATTT
Source organism: bacterium (assembly GCA_905221345.1). Lineage (GTDB taxonomy): Bacteria > Bacillota > Bacilli > Lactobacillales > Streptococcaceae > Streptococcus. The sequence continues at coordinate 119,810 of CAJNCW010000004.1, forward strand.
CCCATGACTAAAACAAAGTCTTCTAGGGGAGAAAGCTCACGATAATCCTTTGAATCTCTCGATAAGGTCGTTGCTAGAATGGGCAAATTGCTCTTCTTTGCCTCTTCTACAAAGGTGGCAACTGGCATACGATAGATGGGCAAGTGAAAATGACTTCCTTGCATGGAACGCAGGGTCTTGAGAATGTGGATATCCGCTGACTTGTCTGAAACAATGACCCCTGTAAAACCTGCAGCATCCGCAGTCCGAATCATGGTACCAACATTACCAGGGTCTTGGACATCTTCTAAAAATAAAAACTTTCCCTGACGAAGATCAGGCAGTCCCACTTCTTCTTTTTGAATAACTGCGACAATGCCTTGAGGGGTTTGCATATCTGCTAAGTCCCGCAAAATCTCCTCTGAAACCCATACAGTTTGAGGAAAAGCAGCTAACTGATCTCGGTGACTTTCCAGAGCAAAGATTTTCTCAATCGTTACTCCTGCTTGAACAGCTTCTTCAAACAAGTGCCAGCCCTCAATCAAATAGGCAGACTTTCGATATTTTTTTTGATGCAATTTCTTGGCATTTTTTACCACAGAATTGGCTTTTGAGGTTATAATAGTCATAGAAATATTATAACACAATCAAAGGGGTTTGGTATGCAAAAGGTTAGAATGATTGCCCAAGGCAGGGTGCAGGGTGTTGGTTTTCGTTGGGGCGTTTATACTCTAGCGCTTGAAATCGGTGGCATCACTGGTCGTGTTTGGAATAATGACGATGGCACAGTGGAAATTCTCGCTCAGGCAGAGTCCTCTGCCACTATGGCAAAATTTATCCAAGAAATCCGAAAAGGTCCGACACCTTTTTCAAAAGTCACCTATCTAGATGTACAAATGAGCAACTTTTCATCCTATTCGGACTTCAAAGTCGCAAATTAGGTCTCCAGAACTATTGTATATTTTACAAAAAAACAGTAGAATAGAAAGGTATAATTTTTAAAGAAGGAATGAAAACATTGAAATCTATTAAACGTTTTGCCCTCTCTGCTGTGGGAGTGGCTATGCTACTCGTCTTGTCAGGTTGCGTTCAGATTGATAAAGCAACAGGTAAGCCAATTGGTCCCGTTTGGGATTTCTTGGGTGCTCCGATGGGAGAAGCTATCAAGTACTTCGCTACTGATAAAGGTCTAGGCTTTGGTGTGGCTATCATTATCGTCACCATTATCGTGCGCTTGATTATCTTGCCACTTGGTATCTACCAATCATGGAAGGCGACACTTCACTCTGAAAAGATGAACGCCCTCAAACACGTGCTTGAACCACATCAAACACGCCTTAAAGAAGCAACAACTCAAGAAGAAAAACTAGAAGCGCAACAAGCTCTCTTTGCAGCTCAGAAAGAACACGGCATCAGCATGTTTGGTGGTGTAGGATGTTTCCCTATCCTCATTCAAATGCCTTTCTTCTCTGCTATCTACTTTGCTGCCCAACATACTGATGGAGTTGCTCAAGCAAGCTACCTAGGAATTCCTCTAGGGTCTCCAAGTATGATTTTGGTTGCCTGTGCTGGTGTCCTTTACTATCTTCAATCGCTCCTTTCACTTCACGGAGTAGAAGATGAAATGCAAAGAGAACAAATCAAGAAAATGATCTACATGAGCCCACTCATGATTGTCGTCTTCTCCCTCTTCTCACCAGCCAGTGTGACACTTTACTGGGTTGTCGGTGGTTTCATGATGATTCTCCAACAATTTATCGTCAACTATGTCGTTCGTCCAAAACTTCGTCAAAAAGTACGTGAAGAATACGAAAAGAACCCTCCAAAAGCAAGTTCTACTGCTGGGGCAAGAAAAGATGTGACTCCTAAGCAGGCTCAAGCGATCACGACCAATAAGAAAAAGAAAAACCGCAACTCTGGTAAACAACGATCTAGATAAGACTAAACAGGCTTAGCTGAGAGGCTAAGTCTTTTTGCATCACAAAAGCCCGATGTTTCCATCAGGCTTCTTTTTATCCATGTACACGTTTCATATAGTCTTGATAGCTTTCTGTATCCATCAATTCCTTGGCATTCTTAACACGGTCTGCTGTTGGAGGTTTGACCCCTTCGAGCGAATATGGAATCCCAAGTTCACGCCACTTGAATTCTCCCATAGTGTGATAAGGTAGGATTTCAAACTTGTCAACGTTTTTGAGGGTTTTGACGAATTTACCGAGTTCAATCAAATCCTCATCTCTATCTGTCAATCCTGGAACCAATACGTGGCGAATCCAAACAGGTTTTCCAATATCTGATAGGTACCGGGCACAGGCCAAGATGTTTTTATTGGTTTGGCTAGTGACGATCTTGTGCTGTTCTTCGTTGATTTCCTTGATATCCAGGAGAACCAGGTCTGTCACAGCCATGAGTTTATTAAACTTTTCGAGATAACGTGGTGTGTTACGGAAAGGAAGGGCACAGGTGTCCAAGGTACAGTGAATTCCTTTTTCCTTGGCCTTGGTAAAGAGGGCAATCAAGAAATCAATCTGTAAGAGAGCCTCTCCACCACTGACAGTGATTCCTCCTTTGTCTCCCCAGAAACCACGATAACGAAGGGCTTCTGTCAAGACATCATCTACTGTCCGTTCGCGTGATTTATTGGTCTCCATAGCCCATGTGTCTGGGTTATGACAGTACTGGCAACGCATGTGACAGCCCTGCAAAAAGACAATAAAACGAATCCCAGGGCCATCTACCGCCCCAAAACTCTCTGTCGAATGCACCATTCCTGTCACTTGTCCATAGTCAATTGTTTCTTCAGACATATCGTCACCTTCCTTGAAACCGTTTTATAGTTTTATTATATCACGACTTGAGGGAAAAACAAGATTTTTGTCTATTTTTTAGAAAGCAATCTGTTTTTCACTTTCATTTTCATTTTTTTAATGATCGGGTTCAAAATCAAAACCATACAAGGTTGCAAAATAGTCCTCAGGGCGCTCTGCACGGCGGATTTGGCGGGCTTTGCCTTCTTCAGTATAGAGGATTTCTGCAGAGCGTAATTTGGCATTGTACTGGTAACCCATGGAGAATCCATGCGCACCTGTATCATGAATCACCAGTAAATCACCGATTTCTGTATGAGGCAGTTCGCGATTAATGGCAAATTTATCATTGTTTTCACAAAGTGAACCGACCACGTCTACCACCTCAACAGGTCCATCTGGATGAGTCAGATTGGTGATATGGTGGTAGGCTCCATACATGGCTGGGCGCATAAGATTGACTGCCGAGGCATCCACACCCAGATAGGTACGGTAGGTTTTCTTTTTATGAGTTACTTTGGTGACGAGAACTCCGTGCGGTGCCAGCATAAAACGGCCTAACTCGGTGAAAATCTTGACTTGACCAAGTCCTGCAGGTGTAAGAACTTCCTCATAAACCTTACGCACCCCCTCACCAATCACAGCAATGTCATTTGACTCCTGATCTGGACGGTAGTTGACTCCGATTCCACCAGAAAGGTTGATAAAGTCTAGCGAAATACCCAACTTTTCCTTAATTTCAACAGCCAATTCAAAAAGCTGGCGGGCCAACTCTGGGTAGTAGAGATGGGTGACAGTATTGGATGCTAGGAAGGAATGAATCCCAAAGATCTTGGCTCCTTTTTCCTTCAAAATCGCAAAGGCTTCAAAAAGCTGGTCCTTGGTCATGCCAAACTTGGCTTCCCCGGGATTGTCCATGATGTCTGTTCCCAATTCAAAGACTCCGCCTGGATTATAACGACAGGAAATGATTTCTGGAATGCCTGCTGCTCGCTCCAGATGTTCAATGTCTTCAAAGGCATCCAAGTTAATTGTTGCGCCTAATTCACGCGCATAAGCGTACTCTTGGTCTGGGGTATTGTTTGAAGAGAACATGATGTCAGAACCGGGGAAATCCAGTTTATGGCTCATCAAGAGCTCCACGTAACTAGAACAGTCCACACCGCAACCTTCCTCTTGGAGGATTTTTAAGATGGCTGGTGTTGGAGTTGCCTTGACTGCAAAATATTCCTTAAAGCCCTTGTTCCAGGAAAAGGCCTTGTTGACGGCTCTTGCTTTTTCACGAATCCCCTTCTCATCATATAAGTGAAAGGGAGTCGGGAACTCTGCAACAATTGTTTCTAAATCTTCACGGCTGATAAATAGTGTTTTCATAAGCATCCTTCTATTCTGTTTGCAAAGAAAGGCTGGGACAATCGTTCCAACCTTTAGTTCTATCTCTTATTTGTCTTCGTCAAAGATATTTCCAATCTCAACATCGATGGATTGGTTCTTAACATCAATATTGGTTACTTTCAAGAGTGACTTGTAATCAAACTGCTTTTCACGTTCTTCTTGGGCATTGTCTGCAAAGACTGCGACACCAGCTAGTTCAGAGTCGAACTCACGCAAGAGACTAATCATCCCGTTGACCGTTCCGCCACCTTTCAAGAAGTCATCCACAATCAAGACACGACTGCCTGCCTTGAGACTGCGTTTTGAAAGGAACATCTTCTCGATACGGTCACCGCTGGAACCTGATACATAGTTGACGCTGACAGTTGAACCTTCGGTGATTTTCAAGTCACGGCGCACAATGACAAATGGAACATTGAGGACATTGGCAACTGCATTTGCGAGTGGCACACCTTTTGTTGCTACTGTCATAACGGCATCGATTTTTTGGTCCATAAAGCTCTTGGCAATGATACGACCAATATTTTTCAAAATAGCAGGCGTACTAAGCAAATCAGACAGGTAGATGTAGCCACCTGGCAAGATACGGTCGCTTTCTGAAAGTTTATCACGCAAGTCTGCGATCATTTCTTTAGCTTCATGGCTTGAGATTGATGGTGTAAAGATAACGCCACCACCTGCTCCAGTCACAGTCTGAATATGGCCGAGTTCGATTTCCTCAAAGGCACGCTTGATAATCACGATATCCTCTGAGATAGAGGATTTAGCAGATTCGTACTTTTCTGCAAAGGTGTTGAGACTGGTTAGTTTGTATGGATTATTAATCAAATAGTTGGAAATGACAACCATCCGATCACTTCTTCTTAATTTCATTTTTATTTACCATTCCATTTAATTTTGATATTTTATCCATTATACCATATTCACATAAAAAAACGAACATTATTGCGTAAAAAATGCTCGTTTTTCTTAAATTATTAATCTAAATCTGGTTTATAGAAGGAACGATTGTCCATAGCGAAGATTTTATTGGTCATCTCTCCTTTATCCACCAAAGCTAGAGCCGTTGACATCATCATCATGCTGGCATCCAGATTATCAATCATATGAATAATCTCTGCCTCCATAATGCGTGGACGGACTGGACTTCCATACTCTAGCAAGCCATGGTGACTGAGAATCACATGGCGTAGTAGCACCACTTCTTCTCTGGTATCATCGATGCCGAGTTCCATGACTGTCTTGGTAATTTCGCTATCGATGAGAGCGATATGGCCGATGAGATTGCCTCGCACTGTGTACTCCGTCTGATCGGGACCGCTGAGTTCTAAAACCTTGGCCAAGTCGTGCAACATAATCCCCGCATAGAGGAGGCTCTTGTTGAGCTGAGGGTAGATATCGCTAACGGCATCTGCCAAGCGCACCATGGTTGCTGTGTGAAAAGCCAAACCCGTCTCAAAGGCATGGTGGTTGGTCTTGGCAGCTGGATAGGAATAGAATTCCTTATCGTACTTGGTGTAGAGACTGCGAACGATACGCTGCCAGACAGGATTTTCAATCTTGAAAATCATTTGTGACATGTAATCACGAATTTCCTTGACATCGACTGGTGACTTAACCTTGAAGTCAGCTGGATCATTGGGTTCCCCAGGCTGAGGTAAACGAAGGGTAATTTGATTGACTTGAGGTGTATTATTATAAACCTCTCTGCGCCCCTGCATGTGGACGACTTTCCCTGCGGTAAAGGCCTCAACGTTGTGAGGTTGGGCATCCCAGAGTTTCCCTTCAATCTCGCCACTATCGTCTTGGAAGGTAAAGGCTAGGTAGTTTTTCCCTGCACGCGTCTGTCTCAGGTCAGCTGACTTAATCAGGTAAAAACCTTCAAACAGCTCATCTTTTTTCATGTGACTAATCTTCATATTCTTCCTCATCTTCTTGGAAATGGAGTAGATCAAGCGCAGGCTCACCTTCTGATAACTCAATGTGACGGAGCGTCCGCTCGATAGCTGTAGTACGACGGTTTAATAATTCATCAATATTGCCAGAGGCATGTTGGAGATGCTTTTGCGCCTTGACCAGAATGCCTCCGAACTTGCCAAACTCGGTCTTAACGCTGGCAAGAGTCTTGCTGATATGGTCAGCACTCTTTTGGATATTGAGAGTTTTGAAGCCAACTGATAGGGAGTTAAGCAGGGCCGACAAGGTACTTGGACCTGCGACAATAATCTGCTCCTCCCGTCTTAAATCATCAAAGAAGACCGGATTGCGAACAATCTCTGAATAAAGACCTTCTGTCGGAACAAACAATACTCCAAAATTGGTTGTTCGAGGTGGCGCCAGATACTTACTCTTGATATCCTTTGCAAAACGCTTAACACTCGTTAAGAGAGACTTACGGCAGCGCTCGATCTCGTCCTTATCGCCTGCTTCATAGGCTTCTTCTAGACGGTAATAATCCGCCAATGGAAACTTAGAGTCAATCGGTAGATAAACATATTCTTGGTCGCCTTGCCCAGGCAACTTGATGGCGTACTCGACTCGCTCACTCGAATTTTCAACCGTTGCAAATTCTCGTTCATACTGGGCAGGTGTCATGATATCTTCAATGATTTGCCCCAGTTGTAATTCACCCAGAATTCCTCGGGTCTTGGTTCCAGATAAGACCTTATTAAGCGCACCGACATCTCGCGCAACAGTCTGCATTTCACCTAGGCCACGATTGACAGATTCTAGTTGCTTGGAAACTGTCTCAAAAGAGGCCTGCAAGCGTGTTTGCAAAGTCTTTTCTAACTTTTCCTCGACCGTTTGGCGCATTTGTTCTAAGCGTTGGTCATTTGATTCCTGCAAGGCTTGGAGGCGTTGGTCAGTCTTATCTCTGGTTTGGAGGAGGTTCTCATTCATCTCCTGCCGAACCTGAGTTAGACCTTGGTGCAACTCCATTCGCACTTCTTGCAAACGGTCGCTGACAGCCACTTCCAAATCTTTTTGATCCAGCTGACTGGCTTGTCTGGCTTGTTCAAAGCGATAATCTAACTGGTCTGACAAGTGATCTGCCTGATCCTCCAAGCTCCTGGCTAGGTATTTGTCTTGTTTATCTTGCCTTTGCCAAATGAGAAAGAGTCCAGCTAGGTTGGCAATTAATAATAGTAATAATACAGTCTCCATCCTACCTCCTGTCCTTGCTATGCAACACGACGACATAGCCATCTGGGCAAGTTACCGAAACTTCCCTATCTATATATTCGTTAGAAGCGTATACTTTTTTAAAGAAAAAATTTTCCTCTGTCAACTCATACTTGGCACCAAGAATGGTCAGCTGGCTATCCCGAACCGGCATAAAGGCTAGATAATCGTAGTCTGAACGGGGCTCTAGCTGACTGGTCCCTTCTGGACAATAGGCAATCAAATTTTGCCCATCCTCAATCGCTATCTGGCGCATATAGGGTGCCAACTTGGGATTGCTAGGCAGAAAGACATTGGCCAGCATGTGGTCGATCCGACCACCAAGAGCACCGAAAATAGTCACCTGAGCCTGGGGATTTTGCTCAAAGATGGTTAAGAGAGCCAATTCCAGATCTGTATCATCTTTTTCTGGCTGGGCTTGGATAAAGCGCTGGGCACGTTTTTGAATCAACTGACGTTCGTCTGCAGTCACCGAATCAAAATCCCCAACTGCTAGAGCGAGAGGAAGGTTTTCTTCCAAGACCCAGAGTGAGCCTCGATCCACACCGACAAAGCTATCAAAATCCGTCCGATAATGATTACGGTCTCCGCCAGCAAAAACAGCTACTTTAGTCCAATTGTTTTCGGAGAGTTTGCACTCGTTCATTGACATCTCCCTTAAAGATATAGGATCCTGCTACAAAAACGGTCGCACCAGCTTCTTTGGCTTGAGCAATAGTTTGATCATCGATTCCACCATCGACTTCGATCTCAAAGTTCAAGCCTTTTTCCTGACGAAGGGCAACCAACTCACGAACCTTGTCCATGGTTTCAGGCAGAAAGGCTTGTCCACCGAAGCCAGGATTAACTGTCATCACCAAGACTTGGTCAACTAGGTGAAGGACGTGCTTGATCGCCTCCACGGGTGTCCCAGGATTGATGACAACAGAAGGCTTGACACCAAGAGAGCGAATCTTTTGAAGTGCTCCATGAATATGAGGTGTTGCTTCCACATGAATGCTGATAATATCTGCACCTGCACGCGCAAAGTCTTCTAAGTGGTGTTCAGGATTCGCCACCATCAAGTGGCAGTCAAAGACCATCTTGCTATGTGGTCGAAGAGCTTCAACCACACCTGCACCAAAACTGATTTGTGGCACAAAGTGACCATCCATGATATCGATATGGGCATATTCTGCCCCAGTTGCTTCTAGGCGTTTGATTTCACGTTCAAAGTTGGCATAATCTGCTGCCAGAATTGACGGAGCAATCTTGTATTGAGACATAGGTTTCTCCTTATTTTGGAATTTTTTTGCTGACTTTTTTATAGGTTTCTCTGCGATTTTCAATTTCACTGAGGAATTGTAGGTAGTTATCAAAACGGAAGCTGGCAATGGTACCCTCTTCGACAGCTGGCTTGACCGCACAGGACGGCTCATGGGTATGGGTGCAAGTACGGAACTTACAGTCTCGACTGACACTAGCAATCTCTGGAAAGGCCTGATTGAGGTCTTCAGCCGTTGACACTTCATAATCCAGTGATGAAAAGCCTGGAGTGTCCGCGATTTTACCCCCATTGAGGTTGTAAAAACTAACAGCCCGAGTGGTATGACGACCGCGACCTAGACTATCTGAAATTTCTCCTGTCTCGAGATTGAGGTCTGGTGCGATTTTATTGAGAAGGGTTGACTTCCCAACACCTGTCTGCCCCATAAAGACCGTCACTTTCCCTGTCAACAAAGGCAGGAGTTCCTCCTTACTGGTCACAAAGTCGTAACCAATGGCACGATAGGTTTGTTGGTAAAAATCCAGTTCTCCTCTATCTTCCAGCAAGTCCATTTTAGAAATATAGACGATGGGATGGATTCCCTTGTGCTCCAAAAGAACCAAGAAACGATCCAGCAAATTGCTGTTAAAATCAGGTTCCTTGACGGACATGATCACCACAGCTTGGTCAATATTGACAATAGGCGGACGGACCAGACTGTTTTTCCGTTCGTGGATCTTGAGAATGTAGCCTTCTGAATTTTCCTCCGCAGAAAAATCTACCCAATCCCCAACGTAAGGGGTATGGCCTTTTTTACGGAAATTCCCACGCGCACGCGTCTGGTAAACTTGACCATCACTCTCCACATAGTAGAAACCCGCCAAGGCTTTAATGATTTGTCCCTGCATCTTAGAGTCCTTGTCCTTTAAGCGCATCTGCTAGGCTGGCAAATTCTTCCAAGCTGAGAGCTTCACCACGCACAGATGGAGACAAGCCTGCTTGGTCCAAAGCCTTGGTCAGTTTGTCCTTGATTTCTTCGGTCTTGCCAAAGTAGCCTGTCAAATTGTTCCACAAGGTCTTACGACGATGAGTAAAACTAGCCTTGGAAACCTTAAAGAAGAAGTTCTCGTCTTCCACTGCTACGGCTGGCTCTGGACGACGCACCATTTTCAAGATGGCCGAATCCACATTTGGCGCTGGCACAAAGACCGTACGAGGCACGATGAAGGCAACCTTTGCTGTCATATAATACTGCACCGCAATCGACAAGCTACCGTAAGCCTTGGTATTTGGCTGTGCTGAGATGCGATCCGCCACTTCTTTCTGCATCATGACGACAAACTCACTAAAAGGAATGCCACTCTCAATCAAGTGCATGAGAATAGGCGTTGTGATATAGTAAGGTAAGTTGGCTACCACCTTGATTGGCAGGTCTGGATTTTTGAAATTCTGGATATGCTGCGCCAAGTCAACTTTGAGAATGTCCTCGTTGACTACGGTCACATTATCAAAATCACGCAGGGTATCTGCTAAAATCGGTACCAAACGGTGATCAATCTCAAAGGCCATGACTTGAGCTGCACGCTCAGCTAGAAACTCCGTTAAAGCACCAATACCTGGCCCGATTTCGATGACATTAACCTGGTCATCAATTTCAGCCGTATCCACGATTTTTTGAAGAATATTGGTATCCGTCAGGAAATTTTGCCCAAAGGACTTTTTAAAGGTAAAACCGTGACGCTCCAGCACTGCCTTGGTCACGCTATAATCTGCAATTCTCATTTATTCTCTTTTCTAATATAATATGCTTCCGGAGTATAATGATAGAGCAAAACAAATAAGGGAGTCTCAGTAATTCCTTCCAACATCTCTTTTAAGACCGCATCTGGATGGATAATCTCTCGTGTTTTGGAGAAATAAACACCTTGTTCCCCATTTCGATTACGGAGTTCCCAATCGACATTGTTTCCTTGAACAGACGGCAAATAACGTTCTTTTTCTAGAAAGTCAAAAAAATCTTTCACCGTCATATCTTCAGGAATCTCAAATTCCGTCTCATGATGCAATACATCATCCCCCATACAAATAGAATCTCTATCAACTCGAACTTTCATTTCGCACTGTCCTTATAAGTTTCTATTTTAACGCTATCAAAATAAATCTAGGTACCTCTATTGTAACACATTACCTTGGTATTTTGGGGGTGCTTAGCCATTATCATAACTTTTCATAGCTTCTTCCACGCCTGCCAAGGTTCCCCAAAACAGATTTCAATATCTAAATTTCTTTCCACTATTGAAGTAGGACATAAAATTCATTCTGCTAATTCTTTATAGATTGTCTCTTGAAGAAGTCAGTTGTTCAAGTAAGTAATAGAGTCTTTCTTGCTCCTCTTCTTCGTAAGCAGATCTATTTGCTTTTACTTCCCTGCATTTCTCGTCATACAGAAAACCGTCATGGTCATCTTCTGTAGATAAGGCTGTGTAGACTTTGGCCATTTCTTCAGGACTAATCGAAAATCTTGACTTGATTTTATACAAATTTTTCATAAAAGCGCTGAGGTGATCATAGCGGCGCATATCAACTTTGACATTGGTCACACGGATTGCCTGAACCTTGATATCTTTCCAATGTTTCCGCATATAAAGCGACAGCATCAACAAGGCTAGTTTATTCTGATAATAGGTCTTTGCAGGACTGTAACGTTTTTGACCAGCTAAATTTTCAAAATCAAGCTTCATGAAAGGATAAAGCATCAGCCCTTGGGAAGAAATATTAATAATCCGACCACTTTCTGACTTTTTCAACAAATCTTTCAACAGGATAGACAGCAAGAAAGGGGCAACAACATTGGTCGCAAATTGCTTTTCTAAACCATCCTTAGTCAGGATGGGCTTTCTGACCGATAAGTCAAAATCAGCCGCATTGTTAATTAGAACGTCTAGAACGTCTTCTTTTTGAATATACTGTTCCGCTGCTTTCCTAACACTCTTCATCTCAGATAAATCAGCCAAGATATAATCTACATGCGGATTTCCTGTTTGTTGACGGATTTTTTCACAGGCTTGCTCAGCCGCTTCTTTCCGTCTACAAAAGAGAGTTACCGACCAGCCCTTTTCAGCCAACTGTTTAGCAGACTGGTAGCCAATACCACTATTGCCACCCGTAATAATCACTTTTTTCATTTCTGACTCCGTTAGTCTGAATACTTAGCCATCACTTCTTCCACTTCTGCCAAGGTTACGCCAAATAACTCTAATCGCTTGAGGAGTTGTTTGCCGTTGGAATAGCCGATGCGGAGCTGCCCACCTAGATACTCTCTGCGCCTACGACTGTCTGCTCCTGCTAGGAAACCTAGGCGAATCAAGTCACTCCGACTAATGTCAAACTCGTTCTCGTTTTCAAATTGCTCTGTCACCTGAGCCAGCGCTGCTTTTAGATCTTCATAGCTGGCGTGTTCGATTCCCAGAGAACGTCCCTTGGACTTGGATTTGGGAACAGCCTCATCTCGCTTGAGGAAGGCATGCTGGACTGTTGGAATGGCCGTCATAATCATGCGCCGAATGCGTTCCCCATTAAAATCTGGATCTGTAAAGACAATGACTCCATGCAGTTCATGCAGGCGACGAATCCGCTCTATATCCTGACCATTTATTGCGGAACCTCGTGTTTCATAGGTCTCTACATCAAAGTAACGTTTGAGATTGGCCGTATCATCGCGACCTTCAACCACGATGACTTGGGAAATTTTTTCTTTCATCACTTGCTGTCCAATCCAAAGATACGCTCTGCATTTGCAGTCGTTGCTGCTGCTAACTCCTCGGTCGTCATCCCACGCAAGTCGGCGATAAAGTCCACCACATAGCGTGTGTAGGCTGTTTTGTTTTCACGGCCACGTTTAGGAACAGGAGCTAGGTAGGGCGCATCCGTCTCTACCAAAATCTTGTCCAAAGGAAGTTCCCTAGCAGCCTCTTGGATATCCGTCGCTTTCTTAAAGGTCACCACTCCTGAGAAAGAAATAGCCATGCCAAGCTCGACAAACTTCTCAGCCCACTCCAAAGAACCTGAAAATGAATGCATGATACCACCACGAGGACCAACGCCCTCGCTCTTGATAATCTCATAAGTATCTTCTAGCGCATCACGGGTATGGACCACAAAGGGCAAATTCAAGTCCTTAGACAACTGAATCTGACGGCGAAAAACCTGTTCCTGCACTTCATTAGGTGCTGTCATCCAATGGTAGTCCAGGCCAATCTCACCCAAGGCAACGACCTTAGGATGTTTTAGTTTTTCAAGCAAGTAAGCTTCGACCTCGTCTGTGTAAGTCCCTGCTTCCGTCGGATGCCAGCCAATAGTTGCGTAGAGTTGCTCATACTCATCTGCCAACTCTAGGGCTCGTTCAATGGTTGGCTTATCAAAACCAACAATATTCATCCGAGTTACGCCCATCTCAGCAGCCAAAGCGATTTCTTCGGCCTCACGTCCTGCAAATTCTTCTACATTTAAATGTGTATGTGTATCAAAAATCATCTCTTCTAACCTCATTTTCTTCCATCTATTATACCAAAAATAGCATCCCCCGGCTTGTAAAAATATTCTAATACCGATCATTCTCCCTTGACTGCATTTTTTCAAAGCAGTATAATAACACTTATTGAAATTTTCATCAAAGGAAAAGAAAATGTTTAGAAAATTAAAATATACCTTTATCGGTCGACCACTCAAGTCTCTCACAGATGGTGAAGGGGGATTACTTGGAAAAATGCAGGCCTTGGCCATGTTGTCAAGTGACGCTCTGTCTTCTATTGCCTATGGACCTGAACAAGTCATTCTCGTTTTAGTCAGTCTCTCTCCTCTCGCTATTTGGTGGAGCCTCCCTATCGGTATTTTTGTCCTCTTACTCCTCGCTAGCTTGACCATTTCCTATCGTCAAATTATTCACGCCTATCCTCAAGGTGGAGGAGCTTATATGGTCACTCGGGAAAATCTCTCCCCTGAACTAGGCTTAATTGCAGGAGGCAGCCTCCTTGTTGACTATATGCTGACAGTAGCCGTATCCGTTGCGTCTGGAGCTGATGCTATTACAGCAGCCATCCCTGCCCTCCATCCCTACAATCTTCATATCTCTATTTTCCTAGTCTGCCTGCTCATGCTCTTGAATTTAAGAGGATTGAAAGAATCTGCCAGCTCTCTGATGATTCCCGTCTACCTCTTTATCTTCAGTACCGTCTTTCTCTTGCTTTATGGGTTCTTTCAACTATTTACAGGTTCCCTAAACTATCAGGCGACTTCAACCATTGGACAAACTGTTCCGAGCCTTTCCATCGTTCTCCTATTGAGAGCCTTTACCAGTGGCTCTGCCTCTCTGACAGGGGTTGAGGCTATTTCAAATGCGGTACCATTTTTCAAAACTCCGAAAGAAAAGAATGCTGCTCAAACCTTGACTATCATGTCCCTCATTTTAGGATTTCTTTTTGCAGGCATTACCTTCCTAAACTACTGGATGGGCATCACACCTCAAAATGGAGAAACCATCCTTTCGCAAATGGCCAAGGGCATTCTTGGTGATTCATTCTTTGGTCATGCTAGCTACTATCTCTTCCAGTTCTCAACAGCCTTGATTCTAGCTGTAGCTGCAAATACTGGCTTTTCAGCCTTCCCTATGTTGGCCTACAATATGGCTAAAAACAAGTACATGCCCCATCTCTTTATGGAAAAGGGGGATCGCCTTGGCTACTCCAACGGTATCTTAACTCTGGCTTTTGGAGCTATGATCCTTCTTCTCATTTTTAACGGGAATACTGAACGCTTGATTCCTCTTTATACTATCGGAGTCTTCGTTCCCTTTGCCCTTTCTCAGACTGGGATGATTCGTCATTGGAAAAAGGAAAAAGGAGCAAACTTTTTAAAACCTGCCTTTGCTAATATCCTTGGGGCCATCATTTGTTATGCTATTGTCCTCATTTTACTCCTCTTCAGACTGGGTGATATCTGGCCATTCTTCCCAATTATCCTAGTTCTAACTTTCCTCTTTTTGTCCATTCACGGCCATTACCAAAAAGTGGCAAAACAGCTACGACTCTACGAAGGAATCGAAAAACGCACTTATGACGGCAATCTGGTTCTCGTCCTAGTTGGAAATGTTACTCGAGTAAGTGTCGGAGCCATTAACTACGCTCAAAGTATCGGTGACGAAGTGTTAGCCATGCACATTTCTACTAAAGAAACGGCAGAAAAAGACCAAGAAATTCTTCAGGAATTTGCCGACTACTTCCCAAATATCACTCTGAAGAATATCAATACTAGCTACCGCGACATCATCACCCCTAGCGTTAAGTATGTCAAACGAATCGCCCAAGAAGCTAAGCAAAAAAACTACACTGTTACAGTCCTTGTCCCACAGTTTATCCCTAACAAGCCTTGGCAAAATATCCTGCACAATCAAATGAACCTCAAACTAAAATACGCTCTCAGATGGCATGAAGACGTCGTTGTCGCCAGCTACTCTTATCACTTAAAAGAATAAAGAAAAGGCCCTACCAGAACCAAAAAGCGTCTGGTGGGGCCTTTTTCTGAATCCAGCCACTATGCTTAACTAAAAAGCATGACTAGGAATATTATTGAATGTGGTTAGCTAGATCTTCTTGGGCTTTTTTATTGGACTCAGTTTTTTCTTTTTGCCATTTTTCATAAAGTTCTTGGTACTGTTTCGCAGTCACAGGATCTTTTTGCAACTCAACATATTTGTAGTTGTCCGCATCCCCTTTGTGTCCGACAAATGAGAAGGCTCCTGTGAACGGTACAGTCTTACGGAATATTG
The DNA here is from genome assembly GCA_905221345.1 of bacterium. GTDB lineage: Bacteria > Bacillota > Bacilli > Lactobacillales > Streptococcaceae > Streptococcus. The sequence goes on from CAJNCW010000004.1 coordinate 135,243, forward strand.
GATTAGCTCCTCCACTTTGAACTGGCAGAAAGAGAGCACTATCTGTTAGCCAAGCTTGAACTTCGGCAAATTTCTCATAGCGAACCTGAGTGTTTTCAACTTCTTTATCTGCCTCATCCAACAACTTCTTGTAGGTAGAGAGACCGATTTTTTCCTTGACATCATTGTCTTTTCCTGGAGTCAAGCCAAGATTTTTTAACTGAGAACCGGAGTCTGGATCCAAGAGATCAAGATAGGTCTTAGGATCTGAGTAATCTCCACTCCAGCCTGAGATGTCAATGTCATAGTCCTTTTGTTCGGCTGTGTTGGCAAAGAAGGTTGCATTGTCTTTCTCGTCTGGAGACAATTGAATCACATCGATAACAATATTGTCTGATCCAAGTGTCTCTTCAACTGTCTGTTTGAAAGAACTGGCTTGCTGTACGTCCAACTTAGCAGTCTGGTCTACTGGCATGTCTAAATGGATAGGGAAGGTCACACCTTCTGCCTGCAAACTTTCTTTGGCTTTGGCAAATTCTGCCTTGGCTTTATCAGCATTCAAGAAGGCAGGTTGAGCGTCGTTTAGATTGACATTAGCCCACTCTGAACCATAGTTGACTATCTTTTCATTGACAGCATCTCCGAAGTTTTTCCCACCGATTTGAACAAAGTTACTTGGTGTGACTATGTTTCGAAGAATACGATCAGCTCCATCCTCTCCATTTGTCTGGGCAGCGTAAGCATGACGGTCAAAGGCAAAGTTAATCGCCTGACGGAAGTCCTTATTTTGCATAGCTAGACGCGAATCGGTCTTTTCTTTATCCGTCTGTTTCATGGTTTGATTGTAACTTTGACGGTTGACATTGAAGAGATAGTAGAAAGTCACAGCATTTTGAGGGGTATAAGTAATTTTATCCTCATTCCCTTTTTTCAACTGGTCAAAGACAGAGCTTGTCGGGAAAATACGTCCGTCTGTGTAGTTGCCCTCTAAGAATCCTCGAGCCAAACTATCTTGGTCTGAACCATCATAGAAGGAAAGTTTTACTTTCTCAATCTTCACATTGTCCTTATCCCAGTAATTAGGGTTCTTTTCAAACTCAATTAAAGATTTTGATGTGAAAGACTTGAACAAGTATGGCCCATTTGACAGGATACTAGATGGGGTAACACTTCCAAAGTCATCTCCCTTAGATTTCAAAAAGGCTTCATTGACAGGGCTCAAAATTCCCCCTGTTGTCTTTGAATTCCAATAAGACTCTGGCTTGTTCAAGGTGTATTGGAGAGTATAGTCGTCCACTGCCTTGACTCCAACCGTCTCAAAGTCAGATGTTTTCCCTTCGACATAATCTGCCAAACCTTTGATGGAGTCTTGTACCAAATACAAGTTTTCAGCCTTTTTATCCGCTGCATACTTGAGACCCGTCACAAAGTCATGAGCTGTCACTTCAGCGTATTCTTCTCCTTCAGAGGTATACCACTTAACTCCCTTTCGGATTTTATAGGTATAGGTCAAGCCATCCTTTGATACCTTCCATGACTCCGCCATAGAAGGGACGAGGTTCCCATACTTATCATTTTCAAACAAACCATCGATCAAGTTTGTCGTAATGCTAGAAGTCGAGCCACGTGTCGAAGTGATATAGTCTAATGTATCTGGATTGCTAGCAAATACATAAGAGTAGGTTTTATCTGTATTTGATTGTGCCGAACTACAAGCCACCATCAAGAAGCTTGCGCTCAAAATTCCAGCCCCTAGTAGGAGGGCTTTTGATTTCTTCATAACTGTTCTCCATTTTTATAGTATATGAAACATTATACACTATTTCAGAAAAAATATAAAGCATTTACAGACTGATATTATAGGAAAAAGAAAAGCCAGTAGACTCGAGTTCCTACTGACTTCTTTGTTGAATTCGTTTGGATTATGCAGCCAAAACTTTGCGTCCTTTACGACGACGAGCTGCCAATACGCGACGACCGTTTTTAGTTGACATACGGTTACGGAATCCGTGTTTGCGCGCACGACGAAGTTTACTTGGTTGATAAGTACGTTTCACGATGAATACCTCCTCATAGATTTTGTATTCGTTTAGCCGGCTATAAAGTGATCAGTTACTAAACATACTTTACTATTCTATCTGATTCTGCCACTTTTGTCAATAGTTCCAAGCAAATGTTTTCGAGCTTTTCCTATGAAAGCCCTTATCTACGATACTGTTTTAAGAAACGAGTCATCTTTTCTTGGATTTGCGCTAATTCGTCCACACGAGGAAGGTAAACGATACGGAAATGGTCTGGTTCCTTCCAGTTAAAACCGCGGCCATGAACCAAGAGAACCTTTTCTTGTTTCAAGAAATCAAGAACGAACTGTTCATCATCATCGATGCGGTACATATTGCGGTCAATTTTAGGGAAGATATAAAGACCCGCCTTAGGTTTGACCGCAGACAAACCTGGAATATCTTGAATAGCATTGTAAATGAAGTTTCTTTGCTCATAGATACGACCACCAGGAAGGAGTAATTCGTCCACTGACTGGTGCCCACCTAGTGATGTTTGTACGACTTGCTGGGCCAAAACGTTAGAGCAAAGACGCATGTTGGACAGCATATTAAGACCTTCAATATAACCCTTGACATGGTGCTTAGGTCCAGACAAGACCATCCAACCCACACGGAAACCAGCGATACGATGCGATTTTGACAGACCATTCATGCTGACACAGAAAACATCAGGTGCCAAGCTCGCCACAGGCGTGTGTACATGCCCATCCATCACCATACGGTCATAAATCTCATCTGCAAAGATGATCAAATCGTTCTGACGGGCAATCTCAATAATCTCCAGCAAGAGTTCTTTTGGATAAAGGGCTCCAGTTGGATTGTTCGGATTGATAAGGACGATTGCCTTGGTATTGGAAGTAATTTTTGACTTGATATCGTCAATATCAGGATACCATTCTGCAGCTTCATCACAGATATAGTGAACGGCATTTCCCCCAGCTAGGCTGACAGCTGCTGTCCAGAGAGGATAGTCTGGCATAGGCACCAAGACCTCATCCCCATTGTCCAAAAGCCCCTGCATGGACATAACAATCAGCTCACTGACACCATTTCCAAGGTAGATATCATCAATGTCCACATTGGGAAATTTCTTCAATTGGCAATACTGCATGATGGCCTTACGGGCTGAGAAAATCCCTTTGGAGTCAGAATATCCCTCACTATCACGCGCATTCATAATCAAGTCATGAATGACTTCATCTGGCGCTGTAAAGCCAAATTCTGCTGGATTTCCTGTATTCAGACGTAAAATCTTTTCTCCGTTTGCTCGCATCCGCATGGCTTCTTCCAAAACAGGGCCACGGATATCATAAGCAACATGCTCTAACTTACTAGACTTGTTATATTCTTTCATCTTGTTTCCTCAATTCACCGAGATAGTAACATTATACCACTAGAAAGGGAATGCGACAAGTTTCCTGAAATGAGCAAGCAAAGAAAAAAATTCACAACGACTAGGTTCTCACCGTCTAAATAACTAGAATGCAGAACCCTTTTCTCACATACCAAAAGACAAACCTAGAAAGACCAATGCTAAAAAGGAATCATACAAAAGATTAAACATGAGAAAGAGCCCCCACGTGACCAAATAGTCCAAGCGACCACTTCTCTTTGCAATCACAAATAAAATGATGTGGTAGACTAGGTGAAAGAGAAGAAATCCAACAAAACCTGGATAGAGAACGGGCACGACTCTTTCCAGCTGCCAAAGCATCACTACTTCTCCTACAAGCGATGCAAGGATAATTCCATGATAAAGAAAACTTATTTTTTTAGAAGCTTGAACAAAATCTTTCATACTTTCTCATCCCCTCGCTGTGTTTCCTACTATCCCGTTTTCTTTTATTTTAACATATCTCCACCCAACCGAATCTCCGATAATATTTATTTAAATATGATTTTTACTTTACTTCTTTAGTGAAAAGGATTACAATAAAAGTAAGAAAATTTCAGGAGGTTTCATTATGGCACAACGTTACCAAAATGTTATGGTTGCAATTGATGGTTCTAAAGAGGCAGACTTGGCTTTTGTTAAAGGTGTTTACACTGCTCTACGCAATGATTCCAAGCTCACCATTGCCCATGTTATTGACACACGCGCTCTTCAAAGCGTGTCTACCTTTGATGCTGAAGTTTACGAAGAACTCCAAGTCGACGCTGAAAGTTTGATGAAAGAGTACGAAAAACGTGCAAAAGATGCGGGTGTGACCGATATTCATACCGTCATCGAAATGGGAAATCCAAAAACTCTCCTTGCCCGTACCATTCCAGACGCAGAAAATGTTGACTTGATTCTCGTCGGTGCAACAGGTCTCAATGCCTTTGAACGCCTCTTGGTTGGCTCTTCATCTGAATACATCCTCCGCCACGCAAAAGTCGATTTGCTCGTCGTGAGAGAACAAGAAAAAACATTATAGGAACACAAAAGGAGCCTGCTAGGCTCCCTTTTTTCTTACTTATTTCTCTCTTTATGTCGCTCATAAGCCTTGAGCTGACGCTGCAGTTCCTTTCTGATAGCAGGTTCTGGAGCATATTTTTCTTCCCAGTCATCAGGCTTTAAGATTTTATGTGTAACTGGATCAAAATGGGCTTTTCCATCAGGAAAAACCTTCCCCATGTTTGCCTCATGCACAATATCAAAGATGCGTTCTGGATCCACTCCCATCAGGGCAAAACTGCCGTAAGTAAAATACAGTGTATCGATTAGGGCATCAACCTGCCCGATTAGATCTTTTTGGGCAGGCGTTTTTTGCCTCACCTTTTCGGCCGCCTTGTCAAGTGCCGCATGCATGCTTGCAAGTGACTGCTGGAATTCTTCCTCCGAAGAACTTGCCGCGCGGACAAACTCTACTAATTCTTCAATTTTAAAGTCTGCGCGGTGGGTTGCACCTTCAGCATCCCATGCCTGTGGCTCTTCTTGAGTTCGTTCATCCATCATGTGGTGGAAGGTTTTGACCTTATTAAAGTGGTAGTCTCGACTGACGAACACTTTTTCTGAAGCCAAAACACCAAAGTGCTCGAGCGCCTTGTGGATGCCATCTTGCTGGTTACTTGCTGTAATGTGCTTGGCAACTTCTTTGACGCTGCTACTGCCATTTCCCATGGCTACAGACATACCAACACCTGCCAACATTTCCAGGTCATTGTCTGAATCACCGAAAGCCATGACTTGGTTGAGATCAAAACCATACTCTTTCCCGACTCGGCGAATGCCTTCTAGTTTGGAATTTCCTTGGTTGATGATATCCGCAGCGAAGGGATTGCTTCGAGTCAATTTCAAATCTTCAAAATCACTTGCAGCTTTCTCAGATTCTTCAGGAGTCATCAGCATTAACACTTGATAGATTGGCTCATTGATCAAACGAAGTAGGTCATCTTCCTTTTGAGGGACTGCCTTACTAACCATTCGATTAAAGGAACGGCTAACGGTTCTTGTTAAGCCAGTTGGAATGAAACGGCTAACCAGCTGTGAAAAGGAGCCAAGACCAAATGACATAATTTTCGAACCAACAACAGCATGCTCGGTTCCAAGAGCGATTTCTTTTTGCTCTTTTTTAGCATAGGCAATCAATTGACGCAGGCTTGACTTAGCAATCGGGCTAGCAAATAAAACTTTTTCTTTATTAAAGATATATTGTCCGTTATAAGTTATTGCAAAATCCAGATCTAAATCTTCCATCAATTCCTTGACAAAGAAAGGCCCCCGTCCTGTCGCCACTCCAACAAGCACCCCTTGCTCTTTGACAATCTTAATCGCATCCTTAGTGGATTTCAAAACACTCTTACGATCGTTGACTAGCGTTCCATCAATATCAAAAAAAACAGCTTTGACTTCCATCCTATCCCATTCTCCCCTTTTGTGTTACAATGATTATACCACATTTCAGAAAAGAGTGAGTTAATCATGACTAAGAAAATCCTTGTTTTACATACTGGCGGTACTATTTCTATGCAGGCAGATGCCTCAGGCGCTGTTGTGACTAGCCAGGACAATCCCATGAATCATGTCACCAATCCACTTGAAGGGATTGAGGTTCATGCACTAGACTTTTTTAACCTGCCAAGTCCCCATATCAAACCCAAGCATATGCTTGCGCTCTATCACAAAATTAAAGAGGAAGCTGATAACTTCGATGGAGTTGTCATCACACATGGCACTGATACCTTGGAAGAAACAGCTTACTTCCTTGATACCATGAAAATTCCACCCATCCCCATCGTTCTAACAGGAGCCATGCGTAGTTCCAATGAACTTGGTAGCGATGGTGTTTATAACTATCTGAGCGCTTTGCGAGTTGCCAGCGATGACAAAGCAGCTGACAAGGGTGTGCTGGTCGTCATGAATGATGAGATCCATGCAGCCAAGTATGTTACCAAAACCCATACGACCAACGTCGGTACCTTTCAAACTCCTACTCACGGGCCTCTCGGTCTCATCATGAAGCAAGAAATCCTCTACTTCAAAACAGCTGAACCGCGAGTCCGCTTTGACCTTGAGCGCATACAGGGGCTGGTTCCTATCATCTCAGCCTATGCGGGTATGACCGACGAGCTGATCGATATGTTAGACTTAGAACAACTAGATGGCTTAGTCATTCAGGCTTTTGGAGCAGGTAATATTCCCAAAGAAACAGCTCAAAAGTTGGAAAATCTCCTCCAAAAAGGAATCCCAGTTGCCTTGGTTTCACGATGCTTTAACGGCATTGCAGAACCTGTCTACGCCTACCAAGGTGGAGGGGTACAATTGCAACAAGCTGGTGTTTTCTTTGTCAAAGAACTTAACGCTCAAAAAGCTCGCCTCAAATTATTAATTGCTCTTAATGCTGGACTAAAAGGGCAGGCATTAAAAGACTATATGGAAGGATAAACCTCTTCTCTAAAACGCAAAAACAGGAAATCTCACGATTCCCTGTTTTTACTATTTACGTTTGCGTGTTGAATGACGTTCTGTCAAACCGTGAGGCAAAAGAACTTCACGTTCTTCCAACTCTTCTTTATGCATAATCTTAGTCAGCATACGCATACTGATAGCGCCTAGGTCATAAAGAGGTTGAGCAATTGTCGTTAAGTTTGGACGAGTGAATCGTGCAATCTGAGAGTCATCTGTCGTGATGATTTCAAACTCTTCTGGCACAGATACACCATGATCCGCCAAACCATTTAGCACACCTGCAGCCAATTCATCACCTGTCACAACTGCAGCTGTAGCCTGTGAAGAAACCAAGCGCTCTGCCAATGCATAACCATCGTCATAGCTGTATTTTGATTCAAAGACCAAGCCCTCGCTATAAGAATGTCCAGCTTTTTTCAAAGCTTCCTTGTAACCAATCAATCGAATTTTACCGTTGATATCGTCAACAAGTGGTCCACTGACAAAAGCAATCTTTTCATTTTCCTGAAGCAAATGAGTGACGGCATCAATCGTTGCTTGTTTGTAGTCAATATTGACACTTGGAAGTTGGTGTTCGATATCCACAGTACCGGCAAGAACAACCGGTGTCCGTGAACGAGAGAATTCTGAACGAATCTTTTCAGTCAAGTGATAGCCCATAAAGATAATACCATCAACTTGTTTTGAAAAGAGGGTGTTAACCACTGAAACTTCCTTTTCATCATCTTCATCGCTATTCGCAAGGACGATATTATACTTGTACATTTCAGCAATATCATCGATTCCTTTGGCAAGTGTTGAGAAGTATCCATTGGTAATGTTGGGAATCACAACACCAACTGTCGTGGTTTTCTTGCTGGCCAAACCACGCGCTACCGCATTTGGACGGTAGTCAAGACGATCAATCACCTCTAGAACTTTTTTACGAGTATTCTCTTTAACGTTCTTATTGCCGTTCACTACACGACTAACAGTTGCCATTGAAACCCCAGCTTCACGGGCAACATCATAAATCGTTACTGTATCATCTGTGTTCATTTCGTTTCCTTTCTATATTGAAAATTTCGCTTTCATGCATCTGCTTACTCCATTTTATCACTTATTGTAAACACTTTCAAGTATTTTTTAGAGAAACTTTGAAAAAATTTCACAACCTATTCCCATTTTGAAAAAATGAGTACGATTTCTTGATTTTTGGGATGTTTTGCTGTATGATAAGGAAAAATAAAAGAGGGAGGGGATAATTATGGCTTTTACAAATACTCAGAGGCGTTCTGCTAGTTTTGGTGTTGTGACCAGCCTACCTGACGATGTCATTGACTCTTTATGGTATATTATCGATCATTTCCTGAAAAATGTCTTTGAATTAGAAGAAGAACTTGAGTTTCAACTTCTCAATAACAAGGGGACAATCACCTTCCATTTCTCTAGCCAGCACCTGCCAACTAGTATCGACTTTGATTTCAATCATCCTTTTGATCCGCTTTACCCTCCTCGGGTACTTGTTTTAGATATGGACGGTAGAGAAACCATCCTCCTTCCAGAAGAAAATGACCTATTTTAAAAACTCTAGCTTCTCGGCGCAAACTGCTGAGGAACTAGAGTTTTCTTTTTCTAATAAATAGAGCGACTAACAACCAGACCGTTGGGTTTGGTATACTCTAAATCAAGGTAATCCTGGTAAGTCCCAGGTACAATGAAACCTTGGGGACTCAATATATCAGTCCCAGCTTTTCCCACGATAGAGTCTGCCAGCAAAACACAGTTAGTACTGAGAACAAAGTAAGTCTTAAACTCAGATGAGCTGAATTTATAGAGGATCGCATCTGCTTCCTGCTTCAATTGATAAGAGTAGGTATGCTTGACCTCTCCCTCTCTCCTTTTCATCAACTGTGAGCTTGGTTCCCAAGGAATTAACAGGTCTTCTATTTCTGCCAAACGAGCTTGGATGGCTGCTTTCTGTTGGTCCGTCAAACTCAGACCATAAGCAAACAAGGTCTTCTGACTTTCCCTCTTACAGAGTTCAATGTATTTTTCCCGATTTGCCTTAAACAAAACGCCGTCTCCAACCATGCCGAATAAACGCTCCGAGTGGGGATCATACGAACCATAGGAAATAACCTTCCCTTGATAACAAATATCCACATGTCCCATGGCGAGGAAGAAAGAGGTTTCTGAGGTATGGATAAAAATTTCCAGATCAACCGTCTGGTCATTTTTTCTTTCTGAATGGACTTCCCCTTCTTGTCTCTCATGATTTGCCAGCCACTCATTTAGTTTTCGCAATGTACTGATAGGGATCAGAGTTGTTACAAAGATTGGCAAGGTCATTCGCACTCGTCGTTTCAACTTGGGATTGTTTTCTATCCTTTCAAAAAAGAAACCATCCCGGAGGCTACTGACTCCTAGCATGAGCAAGTAAAATCCAAGCAAGAGCAATTCAAAATTCGCTGCATCGTGAAAAGGAGAGAAGCTATAAAGACCGAATCCTATCATCCATACAGCATCGAAGAGATGATGGAGCCGAGGATGGATAGCATTTTTTCGATAGAGAGACCAGGTCACAAGACTAATGACGCCCGTAAACAGCTGATAGCTCGCAATGATAAAAACCAGAAGATAGAGAGCAAGGTCTTGCAAGATGATGGAGTCAAACATGAGAGCCGCAACCACCAGCTTGGCCAAGGATACAAAGATGTTTTCCCTGCGGTTTTTATCCTGAAACCAGCGAGTCAACAAGTGCCAAACTGCTGACAAGAAAAAGTAGCCCATCAACAACTGGTACCCCATCCGTGGGATAACTTGTCCAAAATGAATCAAGAGAATCCCTAAAACAATAGCAAGCAGGCCTTCCCCAATGCTCTTCCACTTGCTATAGGTCTCAGAAAGTTTAGGCATCGCCTTGCTCCAACTGGTCAACCAAGTATCGAATTGGTTGTTTTAGGATCGGATGAATAAAATGGGGAGCTATTTCCACTAACGGCTCAAGAACAAAGAGGCGTTCTGCTATATAAGGATGAGGCAAGATGAGCTCGTCTGTATAAATGACTTGGTCCTCCACAAAGAGTAGGTCCAAATCAATCAAACGAGGCCCCCAATGCACCTCTCGAACCCGTCCCATTTCTGACTCAATGGCTAACAAGGTTTCTAACAAGACTGGAGCCGGTAGCCAGGTTTCTACTTCAATCACCTGATTGGCAAAGCTATCCTGCTCCACACCGCCCCAAGGCTCCGTCGTCAAGACACTGGATTCTTTGAGAATATGGATACCTCGAACTCGCAGTTTGTCAATGGCTTGTTCCAAGTTCGCTTGCTTATCCCCCATATTACTTCCCAGGGCGATAAAGGCCCGTTGCTTACGACGGTGAATGGTCACCGAGCAGGTATCCAACGGTAAATGCACTGGGGCCCAAGGTTTTTTGAGTTCCAACTTAATTTCTTGGACAAGAGGATAGGTCTCAAAGGTACGCTCTACTAGTTTGTAGGCTACCGTTTCAATCAAGTCCTCAGTGGTTTCCTGAAACCAAGTCGTCCACTGCTGACAAAGTTCTCCGTAATGGACAGAAGCCGCCAAGTCCAAGTCTGTCGCTGCCTTGGTCATATCATAGGATAAGCTTGCGGAAATAACAAACTTCTGACCCAATTCTTTCTCACTAGGGAAAAGACCATGATAGGCAAAAATTTCCAAATCTTTAATCTGCAGTTGATCCATAACTTGTCCTTTCTAGAAAAATCCGCTTAAAGCGGATTCTTTTTATAGTCCCATTAGACGATAAGCCTGATCTCGGAGGTCCTTATCTGTTTCAAATAGACCACGAGCGACTGTCGTCAAGGTTGCCGTGCCTGGCTTTCTGACACCACGCATGCTCATACACATATGCTCGGCCTCAATGACAACAAAGGCTCCTTTAGCCCCCAGATAGTTCATCAAGGCATCAGCCACTTCAATATTCAACCGTTCTTGAATCTGTGATTTTTTAGAATAAACTTCAACCGTACGGGCTAGCTTGGACAAGCCTGCCACACGACCGTCTGGAATATAGGCAATGTGCGCTCTCCCATAAAAGGGCAAGAAGTGGTGTTCACACATGGTATGGAAAAAGATATCCTTCTCCACCACCATATTGTCATCAATAATCTCAAAGGATTTTGATAGATGTTCCTCCGCAGTCTGGCCAAGACCTGAAAAAATCTCTTGGTACATACGGGCTACACGAGCAGGAGTTTCCTGCAAGCCCTCGCGGTTAGCATCCTCGCCAACGGCCTCAATAATCATTTTTACAGCCGCTTCAATCTTTTGTGTATCCATTCTCTAGTTATTCCTCTCCATCAGATAGGCTCTCACTTGGCTCAAGAAATACAAGGAACCCGTGACAATCCTAACTGTTTGTTTCTCTTCATTTTTATCTGTCAATTTCTGCTCTAGAAAATCCTGCCAACTTTGGTAATTGAGATTCCTAGACTTGGCAGCCTCTTTCAGCACGTTCTCATCTGTCGCCCGACTATCGTCAAAACAAGTCAGAGTCAATTGACTATCTGGCACCGTTTCTAGCAAATCCAGCATATCCTCCAAAGCCTTGGTTTTGATACAGGTAAAGAGAATTTCCTTATGATAATCCGCAAAGCGTTCTTGCAAGGTTGCTAATAAAGCCTTGATAGCATGGGGATTGTGGGCCCCATCCAAAAGCAGCAAGGGGTCGCTAGACACGACCTCCAAACGCCCTGGCCATCTGGTCTCTTTCAAAGCTTGAGCAACCAAGGCATTACTTGCTAATTCTCGTCCAGTCTCTTGACAATAAGTGTCCAGGAGAGCAAGCGCCATCGCCGCATTCTCTATCTGATGCAAGCCAAGCAAACCTGTTTGAAAGCGACCTTGTCTGACAGGGCTTGTATAGTCAAAGACCTCGCCTGTCATCATACTTTCTTGATGACGAACCTGGTAATCACTCCCATAGGCAAGTTTAGGCGCATTTTTAGCTTCTGCAATATGGTCGATCACAGTCAAGGCTTCAGGAACAATATGACCTGTCACCAAGGGAATACCTTGTTTGATAATACCAGCCTTCTGCTCTGCTATAGCTTCTAAGGTGTCACCTAGTAGGGCCACATGATCCAGTCCAATGGTCGTAATTCCTGTTAAAATTGGCTGGCAAACATTGGTACTATCCAGAAGTCCACCCATGCCGACTTCCATGATGGCCACATCTACTTGCTCTGAGGCAAAGTAATCATAAGCTAGAGCTGTGATAATTTCAAACTCAGTTGTTCCCTGCAAATTGTCAGCAGATTCCCCCTCAAGCAAAGACTGATAGTCTGCCATGAGGGCTTCTAGCCTAGCTTCGGGGATGGATTCCCCATTGATGCTAATCTGATCCGTATAATGAATGAGATAGGGCGAGCTGAACCCCCCAACTCTCAGACCTAGCTTTTCCAGCATCTTTTTCAAAAAAGCAATGGTCGAACCCTTACCGTTTGTTCCACCGATGTGGATAACCTTGAGTTTGAGATGGGGATTGCCTCGTAAAGCTAGGAGTTCCACCATTCGCTCCAAACCAAAATGCGGTTGGTCCGTCCGGTAGTGGGCAATCCACTGATTGTTTTCAATTTCTTTCATCTTATTTATATTGTTTCAAATCTAGATTTTCCGCATCATCTGCCAAACGAATGGCTGACGCAATTTCAACTGCCATCTTATGACTGGCTACATCGTGCACGCGCACCACTTCGACACCCTGTCTCGCAGCGATACTGGTTACATGAGCCGAGGCTGTGTCTCGATTGCGGAAACCAAGTTCGGTCTCAGGATTAACTTCAAAACCATTTTCCTCCAGAATACTGATAACAAACCGCTTGCGCGAAACTCCAAGAAAGATTGGATAGCCTTTCTGATGCAGTTTATCCAGATCACGTAGAAGGAGTAGATTTTCTTTCTTAGTCAGACCAAAGCCAATCCCTGGATCCAGCAGGATATTTTCTCTTGCTATCCCAGCTTGATTCGCTCTCGCTAGAGCTCGTTCAAAGAAAGCCTTCATCAAATCTTCGATTGGCATTTTTTCAAAGTCAGCTAACTCTTTCTCTGTAAAAGCTTGCTCAAAACCAAAATGAGGAAATATGAGCGAACTAGGGTGCTGAGGTCGAGCCATAACTGGATTAAACATGATAACCACCTTCGCTCCAGCCTTAGCAACCACATCCGCCATTTTCTCATCTCCCATAAGACCCGTAATGTCATTTACTAGATTGGCACCAGCAGCCAAGGCGGCCTCTGCCACCTTACTTTTCCAAGTATCGATGGAAATGAGAACATCACTTTCCTCACGGATAGCTTTAATCACTGGAACAACACGCTGGATTTCCTCTTCTATCTCAACATAATAGCTACTGCCCGGCCGAGTCGATTCTCCACCGATATCTAGCATGCTCGCTCCTTCTGCTATCAATTTACGAGCCTGCTGGAGTGCCTGCTCAAGAGCAAAAAACTGACCACCATCCGAAAAAGAATCTGGGGTTACATTGATAATTCCACAAATAGCTGTTTTTTCGTGGTTGACTTTATTGGACATAACGGTTACTCCCTTAAGGTTCTTTACCATATTATCTCTCTATTTTACCATAAAAAGAAAAAGATGGACACGCTAGTATTCATTTTTTCCAAGTAGGCCAATGGTTTAGAATGATGGACCTAGATTTCTACTAATCAATACCAATAAGGCCAACAAACAAAAGGCTACACCATTGAGAATCATATGAAGCAAAATGGACATCTCCAAACGCTCAGTCTTATAGGCTGTCCAAGTCAAAACCGTTGACATTCCTCCATAAATAATCACAGAAGGTAGATTGGTTGGCGTATGGAGCAAGGCAAAGACGATTGCCCCAACAACAAAGCCAAGTTTTTCTTTTCCACGGAAGATCTTTTTTGGAATAATCCCACGACACAAAATTTCTTCACAAATCGGCGCAATCAAGACTAGTAGGAAGAAAGTTGAAATCAAGGAACTATTCTGAACCAAACCATTCAGTATTGATTGGTTACTGGTTGTTGCCTCATTTGTTAGTCGAAGCAGGAGTGAACCCAAGAGATTTGTCGCAAAAATCACCAGATAACTCAGTACCAAGCGAGCCAAGTCTTTTGCCTTAAAAAAGGATAGATTAAAAGTAGCAAGTTGTGTTTTTCGTGCGCCAATAATGAATACAATCAAAACGACTATGGATAGGGCACCAACTAAGAGCCCTGACTGTAAAATCGGAAACTGATTGCTAGCTAAAAACAAAGCAAGTCCTATGGGAAATTGAGATAGAACAAAAGCTACCAAAAGGATGAGCACCCATTTCCCTCTGTTCAAAACCTCTTGCCAAATCGTCTTATCTTTCATGATGTACCTCCTTATAATTAAAAAGAGGAGACTCCCCTTTTTAATTATACCATTTATAGCGCCATACTGATATAGTTAAGGATAAACAAGGCATCCAAAATCCAAATCATCACGTGCACATCCTTGGCTTGACCTTTGACAACTTTTGTCAAGGTATAAGTCAAGAAACCAACAGCAATACCTTGTGTGATAGAGTAGCTGAATCCCATAAAGATAGATGTGAAGAAGGCAGGGACAGCTTCAGCCATATCATCCCAAGGAATGTTTTTCAAATTAGAAAGCATCATGATTCCGACGATGATCAAAATTGGCGCTGTTGCGGCTGTCGGAACAATCGCTAGAAGTGGGCTAAAGAAGCTAGAGAGAGCAAAACAGATCGCAACAACTAGGGCCGTCAAACCAGTACGTCCACCAGCACCGATACCCGCCGCAGATTCAACATAAGTCGTAACGTTTGAAGTACCTGCGATGGCACCTACTGAAGTTGCCACCAAGTCAGAGTAAAGAGCCTTGTCCAATTTAACTGACTCATGGTTTTCCCCACTTGTCGCAACAATACCAACTTTTTCACCAGTACCGATAAGAGTACCAATTGTATCAAAAATATCCGTTAGTGAGAAAGCAAGAATGGCCATCAAGGTTTCTGGTAAACGTGAAGTGTTTGAAATCAAAGATCCTAAACCTTCTGAGCCCAGAGCGGCACCAAACAAAGTCCCAAGGTCATTAACTGCTGATGAAAGATTGTTGCTAGCAAAGTCAATTCCTGATAATTTCACAACACCAACAGCAATGGCAAGCACAGTCGTTGTTAAAATAGAAAGAATGATTCCACCTTTGATGCCTTTAACAACAAAGAAGATGGTAATAGCCAGACCAGCAAGAGCCACCAATACTGCTGGAGTATTGAAGTCTACCAAACCTGGAACAGCTGCTGAGTTTGCAGTAAGTGCAGCTTGAGCCTTGTCTGCTCCTTCACCTGCTACAGTATAAGTACCTGGGTCAATTGAGAATTTCAAGAGACCAGCATTCTTAATCCCAACATAGGCAAGGAAAACACCAATACCAGCTGAAATTGCTGAACGGAGCGTTGTAGGAATAGATTCGATGATCATTTTACGAACATTTGTCAAGGTAATAATCAGTGAAATAATTCCACAAATGAAGACCATACCAAGAGCTTCTTTCCAAGTATAACCCATCCCAAATACAACCGTAAATGTAAAGAAAGCATTGAGTCCCATACCTGGTGCTTGTGCGTATGGCAAATTAGCATAGAAAGCCATCATCAAAGTACCAACTACAGAACCGATAATTGTTGCTAAGAACACACCTTGAACAGGCATTCCCGTTTGGGAAAGCATTTGAGGGTTTACAAAGAGAATATAACTCATTGCAAAGAATGTTGTTAAACCAGCAAGCACCTCTGTACGGACATCTGTCCCGTGCTCTTTTAGTTTAAATAGTTTGTCCATGTTTAATCTCCTTTTGTTTTTTACGAACAATGAGAGTATTATATCATTTATCATTCACCTTTTCAATATGTTTGTTTGATTTATTTAACAAAATGAAATTTTTATTTTTTGTTTCAAGCCTGTTTTTCTGCTTTCTTTTTGATATAATAGTAGACATCTTATCAGGGATCTACTAGGAAGGTTTATATGACTAAAAAAATTATCGCCGTCGATTTGGACGGAACTCTGCTAAACGCAGAAAGCAAACTCTCCGATTTTACCAAAAAGACAATCAAGAAAATCACAGAAAAAGGACACCATGTCATTATTACTACAGGCCGTCCTTATCGTATGGCAAAAGAATTTTATCAGGAATTAGAGTTGCACACCCCCATGATTAACTTCAATGGTTCCCTTACCCATCTACCAGGACAGGCTTGGGAGCATGAAAAGTGCCTGACCTTGGACAAAAAATATCTCTTAGATATGGTTAAGCGTAAAGAGGATATCCAAGCCGACTTTATTGCAGGAGAATATCGTAAGAAATTTTATATCACGGCTCCTAATGAAGAAATTGCCAATCCCAAACTATTTGGCGTAGAGAATTTCCAGCCAGAAAATCAATTCAAATCCGAATTGGTGACCAAGAATCCCAACTGTATCCTCTTGCAAACAAGAGTCGACGATAAATACGCGCTAGCAGATGAGATGAATCGTTTTTACCGACACCAACTAGCAATTAATACCTGGGGAGGCCCTCTCAACATTCTCGAATGTACACCAAAAGGAGTCAACAAAGCCTTTGCTTTAGAGTATTTGCTCAATGTCATGAACCGTGACAGACAAGATTTGATTGCCTTCGGTGATGAGCATAATGACACCGAAATGTTGGCATTTGCAGGTAAGGGATATGCTATGAAAAACGCCAATCCTGCTCTTCTTCCATATGCAGACGAACAACTTCCTCTGACCAACGAAGAAGATGGAGTTGCCCACGCTTTACAAAATTTGTTCCTATAAAAGGAAAGATTGCAGGGGCGCAATCTTTCCTTTTTGTTTTCATTCTGTTTTCACAAAAGCAGCTTATTTTCTGTATTTTTATATTAAATTTTCTATTACCATTTTCATTTATCTCTCAAAAGCATTTATATATTAATATTTTTAAAAAGTCATTCTATGAAAACTTTTACATATTTTTAGAAAAAGTAGTTGATTTTTATATGAAAACGGTTTATACTTAAAGTTAGGCTTAAAGTTTTCTTAAACATACAGTCAAACATTTTATAAGGAGGAATGACAATAATGAGTATCGGAATCATTATTGCGAGCCACGGCGAATTTGCTGCGGGTATTCATCAGTCCGGATCTATGATCTTTGGTGAACAAGAAAAGGTTCAAGTTGTAACCTTTATGCCAAACGAAGGTCCTGATGATCTATACGCTAAGATCAATAACGCTGTTGCTGCATTTGACGCAGAAGATGAGGTTCTAGTATTGGCTGACCTTTGGAGTGGATCTCCATTCAACCAAGCTAGCCGCGTGATGGGAGAAAACCCAGAGCGTAAGTTTGCCATCATCACAGGACTGAACTTACCGATGTTGATCCAAGCCTACACTGAGCGCCTTATGGACGCTACTGCAGGTGTGGAAAAAGTCGCTGCGAACATCATTAAAGAAGCCAAAGATGGCATCAAGGCTCTTCCAGAAGAGCTTAACCCAGTTGAGGAAGTTGCAAGTGCTGCAGCTGCTCCAGTTGCCCAAGCTGCTATTCCGGAAGGAACTGTTATCGGTGACGGTAAACTGAAGATCAACCTTGCTCGTCTAGACACTCGTCTGCTTCACGGTCAGGTTGCAACTGCTTGGACACCAGATTCGAAAGCAAACCGTATCATCGTTGCTTCAGATAACGTTGCCAACGACGATCTTCGTAAAGAATTGATTAAACAAGCAGCTCCTAACGGAGTAAAAGCTAACGTTGTCCCAATTCAAAAATTGATCGACGTTGCAAAAGATCCACGTTTCGGCGAAACGCATGCCCTTATCTTGTTTGAAACTCCACAAGATGCACTCCGTGCCATCGAAGGTGGCGTGCCAATCAAGACTCTTAACGTTGGTTCTATGGCTCACTCAACAGGTAAAACAATGATTAACAACGTTTTGTCTATGGACAAAGACGATGTTGCAACATTTGAAAAAATGCGTGACCTCGGTGTTGAATTTGATGTACGTAAAGTACCAAACGACACGAAAAAAGATTTGTTTGACTTGATTAACAAAGCAAACGTTCAATAATTTTAATCTGTTTCAATCATTTTTGAAAACAGGATTAAATACTTTATTAAAACTAAATAGAAAAGGAATAAAACCATGTCAGATATTTCAATCATTTCTGCTATCTTGGTTGTAGTTGTTGCCTTCCTTGCAGGTCTTGAAGGTATCCTCGACCAATTCCAATTCCATCAACCAATCGTCGCATGTACCCTTATCGGACTTGCAACTGGTAACCTCGAAGCAGGTGTTATGCTTGGTGGATCTCTTCAAATGATCGCCCTCGGTTGGGCAAACATCGGAGCTGCCGTAGCTCCTGACGCTGCTCTTGCATCTGTTGCCGCAGCGATCATCTTGATTAAAGGTGGTAACTTTACTACTGAAGGTATCGCCGTTGCAACTGCAACAGCTATCCCTCTTGCCGTAGCTGGACTTTTCTTGACAATGATTGTTCGTACAATCTCAGTTGCCTTGGTTCACTCTGCTGATGCTGCTGCAAAAGAAGGAAACATTGCAGCTGTTGAACGCGCTCACTACTTTGCTCTTGTTCTTCAAGGTCTTCGTATCGCGATCCCTGCGGCCTTCCTTATCGCTATCCCAGCTTCTGCTGTTAAAGACGCTCTTGGTCTAATGCCAGAATGGTTGAATGGTGGTATGGCTGTCGGTGGTGCTATGGTCGTTGCCGTTGGTTACGCTATGGTTATCAACATGATGGCGACTCGTGAAGTATGGCCATTCTTCGCTATCGGTTTCGCTCTTGCAGCAATCTCTCAATTGACTTTGATTGCCCTTGGTGTCATCGGTGTTGCCCTTGCCTTCATCTACCTTAACCTTACAAAACAAGGTGGAAACGGTGGCGGCGGAGCTGCGACTTCTAACGACCCAATCGGTGATATCCTAGAAGACTACTAGAAAGGGGAACAATCATGGCTGAAAAAATTCAATTATCAAAATCAGATCGTCAAAAAGTTTGGTGGCGTTCACAATTCCTACAAGGTTCTTGGAACTACGAACGTATGCAAAACTTGGGTTGGGCTTACTCATTGATCCCAGCTATCAAAAAATTGTACACTAAAAAAGAAGACCAAGCAGCTGCTCTTGAGCGTCACCTTGAGTTCTTCAACACTCATCCATACGTAGCTGCTCCAATCATGGGAGTTACTCTTGCACTTGAAGAAGAACGCGCTAACGGTGTTGAAATCGACGACGCGGCTATCCAAGGGGTTAAGATTGGTATGATGGGACCTCTTGCTGGTATCGGTGACCCAGTATTCTGGTTTACAGTTCGTCCTATCCTTGGAGCTCTTGGTGCATCACTTGCTGCATCTGGTAACCTTGTTGGTCCCCTTCTCTTCTTCTTTGGATGGAATGCTATCCGTATGGCCTTCCTATGGTATACACAAGAGTTCGGTTACAAAGCTGGATCTGAAATCACTAAAGACATGTCTGGTGGTATCTTGAAAGACATCACTAAAGGAGCTTCTATCCTTGGTATGTTTATCCTTGCCGTTCTTGTACAACGTTGGGTATCTATCAACTTTACTGTTAACCTTCCAGGTAAACAATTGGCAGAAGGGGCTTACATCAACTTCCCAGAAGGACCTGTATCAGGTGCTGAGTTGAAAGGTATCCTTGGTCAAGCACTTGGTGGATTGAGCCTAGATAAGATTCAACCACAAACCCTTCAAGGTCAGTTGAACTCATTGATTCCAGGATTGATGGGACTTCTCCTTACTTTCCTTTGCATGTGGTTGCTTAAGAAAAAAGTATCACCAATCACAATCATCCTTGCTCTCTTTGCAGTAGGTATCGCAGCTCGTTTCTTCGGTATCATGTAATCCAAGCAATTGAAGATTTATATAAAATGAGTCTGGGAAAAAGTCCCAGACTCATTTTTGATGCCATTTTTTTCTCCTAGTCAGATAATGAAAAGCTCCAATCACTACTGCTAGAATGGCAACATAAAGAACTTGAGTGGTTTCTAGAGGCACAAAAGCTCCTCGCAGGATAAAAGTATTGGCAAGCGCTCCTACAAGGGCTGCAAGGCTCAAAAATGTGAGTAAGACCAGCCTGTATCGATTAAATGGCAGACTAACCTTGGCAACCAGGAACAGACCATTGATCAAAGCAAGGAGGAAGCAAATAAATTTGACCTGACCTGAGACAGCGATAAAGAAGTTCGTCAGGAGAACGCTAGCAACCAGAATACCTCCACCAATCGCAGCATTGGTCAAAATATCTCGCATAAAATGTGTGCTGACCTTTTCTTTATTGGACTCAAAAGTTAGGAAGAACGATGGAATCCCAATCGTAATGGCTGAAATGATTGTAAACTGAATGGGGATAAAGGCAAATTCCAAACCAAATACCACACTCAAAATGGCAAAAACGATGGAGAAGAAGGTCTTTGTTAGAAAGAGAGAGGCTACCTTTTGGATGTTATTGATGACACGGCGTCCTTCCATCAAAATATCATAAAATACTGCAAAGTCATCTGTCAGGAAAACAATATTGGATACACTTTTGGCTGCACTGGTGGCGCCATTCATAGCAAAACTAATATCTGCTTTCTTGAGAGCCAGAACATCATTGACCCCATCACCGCTCATGGCAACTGTCTTACCAGCATTTTGCAAAATAGTCACCATCTTTTGCTTCTGTTCAGGTGTCACCCGACCAAAGATATCATGTTCCAAGACCACTCTTTCAAAGTCATCATCGCTCACCTTGGTCATATCAATCGCCCTTGCTTCTTCCTTAAATCCTGCCATACGAGCCACCCCATATACAGCCACATGATTATCCCCACTGATAATCTTCACTTCAACACCTTGAGATTCGAAATAATCAAAGGTTTCCTTGGTATTGTCCTTGATCTCATCTGATAGAACGACATGGCCTAGTAGTTCCATATTGGCTGGACTCGTGATGTGATCCTTGCTATGAGCAAGGGACAAAATTCGAAAACCTTGCTGTTTTAGATCTTCATAGTAGGTATCCATCGCTTGGGTAAAACCTAGAAATTCATAGGCTCCAAAGAAATAGGTCCCACCCTCTTTTACTTGGACAAAGGAATACTTATTTTTGCTTGAAAAGGCACCGACTTCTTGAACTTCCCACTTTTTCTCACAGGTTAAGTAAGTCTTCAGAGCTCGGGAAGTTGCATTTTCATCCTCGAAATAAGCCAGATAAGAAGACAGTTTCTCTGCTACATTAGCATCCATTTCTTGGACCTTCATATTCCCCGTCGTGATAGTTCCTGTCTTATCAAAACAAAGAACATCTACACGCGCCAAGGTCTCCACACAGTATAGCTCCTGCACTAGAACCTTCTTTTTAGCCAGCTTCATGGCAGCTACTGCTAAGGATACGCTGACCAGGAGAATCAAGCCCTCTGGAATCATACCGACCAAGGCACCAGAACTTCCTAAGACGATCTCAACATAAGACCGTCCTAGACTAAAACCTCTGACATAGAGCAGAATGGCAACTGGCACCAGCAAGATAGAAACGATTTTTAAAATCTTATCCATGTAATCACGCAGTTGAGAAGGGTATTTTTTGAATTCCTTGCTGGATTTTGCGAGTTTGTTAATATAGCTATCTGGACCCACGGCCGTCGCCGTGACCAGACAAGTACCGCTGACGACATTGCTTCCGCTCATCAGCTTATCACCAACCGTTTTAAAGATCGAATCACTCTCACCCGTCAGCAAAGACTCATCAACTTCAATATTCCCTTCAAGGACTTCTGCATCGACAGGCACCTGATCACCCAGATTGAGATACAGGTACTCACCCAGAACGATGTCCTCTGGATCAATCTCGATTGTTTGACCATCTCGATTGACTTTGTACTTACTTTTACCAAGCAAACTTAGCTTTTCTAAGGCATTTTTTGAACGTACTTCTTGGAAAATCCCAATGGCTGTATTGATAGCAATCACACCTAAAAAGAGCATATTTTCAAATCGCAAGGTTGTGGCTACCAGAACTGCCAGAGCCAAGTTCATGGCATTAAAGAAGGTAAAGATATTTGAAACGACAATTTCCTTGGTTGTTTTGTAAGGTTTAATGTCGCTGATATTTCGTTGACGATCCTTGATGTCTTGACTGCTTAAATACTTCATTTCTACTCCAATATCCTTTTGTACTACTATAGTAACACATATCTTTTTCTCTGTCACTTAAAGACTTAAAATAAGAAGAACACCCTTGGCAAGCATCATCTATCACTACTTTAAGAAGCACTTAAAAACAAAAGAGGCTAGGATTCCCCTAACCTCTTTTCTTTATGCTTTATTCTGCCAAGGCACCCATTGGATCCCATGGTGCAAGTACGATTGGTTCTGCTTCATAAGCAGCTTGTTCTTCTGCTGTCAGCAATTCTTTGCGGACAACGATTTGGTAAGTGTATTCGTCCATCCAAGCTTCTGAAGCAACAAAGTACCCATCTGTACCGACCTTGTCTCCCCATGAGTTCTCAACCTTCCACTTGGTTGACTTGCCGTTTTCATCCAAATCCACACCTGTCAAGACCATGGCGTGGGTCATCAGGCTTTCGCTGTAGTCCAAGCGTCCAGCCTTGTCTTGAGTCAGTTGGATATCCATGCTTGATTCGAAGTCATAAACATCTGTCGCAAGGATTCCTGCTTTGCGGTTGCTGAGCTGGCCGACATCTGAACCAAACCAAACAGTCTCACCTGTTTGCATTTGGGCAATCGCCAATTCTTTCAAGCGCTCCATTGGAACGTTGATGTAGCGAACTGCACGGCTACCAACCACATTCCCCAACATCTCAACTGTGTAAGATTTGCCGTAAGGCTTGTCAGCAGTCGGAGCATTGATAACCGAAACATAATCTTCTAGAGGAAGATTGACATATTTCTTGTAAAATTCCTGTGGCGTGATTCCTTTTTCACTTTGGTAATTGTCATCCTTATCGCGATAAGCAAAGTCAAATTTACGTGGTGGAAGTCCTAGTGACATAGCAAGGAAGTTAAAGATTTCTTGCAAGAGGTCTTCTTTCTTAGCTTGAACAGTCGCTTGGTCTGCACCAGAAGCGAGCAAGTCACGCAAGATTTGAGCATCTTGGCGAAGCAATTTGTTAAGGATGGCATTGAGCTCACGGCTGCTGCTAGATGAAACAGACTCAGGATAAACAGACTTGGGTACGACACCGTATTTCTCAAAGAGAGAAACGACCATATCCCATTGACCACCATCTTGTTGCGGTGTTTGGAGTAGGAAGCTAACCTTGCGGCTCGTCAATTCTTGGTCTGCAGTCGCAATCACTTGCTCCAAGAACCAGTTAGATTTTTCATACTTGTCCCAGAAGAAAGTGTGGGCCTGTGACAATTCAAAGTTTTCCAATTTATATTGAGAGATGAGTTTGTGACGGAAGGTGTTGAGAGCTGCAAACATCCAGCAACGACCAGACGCTTTCTGGTTAGTAACCTTGTCCTTGGTCAAATCCAATGAGAAAACAGGTGTATTGTCCACATGGCTTTGACGACGCTCTAGGGCTGCAAAAATTCCATTGTGGCTGGCAGCATTTTCGATCGCTTGGTATTTGACATTTGCTTCATAGTTGGCAAATAGTTTATCTGTAAATGATTCTTGAATCGCGTTCATAGATTCCTCCTTTTATTCTACTGTCTATTATAACTCTTTTCACAAAGGAAGCAACTGAAAAACTTAAAAAGGCAAGGACATTCTCCTCACCTTTTTACTAAAATACATTGACTTAATCAATACTAGCAAGAAGCTCCTCTAACTCCTCCTTGGTCAAGCGACGCCATTCTCCCCGTTTCAGCTTCTCGTCTAAAATCAATGTTCCCATCGTCAAACGTTGTAGGTCTACCACTTCCTTACCACAGTAGGCTACCATGCGTTTAACTTGGTGAAATTTTCCTTCGGCAATGGTCACCCGAACCAAACTTTGATTTTTTTCTGGATCTACCGATACAAGCTCCAGTCTAGCTGGCTGGCAGGTAAAGTCCTTGAGAGGAATGCCCTCAGCAAATGTCTCCACATCTTCTTGGGTCATGATACCTTTGACTTGAGCTAGATAAGTCTTATCCACATGACGTTTAGGTGAAAGGAGAGCATGGGCAAGCTGGCCGTCATTGGTCAAGAGCAGAAGACCATGCGTGTCAATATCCAAGCGCCCTACTGGGAAAACTTCCTTGGTTCGCGCCAAGTCATCCAACAAGTCTAGAACCGTTCTATGCTTGTTATCCTCAGTCGCTGAAATGACTCCTTGGGGCTTGTTCATCATGTAGTAGACAAACTCCTCGTACTCTAGCACTTGACCATCAAAGTGAATCTCATCTCTTTCCTCATTGATCTGGAGTTTAGCTGACTTTTCTTTTTTACCATTTACCGTCACACGCCCAGCCTTGAGCAAGTTTTTGACCTCCGTCCGACTTCCTACTGCGCAGGCAACTAAAAATTTATCTAATCTCATAGAACTATTATATCATACTCAAAAGGAGGCTGGTTCAATGACCAACCTCCTTTTCTTTTCAGATTTAGGAACTTAACTTCCTCGTCTCCAGAAAATAGCTAAGACAACCATAGCACCTAAAACAGCTGGAACAATAGCTATCCCCGCTAGGTTTGGACCCCAAGTTCCAAAGAGCAGGTGACCCAAAGAAGCACCAATCCAACCGAGAAACATCTTCCCAAAGCATCCCATACGTTCTCCACGATTGGTAATAGCTCCAGCTAATAGTCCGATTAAAAGGCCGACAAACATGCTTCCAATCATAGCTTCTCCTTAATTTGCCCAGTTTCCATTGCGGAAGAGCGGTACACGTGTTCCATCCTCACGAATACCATCGATATCCATTTGACTAGACCCAATCATAAAGTCCACGTGAACATCTGAGCGGTTAAGTCCCGCAGCTTCAAGCTCTTCTTCGCTCATCTCTGCACCACCAACAACGCTGGTCGCATAGGCTGCACCGATAGCCAAGTGGTTTGATGCATTTTCGTCAAATAGGGTGTTAAAGAAGGTAATGCCTGACTGAGAAATTGGGCTTGGATCTGGTACCAAGGCACATTCGCCCAAGGCACGCGCACCAGCATTTTCAAAGACAAGGTCTTTCATGACCTGATCACCCTTCTCAGCAGTGATATCTGCGATTTGACCATCTTTAAAGGTTACCTTAATACCTTCGATGATATTTCCGTTATAACTAAGCGGTTTTGTAGAAGTGACATAACCATCTGCAAGACGGAAGTCAGGCGCTGTGAAGACTTCTTCTGTTGGCATATTTGGCAAGAAGCCTTCTCCCTGTGCATTGACAGCACCAGCTGATTCCCAAACGTGGTTCTTCGGCAAGCCAAGTGTCAAATCTGTCCCTGGAGCTGTGTAGTGAAGGGCTGAGAATTGTTCCTTATTAAGCATATCTGCCTTACTCTTGAGGATAGCTGCGTGTTCTTCCCAAGCCTTAACGGGATCTTCTTCATAGACACGGCAAGTTTTGAAGATTTGGTCCCAAAGGAGATCGACTGCTTCTTCGTCGCTCGCAGCATTTGGAAAGACTTTCTTAGCCCACTCAAGTCCAGCAGCAGCTGCCACCGTCCAGCTAACCTTGTTGGACTGAGTTGCGATACGCATTGGCTTCATGGCAAGTCCCATAGCTTTAGCAGAAGCTGAAAGCTTGTCAGCGTCCACTCCGTTCAAGGCACCTGGATCAGAAGAACGAACTCCAAGACGGCTAGCCTTGTTCTCCAAGAGATAGTTCATCTCAGCAATCTTGTATTCTGGCACATTGTCCAAACGGTCCATCGGTGCGTGGAGGAATTTCTCACGATTGATGACATCATCTGTCCACTGAACGATAACTTCGTGTGCTCCAAGTGCATAGGCTTCTTTGACGATTAAATGCGCCAATTCACGTTGCTCTACATCGATAGAGAGAGCCAAGGTGTGACCAGGTTGTACATTAATTCCGTTCGCAACCAACAATTTCGCATATTTTTCTAGATTTTCTTTAAAATTTGGTAAAACCATTCTATTCTTCCTTTTCTATTTTTCCTTCAAAGCAGAAAACAATCCTGCTAAAGCAATGGCACCAGACAAGAGTGCTGTCGATAGAATAATTGTTTCATCTGCCAGCTCTAACTGATAGTCAAAAACCTTTTCAGCAGGTTTATCTTCCGCAAAAATTCTAAGTTTCATAAAGATGTTCTCCGTTCTAATTCTTAAAACAACTCATCAAACAAACTCAACTGATTATCCTCTGGCATATTACCGAGAATGCCCATTTCATCCATCTTTTCAACCAAGGTTGATGAGAGTCCACCACGCTTGCGGAGTTCGGTTTTAGAGAGGAATTCTCCCTCTTCACGCGCACGCACCAACTGCTTAGCAACGTTCTCTCCCAGACCATCCATTGCTACAAATGGCGGAATGAGAGTGTCCCCATCGATGAGGAACTCTGTTGCCTGACTACGGTAGAGATCGAGTTTTCCAAACTTGAAACCACGTTCCCACATTTCATTGACAATCTCAAGAGTGGTATAGAGGTCAATTTCCACATTAGAGGTTTCATTATTCTTCCGTTTTTCAGCGATTTCTTCCATTCTACGCTTGATGGCATTCAAGCCCGCACCCATGGTCTTGATATCAAAGGCCTTGGCGCGGATAGAGAAGTAAGCACAGTAATAATAAATGGGATGGTGAACCTTGAAGTAAGCTACACGCAAGGCCATCATAACGTAGGCTGCCGCATGGGCCTTAGGGAACATATACTTGATTTTTCCACAGGATTCGATATACCACTCTGGTACCTTATTAGCCTTCATGGCTTCGATATAGCCATTTCGCTCCTCTTCGGAAATCTTCAACCACAAGCCCTTACGTACCCGTTCCATGATGGTAAAGGCCATCTTAGGTTCAAGACCAGCATGCATGAGGTAAACCATGATGTCGTCTCGACAACCGATAACAGTTGATAGATCCGCAATCCCTTGTTTAATCAAATCTTGTGCATTCCCCAACCAAACGTCAGTACCGTGGGATAATCCAGACAACTGAAGCAATTCCGCAAAGGTCGTTGGATGCGTTTCATCAACCATCCCACGTACAAAGTTGGTTCCAAACTCTGGGATTCCCAGCATGCCCGTCGGCGTTCCGATTTGCTCCGGCGTCACCCCAAGCACATCCGTCCCAGAAAAGAGGGCCATGACACCTTCATCATCCATAGGGATTTCATTAGGGTCAATCCCAGACAAGTCCTGCAGTTTCCGAATCATGGTCGGATCATCATGTCCCAGCACATCGAGTTTGAGGACGTTCTCATCGATATCGTGGAAGTTAAAGTGAGTCGTCTGCCATTCAGCCGTCACGTCATCTGCTGGATACTGAACAGGCGTAAAGTCGTAGACGTCCATGTAGTTCGGAATAACAACGATTCCCCCTGGGTGTTGTCCTGTTGTCCGCTTGACACCAGCCGCACCTTGAGCGAGGCGTTCCACCTCCGCATCACGATAAAATTTGCCATAGTCACGCTCGTAACCCTTGACAAAGCCATAGGCCGTCTTAGCAGCAACTGTACCAACCGTTCCTGCACGGAAGGCATATTCTGAACCAAAGATATCACGCACATCCAAGTGGGCGCTAGGCTGGTCTTCTCCCGAGAAGTTCAAGTCAATATCGGGAACCTTATCTCCGTCAAAACCAAGGAAGGTTTCAAAGGGAATATCTTGCCCATTTTTGCTGAGTTTGTGACCGCAGTTTGGACAGTCCTTATTGGGCATATCAAATCCTGAACCGTAAGAACCATCGGTGATAAACTCACTGTACTGACACTGATCACAGACATAGTGAGGAGAGAGGGGATTGACCTCCGTAATCCCAATCATGGTCGCAACGAAACTGGACCCAACAGACCCACGAGAACCAACCAAGTATCCCCGTTCATTGGAACGTTGTACCAGCATCTGCGATGCCAGATAAATCACGGCAAATCCATTCCCCAGAATAGAGGTTAATTCTTTTTCAATCCGCAAATCAACAATATCTGGCAGCGGATTTCCATAAATCTCAAAGGCCTTCTTATAGGTCAACTCAGCGACCGTTTCTTCCGCCTTGTCAATGAAAGGCGTATACAAGTCACCCTTAACAACCTCAACAGGTTCAAAGACTTCTGCCAAGGCATTGGTGTTTTCAATAACCAATTTACGAGCCAGTTCCTCGCCTAAGAAAGCAAATTCATCCAACATCTCATTAGTCGTTCGAAAATGAGCCTTTGGCAAAGGAGCTGGTTGGGCATGTTCGCCGTGACCGATGGTTCGGTTAATCATAGCCCCCTGTCCCAAACTACGGACGATGATTTCACGGTAAATCTCTTCTTCCGGTTCGATATAGTGAACATTTCCCGTAGCCAGTACAGGTTTACCAAGACGGTCCCCGACCTCTATCAAACTCTTGATAATGGTCTGGAGTTCCTCCATATCCTTGACCTGCTCTTTAGCAATCAAGGGTGCATAGATAGCTGGTGGCATGACCTCAATAAAGTCATAATACTTGGCCACCTCAACCGCCGCATCCACACCTTGGGAAACAACCGCATCAAAAACTTCACCCTCGGAGCAAGCCGACCCCAAAATCAAACCTTCCCGATGGGCATCTAGAACCGTTCTCGGAATCCGTGGCACCCCTTCAAAATACTTGGTATTAGACAAAGAAACCAGTTTAAAGATGTTTTTTAGACCTACTTGATTCTTGACATAAATGGTCGCATGCTTGATCCGAGCTTTTTTATAAGAGTCTGGACTAATCAAATCAATGTTGAGTCTAGCTAAATCAGTCACACCATGTTTCTCTGCCACCTCTTTGATAAAGATGAAGAGCAGACGACCAGTAGCTTCCGCATCGTAGTTGGCCATGTGGTGGTGTTCAAGTGCTACACCAAAACGCTTAGTCAAAGGTCCCAAACCATGACGTTTATACTCAGGATAAAGGTTTCTAGCAAACTCCAGCGTATCGATAACTGGCTGGCTAATTTTAGGCAGACCATGGCGCTCATAGTTGGCATTCATAAAGCCAACGTCAAAGGTGGCATTGTGGGCAACTAAGACCGTATCCTTACAGAATTCTTGGAATTCTTGCAAAACTTGTTCCAGTGGTTTGGCATTTTTGACATGATCATCCGTAATTCCAGTCAACTCAGTAGTAAAAGCTGACAAGGGATGTCCAGGATTGATAAATTCATCAAATTCAGCAATGACATTCCCCTTGTACATCTTAGAGGCCGCAACCTGAATCAAGTCATTATAGATGGCTGAAAGACCTGTCGTTTCCACGTCAAAGACCACATAGGTCGCTTCCGACAAGTCCATCTCCACTTCGTTATAAACGATAGGAACGCGGTCCTCTACAATATTGGCTTCCATTCCATAGATCAGCTGGATTCCAGCTTTCTTGGCCGCCTTATAGCCATGCGGGAAGGACTGGACATTCCCGTGGTCCGTGATAGCAACCGCCTTGTGTCCCCACTTAGCAGCTGTCTCAACGATTTTTTCTACCTCTGGCAGAGCATCCATGGTCGACATGTTAGTATGAGCATGAAACTCAACCCGACGCTCACCTTCTGGCATCAAATCCTTGCGCTCATAGTGAACAACTTCCTGCACATCCTGGACGTTCATGGTCAAATCTCGTGTAAAGTTATTCATCTCTACATTTCCACGAACACGGAGCCAAGAATTTTTCTTGATGATGTCAAACTTCTGAGCCTCTTCCTCATTTTTAACCCATTTTTGCATTGAGAAACTTGAACTATAGTCCGTCATTTTAAAGTTGATCAAAACACGACCCGTTCTGGTCACTTTTTGCTCGACATCAAAGACTACCCCTTCAAAGACCAAACGATTTTCCTCAGTTGTCACGTCAATCATCTGGGTAACTTCTGCCTTATCTAGTTTTGGCTTGGCTGCAGCCTTTTTAGCCTGAAAATCAAAGACTGGCTTCTCTTCTACTGGAGGAGGGGCCATTTGTTCCAGTTGCTCCATAGCTCGGAGCGCTTCCTCATTGGCAGCTTGAACAATCTGTTCATTCTCCGTATAGAAGGCTTCCTCCTGCTCTTGTGTAAGGGCATCATTCTTTTCTATCTGACAGACAAAGGCTGGGAAACCAAACTTTTCAAGTTGCTTTGCTAGATTAGGAAGATGATTCTTCTTAAAGTGTTCCTTATCAATCGCCTCTGAACCTTCAATAAAGAGCTGATTTCCTTCCGCACGAACTTGCAGGTTCTGATAAAGAGACTTAAACCCTTGGCTAGCACACGAACCTTCAGAAAAAGCCTCCTTATAGTAGGCCTGCAAGAGTTCATTTGAAAATTCCTGAGAGAGAGCCTTGATTTCGAAAACAGCTCGATTCCCTGTCTTAGAAAATTCTTCACTAAGCCCTTTCTTTAACTCTAAAAAGATTTCAATCGGTAAAATATTAGAAAATACAAAATGAAATTCCCAAATCTTACTAATTTTATGAACCACAACACGCTCAATACTTGCATCAACAAGAGCAGGATCCTGTCGCAGCTGATCAGAGATTCCTAGTTGATTCATTAAAATTTCAAACTTACTTGACATTCAATTTCCTCACATTATTCTCTTACTATTTTACCATAATTAAAGAAAATATATAGCCAGTACCATCTCCCTTGCGACTTAGATGAAAAGATTTTATCATACTTATAGTGGTTAAAACTGTACTGATTAGTCGTTACATATTAAAAAATGAGATGAACACCATCTCACTCTTTTTATTCTTAAAATCCATTATTGTCGCTGAGCTCTTTGAACCAGTGGCCTGATTTCTTCAGGCGGCGTTCTTGCGTTTCCAAGTCAAGCTCAACCAAACCATAGCGGTTTTTATAGCTATTGAGCCATGACCAGCAATCGATAAAGGTCCAAATCAAGTAACCCTTACAGTTGGCCCCGTCTTCAATGGCACGGTGGAGTTCACGAAGATGACCTTTGACAAAGTCAATACGATAGTCGTCCTGAATCATGCCATTCTCACGGAACTTGTCTTCACCTTCAACACCCATACCATTCTCTGTCAGCATCCACTCAATATTGCCATAGTTTTCCTTGATATTTTGGGCGATATCATAAATTCCTTGCTCGTAGATTTCCCAACCGCGGTGGGGATTAATCTTACGGCCCGGCATGATATAAGGCTCGTAAAAATGCTCTGGCAAGAGTGGGCTATCAGGATGCTTGGCAAAACGTGGCGCCATAACACGCAAAGGTTGGTAATAATTGACTCCTAGGAAGTCAACGGTGTTCTCGCGGATGAGTTCCAACTCTTCAGCTGTATACTCTGGCAGCAAATCATGCTCAGACAAGATTTTCACTAATTCTTCTGGATAAGCCCCCAAAACAGACGGGTCTAGGAAAGATTGAGCCTGGAAGAGGTCGGCAATGCGAGCAGCCTTGACATCCGCTGGATGCTGGCTACGTGGATAGGCTGGTGTCAAGTTAAGGACAATCCCAATCTTGGAATCAGGCAAGACCTCATGACAGGCTTTAACCGCAAGACTACTAGCCAGTTGTGTGTGATAGGCAACCTTAACCGCAGCTTTGGCATCCACCTTGTGAGGATAGTGGGCATCATAGAAATAGCCAAACTCTACGGGGACAATGGGCTCGTTAAAGGTAATCCATTGGTCTACCAAGTCACCGTAAGTCTCAAAACAAAAACGAGCATAGTCTTCATAGGCTGAGACAGTCGCCTTATTTTCCCAGCCATCCCCAGTTTCTTGAAGGGCAAAAGGAAGGTCAAAGTGATAGAGATTGACTAGAAGATGGATTCCCTTAGCCTTAATGGCTTCAAATACCTGACGGTAGAAAGCCACCCCTTGAGGATTGACCTCTCCACGGCCTCGTGGGAAAATGCGAGACCACTGGATAGAAGTGCGGAAGGCTGTATGCCCAGTCTCTACCAAAAGCTCAATATCCTTTTCCCAGTTTTCATAGAAAGTCGATGTTTTGTCAGGTCCAATCCCATTGTAGTAGCGATTGGGTTCCACCTGATACCAATAATCCCAGAGATTATCTCCCTTGCCATCACCAAGAACTCGTCCTTCTGTCTGTGGTCCAGAAGTGGAGGAACCCCAAACAAAATCCTTTGGAAATTTTATCATAGTTTTACCTCTTCATTTACTCATTTTCCCCATTATATAGAAAAAACAAGGTAAAAACTAGTTACATTTTTTCCTTGTTTTTCTTCTGATTATAGTTTTATTTCTTGCTTAGGATTTCAAGCGTTTCAAGCAAGTTGTCTGCATGAACTTCGATGGTGTCACCAGTCGCCTTGATCTTAACTTCTACGATGCCATCAGCTGCTTTCTTCCCAACAGTAATACGGATTGGCAGACCAATCAAGTCACTATCGCTGAATTTCACTCCGACACGTTCGTTACGGTCATCTGTCAAGACTTCATAACCAGCGTCCATCAAGTTGGATTCCAGTTTTTCAGTCAAGGCTTGCGCTTCTTCGTCTTTGACATTGACAGTGATCAAGTGCACATCAAATGGTGCCAATTCTTTAGGGAAGTTGATTCCCCAAGCATAACGGTATTCACCTTTTGGTGTTTTATTGACAAAAAGGCGAGCGTGTTGCTCCATAACGGCTGAGAGGAGACGGCTAACACCAATACCGTAACAACCCATGATGATTGGTACAGCACGGCCATTTTCATCCAAAACATCTGCACCCATGCTTGCTGAGTAGCGAGTTCCGAGTTTGAAAATATGACCGATCTCAATACCACGGGCAAAGTTTAGGACACCTTGTCCGTCTGGTGAAATTTCACCCTCACGAACTTCACGGATATCCACGTATTCTGCAGTGAAATCACGACCTGGGTTCACACCCGTCAAGTGGTAGCCATCTTCGTTAGCACCCACAACAGCATTGCGAACATCTTGCACCTTACGGTCTGCAATGATTTTCACGTTTTCTGGCAAGCCAACTGGACCAAGTGAACCAAATCCTGCTTGAACAACACTTGCTACTTCTTCTTCGCTCGCAACATCAAAGAAATCTGCTCCCAAGTGGTTTTTCAACTTGACTTCGTTAAGTTGGTCATTTCCAACTAGAAGGGCTGCAACAAGCTCACCATCCGCCATGTAGAAGAGAGTTTTAATCGTTTGCTCTTCCGGCACGTTAAGGAAGGCTGCCACTTCATCAATGGATTTAACACCTGGTGTTTCGACGCGAGTCACTTCTTCTTCAGTAACGACACGGTTGCTTGGCTTGTACTCGTTTGTTGCCATTTCTAAGTTAGCTGCATAGCTAGACTCGCTTGAGTAGGCAATGGTGTCTTCACCAGAAACCATCCATTTGAGCAATTCTGCCTTGATTTCTTCTTGTACTTCTGCAGGAATTTCATCAAATGAGGTAACTGACTTGTCCAAGACAACCCAGCGGTCGAGGTCTGTACGGGCTGGTGTAATCGCCATAAATTCTTGGCTATCCTTACCACCCATGGCTCCACCGTCACCTATGATGGCCTTGAAGTCCAAGCCACTACGAGTGAAAATACGTTCGTAGGCCGCCTTGTACTCGTCATAAGTCACATCCAAACTATCGTAATTAGCATGGAAACTATAGCCGTCTTTCATGATAAATTCACGCGTACGGAGAAGTCCGTTACGTGGACGTTTTTCATCACGGTATTTCGGTTGGATTTGGTAAAGGTTGAGTGGCAATTGCTTGTAAGACTTGACAGAGTCACGAACAATGGCTGTAAAAGTTTCTTCGTGAGTTGGACCCAGAATGAAGTCTGATTTTTCACGATTTTTCAGTTTATAAAGGTCTTCACCATAGGTTTCATAACGGCCTGATTCACGCCAAAGATCAGCACTGAGAAGGGCAGGGGCCAACATCTCCACCGCACCAATCTTATCAAACTCTTGGCGCATGATGTTCTTGGCTTTTTCAATCACACGATTAGCAAGTGGTAGGTATGAATAAACACCAGCAGAGACTTGACGAACATAACCAGCACGCAACATAAGGGCGTGGCTGATAACTTGAGCATCGCTTGGCATTTCGCGAAGCGTAGGGATTAGCATTTTACTTTGTTTCATAATTACTCCTTTAATGTTTAAAAGAAGGTTCGCATGATGTCATTCCACGTCACGGCGAGCATCAAAACGACCATAATGACAACCCCAACTAGAGTGACATAGGTTTCAATCTCTTGTTTAAGGGGTTTACGGCGAATAGCCTCTAGGATATTGAGCACAATCTTTCCACCATCCAAAGCCGGGATCGGAATCAAATTAAAAATTCCGATATTGATGGAAATCACAGCTAGGAAGTAGAGGACATTCTCAAGACCATTTTTAGCAGCATCGCTACTTGCCTTAAAAATGGCAACGGGACCACCGAGTTTGTTCAAATCTGGATGGAAAATCAAGTTTTTCAGAGCCGAAAGGATACGGAGCCCTGAGTCAGCAGCGGTTGTAAATCCACCAACAAACATGGACAGGAGGTCTGACTTGACTCTCGGTTGAACCCCGAGAATATAACGTCCTTGATTTTCTTCTGGAGTCACCGTGACTTGTTTTTCGCTACCATTTTCAGAAATAGTCACATCTAAGGTCGGGGCGGTCTTGTCCTTGGTATCTGCTTCCACAGCCTGGGTCAAGTCTTGCCAATCCTTAACCTCATGCGAGCCGACCTTGGTAATTTGAGCGGTCTCAGCTACGCCTACCTTAGCCAAAGCGCCCTCTGGCATGACATGAAAGAGATTTGTCTGAGTATCTCTAACACCGCCTTGTAAAAAGATTAGGATCCAAAAAACAACGACTCCTAAGATAAAGTTATTCATGGGACCTGCAAAGTTGGTGATGAGCTTGCCCCAGATAGAAGCATTTTGATACTGTACATCCAGAGGAGCGATGCGCACTTCGGTTCCGTCTTCTTCAACAACCGTTGCATCATGATTCACTGCAAAAGTCTTTTCTTCTTCCAGGACCAAGCCTTTAATGAAGAGCTTATCTTCGAAATCAAACTGGGTTACCTGCATAGGAAGAGCCGTTTGATCCAGTTTCTTCCCTGAGAGGTTAATCCGTTTGACCTTGCCATCATCAGCAAGTGTTAAACTGACTGGAGTTCCTGTCTTGATTTCTGTCGCATCATCACCCCAGCCTGCCATACGAACATAGCCTCCTAGAGGAAGGATTCGAATGGTATAAGCAGTGCCATCCTTACCGATATGGGAAAAAATCTTGGGCCCCATACCAATGGCAAATTCACGAACTAGAATGCCTGATTTCTTGGCAAAATAAAAATGTCCAAACTCATGCACCACCACAATAATCCCAAAAACGAGGATAAAGGTTAGCAATCCAATCATTCAATATTCCTTTCTTTAGAAGAGGCCAAACAAGTGCATGATAGGAAAGACAACTAACATACTATCAAAACGATCCAACACACCACCATGTCCCGGGATAAATTTCCCTGAATCCTTGACACCGAAATGGCGTTTCATAGCACTCTCAATCAAATCACCAAACTGACCTGCCACACTGAAGAAGACAGCAAAGAGGCTCATTCTATAAATCCCATAAGGGAGAGCAACTGTGCTATCTACTAGCATGAAGATTGCTGTTACCAGTACCGCACCTAGAATCCCACCGATGAAGCCCTCAATACTCTTATTAGGAGAAACCCTCGGAGCCAGCTTATGTTTACCAAAATTCATCCCTGTCAGGTAAGCAGCACTATCTGTCGCCCAAACGATAAAGAGGGCAAGGAGAACCTTATCAAATCCAGCTATACGAGCATCCAGTAAGGCATTAAAACCAAAACCAACATAAAAACTCACAGCAATTGGAAAAGCAGCATCTTCAATCGTATAGCTTTTACTGAAAACGGTCGTCCCTAGCATAATTGTAATCAAAACACTGTAGGCAACCACATTCCCATCAACTGGTAGGAATGTCAGATAGTTTTCTAAAGGAATTGTTAGGGCAAATGTCGCAAAGAGGGCCAAGGCGCCCTCGATGGTCATGGTCTTTAGCCCCTTCATCTGCAAGAGTTCATGGACAGCCAGCATGGCTAACAAACCAATCCCTATCTGCAACAAGAGTCCTCCCACAAATAAGACTGGAAGGAAAATAGCCAGAGCCAATACCGCAAACAATGTTCTCTTTTGTAAATCTTGGGTCATATCTTCTCCTAAACTCCTCCAAAACGGCGATTGCGACGATTATAGGCCGTAATAGCCTCCTGCAAAGAGGTCTCATCAAAATCAGGCCACAAGGTATCCGTAAAGTAAAGCTCGCTATAGGCTGCTTGCCATGGCAAGAAATTACTCAAACGCAATTCACCACTCGTACGGATAATCAAATCAGGATCTCGCAAATCCTTTGGCAGATGCTGGGTGAAAAGATACTCCCCAACCATATCCTCTGTGATGTCACCAGGATTGATTTTCGCATCTAGAACATCCTGAGCTATCAACTTAAGAGCCTGCGTAATCTCAGAACGTCCACCGTAATTGAGGGCAAAATTGAGAATCAAACCCGTATTGTTCTTGGTCAATTCCTCTGCTTTTGTCAAGGCTTCGAAAGTTGGCTTAGGTAGGCGATCTGTCTCCCCAATCATCTGAATCTTAACATTATTTGCATGCAATTCAGGGACGTAGTTGTCATAAAACTCGACTGGCAAGTTCATGATAAACTTGACTTCTTGATCTGGGCGCGTCCAGTTTTCCGTTGAAAAGGCATAGACTGTCATTACCTTGACGCCCAGTTTATTGGCTGCCTTGGTCACCTTTTGGAGAGCTTCCATCCCCGCCTTATGACCAAAAACCCGTGGTTGCATCCGTTTTTTAGCCCAACGACCATTCCCATCCATGATGATGCCAATATGAGCAGGAACCTGTGTTGGAACCTCGACTTCTACAGCTTTATCTTTCTTAAAAAATCCAAACATGATCTTATTCCTATTCAAAAATCTATCGTTTCATTATACCATATTTCCATATTTTCTTCTATTACTAAGTTATTAGCCCTTCTTACAAACAAAAAATAAGCCGCCTGTTTGGGCGACTTTATTTTATAGGGAGATTATTATGAAAAAGTTTTAGGAGTTTAAGTTAAGTTCTTCTTAACTTATGGACTTAGTATACACCTCCTAGCTTAAATTTTTCTTAAGTTTTTTTGAGAAATGAAAAATCTAAAATAAGATTGCCCACTTGGGTGTACGAAAAGTACCTCAAATCATCTCAAATAGCCAATCTGAGTCTAAAACCTAGCTTTTTCTGAAAGTATTTCAAGCTGACACCTTATTTTCATAGTTTATAGATTGGAACTTTGCTTCATAGGTCACTTTCACAATGCACTTATCTATCACTATCAAATCATGTATTCTACACTATAGGTGGCATCTGATAAGATACGAGCCAGGAACTGCTTGGTTCGTTCTTCTTGTGGACGACTAAAGAAATCGTGTGGATTATTCTCCTCTACGATACGGCCTCCATCCATGAAAATAACGTGGTTAGCGACATCCCTAGCAAATCCCATCTCATGTGTGACGACTACCATGGTCACACCTTCTCCCGCCAACTGTTTCAGAACATCCAAAACATCTCCAACCAACTCAGGGTCTAGTGCAGATGTTGGTTCATCGAGTAAAATCACCTCGGGCTTGACGGCAATGGCACGCGCAATTCCTATTCGTTGTTGTTGCCCTCCAGATAGCTGAGAAGGGTAGTAGTCTTTGTAGGCCAGTAAACCAACTTTTTCCAAGGCAGATTCTGCACGTTTGAGCGCTTCTTCCTTGGGAACTTTACGAGCTACGATTAGGCCTTCTAGAATATTTTCCAGAGCAGTTTTGTTTGCAAAGAGATTGTAGTGTTGGAAAACAAAGGCTGTTTTTTGGCGAATTTCTAGAATGTCTTTCTTGCTTAATTTGGCTAAATCATAGGTCTTTCCTGCCAAGGTCAAACGGCCACTGTCAGCTTTTTCTAAGTGGTTGAGACAACGGAGAAAGGTCGTTTTCCCCGAACCTGATGGTCCTAAGATAACGACGACATCCCCTTGGTTGACCTGGAGATTGACATTCTCCAGTACCTGCCTCTCACCAAATGTTTTTGCGATATGTTCTACTTGTAACATCCTGTCCTCCTATACAAAACGTGCGCTAGATGCTTTTGCACTCTTTTCTTTTTTCACATAGCCTTTCTCCAGTAGAGAGAAGCCCCACTGAATCAAACCACAGATCAAAATATACTGCAAAAAGATCACAAAATAAGACTCAAAATACTGGTAACCGTAGGACGCTTCCACACGAGCAATAGCGGTGATATCCTTGATGGTCATGACAAAGACCAGGGAGGTCCCTTTGACGATATTGATCACCAGATTGGCCAAGTTAGGCAAGGCTGAGCGCAAGGCTTGAGGAAAAACAATCCTTAAATAGGCCTGGGTCGTAGTCAGCCCAATCGCATGCGCTGCCTCTAGTTGTCCCTTGTCCACCGTCAAGATAGCTGAACGCAAAATCTCCGATAAACTCCCGACTGTCATCAAACTATAAATGATAAAGGCATAGTAGAGAGGATCAAGTTTGAAAATATCAAAGTCGCTTCCTATGCTTTTGAAAAATTGATTCAGCAAACTTGGAAACAAACTATAAAAGAAGAGAATCAATAAAATCGGAGGAGTCGCTCGGATAAAAGCCAGATAAACCAGAGAAAAACTCCTCACCCCTCGAACCTTGTAAATCTGCCCCAAGGCTAAAAATAGAGCCGGTAAAAAGCTTAAGACCATAGCCACAATCATGATAATCAAGGTGATTGGCACACCCTTCAAGGTCTCCAGAAAGGTCTTAACAATATAGTCTATGTCCATTTCTTACCTCCCTTTTGTTTCCAAAGACTTCTCAAGCAAACGACTCAAGCTAGAAATAACCAAGGCAATCCCCCAATAAAGAAGCGCAACTGCCGTATAGGTTTCCAGAGAGTAGTTCCCTAAATTGCGACTAATCAAGAGATTGCCTGCCCCCATAACATCAACGAAACCAATCGTATAAGCCAAGGCAGCATCCCGCATCAGATTGAGAATAGCGGTTGTTATATTGGGAAGAGCAACTTGAAAAGCTTGGGGAAAAATGATTCTCCAAAAAGTCTGACTTGGAGTCAAACCAATACTAAGCCCGGCTTCTGTCTGCCCCTTTGGAATAGCTTGATAGGCCGCCTTGAAAACCTCGGCAACGATAGCCGCAAACAAGAGAATCATCGTCAAGAGAACAAAAATAGTTTTAGACCAGTTGTTGATATCCAAACCAAGCCACCATTTCAGAAATTCTGGCAAGCCATAAAAGACTAGAAAAAGCAATACAATCGGCGGTGTACAACGAAGGGTAAAGATATAGCCTTTGGAAATCGCTGCAAAACTCTTGTCTTCTCCTACTTGTGCCCAGGCCAAGAGACCTCCAAAAAGGGAACCAAGAAGAGTGGTAAAAAAGAGAATGGACAAGGTCATAGGAAGTGCCTGCCATAAGGTCGGTAAAAACTGAAAGACCTTGGAAAAATCATAAGAAACCATGCAAAACCCTTTCTAGTCTTGGAATTTCTGGTCTAGTCTTTGTCTACGTAACTAAAGACATCTTCTTTAAAGTATTGCTGAGATAGCTTAGCAAGCGTGCCATCTTCTTTCAACTCTTTGATTGCTTTTTCGTATTCTTTAGCGAATTTCTCACCCTTTTCATCACGGTGAATCAAGGGATAAGTTGGAATGCCCTTGTAAGGGAACCAGCTGAGTTTATCCGCATATTGGTGGTAAGGGCCATCTTCTGCAGTAACTGCTTTTTCAAAGGACAGCTTGATATCAAAGAAGGCATCATAACGTCCTTCCAAGACCCAAGCATAGGCATCTGCCACTTTAAAGGATTCAGCTGCTGTTAGCTCAATCGGTGCATCCTGATGTTTTTCATTGTAGCTGGTGATGACATTCCATTGAGCATTCTGTGGGGAGATAGGAACCAATTTCCCTTTATTCTTAGCAAAGTCATCAATGGTTTTGTATTTCTGTTCATCTTCTTTTCTGACAGTAAATCCGATGATGCTCGCTCCGACTGGTTCAGATGGAATGACAAACTTTTTAGCTCGTTCATCTGTGTACC
Source organism: bacterium (assembly GCA_905221345.1). Taxonomy (GTDB): domain Bacteria; phylum Bacillota; class Bacilli; order Lactobacillales; family Streptococcaceae; genus Streptococcus. The sequence goes on from CAJNCW010000004.1 coordinate 175,439, forward strand.
AAGCTCCCTTGGTTCCGATGTCATACTTGCCTGATTCCAGACCAATCAAGAGGTCGTCATCACTAGTACCCGTATATTCAAATTTATAGTTTGCCAATTTCTCATCAACAGCCTTCAAAACAGCTACTTCATAACCATCCGATTCCCCTTTTTCATTGACAAAGTCATAAGGTACATAGTTTTGTGTATGGGCAACCTTCAAGGTTATGACTTCAGCAGACGAAGCCGTTCCTCCCTCCTTGACTGGAGCGCCAGCTAAACTTCTCCCGATAATCGTTGCCCCAATTACTGCAACAACTGCTACACCACCGATAATCCATGCTTTTTTACTCATCTTTTTCTCCTTTATTTTTCAAGCGCTTCTCTCACCCACTGGATACGTTCAACTGCGATATCACTTGGAATAGTACAATCTGCCCCAAGTACCAAGCCCTGTTCCCCAGCTTCTGCAACTAGTTTCTTTGCCTCAGCCTGAATGGCATCCTTGCTACCAGTATACAGCAAGCCTGTCTTGCCATTTTCGAATCCTCCAAGAACCGTACGTCCCTTGAAAATCTCACGACCTTCCTTGAGAGTGATTCCCTCTGGTCCTACAGCCCAGTTAAAGACTTGGGCTGGATAGTCTGCAAAAAGGTGAATATCATTTCGCGCTCCCTCGTATCCACAGATATGAAGAACTGTGACGCCACCAACAGCACTAGCTGCTTCTAGCACAGTTATCTCGCTAGGTGCAATGACGGCTTGATAATCTGCTGCCGACACTCGTTGATCTTGGATACTCTGCACGCTGAGGTAGATTCCATCAGCACCAGCCTCTTCGATAACAGCTCGGCTGAGACTCGCAATATCCTCTGCAATCACATCCAACACCTTCTTAAGAGCTTTAGGATCTTCCACCAAAAAATCAGCAATGAGGTCATCGCCACCAGACACTTCCCCCAGTAGCCACTTGAGATAGGTCACAGGAGCAAAAATATTGTAAATCGCAACGATATCTTCTGTAAACTCTTGCTTGATTTTATTAATCAAGTCAACCTGCTCTTTTATCCAAGCGTGATCTGGTCCGAGTGGTTGAATGGTCGCCAATTCTTGAAGTGATTTTCCTTTGGCAATCGCTGGATTTGGATAAGCAAAGTAGCCATCACTCATGAGTTTGATAAAGTCCGGCTGAACTTCTCGGATAAAGCGCTTATGGCCCTCAATATTCTTCTCGATAATGGCTGGATTTGAGAATCCGTGTAGCCATTCGTCTTCGAATGTGAAATGGTGCCAAAAACCAACTGGCACACGATCAACCTTTTCACCTCTAAATGCTTTTAAAACCCATTCTTTTTTTTCTGACATTCTTATTCTCCATTTCTTACTTTTTCAACTAATAAACTGCTTGCGATATCATTCGAGCGTAGAAAGGGGAGACTGGGCTTGGAAAAATCCTGAACTCCACGACATCTCTCTCCATTTTTGCAGTGCTCATTTTTTACGACGCTTATGGCGACCAAGGCCAGCAAACCGACAACTGCAATGAAGATACCCCATCTTTTACTTTTCATAGCTCCTCCTTTTAGAGAACAGCTGCCTGCCGAATCCAGTCCAACCTCTCTAAGTCAAAGTCATCTGGAACAGTACAGTCGGCTCCCAGAAGAACGCCTTTACTACCAGCTTCAGCCAGCAACCGTCTTGTTTCATTTTGCAATTCCGCCTTGGAACCTTGATAAAGCAAGCTTTTCTTGCCATTTTCAAATCCACCTAAAACGGCCTTACCTCGAAACAACTCCTGACCCTGTGTCAAACTAACCTCCTCATGGTGGGTCGCCCAGTTGACCACTTGAGCTGGATAGTCCTTAAATATCGTCACATCATTGCTCGCACCTTCAAAACCACAGATATGGAGGATATTGGTCCCACCCACCTGATTGGCTGCCTCCAAAACCGCTATATTGCTCGGTTCGATGTAAGTTTGGTAGAGTGCTGGTGTGATGCGCTCATCTTGAATTTCCTGAGTACTGAGATAAATCCCATCAACTCCACCTTGCTGGATGATTTTCCGAGTTAGGATAGCAATATCTCCTGCAATCACATCTAAAATCGCTCTGAATTGCTCAGGATCTTCAAGCAATAGGTCAGCCACTTCCTTATCTCCTCGAGAAGTTTCTGTACGGAACCAGCGCTTTAGGTAGGAGATAGGTGAAAAGATATTGTAGAAAGAAGCAATCTCTTCTGTAAAGGTCTCTCGAATCGCTTGTACCACTTCCACCTGTTGCTGAATCCATGGGTGTTCCTCACCAATCGAATCAATAGAAGCCAACTCCTGAATGCTTGCAATCTTAGGACTATAGACATTACTTGGATAAAGGAAAAAACCGTCGCTCATGATTTTGACAAAATCAGGGCGAATCCTTTCCACATAGTTGCGATGCCCATCAACACTCTTTTGAAAGATACGTGGATTATTTAATCCCTGCCCCTTTTCTTCGAGTGTTACAAAATGAAACCAAAATCCCACAGGAACTCTTTCCACTTCATCGCCTCGAATCGCTCTAAAGACTAGATCTCTTTTACTTGTCATACCTTTCTCCTTCCATTTGGATTGAAACTATCTTACCATTCCTTTTTTCCTTTTCCCAATATATATTGACTATTGACTTGATTGGGAATTTTTATATCTATAAAGAAAAAAATCCCTGAAAAGCTTGATGTTACTAGCCTTTCAAAGATTCTCTTTATTTTCATCTATTTTTCAAAAAGAAGCTGATATAGATTTTCTATCAAGCCGATTGGATTTTTTTATATCCCCTCTTTCATGGCAAAGTAAGCACGTATTTTGGGCGCCACTTGTGTGCCAAAGAGTTCAATAGCTCTCAAAACTTGATCATGAGGCATGGAACCAAGCGGTAGATGGAGCATGAAACGGTCCAAGTCTAAATCCTCAATCATGCGAATCAATTTTTCTGCCACCTGGTCTGGATTTCCCACAAACATGGCACCATTTGGACCAACTTGCTCCAAATATTGCTCATAGGTCAACTCCTGCCAGTGTGGACGGTCCTTGGAAATCGCATCCACCACTTGCTTGGTCGGATGGAAATAATCTTTTACCGCCTGCTCGCCATCTTCAGCAATCCACCCCCAAGAATGAGCGCCCACTTTCAAGTCTTTATCCGCATGATCGGCCTCCCTACCAATCTCACGATAAGCTTGAATCAACTTTTTAAAATAACGCGGATTGCCACCGATAATGGCATATACAATCGGTAGCCCCGCCTGAGCAATCTTCACTGTTGATTCGACATAACCACCTGTCGCCACCCACAATGGCAATTTGTCCTGAACTGGACGGGGATAGACTTCTTTTCCAGCAATGCTTTGAGTCAATTGCCCCTGCCAGTTCACTTTGGTGTTTTCATTTGCCAACTGAAGCAGATCTAACTTTTCATCAAAGAGAGCTTCGTAGTCTTTCAAGTCATAGCCAAACAGTGGGAAGGACTCGGTGAATGAACCACGCCCCGCCATAATCTCTGCACGTCCATTTGACAAGGCATCGATGGTGGCATATTGTTGGAACAAGCGAATTGGATCCATACTCGAGAGAATGCTGACTGCACTGGTCAAACGGATTTTCTTGGTATTGACTGCCCCAGCTGCAAGAACAATCTCTGGCGCCGATACCGCAAAGTCCTCCCGATGATGCTCCCCAATCCCGTACACATCCAAACCAACCTTATCAGCCAGCTCTATCTCTGCCACCAACTGACGAATGCGTTCATCATGACTGTAAATCTGCCCGGTCGCTTCCAGAGCTGTTGTTTCCCCAAATGTTGAAATTCCCAATTCTACCATCCTGTTTCCTCGCTATCTCTTTTAGCTTTAGGGTATTTTATCACTAATTAGTTTTATTTTCAATAAATTTGCTCATTAGAAAAAGCCTAGATGAACTAGACTTTCTCAGTTTATTCTACTGTTACTGACTTAGCAAGGTTACGTGGTTTGTCCACATCAAGGCCACGGTGGAGTGTTGCAAAATAAGCGACCAATTGCGTTGGCACGACCATTGAGATTGGTGAGAGGTAAGGGTGTACGGTCATCAGAACGATATCGTCTGTGTCTTTGGCAACATTTTCTTCTGCGATGGTGAGAACCTTGGCACCACGGGCTGCGACTTCTTGGATATTTCCACGAGTGTGGTTAGCAAGGACTGGATCTGACAAGAGGGCCAAAACAGGTGTTCCTTCTTCAATCAAGGCAATGGTTCCGTGCTTGAGTTCTCCCGCCGCAAAGCCTTCACACTGGATGTAAGAAATCTCTTTGAGCTTAAGACTGGCTTCCATGGCTACGTAGTAGTCTTGACCACGTCCGATATAAAAGGCGTTACGAGTTGTTTCAAGAAGCTCTCGAACCTTGGCATCAATGGTTTCTTTCTCAGAAAGAGTTGATTCGATAGACTGAGCCACGATAGACAACTCACGAATCAGATCAAAGGCTTGTGCTTTAGCATTGCCATTTGCTTCACCGACTGCTTTTGCAAGGAAGGCAAGGGCTGCAATTTGCGCTGTATAAGCCTTAGTTGATGCTACGGCGATTTCAGGACCCGCGTGAAGGAGCATGGTATGGTTGGCTTCGCGTGAAAGGGTTGAACCTGGCACGTTTGTCACTGTCAAGCTTGGGATGCCCATTTCATTGGCCTTGACCAAAACTTGACGGCTGTCAGCTGTTTCACCAGACTGGCTGATAAAGATAAAGAGTGGTTTTTGGCTGAGAAGTGGCATACCATAGCCCCACTCAGATGAGATTCCAAGTTCCACTGGCGTATCCGTCAATTCTTCCAACATCTTCTTAGAAGCAAATCCTGCATGGTAAGAAGTTCCAGCCGCAAGGATGTAGATGCGGTCAGCGTCTTGAACAGCCTTGATGATAGCTGGATCAACCACTACTTGACCCGCCTCATCTGTGTAGGCTTGGATGAGTTTACGCATAACCGTTGGTTGCTCATCGATTTCCTTGAGCATGTAGTAAGGATAAGTTCCCTTACCGATATCAGACAAGTCGAGCTCAGCAGTATAGCTAGCACGCTCACGGCGGTTGCCATCATAGTCTTGCACTTCGACGCTATCCGCCTTGACAATTACCAACTCTTGATCATGGATTTCCATATATTGGTTGGTTTCACGAATCATAGCCATAGCATCTGAGCAGACCATGTTGTAACCATCTCCAAGACCAATCAAGAGTGGTGATTTGTTCTTTGCGACATAGATGACATCTGGATTTTCAGAATCAATCAAGGCAAAAGCATAAGAACCACGGATGATGTGAAGAGATTTTTTGAAGGCTTCAAGAACTGAAAGACCATCTTCTTCTGCAAATTTTCCAATCAAGTGAACGGCAATTTCAGTATCTGTCTGCCCCTTGAAGTGGTGACCTGCAAGGTATTCTTCCTTGATTTCAAGGTAGTTTTCAATCACCCCATTGTGCACCAAGACAAAACGTCCTGTCTCAGAACGATGTGGGTGAGCATTGTCTTCCGTTGGTTTCCCGTGAGTCGCCCAACGAGTATGACCGATACCAGTTGTTCCCTCAACACCAGCCGTCTTAGCAGACAATTCAGCGATACGGCCAACAGCCTTAACTAGATGATTTTCAGCACCACCTAGGACAAAAATTCCCGCAGAATCATAGCCACGGTATTCAAGCTTTTCAAGCCCTTGAATTAAAATATCAGTTGCATTTGTGTTTCCAACAACACCGACAATTCCACACATAGTATATACGACACAGACCAGCTGTGCTTTCCCCTTAAATTGGTATAGTCTGATTTTCCTTTTACAGAACCAGCAAAGACAGTATATACTTGTTTTTCTCGCTTGTCAAGTATAAAAATTGGTATAGCTTTTTAAAATACCAGTAGAGCACGATTTCACCTAAGAACTGACAAGTAGGATTCAATCACTTATAATAGAGAGAGGAGGTAGTTACCATGTGGTTTTTCTTCGCACTTTTATCTGCTGTCTTTGCAGCCTTAACTTCTATTTTAGCCAAGATTGGGATTGAGGGAGTTCCATCCAATCTAGCAACAGCCATTCGTACGGTCGTCGTCATCCTTATGGTTTGGGCCATGGTTTTCTTGACCAATAGTCAGACTGAGATTGTCAACATCAGTAGAAAAAGTTGGCTCTTTCTCATCCTGTCTGGTTTGGCAACGGGTGCCTCCTGGCTCTGCTACTACAAGGCCTTGCAGATGGGCAATGCGACTGAGGTATCTGCTGTCGATAAGTTTAGTCTCGTCATTACACTCGTTTTAGCATTTTTCTTTCTACAAGATGTCCTGACGTTTAAAACAATCATTGGTTGTATACTGATTACGATTGGGACCTTGGTGATGATTTTGTAATCATCTCCCCCTCCATATATGACTTTTCCCAAAAAGTTAGATAGCTTTTTGGGGTATTTTGTTATGTCTAAATTTATAAGTACAGGGAATCAACTTCAAGCGTCTATCAAAAAGAATTGAGACTGAACTTTCAAATACTTATTGAACATCAAAAAGGAGGGAACCAAATTGGTTCCCTCCAAGATGTGGTTTTTCATCAACCCATTACAGTTGATAAAAAACTAATTATCTAAGATGGCTAACTTCGACTTGAAATTTTGCCTTTCTAAATCTGAATGTGGTAAACCGATAACCGACTTTTGACTAATCTAAGAGCATCATGGAATCAATAAACAATTTCTTTGTGAAATAACCGTTTTTAATTAAGTAAGCTGTGTATTTTGCTCTTGTGACCATTTGATCATACTCTTCTGCCGTACATTCCTGAACCACGCGGCTAGCTTCTTCCAAACTGGACACGACAAAGCCCAAACCTTTCTCACGGATATAGTCCTAGTCCGCATTAGAAAGATAGTCTGGCACAACCACAGGATTACCCACGGCCAGATAAGTTGTCAACTTATAAAAAACATTTTCTTTGTAGTAGTCACGCTCTTCCGCAGGATTTTCGGAATTTCCCCATACTAGGCCAAAACCTCCTCCTTTAGACAACTCCAACAATAATTCCTGCTGAGTTCGCCACCCTTCAAGATGGACTTTGGAATAATCTACTCCCTCTGCTCTCGTAGCATAAACATGAAGGGGGGGGGTACTGTGTTTCCAGTCAACAATATGTGGAAAACGAGATGGGTCTCCTGAGAAGATTAATTTTTCTCAAATTTTGGAGTATAGAGTTCCAAACCATGGGGAAGATCCCAAAGTTTTTGAACAACGTAGTTCTTGACGGTTAATCCATCTGAAACGAGTTTCTGGTACATTTGTTCTGATGGTACTACCACCACATCACACTTGTTGTACATGTCAATGTGGGCCCTCATAAGATAATAATTGCTCTCAAACATTAGTGGCTGAACGTCATGGATAAACATCACCATTTTCACATGAGAAAGTTTTAACTTTTCTACCAAGTGATTGTCCCATTCAACACTATTCCATGAAGGAGATTGGAAAAAAACGACATCTCCGTAAGATACCCCCGCGACAATCCCATCCATCCGCGAGTTCAGTTCTTCCCACGGTTCATGGCTTGCATCATAAAAATAGATCCCCAGCTCATTAACTCCAAACTCTCGAACAATTTTCATGACATTGTTCTGCGCCATTAAGGCCACACTCGTTGATGCTTGCCCAAATAAATTTGTGAAATGTACTTTCATTTAAGTATATAATTTTTTGCACCTTTAGATTTTTCTGTTTATCTTGTGATGACTAGAAGCTCACATATAGAATTCTTATGTGATTAAGTCACTCACTTCTTTTTAGACATTTGAGAAAGTCAGATTTTTCCATTTTTCTTGCCAATTTTTCTTGGACAACCGCTCTTGATAGAGTTTCATCCTTTCCTCATTATCTAGGAAATGAGGAGTCGGGTGAACTTGAAACTTTAAAATATCCTCGAGACCATAGGGGGAAAAGAGCTCTAAAATGGAATCTTCATTCAAGCGAAGCCCTACCGCCGTGCAGCGTTCTGGATACTTACTCATAGCATCACGAGCACTTGTGTAGGGCGTAGTGTGGGGACTGTGCAGATGCATATAGACCTGATTTTTCAATTCCCACAGATACTGGGGGAAATCCCCTTTCAGCTTGCTCTCTATGCCCAACGTATCTTCGTAAGAGATGGCTGGATCAAAGAAAATTACATCCACATCTGTTTCATGGTCAAAAGGGGATTTCTCTGACAAGAGATTCCAGATAAAATTTCTAACAGAACCTGCTGCCAACCACGAGTCTTGCAGACCAAGGTCTCGGATGATGGTCAGAATAGCCATCATATCAGGATTTTCTCTAACACTATCTAGGATTTCTTGCTCATTTTTCATTGTACTCATAGCCCAAATGTTCGTAGGCCTTAGCCGTTGCAACCCGTCCAGACCGTGTCCGCATGATAAAACCTTTTTGGATGAGGTAGGGCTCGTACATGTCCTCCACCGTCTCACGCTCCTCGGCAATATTAACAGAAAGAGTTCCTAGACCGACAGGACCACCACCGTACATCTCAATCATAGTACGAAGGATTTTTTGGTCCACATAGTCTAACCCTTCATGGTCTACATCCAGCATGGTCAAGGCCTTATCCGTAATCACATCATCAATTAAGCCATCCCCCATAATCTGGGCAAAATCGCGCACGCGCTTGAGGAGACGATTGGCGATACGGGGAGTTCCTCGACTGCGTAAGGCCAGCTCAGCAGCTGCCTCATGGGTGATTTCCATCTCAAAAATATCTGCCGTCCGCTCGACAATTTCCGTCAAGTCAGCATGGGCATAGTATTCCATATGACCTGTAATCCCAAAACGTGCTCTCAGAGGATTAGAAAGCATTCCAGCACGAGTCGTCGCACCAATCAAGGTAAAAGGTGGTAAGTCCAGGTGAACACTGCGACTGCCTTCCCCCGCACCAATCATAATATCAATGTAGAAGTCCTCCATGGCACTGTAAAGCACCTCTTCCACCGACATGGGCAAGCGATGAATCTCGTCAATAAAGAGGACATCTCCAGGCTCCAAGTCATTCAAAATCGCTACCAGATCACCCGCTTTTTCGATAACAGGACCAGACGTTTGCTTAAGATTGACTCCCAGTTCATTAGCAATGACAAAAGCCATGGTTGTTTTCCCAAGTCCTGGAGGGCCAAACAAAAGAACATGGTCCAGCGCCTCATCACGCATTTTGGCAGCCTTGATAAAGATTTGGAGCTGGTCCTTAACCTTATTCTGCCCGATATATTCACGTAAGTATTGAGGACGGAGCGTACGTTCAACTAACTCCTCATCCCCCATTATTTCATTATCTAAAATTCTACTCATATTCCTATTATAGCAAAAATCCAAGCCACAAACAAAAAAGCCACCTGATTGGCACTGCACCCATAAAATGAGACACAAGAAAACACTCCTGTTGAATTCTAGTAAACTAGAAACAGGAGTGTTTTGTTATGGTCAAAAAAGCATATTCGGTAGAAACTAAATTAACCTGCATTGAAATGAAGAAAGCAGGTAAGTCCAATAAGGTTATCATGGAGGCTCTGGGTATCAAAAATGTTAGTCAGGTCAAAACCTGGTGGCGTTGGTATCAGAATGATCAACTGCACCGTTTCCATCAACCTGTAGGGAAACAGTATACCTACGGTAAAGGAATGGAACAGCTATCTGAAGTGGAACAACTACGCCTACAGGTGGAATTGCTAAAAAAGTATCGGAGCTTGGTAAGGTCATCGACCAGCACTTCAGTAAGTGCTAGCACGTCAGCGAGCGCACCAGCTTCGACAATGGCAACTTCAGTTTCTTTTGAAACAGCAATTGGTAGACAATCAAACGATTCTAAATCAGCTAAACAACTGCCAAACACAGGTGAAGAGTCATCCGACTCAAATGCTTTAATAGGAGCATTCTTTGGAACGATAGGAATTGGCCTTGTTGCTAGACGTCGAAAACGCGATGGTAAGTAGTTTGTGCAACTAAGATTTGTAAAAAAATGATATCTGAAAAGTCCTTTGAAACTTTTTTTCAAAGGACTTTTCTAGCATAAAAAAAGCTAGAATATATTTTTTGAAGGTTGAAATAATATGGAGGAAAAGGTATAATGATAGGAAAGGAAAACGAGAAAATGTAGAAAATACAAGAAATTTTATAAATAAATGTTAGGGTTGCAATAGTTGCTACAGACGATGAGGAAAAGATTTGGAAGAAAAGAAAAATAAATTAAGTAGTAGTGATTGGTCTAGGAAGAAAGCCATTGTTTTAGCTGCAGACTTTGCTTATATAAATCAAGTGGTTCCGCCTGTTTTACATCAATTAGAAGAAAAAGCTAATCTATATTTAGATATCAATCATGGTCAAGAGGTTCAGTCAGTTTTAGAAAAAATGCAAAAAAATGATGTGCCTATTCTTTCTTTTTTGTCAACCAAACATGGAGAATACGGCCAAAGAGTAGTGGATTCTCTAGCTGGGATGATAGAATCGATTCAAGATTATCAGCAAAATGATAGATTTACGAAAAATTTAGAACCTCAATTTCACGCTTTGACCTTTACAGCCTCTCAAGAACTGGAGGGTCTAGGAAATTTGGCAACCGAGTGCCCTGAAATCGCTTTTCACATTGCTGCTTGGACGGATATGGGCTCAAAACTATATGCATTATCTCAGAAACATGAGAATATTTATCTGTATCCTGCTATCTCTAGAGATGAGTTTGAGAGACTTAAAAACCAGATGGATGTCTACCTCGATATTAACTTGGAGAATTCGACAAGTGATATTGTGGCAGAAATTGCAAGTCTTTCCAAACCAATGTTAGCTTTTTATAAATCTCAAAACGGCTGTCATGGTCAACGATTGTATTCTAGCGAACATCCAGAACAGATGCTGGCAGATCTTCGATCGATGCTGGCAGGAAATGCTTTAAAAGAACAGAGTAAGTTTCCAGAAGTTAAAGGGATTGATGCACCCCTTGACTATGTTATTAAAAATAATGCTTCTTTGATCCGTTTTGGGGATGGGAAAATCAATCTCCTTGCAGGGCATTCAATCCCTTATCAAGATTATGATGAAGAATTAGTAAGTACAATGAGAGAGATTATTTCTCTTCCCTCTAGCGAAGACACCGTAATATGTCTGCCAGATATCTTCCAGAATCGCTTTATTTTTACTTGGTGGGCTATTGATTTTTGGAAAATTCATTTGGATCACTATGCGGATTTTTATCAATCTTTTTCTAGTGATTCCTGGTATGGATCGACCTTTGTTTCACGCCCGTATATTGATTTTGAAGATAAAACTCAAGCAAACGAGCAATTTGCTAAGCTGAAGTCTATATGGAAGGGGCGTGATCTTCTCTTAATAGAAGGTGCAACTTCACGTTCGGGTGTAGGGAATGATCTCTTTGCTGATGCTAAGTCGATTCAGCGAATTATTTGCCCGTCACATAGTGCTTATTCACGTGTTGATGAAATCGAAAAGGAAATTTATAAACACGCAAATGGACGCTTGATTCTCTGTACGCTGGGTCCTACTGCTAAAGTACTGGCCTATCGCCTAACGAAAAACGGCTATCAGGTACTTGATATTGGTCATATAGATTCTGAGTATGAGTGGATGAAGATGGGAGCAAAAACCAAAATCAAATTCAACCATAAGCATACTGCGGAGTATAATTTTGATCAAGATATTGAATTTATCGAAGATGAAACCTATACAAGCCAAATCGTGGCTGATTTATTAAAATAATGTTACATAAAGGAGAGAAAATGAAAGAACATTCTGTTATTTTCGCAGGAGATTATGCCTATATTCGTCAGATTGAGACAGCACTCAAATCTCTCTGCTACCATAATAGCCATGTCAAGGTCTATATCTTTAACCAGGATATTCCCCAGGAGTGGTTTCGCGCTCTCATACCGATAGTAAAGCAAATGGGCGGTGAGTTAGTGGATGTCAAGATGCTTGGGGACCAGTTCCAGATGAACTGGAGCAACAAATTGCCCCACATCAATCACATGACCTTTGCCCGTTATTTTATCCCTGATTTTGTCGAAGAGGACAAGGTTCTTTACTTGGATAGCGATCTGGTAGTGACGGCTGATTTGACGCCCCTCTTTGAATTGGACTTGGGGGAAAACTACCTAGCTGCCGCACCATCTTGTTTTGGAGTTGGAATTGGCTTTAATGCAGGTGTACTCTTGATCAATAACAAAAAATGGCGAGCAGAAGCTGTGAGGCAAAAGCTAGTTGATCTGACAGAGCGGGAACACCAACATGTGAGTGAAGGGGACCAGTCTATCCTCAATATGCTCTTTCATGATAGCTACACTCCTCTGGACGAGAACTATAATTTTCAGATTGGTTTTGACAGTGGGGCTGCCTCATATGGACATAAATTTATCTTCCAGATCCCTTTGGAGCCTCTGCCGGCGATCTTGCATTTCCTCTCTCAAGACAAACCTTGGAATACTCATTCGGTCGGGCGTTTGCGTGAGGTTTGGTGGCACTATCATCTGATGGAGTGGTCTGCCATTACTGAAAAATGGCGTCAGGTCGGAATTGACTATCCAGTCACGGTCTACCAGCCAGTTATGACTTGTCTTAATTTGACCAATTCCTGTCATCTTGAGAAAATTGACTATCTGGTTCAAGCCTTGCCAGATGTGCATTTCTACATCGCAGCCTATACGACGATGGCGCCTGAACTCATGCTCTTGTCACGTTTTGAAAATGTTACCCTCTATCCCAACACCTTCCCTCTCTTGGTTGAGAAACTGATCCAGCAGACAGATATCTACCTTGATATTAACCACGATGACAAGTTGAGTGTTGTTTATGACTATGTTTCACGCTTTGATAAACCGATCTTGTGTTTTGAGAATACCCAATCCCAGGAACTACCTGAAAGTGCCTATGCAGGTATTTTCTCAGCAGAAAGACCGGAAGAAATGGTAGCAGCTCTGAAGGCTTATCTGGGGGACAAACCTCGCGAAAACTGAGATGAGAATTTGAAAATTCTAAGATAAAAGGGTTGGATTGTTCCCGTCTGATAGGATAATTGAAGGATAAAAATGAAAAGGAGGAGCTAGTGAAAAAATTTCGTTCATCGATAGCAGTAAAAAAGGGATGCCCACCCTATTTTTGCTCTTTATTTATGTGCTTGGAAGTCGTATCGCTCTTCCCTTTGTTGACCTCAATAATCGAAATTTTCTCGGAGGGAGCGCAGCCTATCTGGATTTTTCAGTAGCCCTGACTGGTGGAAATCTTCGTAGCCTCTCTCTCTTTTCAATCGGGCTTTCCCCCTGGATGTCAGCTATGATTTTATGGCTGATGTTTTCCTTTTCAAAAAAACTGGGCTTAAACTCAGTTTCTTCAGAAGTCTAGGATAGACGGAAAATGTATTTGACGCTAGGGATTGCCTTGATTCAGGCCTTGGCCTTGACTACAAACCTTCCTGTTCAAGCTCCCTACAATCCCTTCTTGGTCTTTCTCCTCAATACCAGTCTCTTGGTTGCGGGGACCTTCGGCACTGCACCCATAACAAAACACTCCTGTTGAATTCTGGTAAACTAGAAACAGGAGTGTTTTGTTATGGTCAAAAAAGCGTATTCGGTAGAAACTAAGTTGACCTGCATTGAAATGAAGAAAGCAGGTAAGTCCAATAAGGTTATCATGGAGGCTCTGGGCATCAAAAATGTTAGTCAGGCCAAAAACTGGTGGCGTTGGTATCAGAATGATCAACTGCACCGTTTCCATCAACCTGTAGGGAAACAGTATACCTACGGTAAAGGAATGGAACAGCTATCTGAAGTGGAACAACTACGCCTACAGGTGGAATTGCTAAAAAAGTATCGGAGCTTGGTAAGGTCATCGACAAAGTAACTCTTATCAAGCTGGTGGAAGAATATAAGAAACTCTACCCTGTCTCCGTCATTCTGGACTGTTTTGGTATCAAACGATCCACTTTCTACCGTTGGAAAGCAGAAGGTGAAAAAACTAAGCAAAGGGACGAAGTTATAGAAAAAATAGAGCGAATCTGTATGGAAAATCAGTTTATCTACGGCTACCGTGCCATCACTCGATTGCTAAAGAAGAGGTATAACCTTGTCATCAATCCTAAAAAGGTTTATCGTATCATGAGGGAGAATGGTTGGCTCTGCCGTATCCGTCCCAAGAAGGGACCTAAATTAGGGAAGCCTTACCATGTAACAGACAATAAGCTGAATCGTGATTTTCAGGCAGACAAGCCTATGGAGAAGCTTGTCACAGATATCACCTACCTCTACTTTGGAAACTGTAGACTTTATCTATCTTCGATCATGGATCTCTATAATCGTGAAATTGTGGCTTATACCATCTCCGATTGCCAAGATACGGACTTTGTGCTCGATACACTTCATCAACTTGAACTACCTCAAGGAGTACTTTTACACAGCGACCAGGGATCTGTCTACACCTCAAAAGCCTACTATCAAGCTTGTACAGAAAAAGGCATCACTCGCTCTATGTCCCGAAAAGGAACACCAGCAGATAATACCTGTATCGAATGGTTCCATTCTGTTCTCAAGTCTGAAACCCTCTATCTCCATAAATGGAGAAACTTAACTAAAGATAGTATAACAGAAATTGTCAAAAATTACATCATATTTTATAATGAAACTAGAATTCAACAGAAATTAAATGACCAATCTCCTGTAGATTACAGAAAACTGGTCGCATAAGAGGGGTTTTCTCTTGTCCCATTATTGGGGTGCAGTGCCATTGGGTGGCCTCTTTAGGGTGATTATTATGAAAAAGAAAGGATTAGGATTTCATTAAATAAAGTTAGGAGGTCTTTATTTAATAACTATATGATACACGAGGAGACTTAAACTTTACTTAAGAAAAATAATTTTTTTATCTTTTTCGGTCCACCCAAATCATTCCCGTACAATCATAAGTAAATAAGGTTTCAAAACCCAGAGAACGATAGAATCCCAAGGTTTTTTCTGTATGTTCGGTCACTAGTTGGACTTGATAGGCATCTTTGTAATCACCTAAAGCCTCTTTCATCAAGTTGCTACCAATCCCTTGGCGCTGATAGCTAGGCAAAACGATCAAATCCTGGACAAAAACCGATGAGAAACCATCCCCAACCAAGCGTACCAAGCCCACCACGGCATCACCATCAAGTGCCAGATAAATCGCTAATGAGTGAAACAAGGCCTTCTCCAACATCTGAGGTTGATGTGTATAATTTGTCCAACCGACAGCCTGATAGAGATGCAAAACATCCTCTAACTTGACAATTTCTTGCTTTTTAATAGTGATCATGTCAACACCTCTTAAAG
The DNA here is from genome assembly GCA_905221345.1 of bacterium. Classification (GTDB taxonomy): domain Bacteria; phylum Bacillota; class Bacilli; order Lactobacillales; family Streptococcaceae; genus Streptococcus. The sequence goes on from CAJNCW010000004.1 coordinate 190,796, forward strand.
TTCTCTCAAGCTCTTGTACTGTCGTCCATTTTTATCAAAATTTTCAGGAGCCAACCATGTTTCTAAACGATCTTTGACTTGAGGCCAGTCCTTATCAATCATAGACAGCCAATCCGTATCACGTGTACGTCCCTTATAAACGACTGCCTGACGGAAGGTGCCTTCATAAACAAAGCCCAAACGCTCCGCGGCTCGTCTTGATGGGATATTTAGAGAATCACATTTCCACTCATAGCGACGATAGTTAAGCTCCTCAAAAACATAGCGAGCTAGGAGATATTGACCCTCTGTCCCTATACGTGTTCCCCTGAGTTCTGGAGAAAAAGTGACAGCTCCCACTTCTATTACTCGGTTATTCTGGTCAATACGCATGAGAGAAAAAGTCCCCAAAGCCTTACCAGTTGCCTTGTCTATAATCGCATAGTAAAAACGGTCCTTACGAGCCAACATCTGATTTAAGACGGTAACCAGTTCCTCCAAATCTGCCACTGGTTCCTGAAAGAGGTAGGTCCACATCTCCCGAGGAGTATCTGGACCATAAACAGCTAATAAATCCTCCGCATGCTTTTCCACCGAAAGAGCCTCTATCCGAGCGTAGCGCCCTTCTAAGAAATCAATGGAAGGGAATTCTCCTGGAGTATAACCTTCCATTGGCTCACCAATCGTCTGACCATATTCATTTACTGGCATCGTTTTTCTCCTTGTTTTACTTTTCAAACTTTATAATTGCACATAGTATATCATACTTTCATGAAAAAATTCAAAAAATCCTCCAGATTCTACTCTGAAGGATTCCTATCTTATTTCACAACAATATTAACGAGTTTAGTTGGCTTCAATAGTCCAGTGGACTATTGAAGGTGGCAGATAAATCTAATAAACTGGTTACTTCGTTACAATATTCACCAACTTATTCGGTACCGCAATCACTTTCACGATTTCCTTACCGTCAATTTCTGCTTTAACTTTTTCGTCAGCGAGAGCAATTTCTTGCAATTCTTCGCGTGACAGGTCTTTAGCGACCATGAGTTTGGCACGGACTTTTCCTTTGATTTGAACGACGATTTCGATTTCGTCTTCAACCAATTTACTTTCGTCCCATGCTGGCCAAGCCACGTAAGAGATGGACTCACCTGTTGCTGCAACTGTCTGCCAGAGTTCTTCTGCCAAGTGAGGTGCAAATGGGGCAATCAATTGGATAAAGCCTTTGGCGTAGTCTACATAGAGTTTGTCTTCCTTGTTGGCAGCGTTGACAAAGACCATGAGTTGGGCAATGGCTGTGTTAAATTTCATAGACTCGATTTGCTCTGTGACAGCTTTAACGGTTTCGTTATAAACCTTGTCGAGAGCGCCATTATTTTCCGCAGCGATTTCTTTACTTGTAATCAAACGGTAAACACGGTCAAGGAACTTACGGCTTCCTTCCAGACCTTCTTCTGACCAAGCGATGGAAGCATCGAGTGGCCCCATGAACATTTCATAAACACGAAGGGTATCGGCACCGTATTGTTCCACTACATCGTCTGGGTTGACAACGTTCTTGAGCGATTTAGACATCTTAGCTGGTGCTTGCTCCAACTCTTCTCCTGTTTCCACATGGAAGAAAGAACCGTCACGTTTTTCAACCTTGTCAGTCGTCACAAGAGCCCCACGGTGGTCACGGTAGCTTGTTCCCAAGATCATTCCTTGGTTAAAGAGTTTTTGGAATGGTTCCTTAGTCGGAACAACACCGATGTCATAGAGGAATTTGTGCCAGAAGCGAGCGTAAAGCAAGTGGAGAACGGCATGCTCTGCACCACCCACATAGATGTCTACTGGCAACCATTGTTTGAGGAGGTCCTCATCAGCCAATTTCTCTGTGTTGTGCGGATCGATATAGCGGAGATAGTACCAGCTTGAACCTGCCCATTGTGGCATAGTGTTTGTTTCACGACGACCTTTGACACCATCTTCACGCGTCACTTCAAGCCAGTCTGTCAAGTTAGCCAATGGACTTTCCCCAGTACCTGAAGGACGGATATTCTTGGTTACTGGCAAGACAAGTGGCAATTCACTTTCAGGAACAGCCGTTGAAGTCCCAGCTTCCCAATGAATGATTGGAATTGGCTCACCCCAGTAACGTTGACGGCTAAAGAGCCAGTCGCGGAGACGGTAGGTAACCTTCTCCTGACCACAGCCGTTTTCTTCCAACCAAGCCACAATCTTAGCAATAGCGTCTTCTTTGTTCAGTCCATCTAGGAAGTCTGAATTGACATGAAGACCGTCTTCAGTATAGGCAGCTTCCGATACATTTCCACCTTCAAGTACTTCTACGATTGGAAGACCAAATTGTTTGGCAAATTCCCAGTCACGTTGGTCATGGGCTGGCACGGCCATTACCGCACCTGTTCCGTAGCTAGCAAGAACGTAGTCTGCAATCCAGATTGGGATTTCCTTGCCATTGACAGGGTTGATGGCATAAGCACCAGTCCAAACCCCTGTTTTTTCTTTGGCAAGGTCAGTACGAGCCAAGTCTGACTTGAGGCTAGCTTGGTGTTTATAGTCCGCAACTGCATCAGCTTGCTCTGGGCTTGTGATGACATCTACCAGTTCATGCTCAGGAGCTAAGACAGTGAAAGTCGCACCGAAAAGAGTGTCAGGACGAGTGGTAAAGACGGTGAATTCCTTGTCTGTTCCTTTCACTTTGAAGGTTACATTGGCGCCAGTTGATTTCCCAATCCAGTTGCGTTGCATGTCCTTGATAGACTCTGGCCAATCCAACTCATCCAAGTCATTAAGCAAGCGCTCTGCATAGGCAGTGATTTTAAGCATCCATTGGCGCATTGGTTTCCGGACAACTGGATAACCTCCACGCTCAGAAGTTCCATCAGGAAGCACTTCTTCGTTGGCGATGGCTGTTCCTAGTTCCTCAACCCAGTTTACTGGTACTTCCGCTTCATAGGCCAAACCTTTTTCGTAAAGCTTAGTGAAAATCCATTGCGTCCACTTGTAATAGTTTGGATCTGTTGTATTGACTTCACGATCCCAGTCATAAGAAAATCCAAGCGCATTGATTTGACGTTTGAAGTTGGCAATGTTTTCCGCTGTAAATTCTGCTGGGTCATTCCCCGTATCCATAGCGTATTGCTCTGCAGGCAAACCAAAAGCATCCCAGCCCATTGGGTGAAGGACATTGTAGCCTTGCGCACGTTTGTAACGGCTGAGGATATCGGTTGCAGTATAACCTTCTGGGTGTCCTACGTGCAATCCAGCTCCTGAAGGATATGGGAACATATCGAGAGCATAAAACTTCGGTTTTGAGGCATCTGTTCCTGTCTTAAATGTGTGATGTTGAGCCCAGTATTTTTGCCACTTGTGCTCAATTTCCTTATGATTGTAAAAACTCATGCTATTTCTCCAATTTTATGATGTTACTATTATACCATTTTTGGGGGAATTTGAAAGACGAGAAATGTTCTTTTAGACTTGGATAACAAGAAATACTGAGTCGCAAATCCAACTTATTTAACAGGAAAAAAATTAGCTCCTGATCGGAGCTAACTTCTATTAACTATTTGTCTCTAACATCTTCTCACGTCCTAGCTCTCGATAACTACGATCGCCGACAACTTCTACGCTAAACTGACCGTCCTCATATTCAAGAATCGTCACGCTACCATTATCTAGACCATGCGGGTGCATGCCATTGATTAGATAAACAATGGTACCAATCGTCATTCCATGGCTTACGACAAGAGCATTGCCCCCACCTTGTTCTTCCATTTCTTTGGCAATCGCTTCAAAGCCTTCCTTGATTCGACCACTGAGTTTTTCCCAGCCTTCTGCCCAGCCAGCTGTATCAACCTCTACCAAGCCTTCTGCTAGTTCCGCATAGGATAACTGATGAACATGATCCACCTTGAAAACACGAGGAATGACCCCCATAAAGAGGTCCCCATCATAGGCCCCATCAAAACTACCAAAGCACCACTCACGGATTCGCTTGTCCATGCGGTAAGGGATTTTCCCCTGCAGGCCAAGTTCTTCTAGGATAATCCCCATGGTTTGAATAGTGCGCCCTGAATCACTGGAATAAGCGCGGTCAAATTGTAAACCAGACTCTCTCAAGCCAATTCCTAACTCATGAATTCCCAACTCACCTTCTGCTGTTAGAGGTGTATCACTCCATCCTTGCGCACGTCCAATCGTGTTAAACATCGTTTTTCCATGACGGACCAAGTACAATCTTACTTTAGACATTTTCTATCCTCCATTTTCTTCTATTATATCATGGATCAAAGAAATATTCGGCTTTCAACAGTAAAGCCCGCTCTCGTAATTTTCCCACAAGAAAAGCTACCCTAACGGTAGCTTTCCTAGGAGATTATTATGAAAAAGTTTAGGATTCTAATTAAATAAAGTTAGGAGATCTTTATTTAATGATTATAGTATACACAGTCATCCTTAAACTCAACTTAAATCCTCTCCCTTTTTTATTAATTTTTAAAACTATGGATTGGAGCTGGAATTTGGCCACCGCGAGAGATGAAATCAACAGACGAAGCCCCGTTGACCTTCATAACTGGAGCTGTTCCTAGCAAGCCACCAAACTCAATCATATCGCCTTCTTTTCCCTTTGGAATGATACGAACAGCTGTTGTTTTCATGTTAATAACACCGATTGCCGCCTCATCCGCAATCATAGCCGCAATGGTCTCAGCAGGCGTATCTTCTGGAATAGCAATCATATCCAGTCCAACAGAACAGATAGCTGTCATGGCTTCCAGTTTTTCTAAATTCAGAGAGCCATTTTGTACCGCAGCAATCATACCCTCATCTTCAGAAACGGGAATAAAAGCACCTGACAAGCCACCGACCTGGTTACAAGCCATCACTCCGCCCTTCTTAACTTGGTCATTCAAAAGAGCGAGGGCAGCCGTCGTTCCATGCGTACCAACTGTTTCTAGCCCCATTTCCTCAAGGACACGTGCCACAGAATCACCAACTGCAGGAGTAGGTGCCAAACTTAGGTCGACAATTCCAAAGTCAACACCAAGGCGTTCACTCGCCATTTGCCCAACCAATTGACCGATACGAGTAATCTTAAAGGCCGTTTTCTTGACCGTTTCGGCTACTACATCAAAGCTCTGTCCACGAACTTTTTCCAAGGCACGCTTGACCACACCAGGACCCGAAACCCCGACATTGATGATAACATCTGCTTCGCCAACACCGTGGAAAGCCCCTGCCATAAAAGGATTGTCCTCAACAGCATTAGCAAATACGACTAACTTGGCCGCACCCATATCTGATAGCGCAGCTGTTTCCTTGATGATGCGTCCCATATCTGCAACTGCAGTCATGTTGATGCCTGACTTGGTTGAGCCGATATTGACAGACGAACAAACCTTGTCTGTCTCAGCTAGAGCACGCGGGATAGAATTGATGAGAATCTCATCTCCTTTTTGGTAGCCTTTTTGTACCAAGGCCGAAAAGCCACCAATAAAGTCAACACCAATCTCCTTGGCAGCCTTGTCAAGTGCCTTTGCCAAAACGACATAGTCCGTCGCATCAGTCGCCGCTCCAATCAAGGAAATCGGAGTCACCGATACTCGTTTATTGACAATAGGAATCCCAAGTTCTGCAGCAATTTCATCTCCTACAGCCACTAGATTTGCAGCTTTAGTGGTGATTTTTTGGTAAATCTTTTCAGCAGCACATTCAATGTCTGGATCAATACAGTCCAAAAGGGAAATGCCCATGGTAATGGTTCTGATATCAAAGTTCTGCTCCTCAATCATGGCAATGGTTTCAGTAACTTGTCTAATATCCATGGCTACCTCCTAGATATTGTACATAGCATCAAAAATCGCTGCACTTTGAATATTGATTTTGACATTCAAGGCCTGACCGAAAGTTTCAAACTCATTTCGCAGATAAGTGAAATCCTGTTTTTCGTCACTAGAAACGACCGCCATCATGGTAAAGTATTCATCCAACACCGTCTGAGAAATATCGTCAATATTCAATCCCAACTCTGCAATCTTCGTAGACACGCCTGCAACAATCCCAGCCTTATCCTTACCAACCACTGTAATAATAGCCTTCATTCTTATACCCCATTTCTACGATTTTTAGAAAACCTGAACGTTTTTGATTTTCTTTTTTCCTAGTATAGCATATTTCCATAGAAAATACTAAAAAACGCCTGCTTACGAAGTTGTTCTTAAGAAAAAAACAATTTCGTAAACAAGCGTCTACCCTATCAAATGATGATGAGTGTTCCCGCTAGGACCGAAGTCCCAGCGGTAGACCAGAGCTAGACTAAGAGCACAAGACTCCATCATCATAACACTCAACAAAATTGATGATTTTATACTAATTCGATGATCGCCATTGGCGCAGCATCACCACGACGTGGTTCAGTTTTAAGGATACGAGTGTATCCACCGTTACGTTCAGCATAACGAGGTGCGATTTCTGAGAACAATTTTTGAAGTGCTGTAGTAGAAGTGTACTTATCAGTTGCTTCATCATAGTTTTCAGATGCGATTTCATTACGTACGAAAGCAGCTGCTTGACGACGTGCATGCAAATCACCACGTTTACCTAGAGTAATCATTTTTTCAACAGTTTTACGGATTTCTTTAGCACGAGCTTCAGTTGTCACGATTGATTCGTTGATCAAAAGGTCAGTTGTCAAATCGCGAAGCATTGCTTTACGTTGTGAGCTAGTGCGTCCTAGTTTACGGTAAGCCATGTATTCCTCCTTTATTTATCTTTTAATCCAAGACCCAAGTCAATGAGTTTGAGTTTCACTTCTTCCAAACTCTTGCGTCCAAGATTTCGTACTTTCATCATCTCTGCTTCAGATTTTTCTGTCAAATCATGCACAGTGTTGATACCGGCACGTTTCAAACAGTTGTATGAACGCACAGACAAGTCCAGTTCCTCAATCGTACGATCCAAAATACGATCGTCTGATTCAGTATCAGCTTCTTTCATCACCTCAGTTGACTTAGCAATCTCAGTAAGATTTGTAAACAAATCAAGATGTTCTGTCAAGATACGTGCTGAAAGCCCTAAAGCATCTTCTGGAATGATTGTTCCATTAGTCAAGATTTCAAGGGTTAATTTGTCAAAGCCATCGTTGCTACCTACACGAGCAGGTTCAACTTGATAGTTGACTTTTGTAACTGGTGTATAAATAGAATCTACAGCAAGTGTTCCAACTGGTGCATTATCTTTTTTGTTTTCATCAGCAGGTACATATCCACGACCACTGTTAACAGTCATTGTCGCTTTTAGAGAAGAACCTTCACTGATTGTAAAGAGATAATGATCTGGATTTACAATCTCAATATCACTGTCAGTCAAAATGTCTCCAGCTGTAATTTCAGCAGGACCTTCAACGTCAAGCTCAATGATTTTTTCGTCTTCAACGTATGATTTCACTGCAATCCCTTTAATGTTCAGAATGATTTGCATCACGTCTTCACGAACACCTGGAACTGTGTCGAACTCATGCAAGACACCTTCAATGTTGATAGATGTCACTGCTGCTCCTGGTAGAGAAGCTAGTAGTACACGACGAAGAGAGTTACCAAGAGTTGTACCGTAGCCACGTTCAAGTGGTTCGATTACAAACTTGCCATAATCTTTATTTTCATCAATTTTTGTTATATTTGGTTTTTCAAACTCGATCATTTAGTTACTCCCTCTTAAACGAAAAGCAGTGTAATGCAATGATTATACACGGCGACGTTTTGGAGGACGAGCACCATTGTGTGGCACTGGAGTCACATCACGAATTGCTGTTACTTCAAGACCAGCGGCAGCAAGCGCACGAATAGCTGACTCACGACCAGAACCTGGACCTTTTACAGTAACTTCAACTGATTTAAGACCGTGTTCTTGTGCAGATTTAGCAGCAGCTTCAGAAGCCATTTGAGCAGCGAATGGTGTAGATTTACGAGAACCTTTGAAACCAAGAGCACCAGCTGATGACCAAGCGATTGCATTACCATGCACATCAGTAATCATAACAATAGTGTTATTAAATGTAGCGTGAATATGAGCAATACCAGATTCGATATTCTTTTTCACACGACGTTTACGTGTTGGTTTAGCCAAGACTTTTACCTCCTATATTATTTTTTCTTACCAGCAATCGCAACAGCTTTACCTTTACGAGTGCGAGCGTTGTTTTTAGTGTTTTGTCCACGGACAGGAAGTCCACGACGGTGACGAATACCACGGTATGAACCGATTTCCATCAAACGTTTGATGTTCAAGTTCACTTCACGACGAAGGTCACCTTCAACTTTGATTGCATCCACTTCACGACGGATAGCATCTTCTTGATCTGATGTAAGGTCACGTACACGAACATCTTCTGAGATTCCAGCAGCAGCCAAAATTTTCTTAGATGTTGCAAGTCCGATACCATAAACGTAAGTCAATGAGATTACTACGCGTTTGTCATTTGGAATGTCAACTCCAGCAATACGAGCCATGTTTTCTCCTTTCTATCTTATCCTTGACGTTGTTTGTGTTTTGGATTTGCTGGGCAAATTACCATAACACGGCCATTACGACGAATTACTTTACAGTATTCGCAAATTGGTTTGACCGATGGTCTTACTTTCATTTCTTATCCCTCCAAGTTTTTCGATTATTTAAAGCGGTAAGTGATACGTCCACGTGTCAAGTCATATGGACTCATCTCGACAGTAACACGATCTCCCGCTAAAATACGAATATAGTTTTTACGAATTTTACCAGAAACTGTTGCTAAAATCTGATGTCCATTTTCAAGTTCAACCGTAAACATTGCGTTAGGCATTGTATCGACTACTTTGCCTTCAACTTCAATCACATCGTCTTTTGCCACGCAAAAGCACCTCCATAAATTTCGATTCGATGCCTCTAAACACAGAGACAACAATTATAAGTCAGACTATTTCAGTATAACATTTGTAGCGATTTTTTGCAAGTGTGAAAAACGCTTTATTTCAAATTTGTCAATACTTTTTCGATGTCTTTAAACACATCGTTGATATCTTGATTTCCTTCGATATCGTGGATCAAACCTTTGGCACGATAGTGAGCAATGATTGGTTCACCTTGTGCGATATTCACATCCAAACGACGTTTAACAGTCTCAGGCTTGTCATCTTCACGTTGATAGTAATCTTCTTCTTTGTAGTCAACTGGTGGGTTGAAAACTTTGTGGAAGGTTTCACCTGTTTCGCGGTGGATAATACGGCCACTCAAACGTTCCAAGAGACAGTCTGGATTCACTTCGATATTAATCACACCTTCAAGTTCGATACCAAGTTCAGCCAATGTTTTATCCAAGGCATGAGCTTGTTCAATCGTACGTGGGTAACCATCTAACAAGAAACCTGTTTCTTTGATATCATCCTGTGAAAGACGCTCTTTAACGATTCCATTTGTGACCTCATCTGGAACCAACTCACCTTTGTCAATGTATGACTTTGCGAGTACACCCATTTCAGTTTGATTTGCCATAGCAGCACGGAACATATCTCCAGTTGAAATGTGTGCCACGTGGAATTGTTCCACAATTTTAGCTGCTTGCGTTCCCTTACCTGCTCCAGGTAAGCCCATAATCAAAAGATTCATGATCTGATCTCCTTATTTTGTATTTAAATAGAAGCAGAAAGCTTGTTTCAACCCCTATTTAAAAACAAAATAGAAGAGGGGAGATGAAAATCTATCTTTCTAGGTAGACCTTCATACTCCACTCTCTAAGCAAAAGTAATCTTGCTTTTATTCTGTTTTGTCCATGAAACCAACATACTTACGTTTCAATAGGTAACCTTCCAGCTGTTTGATTCCTTCGATACCTGTCGAAATAATGATCAAAAGACTAGTCCCCCCAAAAGCAACGGCTTCTGAAAGACCAAAGACATCTTTTGCTACAATCGGCAAGATTGAAATCACACCAAGGAAAAGGGAACCGACGGTTGCAAGGCGACGAAGAAGTTTCGACATAAACTCTTCAGTACCTTTACCTGGACGAACACCATGGATATAGGCTCCACTCTTTTGCAAGTTTTCTGCTGCTTTCTCTGGATTGATCTGTACAAATGTATAGAAGAATGTAAAGAGAATAATCAGCAGGGCATACATAGCAACACCTGTTGGAGATGTTGTCGCAAGCATTTCTTGTGCTGTACGCACCCAAGTCCAATCAAGCCCCATAGCGCTGACAAACTGAAGAATAGCCGCAGGAGCTGCCGTAATCGAACTTGCAAAGATAACTGGGATAACACCAGCAGGATTGACCTTCAAAGGAAGGTATGAACTGGATGGAGCACCTTGAGCAACTTTTGTATATTGGATCGGAATTTTATATTCTGCCTGTTGTACATAGGTTGTAAAGTAAACAATCAACAAGACAGCGATTATCAAAATAACGACAAAAATAATTGATGATGTCAACCGATCACTTGGAATATTGACAAAATAGTCCACGTAGATACCATGAATCATCTCTGGAATTGAAGCCACAATCCCTGCAAAGATAATCATAGACACCCCATTACCATATCCCTTATCAGTGATTTGCTCTCCGAGCCAAGTAACGATCATAGTACCTGCAGTCAGGATAATACCAATCGTAACAAAGACTTGCGGGGTCAAATCTGTCGTTAATAATTTTGCACCAGATAGAGTATTAAAACCAGCAGTGATCCCGATTGATTGCACAAATGCAAGAATAAGTGCAATATAGCGAGTTGCTTGGTTTAACTTTCTCCGTCCTACTTCCCCCTGCTTGCCCCACTCTACAAACTTTGGAACAATATCCATTTGTAGCAATTGAACAACGATGGAAGCAGTGATATACGGACTCACACCGAGTGCAAAAACCGAGAAGTTCTTCATGGCATTCCCTGAAACAAGACTAAGCATGTTTAAGAAGGATAATCCACTCAAAGCTTCCAGACTTTTTGCATTCACACCTGGTACAGTAATACTAGTCCCGATACGGAAGACAAGTATGATAAAAATCGTAAAGAGAATTTTTGATCGTACTTTCTTAACCTTGAGGGCCTCTTTTAATAATTTAAAAAACATAGGTCACCTCTCTAGATGACTTCTACTGAACCACCTTTAGCAGTGATAGCTTCTTCAGCTGTTTTAGAGAATTTAGCTGCTTTCACAGTCAATTTCTTAGTCAACTCACCGTTACCAAGAATTTTAACGCCTGATTTTTCAGCCTTTACAATTCCTGCTTCGATAAGAACAACTGGAGTAACTTCAGTACCATCTTCAAAGACGTTCAATTGATCAAGATTTACAATTGCGTATTCTTTAGCGTTGATGTTAGTGAATCCACGTTTTGGAAGACGACGGAACAATGGAGTTTGTCCACCTTCAAAACCAAGGCGAACTCCGCCACCGCTACGAGCTTTTTGACCTTTTTGACCGCGACCAGATGTTTTACCGTTACCTGATGAAGTACCACGACCAACACGGTTACGTACTTTACGAGAACCTTCTGCAGGTTTCAATTCATGAAGTTTCATTATTATTTTCTCCTCTTTTGTAAAATGCTAGCGCCGATAAGAGAGAAAAGGTTGTCTCCCTTATCAACTCGCCTATACATTCGTCATCTTAGATGACTATATCTAGTTTTAGGGGATGAGTATTGCCACATCCCCTAAAAATTCATTAGTTTACTTCTTCAACTGTTACCAAGTGAGATACTGCAGTGATCATACCACGGATAGCAGCGTTGTCTTCTTTGATAACAGAGCTGTTCAATTTGCCAAGTCCAAGTGCTACAACAGTTTTACGTTGTGATGGAATGCGTCCGATTGGAGACTTAGTCAAAGTAATTTTAATTTGAGCCATTTTATCCCCTTTCTTATGCCAAATCAGAAACTGAAATACCACGAAGGGCAGCAACTTCTTCAGCGCGTTTCAATTGTTTCAAACCTTCAACAGTTGCACGAACAATGTTGATTGGAGTGTTAGAACCAAGTGATTTAGATGTAATATCTGCCACACCTGCCAATTCCACAACGGCACGAACGGCACCACCAGCGGCAACTCCAGAACCTTCTACAGCAGGTTTCAACAATACTTTAGCTCCACCGAATTCTGAAAGAACTTCGTGTGGGATTGTTGTTCCAACCATAGGAACTTCAATCAAGTTTTTCTTAGCATCTTCTACTGCTTTACGGATTGCTTCTGGAACTTCTTGAGCTTTACCAGTACCAAATCCTACGCGACCATTGTGGTCACCAACAACAACAAGAGCTGCGAAACGAAGACGACGTCCACCTTTAACAACTTTTGTAACACGGTTGACAGCAACTACGCGTTCTTCTAATTCAACTGCATTGTCTTTAAATGCCATTTTCTAGTGTCCTCCTATTAGAATTTCAATCCGTTTTCACGAGCTGCATCAGCCAAAGCTTTCACACGTCCGTGATATAGATATCCACCGCGGTCGAACACCACTTCTGAAATACCTTTAGCGTTTGCACGTTCTGCAACGAGTTTACCGACAGCAACGGCTTGTTCAGTCTTAGTTCCTTTTGAAACTTCTTTGTCAAGAGTTGAAGCACTTGCGAGCGTTACACCCGCTACGTCATCAATCACTTGAGCGTAGATGCCTGTATTAGAACGGAATACGTTCAAACGTGGGCGATCAGCAGTTCCAGAGAGTTTTCCGCGAACGCGACGGTGGCGTTTTTGGCGGAGTTTGTTTTTATCTGGTTTAGAAATCACAGTTTTCACCTCTTTAGTTTTAAATCGTGTGCTATGCACAAAGTTGGAAAATAGGTCGGTGGTTGAAGATCAGCCACTCAACATTATTTACCTGTTTTACCTTCTTTAAGACGAACGTATTCGCCAACGTAACGGATACCTTTACCTTTATATGGTTCTGGTGAGCGAAGGCTACGTACGTAAGCAGCTGTTTGACCAACTACTTCTTTTGAAATTCCGCTAACAACGATTGTTGTTGGGTTTGGAAGTTCAAAAGTAATTCCTTCTGGAGCTTCAACTTCGTCTGGATGAGATTTACCAACAGCCAAGACAAGTTTGTTTCCTTGAAGTTGTGCACGGTAACCAACCCCACGCATTTCAAGTTCTTTCTTGAATCCTTCTGATACACCAACAACCATGTTGTTCAAAAGCGCACGAGTAGTTCCGTGAATAGTTTTCATTTCTTTTGAATCGTTTGGACGATGAAGAGTTACTTCAGTACCTTCCACACGAATTTCAATATCTTTTGAGAACTCACGAGTAAGTTCTCCTTTAGGTCCTTTTACAGTTACTACGTTGTCATTGTTAGTGAGTTCAACACCAGCAGGCAACACGATAACTTTATTACCAATACGTGACATGTTTATATTCTCCTGTTAGATTGTCAGGCCATGACGGCCAGTTTTCACGGGGTTAAATCGATTTCTCGATTAAAGGAATATTTAGGTTTCAGTTTCAAAGTGAATCCAAGCATCGTCTCGTAGGCATAACTTTGGGTTAGGCAAGAGACGATAACGAAGGGTCACAAAGAAATTGGAAGCTAAATATTACCAAACGTAAGCGATAACCTCACCACCAACGTTCTTTTGGCGAGCTTCTTTATCGGTAAGCAAACCTTCAGATGTTGAAAGGATAGCAATTCCAAGTCCGTTAAGAACTTTTGGAAGATCTTCACGTTTTTTGTAGACACGAAGCCCTGGTTTAGAAACACGTTTCAAGTTAGTGATAACTTTTTCACCGTTTGGTCCGTATTTAAGGAATACACGGATGATGCCTTGTTTGTCATCTTCGATGATTTCTACGTTTTTTACAAAACCTTCGCGTTTAAGGATTTCAGCAATCCCTTTTTTGATGTTTGATGCAGGTACTTCAAGTACTTCGTGTTTCGCTTGGTTAGCGTTACGAATACGAGTTAGGAAGTCTGCGATTGGGTCAGTCATAACCATTTTGTTTTTCTCCTCTTACTAGTAGTTTGCAAGTTGCACTTGCTAGTTAATGATTGAGCTGGGCTCAGATAGTATTGACACATTCAAATGAGATGACTCTTATTTGAACACGAGCTACAACCTGGGCAAAAAAGATAGATTTGTTTTGGAGCATCGCTCCTACACCAAATCTCCTATTTTTGCTGTGGTTGTTACGCTCTTTGTATCATGATATTACCAAGATGCTTTTGTTACACCAGGAATTTGTCCTTTGTAAGCTAATTCACGGAAGCAAACACGGCAAAGTTTAAATTTGCGGTAAACTGAATGTGGACGACCACATTTTTCACAACGAGTATAAGCTTGAGTAGAGAACTTCGCTGGACGTTTGTTCTTAGCAATCATTGATTTTTTAGCCATTAGATTTACCTCCTATATTATTTTGCAAAAGGCATTCCAAGGCCTGTAAGCAATGCACGTGACTCTTCGTCAGTGTTAGCAGTTGTTACGATAACGATGTCAAGACCACGAGTTTTGTCAACGTCATCGAAGTTGATTTCTGGGAAGATCAATTGTTCTTTCACACCGAGTGTGTAGTTTCCGCGTCCATCAAATGATTTTGTTGGAACACCGTGGAAGTCACGTACACGTGGAAGTGAAACTGAAACCAATTTGTCCAAGAATTCGTACATACGTTCACCACGAAGGGTAACTTTTGCACCGATCGCTACACCTTCACGAAGACGGAAGCCGGCGATTGATTTTTTAGCTTTAGTGATAAGTGGTTTTTGACCTGAGATAAGTGCCAATTCTTCAGCAGCTTTTTCAAGGCTTTTAGCGTTTGATACAGCTTCACCAACACCCATGTTCAAAACGATCTTATCTACTTTAGGCACAGCCATCACTGATGAGTAGTTAAATTGTTCTGTCAAAGCAGGAACTACTTCATTAAGATATTTTTCTTTTAAACGATTTGCCATTATACTTCTCCTTTCCTTCGTGATTAATCAAGCACTTCGCCTGATTTTTTGTTGTAGCGAACTTTTTTACCGTCTACAAATTTGTAACCAACACGACCAGCTACTCCGTTTTTGTCCAAAACTTGAACGTTTGATACGTGGATAGCTGCTTCTTTCTCAATGATACCACCTTGAGGAAGGTCGTTAGTTGGACGTTGGTGTTTCTTAACGATGTTAACACCTTCAACGATAACTTTGTTTACTTTTGGAAGGGCAGTAAGGACAACAGCTTCTGTTCCCTTATCTTTACCAGCGATTACGCGAACTTTGTCGCCTTTTTTTACAAACATTAGGTTTCTCCTTGATTTTTCTTACGCCCATAAGGGCACCCTGGAAGTAAATCCAGGGGACTAGTTTGTTTCTAAAAATTAAAGTACTTCTGGAGCAAGTGACACGATCTTCATGAAGCCACCTTCACGCAATTCACGTGCAACTGGGCCAAAGATACGTGTTCCGCGAGGAGTTTTGTCTTCACGGATGATAACTGCTGCGTTTTCGTCAAACTTGATGTATGAACCATCAGCACGACGAGCACCTGATTTAGTACGAACGATAACAGCTTTTACAACGTCACCTTTTTTAACCGCACCACCAGGAGTAGCTTGTTTTACAGATGCCACAATGACATCACCGATGTTCGCAAATTTACGTTTAGAACCACCAAGAACTTTGATAGTCAAGATTTCGCGTGCACCGCTGTTGTCTGCGACTTTCAAACGAGTTTCTGTTTGAATCATTTCAGTTTTCTCCTTTCAGGCTTGATTAGATGATGACCGCTTCTTCAACAACTTCTACAAGACGGAAACGTTTTGTAGCTGAAAGCGGACGAGTTTCCATGATACGTACGATATCGCCTTCTTTGGCAACATTGTTTTCATCATGTGCTTTGTATTTTTTAGAGTAGTTAATACGTTTACCATAGACTGGGTGGTTACGTTTTGTTTCAACTACAACTGTGATTGTCTTGTCCATTTTGTCAGATACAACACGTCCAACAAGAACTTTACGATTATTGCGTTCCATTGAAATTTCTCCTTCCCTAGTCTATTATTTCGCTTCAGATTGAACTGTTTTGATACGAGCAATTTGTTTTTTAACTTCTTTCAAGCGAGCTGTTTGTTCCAATTGGCCAGTAGCAGCTTGGAAACGAAGTTCAAACAATTCTTTTTTCAATTCGTTTTCGCGCTTCGCGAGTTCTTCTTGAGAAAGACCACGAAGTTCTTTAACAAATTCTTTTACTTCATTAAGTTTCATGCCTTCTCCTTATTCTGCTTCACGTTTTACGAATTTACATTTAACTGGCAATTTGTGGCTTGCAAGGCGAAGCGCTTCGCGAGCGATCTCTTCAGATACACCAGCAACTTCAAACATCACTTTACCACGTTTAACTGGTGCTACCCAACCTTCAGGTGCCCCTTTACCAGATCCCATACGCACACCGATAGCTTTAGCAGTGTATGATTTGTGTGGGAAGATTTTAATCCAAACTTTACCACCACGTTTCATGTAACGAGTCATGGCGATACGAGCAGCTTCGATTTGGCGGTTAGTGATCCAGTGGCTAGTTGTAGCTTGAAGACCGTATTCACCGAATGCTACTTCTTTTCCACCTTTTGCTTCACCGCGCATTTTTCCACGGAATTCACGACGGTGTTTAACACGTTTAGGTACTAACATTGGTTATTTACCTCCTTTAGTGTTTTTACGAGCTGGAAGAACTTCACCACGGTAGATCCATACTTTAACACCAAGTTTACCGTATGTAGTATCTGCTTCTTCCCAAGCGTAATCGATATCTGCACGAAGTGTGTGAAGTGGAACAGTTCCTTCAGAGTATCCTTCAGCACGGGCGATATCTGCACCGTTCAAACGACCTGATACTTGAGTTTTAATTCCTTTAGCTCCAGCACGCATTGCACGTTGGATTGCTTGTTTTTGTGCACGACGGAAAGCAACACGTTGCTCCAATTGACGAGCGATTCCTTCACCTACAAGGTGAGCATCCAAATCAGGTTGTTTGATTTCGATGATGTTGATGTGTACTTGTTTTCCAGTCAATTTGTTAAGTTTTGCACGGAGTGCATCAACGTTAGCACCACCTTTACCGATAACCATACCTGGTTTAGCAGTGTGAAGTGAAACGTTAACTTTGTTTACTGCGCGTTCAATTTCGATAGTTGAAACTGCTGCGTCAGCAAGTTCTTTTTGAACGAATTTACGGATTGCAAGATCTTCATGAAGGTAATCCGCGTATTCTTTTTCAGCATACCATTTGGCATCCCAATCACGGATGATGCCGACACGCATACCAATTGGATGTACTTTTTGACCCACGATTTTACCTCCTTATTTTTCTGCAACAGCTACAGTGATGTGAGCTGTACGTTTGTTGATTGGTGAAGCTGAACCTTTCGCACGTGGACGGAAACGTTTCATAGTTGGTCCTTCGTTTGCGAATGCTTCAGATACTACCAAGTTAGCTTTGTCCAAACCAAAGTTGTTTTCAGCGTTAGCTACAGCTGAGTTCAAAACTTTCAAGATGATTTCAGCAGCTTTGTTTGGTGTGAATGTCAAGATTGCAATAGCATCGGCTACGCTTTTACCACGGATGTTGTCAAGAACAAGACGTGATTTACGAGGTGAAACACGTACTGTACGAGCCATTGCTTTAGCTGAAGTAATTTCTGCCATTTATGTTCTCCTTATTTTCTACGTGTTTTCTTATCGTCTGCAGCGTGACCTTTGTAAGTACGTGTTGGTGCAAATTCACCAAGTTTGTGACCTACCATGTCTTCTTGGATGTAGACAGGTACGTGTTTACGTCCGTCATAAACTGCGATAGTGTAACCAATGAAACTTGGGAAGATCGTTGAACGACGTGACCAAGTTTTAATAACTTTTTTCTTTTCGTCGTTAGCTTGAGCTTCAACTTTTTTCATCAAATGCTCATCGACGAAAGGTCCTTTTTTAAGACTGCGTCCCATTTTTGTATTTTCTCCTTTAAATGTTGTACCACAGCGGCTTGCGCTCACATGGAGCGCTACCGAGCTGGCGGATTTCCTAGTTGCTTAGGCGACTAGTTTACTATTATTTCTCATTGCGACGACGAACGATAAGTTTGTCAGATTTCGCTTTCTTGTTACGAGTTTTAAGACCAAGAGCAGGTTTGCCCCATGGAGTAGATGGTGCTTTACGACCAACTGGTGCTTTACCTTCACCACCACCGTGTGGGTGATCGTTAGGGTTCATTACAGAACCACGAACTGTTGGGCGGATACCTTTCCAACGGCTACGTCCTGCTTTACCAAGGTTTACAAGTCCATGTTGTTCGTTTCCGACAACACCAACTGTAGCACGACAAGTTCCAAGAATCATACGAACTTCGCCAGATTGAAGACGAACAAGAACGTATTTACCTTCTTGACCCAATACTTGAGCAGAAGCTCCAGCAGCACGTACCAATTCTCCACCACGACCTGGTTTCAATTCGATGTTGTGGATCAAAGTACCAACCGGGATGTTAGCAAGCGGAAGAGCGTTTCCGACTTTGATATCTGCTTCAGGACCTGAAACGATACGTTGACCAACTTCAAGACCTTTTGGAGCGATGATGTATGCTTTCACACCGTCAGTGTAGTGTACAAGAGCGATGTTTGCAGAACGGTTTGGATCGTACTCGATTGTTTTAACAACTGCTTCAACGTTGTCTTTGTTACGTTTGAAGTCAACCAAACGGTAGAAACGTTTGTGTCCACCACCTTGGTGACGAACAGTGATACGACCGTTGTTGTTACGACCAGCCTTGTTCTTCAAAGCAACAAGCAATGATTTTTCAGGAGTGCTTGTTGTGATTTCAGCGAAATCCAAAGAAGTCATATTACGGCGACCGTTTGTTGTTGGTTTATAAACACGAATTCCCACGATATTTCCTCCTTAGATTATTCAGCTTCAGCAGCGAACAACTCGATTGCTTTTGAATCAGCTGTAAGTGTGATGATAGCTTTTTTAGTTTTGTTAGTAAAACCAGTGTAACGTCCGACACGTTTTGCTTTTGGTTTTACGTTGATTGTGTTAACGTTGGCAACTTTAACACCTTCGAAAGCAGCTTCAACAGCTTGCTTGATCAAAAGTTTGTGTGCACGAGTGTCAACTTCAAATACATATTTCCCTGCTTCAAGTTGAGCCATTGAGCTTTCAGTGATAACAGGTTTTTTGATAACATCATACAAATTCATTATGCAAGAACCTCCTCGATTTTAGAGATAGCTGCTTGTGTGACAAGAAGTTTGTCGCTATTTGCGATGTCAAGAACACTTGCAGTTGTAGCAGTTGCAACTTTCACGTTTGGAAGGTTACGAGCTGAAAGAGCTGCGAATTCATTTCCTTCTTCAAGGATAACAAGAACTTTAGAATCGATGCTCAATGCTGCAAGAACTTTTGCAAATTCAGCAGTTTTTGGAGCTGTAAATGAAAGAGCGTCTACAGCTACGAATTTGTTTTCAGCAACTTTTTCAGAGTAAACTGATTTAAGAGCTAGGCGACGAACTTTTTGTGGAAGTTTGTAGCCGTATGAACGTGGAGTTGGTCCGAAGACAACACCACCACCACGCCATTGTGGTGAGCGAATAGAACCTTGACGAGCACGTCCAGTTCCTTTTTGGCGCCATGGTTTGCGTCCACCACCTGATACTGCAGAGCGGTTTTTAACAGCGTGTGTTCCTTGACGAAGGCTTGCGCGTTGGCTGATGATCACATCAAACACAACTGATTCATTTGGTTCGATACCAAATACTGCATCGTTAAGAACAACTTGGCCAGCTTCTTTACCAGTTTGGTCAAATAATGTTACGTTTGCCATTGTGACTGATTTCCCCTTTCTTTATTATTTACCAGCTTTAACTGCTGATTTGATAGTGATAAGAGATTTCTTAGCACCTGGTACGTTACCTTTGATAAGGATAACGTTCTTTTCTGGAACAACTTGTACAACTTCAAGGTTTTGAATTGTTACGCGGTCGCCACCCATACGTCCTGCAAGGTTTTTACCTTTGAATACGCGGTTAGGTGCAACAGGTCCCATAGAACCTGGACGACGGTGGTAACGAGAACCGTGAGCCATTGGTCCACGTGATTGTCCGTGGCGTTTGATAACACCTTGGAAACCTTTACCTTTAGAAGTACCAGTTACGTCAACAACGTCTCCAGCTGCGAATGTTTCAACTGTGATTTCAGCACCAACTTCCAAGCCTTCAACGTTTTTGAATTCACGAATGAAGCGCTTAGGAGCCGTGTTAGCTTTCGCTACATGTCCTTTAGCAGGTTTGTTGCTCAATACTTCGCGTTTGTCATCGAAACCAACTTGGATAGCATTGTATCCGTCTGTTTCAACAGTTTTAACTTGAAGAACAACGTTTGGAGTTGCTTCAATAACTGTTACAGGGATCAATTCGCCAGCTTCAGTGAAGATTTGAGTCATTCCCACTTTTTTCCCTAAGATTCCTTTTGTCATGAGAAAATAGTTCCTTTTCTATATTTTTTATTCAAAAAGTTTTTAACGAGCGTTTTTCATGCTCAAGTCTAAGATACAAAGGGCGTCAAACTCAAAGTGAAAATAGGAAACTGACGCAGTGTCTAACAGACACTAGGAAGTTTATCTTTTTCACACCGAGTTTAGCCCGTGTTCAATTAAATTGAAACACCAGCCTCTGCTCTTTTATATTTTAGATTAAAGTTTGATTTCTACGTTTACACCACTTGGAAGATCCAATTTCATCAACGCATCAACTGTTTTTTGAGTTGGGTTAACGATATCGATCAAACGTTTGTGTGTACGCATTTCGAATTGTTCGCGAGAGTCTTTGTATTTGTGAGTCGCACGAATGATTGTGTAGAGGCTACGCTCAGTTGGAAGTGGGATTGGACCCGCAACTTGTGCACCTGTACGAGTAGCTGATTCTACGATTTTTGCAGCCGCTGTGTCAAGCGTACGGTGTTCGTAAGCTTTCAAACGGATACGGATTTTTTTGTTTGCCATCTTTTTCTCCTTTTCGTCTATTTAAGATAATAGGCTAGCTCCACAAGAAAACCGGCGCGCGTTGCGTGGCAATGCAACCGAGCGTGTCGCAACCTCTTGCATCAAAGCTAAGGCTGTAATTTACAGCACCATAATAGAATAACACAAAGCCCCTGCGATTGCAAGGGATTTGTGAGCTTTTTTTCGTTTTTTTGGGATGAAACTGTTTTCCTATTTCATCTTCCTATGATTACTGATTTACGTCTATAAAAATCAATCTTTTCTTCTATATAATAATGTGTTTCAAATGTGTGTCATTTTGACTTCAAATTTATCTTCTGATTGATCTACTAAAATGTCCGCTTTAGACTCGTTTTCTCTATAGTATCGCAGATACTGCTCCCGTCTCATCTGATGGCTAGCTAATACAAAAGATGTATCGCGATTTCTCATAGTCGTATCTCGAGCGAGACGCCTCTTTAATTCGGTCTCCTCATCCGTGTAAAAACAGATGTTTTTGTCAAAGAGTTTCTTGGGTAGAAAACCCACAGACATCCCTTCGACAATCAGAATCGGTTTGGCTCCAGACAAGACTTCACTAGCCTTCCACGGTTCATCGATAGTCGAGACATCCATACCTGCCTGCAAGGCGAGAATATCTCTCTGTAAACTTGCCAGTTCATGCGCCACTGGGAGACAAACTGTCACCTTTTGATCTGGCGCTTGCTTTGGTACTACCAGGTGACGTTCTGAGGTGATATAGGGATCTGTTTCTAGTAAATTTACTGTAGTGGGATCTAGGGCTTGATGTAATTCCTGAGCGAAGGTTGACTTGCCCGAAGCCCCATGACCATAGATCCCTAGTGTCCTAATTCTTCCCGTTTCTATCTCTGAAACCAGTTGTTCTATCAGGTCTTTTTTCTTCATTCTCTCTTCACCTGCTCATAGCTTTCTTTTCCGTCATTAAGCTTGTCCCAAATCACCACTTGCCCACTTTTGAGGGATTTTTGCACATCAATGATACGTTGATTAGAGGAACCTCGAAACTGGAGCATGAGATTACGCTTGCTTTTATCATACCGTCCATCGACAAGGATGTCAATCAATGATAAGAGTTCCAGTTTATCTGGAGTTTCCAGCATCATTTCTTCCCACGTGTAGCCCGTCCAGGACCAGATGTCTTTATCTGGCAATTCCTTTCGAATGCGTTTAACGAGAGGCAAGAGAATTCCTGTATTAAGAAAGGGTTCTCCTCCCAGCAAGGTCAATCCTTGAACATAGGGTTGGGCAAGGTCTGCCATGATTTGTTCTTCTAACTCTGGCGTATAAGGAATCCCAGCATTAAATGACCAGGTCGCAACATTATAGCATCCCTCGCAGTGGAACATACAACCTGCGACATAGAGAGAGTTGCGCACACCTTCTCCATCGACAAAGTTAAAGGCCTTGTAATCAATGATCCGCCCTTTACTAAGCTCCTCACTTTTCCATTCACCTGGTTTTGGTGTATTCCATGTCATCCTTCTACTCCAAATCTATCCAGTAACGTTCTACGCCATTGCGAACGTCCTCAAACACCCCACCATTTGCCACAATCACCGCCCTACTAGCAGGATTTTCCGTACTACAGGTCACAAGTGCTTTTTTGATGTTCTTTTCCTTGGCAACTTGCAGACCTTGTCTTAGGGCTTCTTTGGCATAACCTTTGCCTCCTTCAGAGGGGCGGATGGAATAGCCGATATGGCCACCTTCTTCCAATAAGAAGTCATTGAGGCACAAGCGGATATTGAGAAATCCTACAGCTTGACCATCTATCGAAAAAGCGACTAACTGAATATCAGGCACCCACCCTTCAGGCAAATTAATCCCCATTTCATGATCCTGATTGTTTTTTAACCACTCTTCATAAACAAAATTCTCAGCATCCCAAAATCCGCCATCGTGGGCTGATTGAGTCTGTTCAAACTCTGCCATCATCTCTAAAACTGTTTCTTTATCTGCCAATGTTGGTCTGCGTAGTATCATTTTTACCTCCAATTAAGAGAAAAGTGAGAGCAGACCCTCACTTTTATTTTTTCTTGTTCTTGTTTAAAAACTGTTCTCTGAGGTTGAGCAAGCGTTCTTTTTTACCTGTTCCACCTTTCGAGTATTTCTCGTGATAACGGGTCACTTGTGCGCGTCCCTTATCGTCTAATTGGTATTTCCCCATTCCATTTCCTTCTAATTTGTTACTTCATGTCCGGCTGTTTTAATGGTTGAACCGTTCATGTGTTTGACACGCGCAGCGATTTCCTTGTGGCGTCCATTAACCATCGGACGCGCTTGAGGATTTCCCAGATAACCACACGTACGTTTGACCACGTCTACTGTTTTAGGGTCACTATTGCCACAGTTTGGACAAGCAAATCCTCTTTCAGTTGGTTCAAAATCCCCTTCAAAGTCACACTTGTAGCAACGATCAATCGGAGTATTGGTTCCTAGATAGCCAACTCGGTCATAGGCATAGTCCCAGACGGCTTCCAAGGCTTTAGGATTTTGCTGAAGTACTGGGTATTCACAATAATGGATGAAACCACCTGACGCACCTGCTTCTGGATAAACTTTCTCAAAGTCTAATTTTTCAAACGGTGTTGGATTTTTCCGGACATCATAGTGGAAAGAGTTGGTGTAGTATTCCTTGTCCGTGATGTCAGGAATAGAGCCGAACTTCTCTGTATCCAAGCGACAGAAGCGGTCTGTCAGACTTTCAGACGGTGTGGAGTAGATAGAGAAATGGTAACCATATTGGTCAGACCACTCTTCCACACGACGTTTCATATCACGAATGATATCCAGCGTGAACTCCTTGGCTTCTGGATTGCTTTCCCAGTTGTTTCCAAAGAAGACAGTAGCCACTTCGTACAAACCGATGTAGCCCAGCGAAACTGTCGCACGGCGATTGTTGAAGAGTTGGTCAACGCTCTCTTCTTTTCCCAGACGGCGACCGAAGGCTCCGTACTGATAGAGGATAGGGGCATTCGCTGGTGTTGCTTCCTTGGTCCGTTCAACACGGTAAACCAAAGCATCTTCTGCGATGTTCATACGCTCGTTGAAGATTTCCCAGAACTTATTCAGATCCCCTTCCGACTCGAGGGCGATACGAGGTAGATTGACTGTCACAACACCTAGATTCATCCGACCCGAATTGACCTCAACACCATTTTCATCCTTCCATCCTTGGAGGAAGGAGCGGCAACCCATAGGCACCTTGAAAGAACCAGTCAGTTCGATAATCTTATCATAGGACAAGACATCTGGGTACATCCGCTTGGTTGCACACTCGAGGGCCAACTGTTTTATATCGTAGTTAGGTGAACCTTCCTCTAAGTTGAGTCCTCTTTTCAGCGTAAAGATGAGTTTAGGGAAGATAGCTGTACGATGTTCTGAACCAAGTCCCTTGATTCGGATGTTTAAGATAGCTTTTTGAATTTCACGCTCAAAACGATTGGTTCCTAGACCGAAACCTAGTGAAGTAAAAGGTGTTTGTCCATTTGAAGTGAAGAGGGTGTTGATTTCATACTCGAGAGATTGCATGGCATCGTAGATGTCTTTTTGGGTTTTCTTCCAAGCGTAATCTTCCCGTTTCTCAGGCAAGACCCATTCTTCTGCATCCTTTAGGTGTTTTTGGTAATTCTTCTCTGCGTAAGGTGCCAAGACTTCATCGATACGGTCAGCTGAACAACCCCCGTACTGGCTAGAAGCAACGTTAGCAATGATTTGGGAAATCTGAGCAGTCGCAGTCTGGATAGACTTGGGACTTTCTACCTCTGCATTTCCAATCTTAAAACCATTTTCCAACATACCCTTGAAATCAATCAAACAGCAGTTGGTCATCGGCGTATAGGGGCTGTAGTCCAAATCGTGATAATGGATATCTCCCTTTTGGTGAGCATTTGCTACGTGCTTAGGAAGCATTTGCAGCCCGATTGATTTCCCCACAATCCCTGCTGTCAAATCACGCTGGGTGTTAAAGACATCACTGTCTTTATTGGCATTTTCATTGACAACGGCTTGATCTTTATTGAGAAGTTTATGGATACTAAAGTTAATATCTGTCGCTTTTGAGCGCTCAAAATCCCTTTGTGTCCGATAAGTGATATACTCCTCAGCCAGTGCATATTCTTTGGTTTCAAGGAGTTCATGCTCTACGATATTTTGAATCTCATAAATCTTGACACCTTGAGGGAAACGACTGTGAATTTCCGCAACAATACGCTCAAGCAGGCTATTTAGACGTTTTTCGACCAGGGGTGTCACATCCATGACTTTGTCAGCCGCCTTGTGGAGAGCCTTGTCAATCTTGTCTACATCAAACACTACACGTCTACCATCTCGTTTTTCAACGAACAAAGTGGGAACGGTTGCAAGGTTTTCTTCTAATACAATCATATCCATGCTCTTTTCTATTTTTCTTCTTAAGTGATATTATACCACTCTAAAAAGAAAAATCAATATCTTGTGTTAAAAATTCTAAAATTTTTAAAAATACACAAGATATTGATTTGTTATTTAGATTTATAAAGCTTGAATTCCTTACTATCCGTCTGAACAAGCTCGTATTTTTCACTAAGTAGGCTCTCTACATCCGACCACAAGGCAACCTTTTGATTGACCAAAATCATCTTCGGTTGATTTTCTTTCAAGTCATTCATCAGTTTCGTTTTATTCTCCTCGCTTGCAGTATAGAGTGTTGGTGTCACTAGAGAGCTTGGTGCCAAGCGTTCACTTGCTTGGTAGAAATCTGGACGATCATCCCAAGCATAGACACGATCTTCAGAGCTCGTTTGCTGCTTGACCAAGCTAGCAAGCTGCTCACGTTCCTGATAAGTACTTGGATGCGAAATATAGCGACTCAAAAGGGGTAGAGAAAGCAAATAAATAATCACGACTAGTGGCAGATAGAAATTTCCTTTAAGGTAGCGACTAAAGAGTGATGAAGAGCGGACTCTTCGTCTACTACGACTGATGCATTCAGGACTCCCTTCTTTGATGCTGATTAGCAATAATAATGTCATAAAGGGTAAAATCGCTGCCAAACGTGAGCCATGCAAAGGTTCCTTTGAAAGAATTAACAGAGCAAGAGTTACTAGTAAACCTAAATTAGCGCCTATTGAGATAGCAAATTGTTTGGCTGACTTGGTCTGAAACAATCCTGAAAAGATTAATGTCAGAATCCCAACACCGATGGATAGCAAACCATAGAAAGCAGCATTCTCCATAAGATTGGCATTTGAAAATAGACTAAGCGTATCTATTGGATACAAAGTATGGCTAATCGCATCACCAAAAGTTCCTGTTAAGACTGTATAGTAGCCAATTGGATAAAAAAAGAGAGAAAATCCTAAAGCTGATGCAAAAAATTGATACAATCCATGAGCAAATTTACGCTTGGCAATATTAAATCCAAACAAACTCAAGGCAAGTGTAGCTGCAAACAAGGCTGTGGGAATAGGTGATAGGAAGAAAGCTAATGCTAAACTCATCCCAACTCGCAAGAAACCTTTATCGTTACTTGGATCATCCAGATAGTCAGCCACTAGGCTAAAACTATAAAATAGAAAAGGCAAGGCCACAACTACTGCATAGCTACCACCAAATCCCAGACTGCCTACAAGCAAATAGAAAACCAACAAAAGCTGTCTAGCCTGCTCTCCCTGACCTGTCAAGGTATCTGCGGATTTAAATAGAAAAACACCAGCTCCGAACAAGGCCAACCACTCCACCAAAGCAAAAAGAATACTCCCTTGAGAGAGGTAGATTAGTACGTAATAAAGCAGTCCATTTGAACCATAATAATCCGTGTAAATCTGCCCACTCTGATGTAGCGCCCAACCAGTATAAAGATCTTGCATCTGTTGAGGGCTCACCAAACCAAAGATCAGAGGCAATATGACAGAAACAGCTGTAGCAGCCAGACTCCAAATTGCCACACTAAAAAACGGAAGTGGAGTTCGTTTCTTCTTACCTCGCTCCAGTCCAAATTCAGACTCTTGATCCAGCCGTTCCCGATACTGGTATCGAAATTCTTCTAGCTGTTCGTCTTTTTCCTCGTATACGTTCATTCAATTTCTCCTCTAAGTTTATCTGTTTTAGTATATCAAAATCTTACAGGAATGTCAGCTTGGGATTGATATTTGATGAATTTCTTATCCAATAGCGCAAAGCGTTCGATTTCACGAAAACGGTGGAATCGACTATTTCTATACTCTCTGATAAAATCATCATCTTCTAGATTAAGCATGGTTTTCTCCTTTACTTATCTATTCGTAAAAAGACAAAAAAGACCCAGCCTTGGGCTAGATCTTGATGGATAATTAGAGCATAGGCGCAAACAACTGGACAATTTCCTTGATCAGACTTTGATACCAGCTTGTCTTGATTGTATGGGGATAGATTTCTTGAGAAACTTTAAAAATCTCTTCGAAGTCCCTTTCAATATCTATAATGGACTGCGTCCTATAAAGCAAAACAGCATTTTCATAGTGGTGGAGCAAACTACGATAGTCAAAATTGATGGTTCCCACAGTTGCCGCCTCTCCATCGACAAGCATTTGCTTGCTATGAAGAAATCCTGGACTGTACTCGTAAATGCGAACTCCAGCAGATAGCAAGTCTGGATAGGCTCCCCGAGTAACTAACTGAATAACCTCCTTATCTGGTATATATGGCGTCACAATTCGCACATCTACTCCTCTCAGAGCTGCATTTTTGATACTCTCGGTTAGATCATAGTCAGCGATCAGATAAGGAGTCGTGATATAGACATAATCTGTAGCCTGATTGATAAGGTTTTGATAGACCGTTTTTCCAACCTGGGCTCGGTAGATAGGCTTTGGCCCACTACTGTAAGGAATGCAAAGCCCCATCCCATCTTTTGGTTGATTTTCGAGATGGTATTGGTCAAAGTCGCTAATTTCCCCACGGTTGATATACCAGGTTGACAAAAAGAGTCTAGTAAAAGCCTTAACCGCTGATCCATCTAGGCAAATTCCGCTATCCTTCCAGTAACCAAAGCGTTCGATATGGTTGATATACTCATCGGCCAGATTGACACCACCTGTATAGGCAATTTGACCATCGATAATCATGATTTTACGGTGATCACGGTTGTTATAAGCAACGGTCAAACGTGGAATCACCTTGTTAAATTTGTGGGCTTCAATCCCTCGACCACGAAGCTGGATGGTATAATCTCCAGGCAAGGTTGCCATACAACCAATATCATCATAGAGAAGCTTCACTTCTACTCCTTGAGCGGCCTTTTCTTCCAAAATCTCCAAAATACTATTCCACATCAAACCTTCTTCGATGATATAGTATTCGAGAAAGATAAACTTCTCAGCTTTTTTGAGATCCTCTAGCATCTGATGCCACATGCTTTCACCAGATGCAAAAAATTGTGTATCTGTTCGATTATAGACATCCGCATTCGTATCCATGCTAAGGAGAGATTTGATGACTCCGTAAGCCGACTTATCCTCTTCCTTTAACTCCAAACGTAGGGCTCTGCTATTGTCCTCTCGGTCAACCATTGATTGGAGTTGCTTTAGCTGTTTCATTTCTTTTTTAGATAAACGGCGTTCTCCAAACATGATATAGAGCAAGGGACCAAATACTGGCACAAAGGCTACTAGCAGCCATGTCACCTTGCTTTCAGGATTCATGGACCGATTGACAATTGATACAATGGTCGCTAAGCTTACTAAAATGACAAGGATAATCCAGAGAATCGGAGCCATCTGTCCTAGATAGAGAAATAAACCAAAGACGAGAATCAACTCCGTCAACATGATGGCAATACTAAAACCATACTTAGACATGAGTAGCTGCATTTTTCTAGCTGTCATACATCCCCTTCCTTTTCTAACATTCTCCTTAACCGCTTGACAAACTAATGTTTCTACTAGTATACCTCAGTTCAGGGGGAGATGGCAACTTTTTGCCTTTTTATATTTTTAACTAAGATATTAAGAGACTTAAAAAGAACTACCAAAATGATAGTTCTTTCCAGCATTATTTAGCTTCTTTTTCACTTTAAGAATTAGAAGAGTTCTTTGTAGAGAGCAATTGTTTCTTCCAAAGTTGGCATAAATGGATTTCCAGGTGCACAGGCATCGATCAAAGCATTCTTAGAAAGGTAGTCAAAGTCAAAGTCTTTTTCTTCGATACCGAGTTCAGTGAGTTTCTTCGGAATGCCTACTGTTTCAGATAGTTTCTCAATTTCAGCGATAGCATAGTCAGCACATTCTTGGTCTGTTTTCCCTTCAACATGGAGTCCCAAAGCCTTGGCTACATTGCGAAAAGCTTCTGGTACACGCTTGGCATTTTCACGTTCTACAACTGGGAGAAGCATGGCACAGCAGACACCGTGTGGCAAGTTATATACCGCACCGAGTTGGTGAGCCATAGAGTGAACATAGCCCAGACCAGCGTTGTTAAAGCTCATACCACCGAGGAATATGGCATTGACCATAGCCTCACGCGCTTCGATATCTTGTCCATTAGCTACAGCACGAGGAAGATACTCCTTGATGAGTTCAATAGCTCCGATAGAGAGTTTCTTGGTCACATTATAAGCACCTGGTGTTACCAAGGCTTCGACAGCATGGGTAAGAGCATCCATACCTGTCGCTGCTGTCAATCCTTTCGGTTTTGAAAGCATGAGTTCTGGATCATTGACTGAGATAAGGGCGAGACTGTTCTTATCAACCATTACCATCTTGACCTTGCGTTCTTCGTCAGTAATGACATAGTTAATGGTGATTTCTGCAGAAGTTCCAGCTGTTGTATTGATAGCAACCACTGGCAACCCTTTTTCAGCAGACTTGTGAAGTCCTTCGTAGTCCTGTGGTTTGCCACCATTTGTCGCAATGATAGAGATACAACTAGCCGCATCCTGTGGAGATCCTCCTCCAAGACTGATGATGAAGTCACATCCATGCTCTTTCAGAGCAGTCACTCCATCTGTGACGTTCTTGCAAGTCGGATTTGGCTCCACATCGCTAAAGATCACATATTCGATCTCTTCAGCATCTAATGGTTTTAGGACCTTAGGTAAAATATCACTTCCCTCGATGAACTTGTCTGTCACCAAAAGGGCTTTCTTATACCCCAGTTCCTTGATATACGGACCTACTTCATTTACAACACCTTTACCGATAAGGTTAACTGATGGAACGTAAAATGTAGCCATATGCTTTTCCTCCTGCGCCTCTGCGCTATTTGATTATTTACTATAAGTATACGACCTTATAAGAAGTTTTACAAATATTTGTAAGCGCCTTAAGTAAAAAGTTAGTAAAGAACAGCCAGCCACTTTTTCAAGAAAAAAAGCTCCAAAAAGATAGCTTTCATCTCATTGGAACTTTTACTTAATCATTATTGTTTCGTTAAGACTACTCGGTCAGATGCCTCTCGGTCCATATCGTCGATAATCATTTGATTACCATTAACTGCGTAAATCTTGACATCATCACCGATAATAACACGTTGATTTTCTGGTTCAAAGCTGACTTGCTTGATTTCCTTATCTCCATCTGGCTCGACCTCAGTCCATATACCAGTTTTACCTGTTACAACAAGAGTGATTTGGTCATTCTCATCTTTTCCAGTATAGGTACCATCGATGTTCGTAGGTTGAGCTACAGTAGTGTCCTGACTTGAGGACGTTTGTGGTTGACTAGCACTTGTAGCAGCACTAGAAGATGATTCTTGTTGAGAAGATGATTGCTGAGTAGGGGCTTGTGCCTTAGGTCCACAAGCTGCTAAAAGACTAAGAATTGCTAGGGAAGCAATAGAAAGTGTGAATGTTTTTGTTTTCATAGCGATTTCCTTTCTTTTGTGCCAATGTTTTGCTGGAATCGTTTCCAGAAATACCTCCTACCTCCAGTATAGCAACTTCATCCTAGAAGTTCAACTAATCCCATCACTTCCAACCAAACTCGCTCGTACTTCCGAGATAAAGTAGAGTGACCCCGTCACGAAAAGCAAGTCCTGGTCATTGACCTTTTCTTCAAATTCTCTGATAAAATCGCCATAGGAAGGAATCAAATCATAACCCGCCACATCCTTCTCATCCAAAGAGCCTTGGTAGTCAAAGCCTGTTACCTTAAGTTCCACCTCAGGCAACTGCTCTGTTAGATAACCTAGCATCCCCTGATAATCCTTACGTTTAAGGGCACCAAAAAGGACTTGAACCCGGTAGCCTTGCTGGATTTTCCCTTGAATAAACTCGACTAGACGAGTCAAGGCTGGAAGATTGTGAGCCCCGTCTAGGTAGATATGAGGACGAATCCGTTCCAATCGACCGGCCCAGTGGGTCTCTTTCAATGCCTGTCTGACAAGCTCTTCTTCGACTTTTTCACCTCTTGATGCCATCAACAGAAGAAAAGTTTGTAAAGCCAAGGTGGCATTTTCCTGCTGATAAGCACCTTCCAAACCGATTTCAAGCTGGGAAAAGCTTGCTAGGCTGCTTGAGAAATTTCCAGTTTTCAAGGTGAAGTCTTGCCCAGTTTGATAAATGTCTACGTCTAACTCTCTTGCTCTTTTTTGACAGACAAGTTTAGCTTCTGGAGCGAGCTTGGCAATGACCGCCTTCTTGCTGGCCTTGAAAATACCAGCTTTCTGCTCGGCTATTTCCTCTAGACTATCGCCCAAGGTCTCCTGATGATCTAGACCAATCGAAGTAATAACTGCAATCTCTCCTGTTACGACATTAGTGGTATCAAGTAGACCACCTATCCCCACTTCTAGCAAAACCAAATCCACTTCTTGTTCCCTAAAATAGAGGAAAGCAATCAAGGTCAGCAACTCAAAAAAGGACAACTGGTCATGAGTTTCCAAAAGAGTTTTTTCCATCTCCTTAACTTGTTCTGCCAAACGGATAAAATCTGCATCAGCTATTGCTTGCCCATTGATACAGATTCGATCATGGATACTGATGATATGAGGAGAGGTAAAAGTACCAACTTTTTTACCATGAGTTGTAAACAACTCCCTCATAAAGGCAATAGTTGACCCCTTGCCGTTAGTCCCTGTTACGTGGATAATGGGATAAGTCTTCTCAGGATTCCCCAGCAAATCCACTGCTCGTTGCATTCGTCCAAGACCAGATCTAAAGTTTAAACCAATCCGACTATGGAGCCACTCTTCTACTTCAAACATACATATCTCCTTAACAAAAGTCCAATCAACTACAGCATCAAAGTATGATTACAAATAAAAAACGAGGTCGGGACTAAAATCCCGACCTCTTACCTGGTTAGCTAATCACTAGCTACTATGAATTTCAATGTGGGCTAAAAATGTCTCCCAGACTCACCAGCTCTCTCTTATTTAAAGGAACTGGGGTAAAAATATCCCCTAGACGTTCCTGCGTTTCTAATTTCTGGCGCAGGGCTAAAAACATCCACTGGATGTTCCAACTCTTCCAATTTTTAGGAGTTGGGCTGATACAGTCTCCCAGACTGTATCACTCCTCCATAAAGCTGTTGAAGACTTCTTCAATCATATTCCATTCGTCTTCTGAGTCTTCTGGGATTGGTTGCAATTCGCCTTCTGTCCCGTCTTCGTTTTCGATGAATGAGTAAGCTTGGATTTCAACTTCACCATTTTCATCTTCTTCTGCATTAACTGGCACTAGAAGAACATAGTTTTTACCAAATTCTTCTTTCCCGTCGATGGTCAAAAGAATTTCAAACAAGGTTTCATTTCCTTGCTCGTCTACTAGTGTAATTAATTCACGTTCTTCGTGGTCATGGTTGTGATCGTGTGACATAATTTCTCCTCTGTCTTAAAATTTTCTATCTAAATAATTTTGCAAAATCAGCTGAGCAGCCAACTTATCAATAACTTTCTTGCGTTTGTTACGGCTGATATCTGCTTGTTCAATCAACATACGCTCCGCAGCGACTGTTGTCAAACGCTCATCCTGATAGTCTACTGGCAAACCAAAGAGTTCTTCTAGCCTGGCACCATAGGCTTGACTGGCTTCTACTCGCGGACCGCTGGTATTGTTCATGTTCTTTGGCAAACCTACTACAAAGCGTTCTACCTTATAGCTGTCAACCAATTCCTTGATACGGTCAAAACCAAACTGGCCCTGATCCTCATTAATCTGGATGATTTCAAGTCCCTGAGCGGTGAAGCCTAGTGGATCGCTAATCGCCACCCCTACTGTTTTTGAACCGACGTCCAATCCCATAATTCTCATAGATTATAGATCGACTCCTTGTCCTTTAAGGTAATAGCGTACCAATTCTTCAACAATTTCATCACGCTCATACTTACGGATTTGATTTCGTGCATTGTTGTAACGAGGAACGTAGGCAGGGTCTCCACTCAATACATAACCGACGATTTGATTTATCGGATTATAACCCTTTTCATTCAAAGAAGCATAGACGTCTGTCAACGTCTCGCTAATTTCTTTTTTATTGGAATCATCCAATTTAAACCGTACAGTTTCTTCAGTAAATCCCATTCTAACACCCTCTTTCCTTAGAATAGTACTATTATAGCATATTTCCTTACGTTCTACAAATAAGTCCGTCTATTTATTTGGATTTTCTTACTGTTCTGTCGCACCATTTGCCACTCTGTCTGCGATATACTGACTTGGGTCATGTTGCAAAAGATTCTCCAAACCAAGATTCTTCAAGTAGTCTGTCTGTGCTGCCTTTTTGACATCCAAGACTTGTAAATCATAGGTCGTTGTGGTCTGGATTTCAGTCTGACTGAGCAGTTTGGTTTCAAGTGTAAAACCTGTCAATTTACGCGCTTCCTGAAGCATTTCATCCTTTTCTTCTGCTTCTAAAAGAGCTTTTTGAGTTTCTTCAAGACCGTGGTCAGCGATAAAGGATTTCAATTCCTCACTTAAGGGCCGTATCTGCCGAATAACCAATTTTAGAAATTGTTTCCCTTTATAGGTAATGGTTTGCGTTTGCTTGACGCCATCTCCTGACTCAGGGAAAATCAAAGTCTTGGTCACAACTGTATTCTTTTCCGCATTTTCCAAAACAGGCAGAGTAGACTGGAGATCTTCTGATGATGTTTTTGAAGTGGCAGTTGTTCCCTTCTTTTGACCGCATCCTGCAAGCAGGAGAAGGAGAACCACTGTGCTGATGACTATTTTTTTCATAATTCCTCACACGATTTTTATAAAAATGAACAAGGCTAGGAGATACCCCAGCCTCGATGTTTATAGAGCTGCACGCAAACGTGCTTCTGCATTTTCTACATTACGGACAGAGCGTGGTAAAAAGGCACGGATATCATCTTCTTTGTAACCGACCTGCAAACGCTTCTCGTCAACTAGAATAGGACTTTTTAAGATCCGTGGTGTTTCCATGATCAAGTTGAGTACTTCATTGACACTCAAATCTTCGATGTCAACTCCTAAAGCTTTCGCATAGCGGTTTTTTGATGATACAATGCTGGCAATTCCATTATCTGTCTTTGTCAGAATATCAAGTAGTTCTTCTCTCGTAATCCCTTCTTTACCAAGGTTTTGTTCTTTATAACTTAACTGGTGTGCGTTGAGCCAAGTCTTCGCTTTCTTACAGCTTGTGCAACTGGAGACGGTATAAATCTTAATCATGTGCCTACCCCTTTCGCTACATGTTACTATCAGTTTAGTCTATTATACCATAAAAAACATCCGACTTGCGACCTATTTTTAAAAAATTTTGACTTTTTTAGCGATTTCCGTACTTTTTTCTTGACAAAATCGATTTATAGCCAACTTTTAAATTTTTTGATATAGATTCGTTTCACTACTGTAACACTGATCATATAGAGAACGATTATCAATAGCAAAAAGAGGAAATAAATTGGTTCCAAAGGGGTTAAATGAAGAAGGCTCGCAATTGAAGAGTAGGGAAGGAAGGTCACAAAACTAGCTGCCAGCAAGGTTGTTCCAAGAACAAACCATGATGGACGACTTTGTAAGAAAGGAAGCTTTGCTGAACGGAGCATATGGATAACCATGGTTTGGGACCACATGGATTCAATGAACCAACCTGTCTGGAACAAGATGATAAAGCCCGTTGCAGACTCTGCTCCGTGGACATAGGCTTGACCTGTCGCCATTGGAACAATGACAAAATAGAGCAAGATAAAGGTCAAAATATCAAAAATAGAAGAAATCGGACCCATCCAAATCATAAAGCGAGTAATAGACTTGGCTTCCCACTTATGAGGATGTTTCAAAAAGTCTTCATCCACATTATCAAATGGCAGGGCGATACAAGAAAGGTCATAGACTAGGTTTAACACAATCAAGTGAATCGGAGCCATGGGAAGGAAAGGCAAAAAGATACCAGACACTAAAAGTGAAAAAATGTTCCCAAAATTAGAGCTGACCGTCATCTTGATATATTTGGTCATATTAGCATAGACTTTGCGTCCTTCAACCAGCCCTTTTTCAAGCACCATCAAATCCTTATCTAGCAAAATGACATCAGCCGTTTCTTTGGCAATATCTACTGCTGTATCAACAGAAATCCCCACATCTGCCACTTTCATAGAAGGGGCATCATTGATTCCATCTCCCATATAACCGACACAATGTCCATTAGATTTGATTTGTAAAATGATTCGTGCTTTCTGATCCGGAGAGAGTTTGGCAAAGACAGTCACCTTCTCAACTGCTTGGGCCAACTCTTCGTCCGTCATGGCATCAATATCAGAACCCAGCAAGATTTGATCAACGTCTAAACCAACTTTTTCGCATACTGCTTGGGTTACCTTCTCATTGTCCCCCGTCAAGATCTTTGTTTGAACACCGTGTTCTAACAAAGCTTGGATAGCAGGTGCTGCTGATGGTTTTGGTGGATCTAGAAAGGCAAGATATCCTGTTAGAATCATCTCTTTTTCATCTTCAACAGAGTAAGCAAAACCTTCTTTTAGGCCTGTTTTATAAGCGACTCCCAAGACTCGCAAGCCCTGTTGATTAAGTTGGTCCACTTCTTTTAAGATTTCCACTCGGATATCATCCGTTAGAGGGCTAATCTGACCTTGATATTCCACATGGGTTGAAATCGCAAGCATTTCCTCTAGAGCACCCTTGGTTACCAAACTAACAACTTCGTTCTCATCCTTGACGATGACACTCATCCGTCTGCGTTCAAAGTCAAAGGGCAATTCATCGATTTTTTGGAAGCTAGTATCCAAATTTTGTAGAATAGCGTGTTCTTTAGCTTCTTTTTCAGTTCTACTGATAATGGCACGGTCCATCAAGTTTTTCAAACCGGTTTGAAAATAGGAATTGAGATAGGCCCGTCTCAACACAGACAAATCCAAATCTCCATGTATATCCAAAGGATATTCAAGGACAATTTCGTCTTGGGTAAGGGTTCCGGTTTTATCCGTACACAGGATATCAATAGCACCTAGATCTTGTATGGCATTGAGTTTTTTGATGACGACTTTTTCCTTAGCCATGATAATGGAGCCTTTTGCTAGACTGGCCGTGATAATCATAGGAAGCATCTCAGGTGTCAGCCCGACACCCACACTCAAGGCAAATACACCAGCTTCTAACCAATCTCCATCTGTCAAGCCATTGGAGAGAAACACGATGGGAACCATGACTAACATCAAACGGATCAAGAGCCAAGAGATGCTGTTCATCTCCCGTTCAAAAGAGGTCGGTTCGTCATAGGTATTGAGAGTCTGCTCGATTTCTCCCATCATGGTGTCATCACCGACCGCTAGAATCAAAGCCTTGGCACTTCCTGATATCACATTAGTTCCCATAAAGGCGAGCACTTCTGCTTCTAGTAGACTATCAAAGTTTGACTGACTCATTTTTGATAAGGCCAGTTTTTCAACCGAGTCACTTTCACCTGTCAAACCAGACTGTTGAACAAAGAAATCACGTGATTCAGTTAAAATGAGGTCTGCTGGAATCATATCCCCAGCACTCAACTTGACCATATCTCCAACGACCAAATCTTCAATTGCGACCTCTAAACTCTGGCCTTCGCGAATAACTGTGCCTGTGTTCACAATCATTTTTGAAAGATTGGTCGCAGCTTTGTCGCTCCGTAATTCTTGAACAAAGCGTATGCCACCAGAGATTAGAACGAGAACAACGATGATGATAGAAGTCGTCGGATCTTCTTGTCCAGGCTTCGCCAACCAGACATTGGTCACCATGGAGATCATGGCGATGACTAGCAGGATAATTGTAAATGGATTGATAATAGATTCGTAAATCTTTTTGAGGATACTGTCTTCTTGACCCTTGGTGATAGTGTTTTCGCCATATAGGTCACGATTTTTCTCCACCTGCTCCTCAGTCAAGCCTGTTAGACTTGTCTTATAAAAAGATAGAGTTTCGTTTAAAGGTGTGTGAATAGCAGTTGCTAATCTTTCTTTTGTAGTTTTCATTGGTTTCTCCTATCTGTATGAATGATGTGTTTCATACACAGAGACCAATCACTTTATAAGGGCAGAACGACACAAATCAGCGATTGGCTGTGTATGTGCGGTTCTGGATGATCGTCAATTTGCATCGTTTGTCTCCTTTCCTTGTTCTAAAACA
This sequence comes from bacterium, assembly GCA_905221345.1. Classification (GTDB taxonomy): domain Bacteria; phylum Bacillota; class Bacilli; order Lactobacillales; family Streptococcaceae; genus Streptococcus. The sequence goes on from CAJNCW010000004.1 coordinate 228,344, forward strand.
GTAGAAAATCCCACCATAAGATGGCAGGATTAAAAAAACTAATTATCTGTTTTTTCGTTCAAGCTTTAACTCCATAGGGCAATGTAATGAGCTTAGTCTTGGCCTTCGCGACCAGGACTGTTGACCAACGAGTAGTGTCTCCACTGCTTTGCGGTAGTCATCCGTATCCCTATGGTAGCCTCACCTACCGTTTTCGTCTATCAGTATAAACCTTTAAAATATAAAAGTCAACGATTTATCTCATTTTTTAAATAACAATTAATTCCTTCGGTGCTAGGGTCAACAATTCGCAACCGTTATCTGTAATTAAGATATCATCCTCGATACGAACGCCGTATTTGCCTTCAATATAAATACCTGGTTCATCAGTCAAGACCATACCAGATTTAATGACTTCTTTGGAAGTTTGGCTAAAGTAGGGTTCCTCATGGATATCCAGTCCGATACCGTGTCCAATACCGTGAGTAAAGTAGTCTCCATAGCCTGCATCGATAATAATATCACGAGGAATTTTGTCAAAGTCACGGAAACCTAAGCCAGCCTTAGCTTGATCAATCAGAGCTTGGTTGGCTTTTAGAACTGTATTGTAAATCTCTGCCTGCTCGTCACTGACATGACCGAGGTAGATGGTCCGTGTCATATCACTGACATAGTGGTCGTAGAGACAGCCGAAGTCCATGGTGATGGCTTCTCCCGCTTCAACCGGTTTGTGCATTGGATGGGCATGGGGCTTAGAAGAGTTGATACCACTTGCTAAAATGGTATCAAAAGACAAGCCTGCCGCTCCTAGCTCACGCATGCGGAAATCGAGGAAGTTGGCAATTTCGATCTCAGTTTTTCCTGGTTTGATAAAGTCAAGTGCATCGCGAAAAGCTTGGTCTGAGATGGAACAAGCCTTGCGAATAGTCGCAATCTCTTTCTCATCCTTAATTATACGAAGCGCTTCAACAAACTGAGTCTGCGGGAGTAAATCCAAACCTGCAAAAGCTGCCTGCATACGGTGGTAATAAGAGACCGAAATCTCGTCCTCAAAACCGACGCGAGACAAGTTCATATCCTTAACAATGCCTGCAATAACAGCCAATTCATCGCGATCAGCCACAATCTCAAAACCTGTCACTTCTTGCTTAGCTGCAATGATATAGCGAGAGTCTGTCACCAAGACCTGACGGTCACGGCTGATAAAAACTGTTCCGTTCGAACCCCAAAAGCCAGTCAGGTAATAGACGTTTTTAAGGTTGTTGATGATGATACCATCTAGTTCTTTTTCTTGCATTTTAGCTAGAAATGCTTGCACACGTTTATTCATGATGTAACTTTCCTTTCAAATAGTGTCCTGTGTAGCTGGCTTCATTGGCAGCTACTTCTTCTGGGGTTCCTGTTGCGATGATGGTTCCACCACCGACACCGCCCTCAGGTCCCAAATCGATGATATGGTCTGCTGTCTTGATGACATCTAGATTGTGCTCGATGACGAGGACAGTATTGCCATCGTCGACAAAGCGAGCCAAGACTTTAAGCAAGCGAGCGATATCCTCGGTATGAAGCCCTGTCGTTGGTTCATCCAGAATGTAGAAGGATTTTCCTGTCGAGCGTTTGTGGAGTTCGCTAGCCAACTTCATACGCTGAGCTTCTCCCCCAGAAAGGGTGGTAGCTGGTTGCCCTAGCGTTACATAGCCCAGCCCCACATCCTTGATGGTCTGAAGTTTGCGTTGAATCTTAGGAATGTGTTGGAAGAATTCCACTGCATCGTTGACGGTCATGTCCAAAACCTGCGAGATATTTTTTTCCTTGTAGTGAACTTCAAGGGTTTCACTGTTGTAGCGGGTTCCGTGGCAGACTTCACAGGCAACATAAACATCTGGCAAGAAGTGCATCTCGATCTTGATAATCCCGTCACCTGAGCAGGCTTCGCAACGACCACCCTTGACGTTGAAACTGAAGCGGCCTTTCTTATAGCCTCGAATCTTGGCCTCGTTTGTCTGGGCAAAAAGGTCACGTATATCGTCAAAAACTCCTGTATAGGTAGCAGGGTTAGACCTTGGCGTTCGTCCTATAGGACTCTGGTCAATATCAATCAAGCGGTCTACATGCTCAATCCCTGTGATCGTTTTAAACTTACCAGGCTTGTCTGAATTGCGGTTGAGTTTTTGAGCAATGGCTTTTTTGAGGATGCTGTTGATTAAGGTCGATTTCCCTGAACCTGACACACCTGTCACCGCGATGAATTTTCCTAGCGGGAAACGAGCAGTGATATTTTGCAAATTGTTCTCACGCGCACCTGTCACCTCGATAAAACGACCATTTCCGGCACGGCGCTCTTCTGGTACTGGAATGGCACGTTTCCCTGACAAATACTGGCCTGTGATAGACTTGCTGTTGCGAGCCACCTGCTTGGGCGTTCCTGCAGCGACAATCTCTCCACCAAAAACACCAGCACCCGGACCAACGTCAATCAGATAATCCGCCTCGCGCATGGTATCTTCGTCATGTTCTACCACGATGAGAGTATTGCCCAAGTCACGCATCTTTTTCAGACTAGCAATCAGGCGGTCATTATCCCTCTGGTGGAGACCAATCGACGGCTCGTCTAGGATATAGAGGACACCTGATAGGTTGGATCCAATCTGGGTTGCCAAGCGAATACGCTGACTCTCCCCACCTGAAAGGGTTCCTGCCGAACGAGAAAGAGTCAGATAGTTAAGTCCCACGTTATTGAGGAAGGTCAAGCGATCCTTGATTTCCTTGAGAATAGGACGGGCGATAATGGCTTCATTTTCAGACAAGGTCAGCTGGCTCACCAAATCCAAGTGGTCTGCGATAGACAGGTCTGAGATTTCACCGATATGTGGCCCTTGCTCGCCACCTACACGAACAGACAAGGCCTGGTCATTGAGACGGTAGCCGTGACAAGTTCCGCAGGTCAGCTCATTCATGTAGAGACGCATCTGGGTGCGCGTGTAGTCACTATTAGTCTCATGGTAACGACGCTTGATATTATTGACAACTCCCTCAAAAGGAATATCGATATCGCGCACACCACCAAATTCATTCTCATAGTGGAAATGGAATTCCTTGCCATCTGAGCCGTAGAGAATCAAGTTCTTATCTTCTTCTGACAAATCCTCAAAAGGCTTATCCATATCTACTCCAAAGGCTATCATAGCCTGCTCAAGCATGTTTGGATAGTAGTTGGATGAGATAGGATTCCAAGGAGCCAAGGCTCCCTCGCGTAAGGTTTTGCTGGCATCAGGAACTACCAAATCAGTATCCACCTCCAGCTTGATGCCCAAACCGTCACACTCGCTACAAGAGCCAAAGGGAGCATTAAAGGAGAAGAGACGAGGCTCTAACTCTGGTACGGTAAAACCACAAACCGGGCAGGCATAGTGCTCAGAGAATAGCAACTCCGAATCGTCCATGGTGTCGATAATCACATAACCTTCTGCGATACAAAGGGCAGCCTCAATGGAGTCAAAGAGACGGCTACGAATGCCCTCCTTGATGACAATACGGTCAACTACGACATCAATATTGTGTTGCTTGCTCTTAGACAGCTCTGGTACTTCGGTCACATCGTAGACCTCCCCATCCACTCGGACGCGGACATAACCGTCTTTCTGAACCTTTTCAATGACGCTCTTGTGTTGCCCTTTTTTCTTACGAATGACAGGAGCTAAAATTTGCAAACGCTGACGTTCAGGCAACTCCAAGACCTTATCAACGATTTGCTCAACAGAAGAGGCCTTGATAGCCCCATGCCCGTTAATACAGTACGGCGTCCCTACACGTGCGTAGAGGAGACGCAGATAATCATTGATTTCAGTCGTCGTTCCCACGGTCGAGCGTGGGTTTTTACTAGTGGTTTTCTGGTCGATGGAAATAGCTGGACTGAGACCATCAATGGCATCTACATCTGGTTTTTCCATGTTGCCCAAGAACTGACGAGCGTAGGCTGACAAACTCTCTACATAGCGACGTTGCCCCTCCGCATAGAGGGTATCAAAGGCCAGACTGGATTTCCCAGACCCTGACAAACCAGTCACAACAACCAGCTTGTCTCGCGGAATCTCCACATCGATATTTTTTAGGTTATGGGCACGAGCCCCATGAATCACAATTTTATCTTGCATCTTTGTTCTTTCTAGTCCATTATTGCTTTCCATTATACCAAAAAATGTGAAATTCTATTACCCAAAAAACTGTTTTTATAGTATAATAGTACGGTGCAAAAAATCAAACACTGAATAGTAGGAAAGGACAGGGGACATGAAACAAGTTTTTCTCTCAACAACAACTGAATTTAAAGAGATCGACACGCTTGAACCGGGTACTTGGATCAATCTCGTCAATCCTACACAAAATGAATCACTGGAAATCGCCAACGCCTTTGATATTGACATTGCCGACCTCCGAGCACCGCTCGATGCGGAAGAAATGTCTCGTATTACCATCGAAGACGAGTATACTTTGATCATCGTAGACGTTCCCATCACAGAGGAAAGAAACAATCGCACCTACTACGTAACGATTCCGCTAGGGATTATCATCACCGAGGAGACCATTATCACTACCTGCTTGGAATCACTCCCTGTTCTCGATGTCTTTATCAACCGTAGGCTGCGCAACTTCTACACCTTTATGCGTTCACGTTTTATCTTCCAGATTCTCTACCGCAACGCTGAACTTTACCTGACGGCCCTCCGTTCAATCGATCGTAAGAGTGAACAAATCGAAAGTCAACTTCACAAGTCTACTCGAAACGAAGAACTGATCGAGCTCATGGAGCTGGAAAAAACCATCGTCTATTTCAAGGCCTCACTTAAAACAAATGAGCGCGTGATTAAGAAATTGACCAGCGCAACTAGCAATATCAAAAAATACTTAGAGGACGAAGACCTACTTGAGGATACCCTGATTGAAACCCAACAGGCCATTGAGATGGCAGATATCTATGGAAACGTCCTTCACTCTATGACAGAGACCTTTGCCTCTATCATTTCCAACAACCAGAACAACATCATGAAGACCTTGGCTCTCGTGACCATCGTCATGTCTGTCCCAACCATGATCTTCTCAGCCTACGGGATGAACTTTAAGGATAATGAAATCCCTCTAAACGGCGAACCTCACGCCTTCTGGTTAATCGTCTTTATCGCCTTTGCTATGAGTGTTTCACTCACTCTCTATCTCATCCATAAGAAATGGTTCTAAGAGGAATCCCTATGTCTCAGATTGATCTACAAAAATTAACTAAGAAAAACCAAGAGTTTATCCATATTGCTACCCAGCAGTTTGTCAAAGATGGCAAAACAGATGCTGAAATCAAGGCTGTTTTTGAGGAAGTCATTCCTAAAATCCTTGAAGAGCAAGTCAAAGGAACAACAGCTCGTTCCCTCTATGGCGCTCCAACTCACTGGGCTCACAGTTTCACAGTCAAGGAACAGTACGAAAAAGAGCATCCAAAAGAAAATGATGATCCAAAACTCATGATTATGGACTCAGCCCTTTTTATCACCAGTCTCTTTGCACTGGTTAGCGCTCTGACTACCTTCTTCTCTACAGATCAGGCTATTGGCTATGGTTTGATTACCCTCTTGTTGGTTGGGCTTGTTGGAGGGGTGGCCTTCTACTTGATGTACTACTTTGTCTACCAGTACTATGGACCAGACACAGACCGTAGCCAACGTCCTCCATTCTGGAAATCAATCCTTGTCATCCTGGCCTCTATGGTCCTTTGGTTGGTTGTCTTCTTTGCAACAAGCTTCCTACCAGCCAACCTCAATCCAGTCCTTGCTCCATTGCCTTTGGCTATCCTAGGGGCTGCCCTTCTCGCCCTTCGCTTCTATCTCAAGAAACGTTTCAACATCCGAAGTGCAAGTGCGGGCCCATCACGCTATTAAAAGAATGAAAAAGCAACTGCAGGTGCGGTTGCTTTTTGATGTCAATCTATGATTCTCCTTTTTCTCTTGTATAACTACTAAAACGTCACATATTACTGATGACTAAAATCATAAAAGAGAGACTGTTTCCTAGTATGTGAACTAGCAAGGGATAGTAAATATTTTCTTTTTCTCTTACATAAATAATTGAAAAAACTAACCCACCACCCAAATAACTAACTGCACTGACCCACTCTGATAAAGACAAGCTATGCATATGTGTCAGGGAAAAAACAAGACCGACTAAAAAATACTTAACCAACTTGACAGATATTTTCCTAACCAATGCAATAACACCTGACGGAAAAAGAGTTCTTCCACCAAAGGTCCTATGATACAGGCGAAAACTGCTATCAGTATTGGTTGTTCTTGAAAGGTACTTTGAATATTCGACTGGTTTAGACCTTGTCCGTCTAGCCCCAAAAACTGTCTCAATATTCCTAAGATAAAGCCAAAGAAAGCAGTCATCAGAAAGAGAAATAGCCATCCTGTTAAGACGCCAAAGAAGAATTTCCTTTTAGTCTTTCTAATCTCATTCCATTGTTGAATCAATCTATCCTTAAATAAAAAAGAACCATACAGAGCTAATACTACATAGACTAGATAATTCGCAATTGAAGATGACATCAAGGAAGCTAACCATTTAACACCGTTAAAAACAAAGAGAGCCGTGTAGAGAACCGCAAAAATAAGGATTCCCTTATGTTTGTTGGACATCATTTATCTCCCCTTCCACTCACAATCATTCTCATGGTCGTCAATCAGACCTGCCGCCTGTAGAAAAGCCAAGACGGCGACTGGGCCTGTGAACTTGAAACCTCGTTTTTTTAGATCTTTGGCTAATTTTTCAGACAGGGCTGTTTTAGCAGGTGCTAGGTGATAGTCAGGAACATCATTCACGATCGTTTTTCCCTCAACAAAGGACCAGAGATAAGCGTCAAAAGAGCCAAAGGTTTTCTGGATTTGTAAAAATGCTTGGGCGTTGGCACGCGTCGCAAAGAGCTTGGCACGATTTCGGATGATGGCTGGATTCTCTAACAAGGCTTCCAACTCCCCATCTGTCATTTCCGCGACCGCTTGAATTTGATAGCCATGAAATGCTTCTCGGAATCCTTGGCGTTTGTTTAGTACCGTTTCCCAAGATAGACCCGACTGGTAAGTTTCCAAACAAAGCAACTCAAAAAGAGCACGGTCATCATGAAGGGGCTTGCCCCACTCCTGATCGTGGTAGGCGATATAGAGAGGATTGGTCATCTTGACCCACGAACAACGTTTTGGCATATTATTCTCCTATTTGACCAACATCTTAAGAGCTGACTTGATATAGTTCTCGGCTGTATCTGTCGTTCCTTCAAAGAATTTCTTGATTTTCTTGAGCTCGGTTGCCTTGTAGCCCAATGCCAACATGGCTTCCATAGCTTCTTCCAGTTCTTGGTTTTCAGCGCTGGCTTGCACTGCCACCTTGGCAGGAAGGTCATCACTAGCCACGACTACCTTGCCTTCCAAGTCCAGCACCATCTGTTGGGCTGTTTTCTTGCCAATTTTAGGGAACTTGGTCAAGTAGGTGATGTTCTTAGTCTCGATCGCCTGAACCAAGCCAGCATTGTCATCGGCAGCGATAATTGCCAAAGCTGACACAGGACCAATCCCTGAAACCGAGATCAAACTGAGAAAGAGTTTCTTCTCATCTTCTGAGCGAAAACCGTAAAGCAGATGGGCATCTTCACGGACAACTTGGTGCACATATATTTGTGTCTCCTGATTAACCTGACCTGAGTAAGCATAGGGATTGGCTACATGCAAGATATAACCGATACCATTCGCCTCTAGGACGATGTATTTAGCAGTGATTTTGGTAATGATTCCTTTTAGATATTCGTACATAGTTTTTTCTCCATTATTTTGCCTATCTAGTATATCATATTTCCCCAAGACAGACTGCAACAAAAGGTGCAACCTCTGGTTGACAAAAAGTACAGGAGATTGTATTCTCATTATAAGTAAAAATTGTTAGGATAGAGATAGAAAAAGGAGGATAGAATGATGAAACTCGCAGAAAAACTATTTGAGCTCAGAAAGGAAAAAGGTTGGTCCCAGGAAAAGCTAGCAGAACAAATCAATGTTTCTCGGCAAAGCATCTCAAAATGGGAGTCTGGACAAGTCCTTCCTGAAATCGAAAAAATTATTGAATTAAGCAAGATTTTTCAAGTGACAACTGACTATCTACTACTGGATGAAAGCTTCGAAAAAGCTTCTACAGCAGTGATTTTAGAAGAAGACAAGGACAAATACTATAAAGAGGTTAAATCTTTTGGCCTCTGGCAAGTGATTTATATTTTCGTCTTAGCTCTGGCTATCTATCTCTTTTTAGCCGGTTCTAGTTTCCCAGCCAAATTTACCGTCTGGATTTGGCTGACCTTCGTTTTCTTGATTGCGTCTGCAATTGCTATCAACAAGACTCTCAAAACCAAACAACGTTATCTTGATAAAGTGATTGGTCTTGAGAATCCTTCAAACCAAGAAGACTCTAAAAAATCTTGAATCACCTAATTCAGTTTTCACAACACTTTTTATAGGACTGGTCTTGTCAAGCAAGTGTAAACCTCATGACAAGTTGCCATGTCCAATCAAGGTACCACCTTAGAAAAGCTAAAAAGCCTTGTTTGTAAAAAACAAAGGCTTTTTGTGTTCTTAATATTTCCCTAACTCACGGAGACTAGTATGATTTTCCTGAATACGTCGGAACATCTTTTCCATATCTGACTTAGTGAAATGCACCAAAACAGGACGTCCATGGGGACAGTTATAGGGATTGTCACACTGAGAAAGCTGATAAAGGAGCTGTCTGGCTGAGTGGTCATCGATACGATGATTGGCCTTGATAGATCGCTTGCAGGACATCATGATAGCCAGCTCTGCTCGGTATTTCTTGATCGAAACTTCCTTGGTCAAGAGCAGCATGTCACACATTTCATAGATACCAGACTCGATTTCTTCCTCTGCCATCCAAATTGGATGCTCACGTAGGATAAATTGATTTTCTCCATACTCTGCTAGAAAGACGCCTACTTCCTCCAAAAGTGCCATTCTCTCCTTGAGACGCAGGGCATCATCTGCAGGAAATTCAAAGATGTAGGGCACTAAGAGTTGCTGTTGGCTCTGGTCAACATTGCCGATGCTTTCACGATATTCCTCGTACTTAACCCGTTCCTGAGCCGCGTGCTGGTCTATGATGTAGAGCCCATCTCGCCCTTGGGCAAAAAGATAGGTCCCGTGCATTTGCCCGAAAAACTCCAACTCTGGGAAGCTGGATGATTCTTCTCTCTCCAGCTTGTCATAAGCCTTATCGAGGCTAGCAAGATCTAACTCTGGATGGTCTAGTTGGTCGTAGTTAACAGGCTTTCTCTCTGCAAAATGCAGTTTTGCTGGTCTAGTCAGCTGGTCCAAGGTTTCCTTGGCAAACAAGGTTAAATCTTTCCCTTCCTCAGTTAATTCAACCTGATAATCAGCCACCTCAACTTGATTGGGTCTTGAGAGTTCTGTTTTTTCATAGTAAAGCGTATTTTCTTTGAGTGGGAGAATGGTCTGCTCTACCTTTTGACGATTGCGCACGGTAGATTTGGCAAGATTTTCCAAGGCATCAGGAATCAAGGCTTGCTCTTTGAGACTATTTGAAATAGCTTCTGAAACCAGCGCCATCAGTTCTTTTTCCTTGGAAATCCGCACCTCTTGCTTGGTTGGATGGACATTGACATCAGCCAGATAAGGATCGATATGGATGTGAATGACAGCCAACGGAAAGCGTCCCACCATAAGCTTGCTTCCATAACCGTCAAGAATGGCACGATTAAGCAGGAAGTTCTTGATATAACGGCCATTGATGAAGAGGTTGATATAGTTGCGATTAGCCCGAGTCAACTCAGGCAGGGAAACAAAGCCTGAAATTTCGAAATCAAGGTCAGAATTCTCAATTTCAATCATCTTCTTGGCACTCGCCAAACCGTAAATCCCTGCGATAGCTTGGCGCAGTTGACCAGTCCCTGCTGTTCGCGTCATTTCCTTGCCATCACTGATCAAACTAAAGGAAATCTCAGGATGAGCCAAGCCCAGACGGTTGACAATATCAATGATATGAGACAGCTCCGCTTGCTGGCTCTTCATATACTTGAGGCGGGCAGGCGTGTTGAAAAAGAGGTCCTCCACACAAACCTTGGTTCCCACAGGACTAGTCGCTGGGATGACTTCCTCAACTTCACCCCCACGCGCAACGAGCTTGGTCCCATGACTCGCACCATCCACCGCCGTTAACAGAGTCAGTACACTAACAGACGCAATAGAAGGCAAGGCTTCACCTCGAAAACCAAGCGTCCGAATCCGAAAGAGGTCTGCTTGATTTTTTATCTTACTGGTCGCATGACGACGCAAAGCCAATTCCACCTCATCGTGGGCAATTCCATGGCCATTATCGGTGATTTGGATTTTCTTGAGACCAGCTTCTTCAATCTCAATGATAATCTGGCTAGAGCCAGCGTCAATGGCATTTTCTACCAACTCTTTGACCACACTAGCAGGACGTTCAATCACTTCTCCCGCCGCTATCTGGTTTGCCAGTACCTCTGGCAATTCAATAATATGAGACATCTTTCAGCCCCTTTCTGTATCTATTTTCCTAGAAATTGATTAGTGCTATTATACCATATTTCAGATGTTACCAGAAAAAGCAAATACCACATAGACTCCAAATCTCTCCACATAGACAAAAGCCCTTGCCAGAGGTCGTAAAATAGTGTTTAATAAAGGTGTACAGGAAGTGATCACAACCTTGTATAACTGAAAAGGAGGGAATTTATGAAAGTAGAACTACAGATTAAAGAGATATACAAGGAAGAAAAGCTGATTGTCCAAGCACCTCAAGAAACTAAAAACGTCCAAAAAATCATCGAATTTGCTGAAAATCTTGACCAAAAAGAAACAATCAAAGGTAAGATTGATAATCAGGTCTATCTAGTTGAAATTGGCAAGATTCAGCGCTTCTATATAGAGAATCGAAAGGTTCTAGCAGAAACTGCATCTCAGACCTACAGCATTGATTTGCGACTCTATCAGGTTCTTGAAATTCTGCCGACAACTTTTATCCAAATTTCCCAATCTGAAATCGTCAATATCGACTCGATCTCTCATCTCAAGCTCACGCCCAACGGTCTGGTTGAAATTTTCTTAAAAAACGAAAGCTTCACCTACTCTTCACGCCGTTACCTAAAAACCATCAAGGAGAAATTAGAACTATGAAAAAACAAGTATTTCACGACGCGGCCGCTGGTGTTCTTATCGGCCTCATCCTCTCTATCCTCTTTTCACTCATTTATGCACCAAGTACCTACGCGCCACTGAGTCCCGACTCTCTCATCGGTCAAATGATGGCTCAACATCAGGTTCACGGTGCCCTGGTCTTGCTCTACTGTACGGTCATCTGGTCAGCTATAGGAGTTCTCTTTAGCTTTGGCAAGCGATTATTCAGCCGCGACTGGAGCTTGCTCCGTGCAACACTTTCCCATTTCTTCCTCATGCTAGCTGGCTTTGTCCCACTGGCAACTCTGGCTGGTTGGTTCCCTTTCCACTGGATTTTCTATCTCCAGCTCATTCCGGAGTTTGCGATTGTCTACCTTATCATCTGGACTATTCTCTATAAAAGAGAAGCTAAAAAAGTGGACCACATCAATCAACTCTTGGCCCATAAAAAGTAATAGAGAGAATCCCACTCACAAATGCATGAGTGGGACCCTTTTTATAATTTTTGTTTAAACTCAACTAAAACATTCATAGCCTGCATAGGTGTCATGTTGTAAACATCCAGTTTAGCTAATTCTGCTAGGATAGGATGTTCTTCAGGCGCGTCAAAGAGCGATATCTGTTCTGTGACAGCACTTGTTTGTCTCATCGGAGCAGGACTTTCTGTACCCTGACTCTCTAACTGAACCAAAATCTTATCTGCCCTTGCTAAAAGTCCTGCTGGTAAGCCAGCAATCTTGGCAACATGGATACCGTAGGATTTGTCAGCTGGTCCTGGTTCGATCTTGTGAAGGAAGGTGACTTGTCCTTCCTGTTCTAAGGTTGCCACGTGGACATTGACCAAGTGTTCCAAGCTATACTCCAGACTGGTCAACTCATGGTAGTGGGTGGCAAAGAGAGTCTTGGCTCCGATATGTTCATGAATGTATTCGATGATGGACTGAGCAAGAGCCATCCCGTCATAAGTTGCAGTTCCTCGACCTAACTCATCAAAGAGAATGAGTGAGTCCTTGGTCGCATGCGAAATGGCATTGTTGGCCTCCATCATCTCCACCATGAAGGTTGATTGCCCTGAAACCAAGTCATCTGCTGCTCCGATACGGGTAAAGATAGCATCGAAGATAGGCAAATGGGCGCTCTCAGCTGGAACATAGGAACCCAGCTGGGCCATAACCGCCGTCATGGCTAACTGGCGCATGTAGGTAGACTTCCCACTCATGTTGGGCCCTGTGATTAGCTGAATACTCGTATCTTCTGCCATCTGAATCGTATTAGGAATATAGGTCTGAGCTCCCATAACCTTTTCGACGACAGCATGGCGCCCTTTCTGGATATCAATTTGTGAATCGTCTCCAAACTCAGGTCGAATCAAATGCTGGGTTTCAGCCACAACTGCTAGACTTTGCAAGACATCAACTGTCGCAATTCCTTGAGCTAGAGCCTGCAAACGCTGAATGTACTTGCTGACTTCTTCACGGATGCGCATAAAGATTTCATATTCTAGGTTAGCTGACTTCTCACGCGCCTCCAGCATATCTCCCTCGATACGGGCTAACTCCTCAGTACCAAAGCGTTCTGAGTTTTTCAGTGTTGCCTTGCGGAAAAAGTGGGCTGGCACATTCCCCAGTTGCGAATTGGTCACATGGAAATAGTAACCGTCCTTTTTATTGTAGTCAATCTTAAGCGTGCTGATACCAGAGTTTTCTCGCTCCTTAGCCTCAATCTCAGCAATCCAACTGGTCCCTTCTCTGAGCACTCGACGGTATTTATCCAAGGTCTCATCAAATCCCGTACGAATAATACCACCTTCCGTAATCACGTGAGGAGCTTCAGGAGCAATCGCTGCGCTAATCAAGCTCTCCAACTCTGGAATGGCATCTAACTGTGCGATGAGGTAGGCCAGAGCAGGCTGCTCCATCCCTTCTAAAATCGCACGAATCCGTGGCACACTGGATAAGGTGGTCGCCAATTGCAAGAGATCCTTGGGATTGGTCTTGCCAAAAGAAACCCGACTAGCCAAGCGTTCGATATCATAAACACCCTTGAGGCTATCCGTTAAATCGCTGCGCTCAAAGAAGTGGTCAAGAAAGACCTGCACCACCTCTTGACGTTGGACAATTCGCTCCTTATCAATCAAAGGACGGTGAATCCAAGAGCGCAAAAGACGCATTCCCATAGCCGTTTTGGTTTCATCCAAAAGCCAGAAAAGACTGCCTTGCTTTTTGCCTGAACGGGCATTCTCAACCAAATCCAGACTAGCCTTAGTCGCATAATCCATCTGCAAGAAATCTTTAATTTCATAGCGGATGACTGGTTTAAGATGATTCAATTCCCGCATCTGGGTCCGATGAACATACTGGAGCAGCTTACTAGCTGCCACTTGCTCCACAGCGGGCAAACGTGAATCCAGTAAATGGACATCCTCAAAGCCATCCTTCTCATAAGAAAGCACCATATTCATCTGACGGCTGAGGATTTGTTCTTCTTCCTCAGATAAGTCATAACCCAGCACCACTTCTCGGGTCTTGAGATTACGGATTTCCCCACAAACGAGGGTAAAGTCCAATAGACCCGTCACATAAAAATCACCCGTCACCAGGTCCATATAAGCTAGACCAAATTGATTGCCATCACGATCTAGAGCAACCAGAAAGTTATTCTGACTATCGGGCTTACTGCTATCTACGACCGTTCCAGGTGTGATGACCTGAACCACCTCGCGCTTAACCACCCCAACTGCTTGTTTAGGATCCTCCATCTGCTCGGCAATGGCAACTTTATAGCCCTGCTCAATCAGAACATCGATATACTGTTGGGCAGAATGATAGGGGACACCAGCCATGGGTATCGGATTGTCCGCATTTTTATTACGACTAGTCAGTGAAATCTCTAAAATCTGCGCTGCATTGACCGCATCCTCATAAAATAATTCATAAAAATCACCCATTCGAAACAGCAAAAAAGCATCTGGATATTGCTTTTTAATATCCACATACTGCTGCATACCAGGTGATAGTTTTTCTGTCGTCATATTGACTCTCTCCTTGTCAAAAATAAGGCTTGAGAACAAGTCCCAAAACCCTATCTATCCCTCATCAAATCTAGCAAACGCTCTTCCATGATCTTAGCAACTTGCTGGTCTCGACAAATAACCAGTAAAGTATTGGCACCTGCAACCGTCCCTAAAATCGACTCGTCCTTATTTTCATCGACAATATTTGCTAGAACCGCCGCTTCTCCAAGTTTAGTATGAAGTACCAAGGTGAATTCTGCTCTTGCAACTCCTTCTAAATGATGCGACAAAAACTCTACCAAATCAATCTTGTCTGTCTCATTAGCTAGAACATAGTAAACCTTATTATTTTTTTTGACCTTGATCAAGCCAATCTCACGCAGGTCACGAGACAAGGTCGTCTGTGTCACAAACACATTGCAAAGTTCTAAACGATCTTGAATTTCCTTTTGAGTCCCTAGTTCTTCCTCTGTAATCATCTTTTTAATTAACTGATGTCGTTCTTTTTTTCTCATACCAACCTCTTACATGAATATTTATAACTAATTTTAGGGGTGTTTTTAGATATAATTATACCAAAAAAACTGAATAATTCAAAAAATCTTTCTTCTTTCATTAAATTTATGATAAAATAGAAGAAAAGCCCAAAAGGAGCCTACTTATGAGTACAAAAAAACTGATTGCTAGCGAATTGGCTAGCGTCATTGATAGCCTAGATCAAGAGGCTATTTTCAATTTACTAGAGCAACCAAAAAACTCTGATATGGGAGATATCGCTTTTCCTGCCTTCTCTCTTGCAAAAATCGAACGCAAGGCACCTCAAATGATTGCTGCTGAAATCGCTGAAAAAATCAACAGCCAAGCCTTTGAAAAAGTTGTCGCAACTGGTCCTTACGTCAACTTCTTCCTTGATAAGTCTGCTATTTCTGGTGCAGTTATCAAAGAAATCATCGAAAAAGGAGCTGACTACGCTCAACAAACGGAAGGCAACGAGCAAAATATCACGATTGACCTATCAAGTCCAAACATCGCAAAACCTTTCTCAGTGGGTCACTTGCGTTCAACTGTTATCGGAGATGCCCTTTCTAATATCTTTAAGAAAATGGGCTACAACACTATTAAAATCAACCACCTTGGAGACTGGGGTAAACAGTTTGGTCTCCTCATGGTTGCTTATAAAAAATGGGGAAGTAAGGAAGCTGTTGAAGCTAATCCGATTGACGAATTGTTGAAATTGTATGTTCGCATCAATGCTGAAATCGAAAACGACCCAGCTCTTGATGAGGAAGGACGTCTTTGGTTTAAAAAATTGGAAGACGGCGATCCAGAAGCAACTCAACTCTGGCAATGGTTCCGTGACGAAAGTTTGGTTGAGTTCAACCGTATCTACAAACTGTTGAATGTTGAATTTGATAGCTTAAACGGAGAAGCCTTCTATAATGACAAGATGGACGAAGCCGTACAAATCCTTGAAGAAAAAGGTTTGCTAGAGGAGTCACGCGGAGCTAGCATTGTCAACCTAGATGATGTCGAACTGCCACCTGCTATGATTAAAAAATCTGACGGTGCAACCCTCTACATCACACGTGATATTGCGACAGCTATCTACCGTGCACGTACTTACAATTTTGTTAAGAATATCTATGCGGTTGGTCAAGAGCAGTCTAACCACTTTAAACAGTTAAAAGCCGTCTTGAAAAAAATGGGATTTGACTGGAGCGATGATATGATTCACGTAGACTTCGGTTTGGTAACCAAAAATCGTCAAAAGCTCTCTACTCGTAAGGGAAATATTATCCTGCTCGAACCTACTCTTCAAGAAGCTATCAGCCGTGCTAAAGCACAAATTGAAGCGAAAAATCCTGATCTCGAAAACAAAGAGCAGGTTGCCCAAGCTGTCGGAGTGGGAGCTGTTAAATTCTACGACCTCAAAACGGACCGCAGAAATGGTTATGACTTTGACCTAGAAGCAATGGTTTCTTTTGAAGGAGAAACTGGTCCGTACATCCAATACGCCTACGCTCGTATCCAATCTCTACTTAGAAAAGCAAACTTCCAACCAGATGCTCAAGCAAATTACAGTCTAAATGATCCTGAAAGTTGGGAAATCATTAAGCTTCTCCAAGACTTTGCCCGTGTCATCAAACGTGCATCTATTAACTATGATCCATCGCTCATTGCTAAGTACGCAATCAACCTGGCTCAAGCCTTCAACAAATACTATGCACATACACGCATCTTAGATGAAAGCCCTGAGCGTGACAGCCGTCTAGCCCTCAGCTACGCAACTGCAGTCGTTCTCAAAGAATCTCTTCGCTTGCTTGGAGTAGAAGCGCCAGAGAAGATGTGATTCAGTACTAACAATTGGAACTAAAGTTCCTAATTGTTAGACGCTAGCCGCTTATATGCGGACTAGCTAACTGCTTCACTAATTCACCTAACCAAATAATATCGATTTGGTTAGGCTCATGTCGTAATCTTTTAATTACTTTATTGTAAAGCAGTCTAAGTAACTATGGTGATTTGGCTTGACGCTTCACTAGTTCACATAAATAAACAGCGATTTGTTTATGTCATAATAATAAAAAAGCTAGACCTTTCAAGTATATCATCGAATTATCTAGTTTCTTGTGCGGGATGCCTGTCATGCGATTCTAGTCACCTAATTGAAAAGCGAAATATTCCTTTCGCTTTTCTGTTTCCATCAACTTCTTAATCACATTGGGAGAAATTTTATGAGCCAGTACGCTTATATCTTAGTTGTCATTAGCCTTGTCATTCTATTTCTTATCAATAAATACGAAAAAGAAAAACTTCAACAACTCCTTCAGGAACAGCTTTTGAAGGACGAAGCTTTCAAAGCAGACATTCGCGAACGGATCCAAACGACGGAAAATATCAATGATGTGATCGACTATATCAATAAAGGTTACCGTTTGGGACTCCTGCTTTCTAAGGAAATCACTGAACAACTGAAATCATAACCACCCGTCTAACGGGTGGTTTGCACCAGGGCTATAAGCCCAAATCACCAGCCAGCGCCTAAAGACGCTGGCTTTCACGTTGTTCAAGCCTCATTGCTCTTGACTCGTCACTTGCCTCTTAAA
>CAJNCW010000005.1 GCA_905221345.1 bacterium
GATTCACTTGAGCTTACTGATGCTGAAGCGCTTTGGCTAGCTGATACTGATGCGCTTGCTGATTGGCTTGCAGATACAGATGCGCTAGTTGATTGGCTTGCTGATACTGATGCTGAAGTTGATTCACTTGCACTTACTGATGCGCTAGCTGATTGACTTGAGCTTACTGATGCGCTAGTTGATTGACTTGCAGATACAGACGCTGAAGCTGATTCACTTGCACTTACTGATGCGCTAGCTGATTGACTTGAGCTTACTGATGCGCTAGTTGATTGACTTGCAGATACAGACGCTGAAGCTGATTGGCTTACAGATACTGATGCTGAAGCTGATTGACTAGCACTTACTGATGCGCTAGTTGATTGGCTTGCTGATACTGATGCTGAAGCTGATTCGCTTGAGCTTACTGATGCGCTAGCTGATTGACTTGCAGATACAGACGCTGAAGCTGATTCGCTTGCTGATACTGATGCTGAAGCGCTTTGGCTTGCAGATACAGATGCGCTAGTTGATTGACTTGCAGATACAGACGCTGAAGCGCTTTGGCTAGCTGATACTGATGCGCTTGCTGATTGACTTGAGCTTACTGATGCGCTTGCTGATTCGCTTGCACTTACAGATGCTGAAGTTGATTCACTTGAGCTTACTGATGCTGAAGCGCTTTGGCTAGCTGATACTGATGCTGAAGCTGATTGACTTGCAGATACAGACGCTGAAGCTGATTGGCTAGCTGATACTGATGCTGAAGCTGATTGACTTGAGCTTACTGATGCGCTAGCTGATTCACTTGCAGATACAGACGCTGAAGCTGATTGGCTAGCTGATACTGATGCGCTTGCTGATTGACTTGCAAATACAGACGCTGAAGCTGATTCGCTTGCAGATACTGATGCTGAAGCTGATTGGCTAGCTGAGACAGATTGGCTACTACTTACTAAAACTGAAGTGCTCGCACTCACCGAGCTGGAAACACTCTTGCTCAATGACACCGAACGGCTGGTACTCAGCGAAACTGAGACACTCTTGCTCAATGAAACTGATTGGCTGCCACTCAAGGAAGTCGATGCACTCTTGCTCAACGAAACGGAGTGACTAGCACTCACTGAGGCTGCACTTTGGCTTGTTGAAACAGACTGGCTCGCACTCACCGAGCTGGAAACACTCTTGCTCGCTGAAAGCGAACGACTTGTGCTCAGCGAAGCTGAAACACTCTTGCTCAATGAAACGGATTGACTGCCACTCAAGGAAGTTGATGCACTCTTACTCAACGAAATTGATTGACTTGTACTTACAGACTGACTACCGCTTACTGAGGCCGAAACACTATTTCTCGCTGAAACCGAGCGGCTGGCGCTCATCGATGCCGATTGGCTATTGCGCAAGGAAGTAGACAAGCTCTGGCTAGCAGAAACTGAACGGCTGGCGCTCGTTGAAGCCGACGCACTCGCTGATGTACTAGCACTTACTGAGGCACTGGTTGAGGCAGACGCACTTGCTGACATTCTTGCAGAAACGGATGCTCTCGTTGAGGCAGATGCGCTCGCTGAAGTGCTGGCGCTTACCGATGCACTCGCTGAGGCACTGGTTGATTGTCTTTGACTTAGACTAGTTGAAGTACTGCTACTCCTATACTCACTATCAGAAAGTTTTACAGTGAACGTATCCGTAGTCTTATCTTTATAGATAATGGTAACTGTTCTATTATCACTAATAGTGAAAGAGTCTATACGTTTTTCCTGCTTATTATTTAATTTTTCAACGGCTGCTAATATACGTGTTTTTTCTTGAGAATTTAATCGAGAAACGTTCTCTACTTGGAAGGTTTCAGTCGGTGCTACTCCCTCCATAATATCCGTCAGTCTACCTTGCACAATACGGACATTGCCCGGCGAATCATTTCCTGCACTGTTTCTATTACCAGCCTTATCCGTTGCTACTGCATTGCGTTGCCAACTATTTCTACCATTTTTATCATACTCTAGATTATCATTCAAATGAGCTCTTACAGTAATACGGGCTGGACTAGCAGTAGTCGCTGTGATATTCCCCGTTAAATGCTCTACAGTTCCCGTCCCATATTTATTATCTTCAAAGAAATTACTTCCAAGGGCTGAGCCATTTGCATCTGCATTTGAAACGATCTTAAATTCTGATAATTGCCCGCTATTATCTGTAGCAGTGAAATTAATTTGAATATCGTCTCCTGCGTACACAATATAGTTGCCATTTACAGGTGTTAGAGTTTGACCATTACGAGTCACCGTCGCACTTGGAACTGGAATAGCATCCACATTAGCTGGGATAACATCTGTAGTATTATCACGGTAGGTAATGGTAATATTCCCATTTTCAGCTACCGAAATCGTTCCGGTTACGCCATCTTTCGTAAAATCACTACCAGATAAAAGCGACTGGTTTTTTTCTTTAAATTTTTCAAGTACTTGATCGCGTTCACTTACAGTCAAAGAAGATGGATTCTTAACAATAACGGTATCCCCACTAACTGGGTTGTTTCGTTCATTAAATCCCTTAATATGGAAATTCGTACGTGCTGTAGCAGTCTGACCATGAATATCTGTTACTGTATATTCCAGAACATAGGTACCAGGCTTATAGGGTTTCCAAGTTCCGTTTTCACGACCCACTGTCCCTATTATGTTAATGGTGTATGTCTTTTGGGCACCTATTTGTTTCCCCCATTGATCATAGATATATAGATCTCCAAATACCCCTTTCTTGTTAGTTGGATAGTTCGGTGCATGTAAACCTGTAATAATAGCATTGGATGGGGAGCCCGTGATTTTAGCCATCCCTTGATCATCATTCAGCCTTATCTGAAAATTATTGATTGCTTCATCATTATAAATTGTGATAGTGGATGGCATAGAAATCGTAGGCGGATTAGAGGCTGCACGTGAGTGTGCCCCTCTAGCAATTTCTGTCCCATTTCGTGGATCACGCACACCAGAATTAGCCGCCAACACAGCATTGACAATCGAATTACGCGCTGAAGTAGCTTTTTGCAATACTGTTGTTAAATCACTAGTTGGATCAGTCAGGGCTTTTTCAATTTCTGTTACTGCAGCATTGGCCTTAGCAAGAGCTGAATCCGTATTTGGTAAATCAACCGCTTTTGCTAGATAGTCACCTATTTCAGCTGAAAGATTGGTCAACTTCCTACGGTTTTCTTCTTGTTGTTTAGCAGTGACTTCTGAAGATGCTATTGCAACCGCAGCAGCTTCAATTAAGCTAGTTGTGACAGAAGTTGATTGAACTCCACTAACACTATTCTTACCAGTAATTTCAGTTATTTTTAATTCAGCTGAGTCAATTTCAAGGTTCTTTGCTTCTTTTGAAGTAGAAGATTGCTGGTCAATTGCTGTCGTCGATCCACTCTGTTCAACAGACAAACTTGACACTACAGAAACATTCGATCCACTTGTTGATTGACTGGCACTAGCAGAAGCACTGACAGACTCTTTTGGTGAAGTGGTCACGGTCTTATCTACCGTTTGACTCTTCTCAGCTTGTTTGAGCGCATCCTTGCCTTGGGCTTGATTCTTATCAGCGATCACACCAGCAGCTAGGTTATTGCTAGTTGTTGCCACTTGGCTGCTGAGTTGGGTTGCGCTTGACAAGGCGTCACCTAGCTTGCTGGTCGCAAGGCTCTCAGCAGGAGCAGTCTTGACATCAAGGGATGCTGAGGTCGAAGTTGAGACAGAGGTTTGAACTTCTGACTCGCTAACAGAGCTAGTGCTTTCAGCTAGAGATGCTGAAGTTTGGACACTTACTGAAGGAGCAGGTTGAGCGCTAGCAGATGCTGACTCAGAGACAGGAGTTGAGGCAGATGCTTGCACACTCGCTGATTGCGATGGAGTTTCACTAACAGAGGCTGACTCAGAAGCAGGACTTACAGCTGACTGGCTGGTAGTAACTGAACTGCTAGCTGACGCACTTGCTGATAGACTAGCTGATACAGAAACGCTTGTCGAAAGAGAAGCACTTACAGATTGACTGACTGACTCAGAAACAGATACAGAGTCTTGCTCTGCTTGTTCCTTCACTTCTGCTTGTGCTTGGGCAATGATAGAGTTATTGCTGGCTTCAGTTGTCGCATCAGCTTGGGGCTCAGTTGCGATGACTGCCTTACCAGTTTCCTTGTACTCAGATGTCTCATCTGCATATACAGTTTGCTCTTGAGTTACAACAAAACCTGCGGCCCCGGCGGCTAAGATGGCCCCTATACCTGCAAGCGTGTTGGCATTCAAGTGAGCGTGGTCAAGTTCTTCAGTGTCAGATAGGCTAGTCGAGACAACTTCTCCCATCCCACCGATACGGAAGAGATCCAGTTGGGAATTCGAGGCTTTTACCCAGTTTTTCCCCGATTTGTAAAGCTTATAGCGCTTTTTCTCATCTACGATCTCGAAATCTTTGTTAAATTTTTTACTTCGAAACATTCTATTCCTTTCCTTTTTTAAAAATTCCACTCTTTGTTAACCTCATGATCATTAACAAAGCGTGATACTTAAGTAAGAATTTCACGGAAACACAAGCATCAAGCCTAGTCAGTCAATGGCTTTTCAAGAGTTTTTTGATAAAATTCGATGGTTAATTGGTATAAAAGAGATGCACTTTTATATATGTTTTACTCCAGTATACACCAGCCTCAATTCTATCAAATTTGAAGCTTCTTTTCAAGATTTTTGATTTCAATATAGCAAATTTATTTCTGCAATAGAAAAGCAGTGTAAAAGGATTACACTGTTCTTTATAAATACTGATTTTTTCTTAAACTGAGGTCTCAGAATTGATTAAAACTGGACTCATTTCCCTATCGTTAAGATTGATTTTCTTCCCAGTCGTGGTAGGCAGCGTAAAGCTGGCTTTTATTCCACTGGTAGAGTTTCGCAACTTCCTTGATAGCCTGATTTTTCTTCATGCCTTCTTGGATACGAGATTGGATTTCTGAAAACAAGTCCTCCTCGTCCTTTTCTTCCACATCCTGACCGGCGCCTTCAACGATGAGAAGGCATTCGCCTTTAAGTGGATTTTCAGCGATGCTTTCTAGCAATTCAGAGATGTTTCCTCTTTTGTATTCTTCATAGATTTTGGTCAATTCCCTAACCAAGACTACAGAGCGGTCACCATAGACTTTTAGCATATTTTCCAATGTATTTGCCACACGATGGGGGGATTCATAAAAAATCTGAGTTTCAGGATAGTTTTTTTTGGCTTGAAAAAATTGCTTTTGCTGGCCTGACTTTCTCGGTAAAAAACCATAAAAGATATGCGGCTGTGGCGCTAGGCCGCTGGCAATCAAGGCAGAAATCCCCGCAGAGGCACCTGGAACTGTGACAACTGCAATTTCTTCCTCAATAGCTGCCTTGACCAAATCATGCCCAGGGTCTGAGATACTAGGCAGACCCGCATCAGAGACCTGAGCAATACTTTGTCCTGCTTTCAAGAAACCAATCAAATCAGGAATCTTTTCCTTGGCATTGTGCTCATGAAAACTAATCTGCTTGGTCGAAATGTCAAAATGCTTGAGCAAAAGCCCTGTATTGCGCGTGTCCTCAGCCGCAATCCAGTCCACCTCTTTCAGAGTCTGGATGGCACGAAAGGTCATATCATCTAGATTGCCAATTGGCGTTGCCACTAGGTAAAGCTTGCCATAGGGAGATTGTCCCTTAAAACTTTTTTGAATCTGCATGCTTACTCCCTGTATAACAACTCGTCACAGAACATACATTCTTCGTCCTGCTCTCGGCGTTGTCCATAAAAATCATTACATACGTGAAAACCGTCTTTATAGATCCGACGGACACTTTCACGAACATGCTTGGCCTTGACGGGAGCATCTGCTTCCACCTCACCTAAGCGTTCGCGCAACTTACTATTTTCCAAGCGAAGAGCTGTATTTTCCTCTACCAGGCTCTTGAGATTTTTCTTGATGGCTTCCACATCGGCCAAGGTCACCAATAACTGTTGAGAAAAATCGTCTAGCGCATCAAATAATTCTTTTTTGTCCATAAACCAGCCCTTTCCTTTCTTTATCCTTCATTGAGTTTACATTTCTTTTAAAACCAGATATTCCATGGCGTTTTGAAAGCTGACATTAGCCTGCCACATTTTTCTAGCTTCTAGCAAATCTTGAAGAATCTGTCGAATCCTTGCTTGCAAGAGATCCTGCCCACAGAGCACTTCGAGGATTCGCAAGACCTGTTCTTGTTTTTCCTTGTCATCTGCCAAGCTGGCTAATTTAGCAACTTGGAGATAACTTTCTTTTTTCTTAGCTAATAACCAGGTCAGCAGGCGTTCGCTCTCATCGACCAAGGTCCAAAAACTTGCCTGGTTTGCCAGTTTTTCTGCTTCAGCACGCGATTGACTAAACTGGGCTAAAAGAGTCGCTTTTTTCTTGACCAGACCTGCTTGTTCTAATTGATGGATGAGCTTTTCTTCTTGCTTTTTAAAGTGGAAAATCTGTGTCCGACTTCGAATAGTTGGTAACATCTTTTCCTCATCGCTAGTCAAGAAGAAAATATAAACTTCACTCTGAGGTTCTTCGATGACCTTGAGCAGAGAGTTGGCTGCGTTAGGATGCATTTTCTCCGCCTGCTCGATGATAAAGACCTGTTGCTGACTTTCAATCCCTGCTTGGGAAAACTGACCCACTAATTCTCGAATCCGTTCTGTCTTTATGACCTGATTGACTGGCTTAATCAAGGTAACATCGGGAAATTCTTCCTGTTCAATCAGCTTGCAGTTTCGGCATTTCTCACACGGCAAAACGCCTACTTTATCCGTACAAAAGAGGCTCTTAGCCAAAAACTGCGCCATTTCCAAGCTTCCAAAGAAACCTGAAAAGAGATAGGCGTGATTGAGCTGGTCTTGTTCTAGGATACGGACAAAGCGGTCAAACTGGTCTGGCTGCCAAGCCTTTAGTTGATCTTGTTTCATTTAACCAAGCCCATTCTGTCAAACAAGACAGCCTTGGTTGTTTCCACAACTTGTTCCAAAGGAAGACTGGCATCAATCTTGGCAATACGATTTCTTTCTTTTCCCAGAAGAGAGAGGTAGCCTTGACGGACTTTTTTGTGCAAGTCCAAACCTTCCAAGTCCAAACGATTGACCTCGCGATCACTGTTAGCTGCTATGCGAGCCAGTCCTTCTTCCACTTCAATGTCAAAATAGAGTGTCAAGTCAGGTTTGAGGCCATCTGTCGCAAAGTGATTGAGCCAATCAATGGCATCAATATCCAAGCCACGACCAAATCCCTGATAAGCAACGGAACTATCGATGAAGCGGTCCATAATGACCAACTTACCAGCTTCAAGAGCAGGCAGAACTTTTTCCACCAAGTGCTGTCTGCGACTAGCGATATAGAGAAGGAGCTCTGTTTTAGGATCCATCTGAGTATGACTTGGATCCAAAATCACTTGACGAATCTTCTCCCCAATCAAGACTCCGCCTGGCTCACGAGTTGTCAGCACCTCTACTCCTTTTTCCTCTAAAATTGGGAGTAGAGCCTCTAAAACGCTGGTCTTTCCTGCTCCCTCTGGTCCCTCAAGAGAGACTAAAAATCCTTTTGACATGTCTAACTCATTTCTTTTTTTCTACCTTCTATTCTATCAAAAAAATAGGTTTTTGTGACAATCTTTTTGCGTCTTCTCCATTCAATCGACCATAAAAGAGGCTGGGAGTCATCCAACCTCTTATTTACCTAATTCTTGTGTTCGTTTGTAGGCTTGCTGAACTGCGTTCATGACTGTACCTCTAAAGGCATGTTCTTCCAGACTTGCTACACCAGCGATAGTCGAACCACCTGGACTGCAAACTTGGTCTTTCAAAACTCCAGGATGTTGCTGGCTTTCGAGAACCATTTGCCCAGCGCCGACTACTGTTTGGGCCGCCATTTTCAAGGCCCTTTCTCGGGGCAATCCCGACTGAACACCTGCATCTGCTAAAGCCTCGATAAAGAGGTAGACAAAGGCAGGCCCACAACCTGCAAGACCTGTCGCAGCATCGATTAAGCCTTCTCCTAGTTCCACTAAGAGGCCAGCCTTGCCCAAAAGCTGACAAAAGAGTTCCCTGTCCTCAGCATGACAATTTGCTGACATGGCATAATTAATCACTCCTTGGCCAATAGCCACTGGAGTATTGGGCATGATGCGAATGATTCGGTGTTGACTTGGGATAAGACTAGCTAGTTTTTCCAAGGTCAATCCAGCTGCCATGGAAATCAAAAGAAGACTTTCTCGTTTTTCAAGGATAGCCTGATATTGAGAAAGAAGTTCAGAAAACTGAGCAGGCTTAACTCCTAGAAAGATTACATCTGCTTCTGCAAAAATTTCTTCATTGCTGGAAGCCTGACCACCAAAGTTGGCGATGAAAGCATCTACTTTTGCTTGACTACGATTGGCAAGGAGAATCTGTTCACCCGTCTTGGCCTGCAAAACAGCCTTGGCCAAGCTAGAACCCATATTCCCCAAACCGATAAATCCAATCTTCATCTCTTACTCCCTTATCTGTCCGTCACCAGTAACCACATACTTGTAGCTGGTCAACTCTTTCAAGCCCATTGGACCACGCGCATGCAATTTCTGAGTAGAAATCCCCATCTCACACCCGAGATCAAATTGCCCACCATCAGTGAAACGTGTTGAAGCATTGACATAAACCGCTGCTGAGTCCACTTGATCTGTAAAGAAAGCCGCAGCTTCAGCATTTTTTGTCACAATGGCATCCGAATGATGGGTACTGTGGGCTTCAATATGCGCAACTGCTTCTTCTAAACTGCTTACAACCTTAACAGCGAGGACATAGTCTAAAAACTCGGTATCAAAGTCTTGGGCCTCAGCTGCTCGACCTGAAATAAACTGACTTGCTGTGCTATCCAAACGAAATTGAATTGGTTCCAGTCCAGCTTCCTTACGCTCTGCAACCAGAACTTGTTCCAAGCGAGGAAGGAAGCTTGCTGCCTTTTCTTCATGAACTAGCAAGACCTCCATGGCATTGCAGACAGAAGGACGACTAGTTTTAGCATTGTTGATGATAGCTAAAGCTTTGTCTTCATCTGCATCCTTATCTACATAGACATGGACAATCCCAGTTCCTGTCTCGATAACGGGCACGATAGCATTTTCAACCACAGCATTGATCAAACCAGCGCCTCCACGAGGTATGAGAAGGTCTAGATAACCCTTGGCCTTCATCATGGCATAGCTACTGTCTCGGCTGGTATCTTCCACCAGTTGAATCACATCTGGATGAATGGTCGTTGTCTCCAAGCCCTTCTTCAAGGCTGTGACAATAGCATGAGCAGTTTGGTAGGCATCCTTACCACTACGAAGAACGACCGCATTCCCACTCTTGAGAGCCAAAGCAGCCGCATCAGACGTCACATTTGGACGACTTTCATAGATAATACCAATAACTCCCATGGCCACACGTTTCTTGGTAATAACCAAGCCGTTTTCAAGCTGACTTGTCTCTAAGACTTCTCCAATAGGATCTGGTAAAGCAACCACTTCACGAATCCCTCTTGCCATCGCTTCTATACGTCCTTCATCCAAATAAAGACGGTCTAGCATAACATCTGAGATTTTACCTTTGGTCGCTGCCATATCGAGGGCATTGGCCGCTAAAATCTCCTCAGTAGCAGCCACTAGGTGATCAGACATGGCTAGCAAAGCTTGGTTTTTCACTGCTTCACTGGCAGTATTGATTGATTTCTTAACAGCCTGTACCTGTTCAAATTGTTCTTGTGTACTTACCATCGTTCACCTCTAAAATTCTGTAAAGAGCAGCTGGATTTCAGGAGTGATGGAAATCCAGTCATCACGGTGAATCAAGACTCCCTTAGCTTTTTGAGAACGGAGCATATCTTCTAGGGCTGAGACGCCAAATTGGACACGTCCCTTTCCAAGAGATTGACCTGTTTCTTTATCTGCTACTGTGACAGTATCGTGGTAAGAGAAGTTTCCTTCCACTTCTACCACACCCGATAAAAGGAGACTTTTCCCGTTTTTTGAAAGTGCCTCTGCAGCTCCACCATCTACCCAAATCGTTCCCTGACTTTGAGCATAGAAAGCCAGCCATTGTTTCTGGGTACGAAGTCCCTTCTCTTGCGCAACAAAGAAGGAACCATCCTTGGTCTCCTCAGTTGCCTCAATCAGTGCATCCGATTTCAAGGAGGAGCAAATATAGACTGGTACACCCGACTCCGTCGCAATAGTTGCAGCTTTGATTTTTGTCAGCATACCCCCAGTACCATTTGACGAACCTGCTCCACCAGCCATATCAATAATCTCACGATTGATAGTCTCGATTTTCTCAAGACGTTTGGCTGTTGGATCTGAGTTAGGATTTCCCGTATATAGCCCGTCTACGTCTGTCAAGAGGACCAAAAGGTCTGCTTGGACCATAGCTGCTACCTGGGCACTTAGAGTGTCATTGTCCCCAACCTTGAGTTCGTCAATGACGACACTGTCATTTTCATTGATGATGGGAATTGCACCACGATGGAGCAATACAGACAAGGCCTGATGTGCGTTCTTATAGCGACGTTTATCTACAAAATCATCCTGTGTCAGCAAGATTTGCGCAGAAACGATCTGGCGCATGAGGAGGTTGGTTGTGTATTCTTCTAGGAGCAAACCTTGTCCTACTGCAGCCGAAGCTTGCTTATCTGCAATCTTGGTCGGACGTTTTTTAAAACCCAGAGCTCCAAATCCTGCCGCTACTGCACCAGATGACACTAAAATCAACTCATGCCCAGCTTCATGCAACATAGCTAATTGTTGGGTAATTGCCTTTACTTTACTTCTTGATAAACTTCCGTCTTCATTTGTCAAGGACGAAGTCCCTACTTTAAAGACGATTCGTCTGTACTTCATATTCTCACTCCGATTCTTCATATTTATCCATTATAACATGAATGTTTTAAAATAGAAAAGACTTAAAATGAAAAAGGTTGAGACAAGACATCTCAACTCTTTTATCTATTCTCATTTTTACGCAATCCTTCCAGCGTTTCTTTAAAAATCTCTGGAATATCTGCTGTAAATTCCAAGGTTTCACCTGTTCTCGGATGGGTAAAACCTAGAGTCTTGGCATGGAGGAATTGTCCATGTCCTTTCAGAGTTTTACGAGGACCATAGACCTCATCCCCAGCGACTGGATGGCCAATATAAGCCATATGAACACGGATTTGGTGGGTACGCCCTGTTTCCAGTTGCAACTCCACTAAAGTATAATCACCAAAACGTTCCAAAACGTGGAAACGCGTCACTGCCGGCTTCCCTTTAGCAGTTACAGCCTGTTTCTTACGGTCTTTTTCACTCCGGCCAATCGGCGCTTCAATGACACCACGATCATTAGGAAGATTGCCATGAACAATCGCCCAGTACTTGCGTAGAGACTTCTTGTCCTTGAGTTCTTGGGCAAGTGCCAAGTGGGCCTCATCATTCTTAGCAATCATAAGAAGACCTGACGTATCCTTATCAATACGGTGAACAATTCCTGGGCGAAGAATCCCATTGATACCTGACAAGTCCTTGATATGGTACATGAGAGCATTGACCAAGGTTCCACTAGTATGACCTGCGCTGGGATGGACCACCATCCCTTGAGGTTTGTTGACGACAGCCACATCCTCATCTTGGTAGATGATCTCGAGTGGCAGATTCTCAGCCACATACTCTAAAACCTCTGGTTCTGGCACATGATAGGTGACGATATCGCCCTCTTGGACAGTGTATTTTGCTTTCTTGGCTTGCCCATTAACCAAAACTTGTCCAGCCTTGATTTGTTCATTCGCGAGACTGCGTGACAATTCTGTCAGATCTGACAGAGCCTTGTCTAGACGTTGCCCACCAGTTTCAATTTTTATTTCCATTTACTTCCTCTTTAAGCATTGCAATCAATAGAACAATGACACCAACTGTCAAATAGCTGTCAGCAACATTGAAAATCGCAAAGTTGATAAAGTCTAGGTGAAACATATCCACCACAAAACCTTGACTCATTCTGTCGATAAAGTTGCCCAGACCTCCCGCGATTATCAGGGTCAGTCCAAAAACTAGCCAGAGAGAATTCTCCACGTGTTTATGTAAATACCAAATGGCACCTACCATAACAACCAGTGTAATGATAGCAAATAACCACTGCTGGTCTTGTAACATGGAGAAGGCTGCCCCTCGATTTTGCAGGTAGGTCAAGCTAACGAGATTGGGGATCCACGAACGCACTTCACCCAGTGGAATCTGTTGGACAACATAATTTTTGACCAACTGATCCAACCCAATCAAAAGCAGTACAATGACTGCCACTATTCCTCTTTTTTTCATGATTTCCTCTTTTGATCAAAATATTCTTGCATGACTTCTACGAAAAGAGTCCCAGCTTGACTAAGCTCCACTTCTTCCCGTTTGACATAGACCATGCGGTTATCTAGATTGTCCTTGAGACGAATGACTGTGATTCCATTAACACTGTCACTATCTAAAAATCCAGATCCTGTCGCATAGGCATCCGTCCGCTCCAAAATACCATTCAAAGTAGCACGGTCCGTCACATTGAACATCTGGGAGCTCGCGCTGGTGTCGACAAAGTTCTCTGAATAGTAAAGGTACTCATCCTTTTCCTGAGTAAAACGAACCGTTGGTAGATCCGCTAGATCCTCCATAACCAATTCCTCTTTCTTTGCTAAAGGATGGCCTTCACGAAGATAAATGTGAGTCTGGAAAGGAATTAGTTCAATAACTTCTAAACCAAGCTTTTCAACCCGTTGCATGATGCCCTTTTTATTTTGGTTGTTAAGGTAGATAATCCCAATCTCACTGTGTCCTTGGGCTACTTCGTCTAAGATTTGAACTGTAGTAGACTCAAAAATACGAAAGTTCTTGTAGTCAGGATAGCGCTCTGAAAAGGCCGTAATGGTTGGTGGCAAGAAGTCATAGTGCTGACTGGCAATGGAAAATTCATCCTTTTCTTCCTCAGGATTGGCATACTGATTTTGAAAAACATCAAAGCCTTTAACTAACTCTTGCGCTTTCTCATAAAATTCCATTCCACGACGGGTCAAAAACGTTCCCGAACTCGTCCGACGGAAAATCTTAAAACCCAGCTCTTTTTCCAAATCGCGCACAGAAATAGACAGACTCGGCTGACTAACATACATCTTTTCAGCAGCTTCACGGAAAGTACCACTATTGGCAATAGCCACAACATAGCGTAATTGTTGAATGTTCATCTTTTACCCCCCAACTTCTCTATCTGTTCATTATACCATATTTTAGAAGTTTTCCACCTAGGAAAAATAATGTCGCTCACAAAATTCATCTACACTAGTAACAAAGAATTATGGATATCAAAACAAAAAAATAGGCTCTCCGAAAACTCAGAAAGCCTTATTTAATGCTACTTAGAGCAATTATTTCGCGATTGGGTAAACAGAAACCTGTTTCTTATCGCGACCTTTACGTTCAAAGCGTACTACGCCTTCAACTTTAGCGAACAAAGTATCGTCTCCACCACGTCCAACGTTTACACCTGGGTAGATGTGTGTACCACGTTGACGGTAAAGGATTGATCCACCTGTTACAGTTTGTCCGTCAGCTGCTTTAGCTCCAAGACGTTTCGCTTGTGAATCACGTCCGTTTGATGTAGAACCTCCACCTTTTTTGTGGGCGAAAAGTTGCAAGTTGTTAAGAGTCATTTTTAACATAATGTTTTCCTCCGTGTTAGTTTTCTGTGATAACTCTGGTTTGGACGAACTCAGAAGAGTTCTCCGATAAGTTTGCCATACCTAAGAAAAATGATTCAAAGAATAACTGGGTCATTTCTCTCTGGTGTGAAGGAAGATCCGCTGGTATTTCAACCTTTAGATAGCCACCTTCATCTTCGTTTAATTCTAAGATTGGTTCGTAGCCTGCAAATTTCTCAATGGAATTGACAAAGTTAATGGCAAGCGTAGAAACCGATGCACACACGACATCTAAGCCGTATTCGCCACTTTCGGCGTGTCCAGTAATTTCCGCACTCCTCAGCTCGCCATCTTCGGCTCTCTCAAAGACTGCTTGTATCATGTGTTCTCCTTAAAATTAAGCGTTGATCGCGTTGATGACAACTTTTGTATATGGTTGACGGTGACCTTGTTTACGGTGGCTACCTTTTTTAGGTTTGTACTTGTAAGTAACAACTTTCTTTTGTTTTCCTTGTTTTTCAACAGTTCCAACTACAGTAGCTCCAGCAACAAGTGGAGTTCCGACAACAGTGTTTTCACCACCAACAAGAACAACTTCGTTAAAAGTAACTTCTTGACCAGCTTCAACGTTCAATTTTTCAACGTAAACTGCTTGACCAACTTCAACTTTAACTTGTTTTCCGCCAGTTTTGATAATTGCGTATGTGCTCATTATGCACCTCCTATGATTTTTAGGGTTTCCCCGTATTTTTGTGAAGACTCGCCTAGCATCGTGGGACGAACCACTTAAAAGAAGAGCTCTAAATATAACAAAGTTTAAATTTGTTATACGACGAGCAAACGATGTTCGTGCGGTTGCACAGGACTGTGCATAGTCAACTCTTCAAGTATAGCATATCTTCTTTTTTCTTACAAGCGAAATCAATCAAATTTAAACTTTTTCTTTCCCTTTTTTTCTCCAAGAAGCAAAAAGCATGCTGAAGTAAAAGATACTCATCATAAGAGGAACACCTAGAATTGTCTTCTCCTGATAGTAAATCGTCAAATAAGCTGAAAAAACAACTCCGAAGACAAAACTACTAAGTAAGCTAACAAAAATCAAGCCCTCTCGTAGAAAAGGAGTATGCTTGGTCCGAAAATAATCTCCAAAAGCTAACATGGTTCGTTTGATATTCCCTGTCATAAAAGCATTATTATAGGCAATACCCGAAACTTCTCCAAAGGCAGTTGTCACCAGACCCATACAGAAGGCCAATGGCGGTACTAGATAGATATTATCCACAGTTTGCGGCACAAAGCCAATAATTAGGGACAGGACTGCGAGTGGTATCAAGGACAAAATCGGTTTTTTAACAATTCGAAGTTTTTCCTTATACAATGTCAGAAAAAAGACACCCATCATAAAGGAAAACAAGGTCATTACTTTGGCACTGGCATCCGATACATTTTGTTGAATGAGTCCTACAGAGAGAAAAACCACATTCCCAGTTTGTCCAGCCACAAGGGTGTTCCCTCGCACGATAAAGGTATAGGCATCTACATATCCTGCGCAAAAAGTCAAAAAAAGCGCTAGTCTCTTAGACTGACGTGATATTTTTCTTATTGGTAATAATCTCATTTTCTCCCCCTTCTCATCTCATCTACTTATCTAAATATTGTACCACTTTCTCCAAGAAATTCGTAGTCCATTTGAAAATTTTTACCATCTGTTGGATCGTACTTCTTTTCTATGTTATAATGAAGGAAGGATTTGAAGTCGGAAAAGGAGTATCTATGTTTAAATTAGGTGTCATCGGAACAGGCGCTATCAGCCATCATTTCATAGAAGCAGCCCATGCCAGCGGAGAATATCAGCTGGTCGCAGTCTATTCTAGAAAACTAGAAACTGCCGCAACCTTTGCTTCTCGCTATCAGGATATCCAACTCTTTAATCAATTAGAAGACTTCTTTAAGTCTTCCTTTGATGTAGTCTATATCGCCAGTCCAAACTCCTTGCATTTTGTACAAGCCAAGGCTGCCTTGTCTGCTGGAAAGCACGTCATTCTTGAAAAGCCAGCTGTCACTCAGCCACAAGAATGGCTGAATCTAATTCAAACAGCTGAGAAAAATCACTGTTTTATCTTTGAGGCAGCACGTAATTACCACGAGGAAGCTTTTACTACTATCAAGAATTTTTTGGCAGACAAGCAAATTTGGGGAGCAGATTTCAACTATGCCAAATATTCATCCAAGATGCCGAACTTGTTGGCTGGGGAAACGCCAAATGTCTTTTCAGATCGTTTTGCTGGTGGAGCCCTCATGGACCTGGGGATTTATCCTCTCTATGCTGCTATTCGCCTCTTTGGAAAGGCTCAGGACGCGACTTATCAGGCTCAACAGCTTGACAATAGCATTGACCTAAATGGAGACGGTATCCTCTTCTACCCTAACTTTCAAGTTCATATCAAGGCTGGGAAAAACATCACTTCCAATCTTCCTTGTGAGATTTACACAGCAGATGGAACCTTGACCCTCAACACAATTGAACATGTCCGCTCAGCTATTTTTAGCGACCATCAAGGAAATCAAGTCCAGCTCCCTATCCAACAGGCTCCTCATACGATGACTGAGGAAGTCGCTGCATTTGCACACATGATCCAGCAACCAGACCAGAAACTTTACCAGAACTGGCTGGATGATGCAGGTTCTGTTCATGACCTATTATATACCATGCGCCAGACTGCTGGCATTAGATTTGAGGCAGAAAAATGAAAACCAAACTACCCACTGAATGGCAGAAATTGAGCAACCAACTCGGTTTCCAAGAATTTACCCCCATTCAAACTCAACTATTTGAGCCCATTCTTGCTGGAGAAAACCTCCTAGGAGTGAGCCCAACAGGAACTGGTAAGACCCTCGCTTACCTCCTGCCAAGTCTTCTAAGACTACAAAAGAAAAAAGCCCAACAGCTCTTGATCCTAGCACCAAATACAGAACTAGCTGGACAGATTTTTGACGTGTGTAAAACGTGGGCAGAGGCTATCGGCTTGACTGCTCAGCTCTTCCTATCAGGTTCCAGTCAGAAACGCCAGATTGAACGCCTAAAAAAAGGACCAGAAATTCTGATTGGAACCCCTGGCCGTATCTTTGAGTTGATTAAATTGAAAAAAATCAAGATGATGAATGTGGAAACCATCATTCTAGATGAATTTGACCAATTGCTCGATGATTCTCAGATTCACTTTGTCGAGAAAATTACCCACTACGCACCTCGTGACCACCAACTCATCTATATGAGTGCGACGACCAAGTTTGACCAAGAAAAGATTGCTCCAAACACGCGCACTATTGATCTCTCTGATCAAAAGTTAGACAACATTCAACATTTCTACATGCAGGTAGACCAACGTCACCGAGTGGATACGCTGAGAAAACTGGCTCAAGTAGAGGATTTCCGCGGACTAGTTTTCTTTAATAGCCTATCAGATCTTGGAAGTGCAGAGGAAAAATTACAGTATCGCGATATCTTGGCCGTTTCCCTCGCTAGCGATGTCAATGTTAAATTTAGAAAAGTCATCTTAGAAAAGTTTAAGGACAAGCAGCTAACCCTGCTCCTTGCAACAGACCTTCTGGCTCGTGGGATTGATATCGATAGCCTAGAATGCGTCGTAAACTTTGATGTTCCTAGAGATATCGAAACCTACACTCACCGTGCTGGGCGTACAGGTCGCATGGGCAAAGAGGGCTATGTTATCACTCTCGTCACTCATCCTGAAGAACTTAAAAAACTCAAGAAATTCGCAAGTGTTCGTGAAATTATCCTAAAAAATCAAGAACTCTTTATCAAATAAGGCTGGCATTTGCCAACCTTTTTCTTATCCCCAAGTAATTTCTAATTGATAGCTGGCAAAGGGGTGTCCCTCTTGATTTTGCAGTTGATAAGCGAGTTCAATCTTTTGCCCATCCAGTTTGTAGTGAGTCGTTTGAATGGTAAACTCCTGCAACCCCATTGGAGTAGGAATATAGGCCAAGCTATCACTATCTTTTAGAAAACGCATGATGGTTTTGGGACTCGAGAAACGGGTCATCACCAGTTCTTGACTATGAAACTTGAGAACCACTTTTTCCTTTTCCTCATTATAGAAAAGCAGATAGCTATAATCTCCCTTTTCACGCACTTCCACGTCATAGAGCTGGTCAATCACTTCCAACTGTTCATCAAACTGAATCGTATTTCGCATCCGAATCTTCACATCAAATCCTCTTTCTTCTCTCTTGTCCTACTATTTTACCAAAAAGAGCAGGATTTTGCTATAATGGTCATATGAACGAAAAAGTATTCCGTGACCCAGTTCACAACTATATCCACGTCAATAATCAGGTCATATACGACTTGATCAATACAAAAGAATTTCAACGTCTGCGCCGTATCAAACAACTAGGGACTTCCAGCTATACCTTCCATGGTGGCGAGCACAGTCGCTTTTCCCACTGTTTGGGAGTCTATGAGATTGCACGACGCATCACAGAGATTTTTGAAGAAAAATATCCTGAAGAATGGGATTCTGCTGAGGCTCTCTTGACCATGACAGCTGCGCTCCTACATGACCTTGGGCATGGTGCCTACTCGCATACTTTTGAACATCTCTTTGATACAGATCATGAAGCCATTACCCAGGAAATCATCCAAAGTCCTGAGACAGAGATTCACCAAGTCCTGCTACAAGTAGCGCCTGATTTCCCCAAAAAGGTTGCCAGTGTCATCGACCATACTTACCCTAACAAACAGGTCGTGCAACTCATTTCCAGTCAGATCGATGCGGACCGCATGGACTATCTCTTGCGCGACTCCTATTTTACAGGAGCATCTTATGGGGAATTTGACCTGACACGGATCCTCCGAGTGATTCGCCCTGTCAAAAATGGCATCGCCTTTCAGCGCAATGGTATGCACGCCATTGAAGACTATGTCCTCAGTCGTTACCAGATGTATATGCAGGTTTATTTCCACCCAGCAACACGCGCCATGGAAGTTCTCCTACAAAATCTCCTTAAACGCGCCAAGGAACTCTATCCTGAGGATAAGGATTTCTTTGCACGAACTTCTCCTCATTTGCTACCTTTTTTTGAAAAGAAAGTTACTCTATCTGACTATCTAGCTCTGGATGATGGCGTGATGAATACCTACTTCCAACTCTGGATGACCAGTCCTGACAAGATACTAGCCGACTTGTCGCAACGTTTTGTCAACCGCAAGGTCTTTAAATCCATTACTTTTTCAGAAAAAGACCAAGACCAACTCGCAACCATGAGACAACTGGTTGAAGAAATCGGTTTTGATCCAGACTACTATACTGCTATTCATAAGAATTTTGACCTCCCTTATGATATCTATCGCCCCGAATCTGAAAATCCACGGACACAGATTGAAATTTTACAAAAAAATGGAGACCTGGCAGAACTCTCTAGCCTGTCTCCTATCGTCCAATCCCTTGCTGGCAGCCGCCATGGGGACAATCGTTTCTATTTCCCGAAAGAAATGTTAGATCAAAACAGCATCTTCGCAAGCATTACCCAGCAATTTTTACACTTGATTGAGAACGATCATTTTAACCCAAATAAGAAGGAATAGAGGAAATATATGAGTATTAAACTAATCGCCGTCGATATCGATGGTACCCTAGTCAACAGTAAGAAGGAAATCACTCCTGAAGTCTTTTCTGCCATCCAAGATGCCAAACAAGCTGGCGTCAAGGTCGTGATTGCAACCGGTCGTCCTATCGCAGGCGTTGCCAAACTTCTGGACGACTTGCAGTTGAGAGACGAGGGTGACTATGTGGTAACCTTCAACGGTGCCCTTGTCCAAGAAACTGCTACTGGCCATGAAATTATCAGCGAATCCTTGACCTATGAGGATTATCTGGATATGGAATTTCTCAGTCGCAAGCTCGGTGTCCACATGCACGCTATTACCAAGGACGGTATCTATACTGCCAATCGCAATATCGGAAAGTACACGGTGCACGAATCGACCCTCGTCAACATGCCCATTTTCTACCGTACTCCCGAAGAAATGGCTGGGAAGGAAATCGTCAAGTGTATGTTTATCGATGAACCAGAAATTCTCGATGCTGCGATTGAAAAGATTCCAGCCGAATTTTACGAGCGCTACTCTATTAACAAATCAGCTCCTTTCTACCTTGAGCTCCTTAAAAAGAATGTAGACAAGGGTTCAGCCATCACTCACCTAGCCGAAAAACTCGGATTGACCACAGATGAAACCATGGCGATCGGAGACGAAGAGAATGACCGTGCCATGCTCGAAGTCGTTGGAAATCCCGTTGTCATGGAAAATGGAAATCCAGAACTCAAAAAAATCGCCAAATACATCACCAAAACAAATGATGAATCCGGCGTCGCCCATGCCATCCGTACGTGGGTATTATAAAAAGATAAGAATAGATGAAAACCGCTCAGCAGAGCGGTTTTTTACACTATTCATATTGCCCCCTGCAGGAATCGAACCTGCAACTACTCCTTAGGAGGGAGTTGTTATATCCATTGAACTAAGGGAGCTAGAGAAAAACTCTGCTGATGAGCAGAGTTTTTTAGTCGAATTAACGACGGATTTCTTTGATACGAGCTGCTTTACCTTGAAGTGCACGCAAGTAGTACAATTTCGCACGACGTACTTTACCGTAACGAACAACTTCGATCTTTTCAACACGTGGAGTGTGGATTGGGAAGATACGCTCAACACCTACACCGTTAGAGATTTTACGAACTGTGTAGTTTTCTGAGATGCCAGCACCTTTACGTGCAATAACAACACCTTCAAAAATCTGGATACGTTCACGGTTTCCTTCGACAACTTTCGCGTGTACACGAACAGTGTCACCAGGACGGAATGATGGGATATCTGTACGAAGTTGACCTTCAGTCAAGCTTTGGATTAATGGATTCATTTTATTCTCCTATCTTTGTCAATCTTGAGGAACCTTCCTCAGCGGATAAACTGTATTTTTGTGCGTCCATTACACACAAGATACAGTTTACCAAATTTCCAACTAAAAGTAAAGAAGTTTATAGCAGAATTCCTAAAAAAATCGCTAGAAAACCGCCTATGTAAGTTAAGAGAAAATAGCTATAAAATACCTTCTTGTCACTGAATAATCTTTGCAACTCGTCATTCAAGGTTGAAAAGGTCGTCAAGCCACCACAAAAGCCTGTCGCTAGGATGGTATAGGCTTCCTTGGACTCCACATGATTGTAGAGTAAGCCAATCAAAAAACAACCGAGAAGATTGGCAGTTAGAGTTCCTAAAGGCAATTTAGAAGCTTGATTATAGTGAGAAAAGAAATAACGCACTAGGGCTCCGAACCCGCAGGCGATTGCAAGATAAACGATTACCATTTCTTCCTCCCTAGAACATAAGCCAAGAGTAGACCTCCACCAATGCTCAAAAATAAGTAGATGCCTAAACTAAGATAACGCCCGGTATCAAGCAGTTTCACGGCATCAAGCATTAGACTAGAAAAGGTTGTTAAACCTCCGCAAAAACCCGTCCCCAGCGCCAAAACCAAGCCTTTACTAGTTCCCTTATAGACCAGATAGCCTTTCACCAGATAAACCAAGCAGAAAATTCCCAGATAGTTGACAAGGAGGATGCCCCAAGGAAAGTCTGGACTGGCTGGTAACCAAGTGGAAACTAAGTAGCGGACAAGGCCTCCCAACATGGCAGCCAGTAAAATCCCTAGCGGATAGAATTGTTCTTTTTTCATTTGATGTTTTGATCCTGATAAGCACGCGAACGTTTGAGAATGTCTGAAAAAGTCGCAACGATGGTCTCCTGATAGCGCTTATCTTCTACTCGATTTTTGACTTTTTCAAAAATAACTTCTTCTCTCTTAGAATCTAAGATTGGCTTACCAGATGCTTTCTTATAAGCGACAACCCCTTCAACTAAGTGCATCCGTTCTTCTAGGAGCTTGGCGATTTGGTCGTCGATTTGATCAATTTCTTGCCGAATAATATCTAAATTCATAGTACCTCCTCCTTTATTTGAATTATTGTATCAAAAAGCCATCAAATAGGCTAGTAAAATCCCAAAATAACTAATAAAAAAACGCACCGACTTATTCCAGTCAGCACAGTTTGATTCTTATCCTACTTTTGCAGCTAATTCTTCTGCGAATTGTTCCAAGCGTTCGATGTCTTCTTCTTCGGCAGAAAGGTCCACTTTAACACACTCTGAACCTTTTTCTGCTCCTGTCGCTACAAAAACGCGATCAAAGTCATCAACAGCCTTACAGAATTCGTCATAGAAGGTATCTCCTGAACCGACCACTCCGTAGATTTTGCCATTCAAGTTGAGATCTGCTAGATCCTCGTAGAAGTCCATCATCTCATCTGGCAATTCTCCATCACCGTAAGTATAGGTTGCAACAATCGCGATGTCCGCCTCCAAGAAGTCTGAAGCGTCAACAGTCGTACATTCATCCACATCGACATCTAAGCCCAAGTCACGCAATTTATCTGCTACAATATCTGCAATTTCTTCGGTATTACCGGTCATACTGGCAAATACAATTTTTGCTAATGCCATATCGTCCTCCTCAATTTATCTTTCTCCATTATATCATATCTTTTTCATTTTAAAAATAAAAATTCTTGTGCTACAATGAAATGAGAAAGAATTGAGGTTATTTATGGAAATTTGCCAGCAAATTTTAGAGAAAATCAAAGAATACGATACCATTATCATTCATCGTCATATGAAACCAGATCCTGATGCCATAGGGAGTCAGGTAGGTTTAAAAGCTCTTCTCACACACCATTTCCCAGAAAAAACTATCAAAGCAGTCGGTTTTAATGAACCGACTTTGACTTGGATGGCGGAAATGGATGCTGTCCAAGATAGTGACCACCAAGGGGCCCTTGCTATTATTTGTGATACAGCGAATCGTCCTCGTATCGATGATAAACGCTATGAACAAGCTGATTTCACCATCAAAATCGATCACCATCCAAATGATGATATCTATGGTGACCTATCTTGGGTCGATACGAGTTCAAGCAGTGCTAGTGAGATGATTGCCCTATTTGCTCAAGAAAATCAGCTAACTTTGTCTAGTGAAGCAGCACGACTTCTCTATGCAGGAATTGTCGGGGACACGGGGCGTTTTCTCTACCCGTCGACTAGTGCTCGTACTTTTAGAATAGCTGGCCAGCTCCGAGAAGTTGATTTTGACTTTGCTGGATTGTCTCGTCAGATGGATACCATGAGCTTCAAGATTGCAAAACTACAAGGGTATGTTTATGATCACTTAGAAGTCGATGAGAATGGAGCTGCACGCATTCTGCTTACTCAAGAAATCCTGAAAGAATATAAGGTTACGGATGCTGAAACAGCGGCGATTGTCGGAGCACCTGGTCGAATTGATACCGTTAAGGCTTGGGCTATCTTTGTTGAGCAAGCTGACGGTCACTTCCGTGTGCGAATGCGCAGTAAAATCACCCCTATCAATGAAATTGCCAAACGACACGACGGGGGAGGGCATCCATTAGCCAGTGGTGCCAATTCCTATAGTCTAGAAGAAAACGAAATCATCTATCAAAAGTTAAAAAACTTGCTTAAAAACTGATAAAATACTTGCCAAACTTTTCAGAATCTGATAGACTAGTAAGGTAACAATCTATGGCTCGCAAAGAGACCATGGCAGAAAGGAAATATTGCAAAATGAAAAAAGATATCCATCCAGAATATCGCCCAGTTGTCTTCATGGACACAACTACTGGTTACAAATTCCTTAGCGGTTCAACTAAACGCTCTAACGAAACTGTTGAGTTCGAAGGCGAAACTTACCCATTGATCCGTGTGGAAATTTCATCAGACTCACACCCATTCTACACTGGACGTCAAAAGTTCACTCAAGCAGATGGACGTGTGGATCGTTTCAACAAAAAATACGGTCTCAAATAATCAACCGCATTTATTGCTTAAAAACGTTGATACAAAGCCTTTTCCAAGAAGTTGGAATTGGCTTTTTTTGTTTTTAGTACCGTTTTTGGTACCGTCTTGGAAAACTAACCTTTTGCACTATCCAGATAATCTACAAATTTTGTGATAGCTTTCTTCTCTCCTGCTACTGTAGAATGGCTATAAGTATCCAAGGTCATCTGACTACTTGCATGCCCTAACCTTTTGGCCGCATTGACAGGGTCAACCCCTACTTCAATCATCAAGGTAGCATGAGTATGTCTGAATCCATGAGGAGTTATCTTCTTCAAGTCATGTTTCCTAATAATGCGCTTTAGAACACTATTGATATAGTCCTGATATAAAGGCTCTATCTTTCCATCTCGGCCAACAAACGTAAACATGTAATCACTATCAATCAATGGGGTAACTGACAGTTGCCCCTTTTCTTTTCTGCTCTTTTGTTTCCACTCTTTCAAAATCGAGACTGTCTCAGTATCTAAAGGAATTTGCCGTATTGAAAACTTGTTTTTGGTGCTTTTCTCAACGGCTTTCCCCTTGATTCTACCTAGGTTTTTGCTGATAGAAAGTAATTGATTGTCAAAATCGATGTCAGACCACCTCAAAGAATACAGCTCCCCTTTCCTTAAACCACTATAGGCCAACAAACGAAATAAGGCATAGTTTTTATAAGGCTCTTCTGCCTTAATAATGGCTAAAAACTCATGCAACTCCTCAACGCTAAAGAAGTTATCTGACTTCTTCCGCTCTCTTTTTGGGAGTATCACTTGTTTCATTGGGTTGTCTGTAATCAATTTCATTTTCAAAGCAAAATCAAACACTTGACTAGTGTAAGATTTGACCTGTTTGATATTCCTAAAAGTCTGACCTTTTTCGGTAATAAAGTCCTGACATTGCCAAGGAGTAATTTTGGAAATTTTCACCTTTCCAAGAACTGGCAAGATATGAATTCTAAACAAATCATCTGTACGGACGCTTGTCGTCCTCTCTACTGTGTTTTGATAAGTTTTGAACCATTCCTCAAAAACTTCATCAAAACGTCTCTCAGAGACTCTCAGAAGTTCTGAGAGGTCTCCTGACGCTTTTTTGTGGTAAATCATAGCTTCATACTGTCTAGCTTCTCTACGGCTCTTAAAACCGCCTTTAAAGAAGTCTTTACGTTTGCCATCAATCACCCTGTAGATTCTGACCTTATAAAGATACCCTGATTTAGACTTTTTAGCTTTATATTTAATAATAGACATTCTAATTTCTCCTTTATTTTTTAAGGTTTCGGGGCTTATAAAATAAAGAAATCATGATTGTCAGTTATTTCTTACTCTTTTTCTCCTCTTGCAGTCTCTTGTATTCGTCAGAATTTATCCATGCCTCCCAAACATAATGATAAGGAGAGTCTTCTGCACCTGATTTGTTAATCAGGAATGGAATAAGGCCTTGTTTCTCGTCAGCTATAAATTCCTTAACAGCTTTAACCAAAACAGGGTTAAAGCCTTTTTTACTTGCTAGAAAATCAATGTAGTCAGACAATGCCTCTGACTGATTGAGTTCTTTAAGTATAATGGCAAGTTCATCACCAAATGGAGTCCATTTAGTAATTTTATGCTCTATACTCGTACCTTTTGTCAACACTTTATAGAAATCTTTGAGCATTTCTTTAGGTGCTCCTGGATCTTTTAATACAGGATTATCATCAAGACCTAGTAAGTAAGGTACGGACACTCCAAAGTATCCTGCAAGAATTTTTGCATTTTCTATACTAAGATTTGTTTTTCCATTTTCATATTTCCCGTATTGAGACTGGTTAGTATTCAAAACTTTTGCTAAGTCAGCTTGAGTCAATCCTTTTTCTTTTCTTAAAACTTTTAGTCTATCGCTCATTTTTTTCCTTTCTGGCATTTTATATTTAAAATTATAACACAAATAATTAAAAAATAACTTTTTTCTTGACATAAGTTATTTTTTAACTTAAAATAATAGTTATAAAATAACTTTCGGGGTTTATAAAATTAAGAAAGGGGTCAGAATATGACAGAAAACTTTACCATCCACCTCCCAAAAGCAACAGAAAAGAAGTTGCTTGCTCGTTACGATACCATGCTTCAGAAAGCTATCGAAAAAGCTTTTGAAGATCAGGAACTTTATAAACCTATGCTACGAATGTCAGGTTTATGCCGCTGGCTTGATGTATCCACTACTACCGTTATCAAATGGCAACGTGAAGGCATGCCCCACATGGTCATTGACGGAGTGACCTTGTACGATAAACATAAAGTCTCTAAATGGCTACAACAATATGAAAGATAGGAAATACTATGACTTACATTTTTGAAGATAATTGTTACTATATCCCTAAAATCCTCTTTCAAGACGCTTATTACCAAGATTTGAGTATCGATGCTATAGTAGTTTATACAATCCTGAAAGATAAACAAAAGGAGGTTACAAGTAAAGGATGGATTGACTCTGAAGGCAATATTTATCTGGCCTATCGTTTGTCTGAAATGCAAAAGATGTTCGGTGTAGGAAAAAAGAAAATGATTAATATCCTACGTATGTTGGAGGAGCACAATCTGATTGAACGAGAAAGAGAAGGTGTATTCTACGGATACAGCTTGCCTTATCGGATGTATATCAACGAAATATGAGGTGATAAAAATGATAAAAATATTCTTTGGCAATGATCCTGGTATTCGAGCACAGTTAACCCAGCAGCTAACTTCCTACTCTATTAATTTTCAAAGTTATGAAGAGGAACAACTTACTGAACAAGTCTTTCTGGAAATGTTGAAACAGACAAGTGATTTCTTTGATTTGCTAAATCCTAATCTAGTACACTACAAACTGGATAATCGACTTAGTCTCAAGCAATTTATCCATCGAATTTTATCTGATAAGGATAAATATTTAAGACTACCAATTGCAATTGTAAATGACCGAGTTTACTCTGGAGTATCAGTAGAAGATGTTCGCATGTTTATTCCTAAAGAACGTAGAAAAATTGAAAGACAGTATCTCTTCAAAAAGTTTGAGGAATTGGAGGCAGGGACCCTCTTCTGGAGAAACTTTGACTCATTTAGGAAACAGTCAGAATTACGTTGGTTTGAACTGTATGATTTATTATTTGCTGATGAATCTGACGATTTAGGAGAAATCAAAAAAGCTAAAGACCGATTCTTTACATACAAGAATAACAAGCAAATTCCTCCTGAAGATATCATCGAAAAGATCCAAAAAATATTTTTGATTGAGAGAGTTGATTTTTTCAAAAAAACTATTTCAAGTTTGCAAAACATTTAATCTTAAAATAATTATGAAAACAACTATGAAAATATTTTGAAAACGAGATTTTAAGACTAAATTTTTGAGCTTTCTCAAAATTTATAACGCGGGCCCCTCTAACAGCCCGCTATGTGCACATCTGATGTGCATTTACTACACCCGTTTTTTGGCAAGTTTGACCGTAGCAAAATGAAAATGGTCCGACGAAGTCGGCTTGGGGTTGCTCCCCCAAGAATGTCATTTTACGTAGGTCTT
Organism: bacterium; assembly: GCA_905221345.1. Classification (GTDB taxonomy): domain Bacteria; phylum Bacillota; class Bacilli; order Lactobacillales; family Streptococcaceae; genus Streptococcus. The sequence continues at coordinate 27,219 of CAJNCW010000005.1, forward strand.
TGCGCAGACAAAAAAGAGGCGCCGACAGGCGACCTCTAAAAGAAAGGAGGTTTGTTTGGAATTAAAAGTTAGCTTGGACAACATCACTATTACCGCTTATATCAAACCTATCAAACTCCTTGATCTCAAAAGTTTGATAGAAAATCATACAGCCATTATCCTCCAGACTGCTATGACTGATATGTTTAGAGCAATCACTCGGGACGGAAGTCACGTTAGACTCCTCCTAGACTACGACAAATTAAAAGGACAAGCCTTTAATGCTCGCCCTTTCAGGATAGAGTTTAACCCCAATAAACTCCGTCAAGTTGATATTAATATCTTAGATACAATTATACCATATCTTGAAGATATTGCAATCTCTCGAGTTGATTTAGCTTTTGATATATTTGAAGTTGATTGTAGTGAGTTTATTCTTGAAAAGAAAGGCCGCCCTACTGCTACCAAAGAATGGAGAGACCAGAATGGAAAACTAGAAACTAAATATCTAGGCGCCTCCAGGTCAGAAAAGCAAGTCAGACTCTATAACAAAAAAGTTGAACAATTAGAAAATGGCTCTGAGGAAGACAAGAAATTTGCCCAGCAGTTCCAGCATTGGTGGCGTTTAGAATTTCAGCTACGGAGTCGCTCTGTCGAAGAAATATTTGAGGTCATTGACTCTGTTATCTTTAAACCTTTTGTGTTTGATGATTTGCCAATTGAAACTCAAATATATTTAGTTGCATATACACGTAATAAAAATGTTTGGCAAAAATTACATAGAAACACAAGAACTAAATATAAAAAGATTTTAGAAACCTATCAAACATCTGATACTGACTATCTGCAGTTGATGAAAGATTTATTAAAACATGAACGACCAGTATTAGAAAAACAGCTTGCTTATTATGGGGGGCGTTAGGCATTCCAAAGAATGCCTTTCGCTCCTCGGAGCGAAACAAAAAGAGAAGTTTGTGGCTCGAACTTCTCTTTTCATCGGACTGTTTCGACAGTCCGATTGCTCTCTTTCGAGAGAGCAAAACCGTCGGAGACCGCACACTTTCCGGAGGCAAAGTATAGTGCGTTATACTTTACTTGGAAGTAGTGCCGTTCTCAGTAAAGAACACCGCATAAAGGCTTGCTTATGTGTGGCAATTTTTAGCCACACGCTCGGCGACCCTTTGAGCCGAGAAAGGATGAATTATGAGTTATGTTGTAACCAGAATGACGAAGTACAAATCAGGTAATTTAGGTGGAGCTTACAGACACAATGAACGTATTTTTAAGCAACACAGTAACAAGGATATCGATATCAAACGCTCACATTTAAATTATGAATTGACAGATAGGGATCGCTCTATGTCGTACGAAAAGCAAATCAAAAACTATATAGACGAGAACAAAATTTCTAAACGAGCTATTCGAAAAGATGCCGTTCTATGCGATGAATGGATTATAACATCTGATAAAGATTTTTTTGCTAAACTTACTCCCGAAGAGACAAAACGATTTTTTGAAACTTCTAAAAATTATTTCGCTGAAAACTATGGTTTAGAAAATATTGCCTATGCTAGTGTTCACCTAGACGAAAACACACCACACATGCACATGGGAATTGTACCAATGAAGCAAGGAAAGTTATCGTCCAAATCAATTTTTAATCGTGAAGAGTTGAAAAAAATCCAAGATGAACTCCCAAAGTATTTATCTCAACGTGGTTTTCATCTCCAACGAGGAGAACTTGATAGTACAAAAAAACATTTATCAACACAGGAATACAAGGACAAGCAAGAGGTTCTTCAAAAAATTGAAAAACAAATCGACGAAAAAATCGATAAAGTAATGGAATTTAACAGCGAACTAAACCAAATGGAGATAGGTTTGATGAATAAAGTCGAAGAACTGAAAATTCTAAACGAAGAAAAAAATGAAATGCTATCCAATCTAGATCATGATCTAAGTGAAAAACAAGATACACTATCACATCTTGAAAAAGAAATTAATATCAAAAAAGAAGATCTAGATATCGTAGACAGCATCATAGGTAGTAAAAGTGAAACAATTGATAGTATGAACCAAGATATAAAGACAAAACAAGGTACTATCAACGAACTCACCAAGCAACTTCGAGAGTACCTTCAAAAATATCAAAATTTCGAAGGACTGAATATCAGTCAAATTGAAAATGGAACAATAGGCAAACAAACTCTCGATGGAAAAATTAAACTCTCCCCTGAAACACTCAATAATTTAATAAAATCTGTGATCCAACACTTCTACGAGAACCGCAGACTGTCACACACTATCCAGCAACAAAACAAGGAATTGAATATACTGAGAAATGTAGCAAGTAATAAAAATGAGATATTAGACGAACTTCGAGAAACTAAAAATCAAAAACGAATTTTAGAAATTGAAAACAATAGCTTGAAAAATAAAATTTCACAACTTCGTGACCGTCTAAATATAGCTAGCAGAAAGCTTGGAGTATGGCGAAACCAGGCTCAAAACTACATGAAACAAAAGGAATTCAAAAACCTTACAAAACAACTTAATACTTTCAAACCTATTAAACTTGTTAGTGCTGTCAAAGTCATCAAAAAAATCTACGAACAAACTCTAGAACGCTGAACAACCTCTTTATGCCGAGAAAACTTTTGACAGCAAGCTATGACGAATTAGACTAGTTGGGTCGTGTCGGCAGGCTGAAAAGCTGCCGACCGATTACAACAGGAATAAGAAGTCATAGGTTACTTGTTGTCAAAAGGAAATTGGAATAAATCAATTAAGGAGAAGTCAAATGTTCCAACCACCTAAGGTAATAAAAATTATTGTTGACATTCTCTGTTATTTATCTTAAACTATGAGTAAGGATAGGATAACGTAGGACGACTGGTAACAGATCGTTCAAAGGTACTGTCTTCTGGTACGGGTGTGGGACTGCCTTCAGCCTATGGTTGTAAAGACCCCTGACTACCATCGGTCCTATTCCTTTCACTCTTGGATTATATTCAAGAGTTTTTTCTTGTCAAAAAAAAATCTCAAACACCTGAGACATCTTTCTTTATTTTATAAGCTCCGAAACCTTAATTTTTGGTACCTTTTTGGTACCGTCTTGGTTTAACAATACGCTATATATATAATATTTTACAGCTACTTTCCCTTTAGAAACGTTGATTTAATAAGGATTTAAATATTACAGAGTATACTTTTGTAAAATACGGTCTCAAATAATCATAAAAAGAACAGTTTCAACTGTTCTTTTTTTGTACTTATTTTTATGAATCAACCACTACTACTTTCTCTTTATCAAGCTTCACGCTGACACTATGATTGATTTCAAACGAGGTTAAAAAATATCAAAAAGAAGCTTGATATTGAGAATGGTCAAGATAATAGAAACTGCGTAACCTAGGATTGTGTTCCACTTGGCATTGGTAAATTCTCCCATCAGTGACTTCTTAGAGGTCAGATAGATTAAGGGGAAGATTGAAAACGGAAGAGCGATTGACAGAAAAACCTGTGAATAGACCAATAACTGATCCAAAGTTTTTTCTTGATGTCCAAACAAGACGGCAACAATAATCACAGGGAGCAAGGCAAAAATACGGGTACCGATACGGATAATCCACTGAGCTAACTTCAGATGCAAGAAACCTTCCATGACAATCTGTCCTGTCAAGGTACCTGTAATGGTCGAATTTTGTCCACTTGCTAAGAGAGCTAGGGCAAATAAAGTTGACAGAGTTGAACTAGCTATCGCTCCTGCTATCGTCGAATCCTGTAAAGCATTGTACATTTGAGAGAAAGCTGAAATTTCAGATGCATGACCAAAAAAGAGGGAGGCACCTAAAATGAGAAGCAAGGAATTGACAATAAAGGCTAGGGACAGCTGAAGATTTGAATCCCAGGTCATAAAACGCACGGCTTTTCGAACATCCTTCTTATCTTTGTGATTGATTTTCCTTGTTTGGGATAGGGATGAATGAAGATAGAGATTATGGGGCATGACTGTCGCACCCACAATTCCTAGAGCCAAGGTCAATTGGCTTTCATGACCTGGCAATGCTGTTTCAAATAATGTAGGAGTCGGTAAATAACCACCAAAGATACCCTGAATACTTGGATTGGATAAAGCTACCAGATAGGTAAAGATGGCTAATATGGTTAAAATAAGGGTCGTAACAATGGCTTCAATTTTTTTGAAGCCAAATTTCATCAATAAAAGTAACAAAAATACATCTAAAACGGTTAAGAGGATAGCGACCATAATCGGTATATTAAATAAAAGATTTAAAGCAATCGCTGAACCTAGAACCTCGGCTAAGTCTGTTGCCATTAAAGCTAATTCTAAAATCACCCAAAGACCATAGCGGAGCCATTTGGGAGCATGATGTGCAGTTGCCTGTGCTAGGTCCATCTTAGTTACGATACCGAGCTTTCCAGCCATCTGTTGTAGCTGCATGGCAATGATGGATGAAATCAAAATAACAAATAAGAGACTATATTTGTAGGAAGCACCACCAACCACGCTGGTAATCCAGTTTCCAGGATCCATATAACCAACTGCTACAAGGGCTCCAGGTCCTAAAAAAGCTTTTAGATTTTGCCAAAAATGATTGTTATTCGGAGTTTCAATAGATTGGTTGATCTCAGAAAGAGAGACTTTTTTGTAAGAAGACATCGGAATTTTACACTTTCTAATCTGTCTTTACCTATTTTCTTAATGGGATTTTTGAAAATATAATGAAAATAGCTTCCCATTTCCAATTCTCCCTTATTATATCACATTTTGGAATGATTCCTAAGAAAAGAAATGATAGTTGAAATAAGCAATATCAGTATTGTAAAAGCCAGCGTTTTCTGACGCTGGCTTTAAAACTGTGAAAAATATTTCTCAACTAGATCGCTTCTGTGACAAAACTACGGCTTTCTAGCACCTTAAGCATGGCATTAGCTGTATCTAGGGCTGTAAAGAGTGGCACACCGTGTTCAATGGCTGAACGACGGATTTGCTCACCATCTTCGTCAGCAGTTCGTTTGGTTCCGACAGTATTGATGATCGCTTGGACTTTTCCTTTGCGAACAAAGCTTGGGATATCCTGTTCATCGTCACCAATCTTACCAACAGGTTGAGCTTGCAGTCCATGACTGGCAAAGAAGGCTGCTGTCCCTTCTGTCGCGAGGATACCGTAGCCGATATTTTGGAAACGACGAGCCAAGCCCAAGGCTTCTTCTTTGGCATCATCAGCGATGGTAAAGACAACATTTCCAAAGGTTGGCAAGTGTAGGTAGGAAGCTTCAAAGGCCTTATAGAGAGCTTTTTCCAAAGTAGTATCAGAACCCATAACTTCCCCTGTTGACTTCATTTCAGGACCGAGTAAGCTGTCTACCTTAGCTAGTTTCGTAAAGGAGAAGACTGGCGCCTTGATATGAACGCGAGTGCTTTCTGGATAAAGTCCATCTTGGTATCCAAGTTCTTCAAGACTTTGACCAAGAATGAGCTTGGTCGCTACCTGAGCCATAGGAATATTGGTTACCTTAGAAAGGAATGGAACCGTACGGCTGGCGCGTGGATTGACCTCAATAACGTAGACTTTTTCATCCTTGATGACAAACTGAATGTTCATCATCCCAAGACAGTTGAGGCCGATTGCTAAGCGTTTAGTATAGTCTGCGATAGTTTCCTGCACCTTTTGAGACAAGGTTTGTGGTGGGTAAACGGCCATGGAGTCACCTGAGTGGACACCGGCACGTTCGATATGCTCCATGATACCTGGGATGAGGACATTTTCCCCGTCTGAGATGGCATCAACTTCGCACTCTTGCCCAACGATGTATGAATCAACAAGAACTGGGTGGTCTGGACTGGCCTTAACAGCCGTACGCATGTAAGAACGAAGGTCTTCTTCGTTTTCAACGATTTCCATTGCACGTCCACCCAAGACATAAGATGGACGAACGAGGACTGGGAAACCAATCTTGCGAGCTGCAAGAACCGCTTCTTCTTCATTGGTTGCTGTTTGTCCTGGTGGCTGTGGAATATCCAAGTCTTTAAGGGCTTGTTCAAAGAGGTCACGGTCTTCGGCACGGTCCAAGTCAGCTACTTGGGTACCAAGGATGGTCACACCTGCTTTTGCCAAAGGCTCCGCAAGGTTGATGGCTGTTTGACCACCGAACTGAACGATAACGCCTTTTGGTTGCTCAAGGTCAATGACATTCATAACATCTTCAAAAGTTAATGGCTCAAAGTAGAGCTTGTCAGACACAGAGAAGTCCGTCGAAACAGTCTCTGGGTTTGAGTTCATAATGATGGCTTCGTAACCAGCCGCCTGTATAGCCTTAACAGAGTGAACAGTTGCGTAGTCAAACTCAACCCCTTGACCGATACGGATTGGACCTGAACCTAGGACTAGGACGGATTCCTTGTCAGATCTGATAGATTCATTTTCCCAGCCATAGGTAGAATAGAAATATGGCGTTTCAGAGTCGAACTCTGCCGCACAGGTATCGACCATCTTGTAGACTGGGATAATCTTGTTTTCTAAACGAAGTTGGCGAACTTGGTCAGCTGTCGTTTCCCAAAGTTCAGCAATCTTACGATCTGAGAAGCCATTTAGCTTAGCTGTTTTCAAAACTTCTAGATCTTGTGGATGAGCACCCAATTCTTGCTCGATTTCAAAGATATGCAAGAGTTTATCAAGATAGAAGATATCAATCTTGGTCAATTCAGCAATTTCTTCTGGGGTGTAGCCACGGCGAATAGCCTCTGATACGTAGAAGAGACGGTCATCTTGGGCTTTCACAACCTTTTCAATCAAGGCATCATCCGAAACAGTTGCCAGTTCAGGCATTTCATTGTGGTGAACTCCAATTTCAAGAGAGCGACATGCCTTGAGAAGTGACTCTTCGATGTTACGACCAATCGCCATAACTTCCCCAGTCGCCTTCATCTGGGTACCCAGACGGCGCTCACCTTTTTCAAACTTGTCAAATGGGAAACGTGGAATCTTGGCAACGACGTAGTCAAGGGCTGGTTCAAACATGGCATATGTTGAACCTGTGACTGGGTTGATAACCTCATCCAAGGTCAAACCAACGGCAATCTTAGCAGCTAACTTGGCAATCGGATAACCTGTCGCTTTAGAAGCAAGGGCTGAAGAACGTGATACACGTGGGTTTACTTCGATAACATAGTATTTAAAGCTGTGTGGATCAAGTGCTAGCTGAACATTACATCCACCTTCAATCTTGAGGGCACGAATGATGCTCAAGCTCGCATCACGGAGCATTTGATTTTCATAGTCTGACATGGTTTGCGCAGGGGCGAATACGATGGAATCCCCTGTGTGAATCCCAACGGGGTCAAAGTTTTCCATGTTACAAACAACAAGGGCATTGTCAGCTGAATCGCGCATCACTTCGTACTCAATTTCCTTGAAACCTGCGATTGAACGCTCAATCAAACATTGGGTAACAGGTGACAATTTCAAACCATTTTCAGCGATTTCGCGCAATTCTTCCTCGTTGGCACACATACCACCACCAGTACCACCAAGGGTAAAGGCTGGGCGAACAATCACTGGGTAGCCGATTGACGCAGCAAAAGCAACAGCTTCTTCTACTGTGTTGACAATTTCAGATTCTGGAATTGGCTGCTCAAGCTCTTCCATTAATTGTTTAAAGAGGTCACGGTCCTCAGCTTGGTCAATGGCAGACAATTTAGTACCCAGAAGTTCGACACCAAGCTCATCTAAGATACCATTTTTAGACAATTCCATGGCCATATTGAGCCCTGTTTGCCCACCAAGAGTTGGAAGCAAAGCATCCGGACGTTCCTTACGGAGAATACGTGTCACAAACTCAAGTGTAATTGGTTCGATGTAAACCTTGTCTGCAATCTCCTTATCCGTCATGATGGTTGCAGGATTTGAGTTTACTAAGACAACTTCATAACCTTCCTCTTTCAAAGACAAGCAAGCCTGGGTCCCAGCGTAGTCAAACTCAGCAGCCTGACCAATAATAATTGGACCAGAACCAATCACCATAATTTTTTGAATATCAGTACGTTTAGGCATAGTTTATGATACAAAGCCCGTAAAGAACATAGTGAAAATAGGAAACTCGGTGCAGACGCCTTTAGCGTCAAGACGATGTTTATCTTTTTCACACAGTTCTTAGGGCGTGTTCACTTCCGCGAACAATGTATCTTCTCCTTTCTATTCGGCAACTCTCAGGTTGCCATTAAATAAATTCTCCGACGATTTTTTAGAGAAACGATATTTTTCGATAAAAAATCTAGTGCAGGGAGTTTTTAGTTCGCCTGATAGCGACTAAAAGAAACGACCTGCCTTTCTATTCGTCGCCTCACAGAGCGACATTAAATAAATTCTCCGACGATTTTTCAATAATAAATCGAGTGTAAAAATTTTCAGCATCTCATTGCTCAACTAAAAGAAAGGACTTGCCTTTTTATTCGACAAGTCTATGACAGAGTTTGTTATATCAGCGATTAGCAGATTTAAATGACTCCATCATTTCGATAAATTCATCAAAGAGATAGCTTGCATCATGTGGCCCAGGAGCTGCGTCTGGATGGAATTGCACAGAGAAACCTGGTTGGTATCTGTGACGAACACCTTCTACTGACTTGTCATTGATTTCTTCATGCGTAATGATCAAGTGCTCTGGCAAATTCTCACGACTAACTGCATAACCATGGTTCTGGCTAGTAAAGTCTACACGCCCTGTTGCAATTTCACGTACCGCGTGGTTAAATCCGCGGTGACCAAATTTCATTTTATAAGTCTTAGCACCATTTGCCATAGCAAAAAGTTGGTGTCCCATACAGATACCAAAGATTGGAATCTTCCCTTGCACACCACGAATCATATCAAGTGCTTGAGGGATATCTTCTGGGTTACCTGGACCATTTGACAACATGACCCCGTCAGGATTGAGGTGAAGAATTTCTTCTGCCGTTGTTGAATAAGGAACCACGGTCACATTACAGTTGCGCTTAGAAAGTTCGCGTAAGATAGAATGCTTAAGTCCAAAGTCTACCAATACGACACTCAATCCAACTCCAGGAGCAGGATAAGCTGTCTTTGTAGAGACTTGTTTGATATTATCTGTCGGTAGAACTGTCGCTTGGAGCTGATCTGTGATATGATCCATACTGTCTCCAACATGTGTCAAGGTCGCACGCATGGTACCATGCTTACGGATGATTTTTGTCAAAGCCCGGGTATCAATTCCTGAGATACCTGGGATTTTCTTTGCTTTCAAGAACTCATCCAAGGTCATTTGATTGCGCCAGTTGCTTGCTCTACGCGCTTCTTCAAAAACTACTACTCCCTTGCAGGTAGGATTGATTGACTCGTAGTCGTCACGGTTAATTCCATAATTTCCCACCAAAGGGTAGGTAAATGTTAAAATTTGTCCATTGTAAGACTGGTCTGTTATAGACTCTTGGTAACCAGTCATCCCTGAATTAAAGACGATTTCCCCCGTTACGTCAATATCTGCTCCGAAGGCATGTCCTTCAAATACTGTCCCATCTTCTAATACTAGAAGTCGTTTTTTCATCTACTCACCTCTCGTTGATGCTCTCAGACATCTTTTAACGTTTTGTACCTTATTTTGCTTTTCTGTAGGCCAATACAGATTCTAAGATTGCCATTCTGACAAAAACACCGTTAGTCATTTGTTGAACAATACGTGATTTCGGTGCTTCTACCAAGTGGTCAGCAATTTCCACATCACGATTGACTGGAGCTGGGTGCATAAGGATTGCTTTTTCTTTCAGGCGGTCATAGCGTTCTTGTGTCAATCCATGCTGGTTATGATAGTCTTCTTTTGAAAATCCTGTCACAATTTCATGACGTTCATGCTGCACACGAAGAAACATCATAACATCTACTTGATCAATCACCTCATCAATTGATACAAAGCGACCGTAATATTCAAACTCCTCACTTCTCCATTCCTCAGGACCTGCAAAATAAAGCTCCGCTCCCAAGCGTTTAAGGATTTGCATATTAGACTTAGCTACCCGTGAGTGGTTGAGGTCACCAGCGATAGCCACCTTAAGACCTTCAAAATGTCCAAATTCTTCATAAATTGTCATCAAATCAAGCAAACTTTGGCTAGGGTGTTGCCCTGAACCGTCCCCACCATTGATAATTGAAGTTGTGATGGTCGGGCTAGCAATCAATTCTCTATAGTAGTCCACCTCTGGGTGACGAATGACACAGGCATCTACTCCAAGTGCAGACAGCGTCAAGATTGTATCATAGAGTGTTTCACCCTTATTCACTGAACTGGTCTTCACATCGAAATCCAAAAGATCAAGTCCAAGTTTCAGTTCTGCTACCTCAAAGGATTTGTGGGTACGAGTTGAACTTTCAAAGAAAAGGTTGGAAACGATATGTTGTTCCTCATAAGAAGCACTCGCTCCGTTTTTAAATTCGATTCCTCGTTTAATCAATTTCATTACTTGTTCTACAGTAAGGTCTTCCATAGAAACGACATGTTGCAAAGCTTGTTGATTTTCTGACATTTTTTTACTCCTTTTGGTGTTTAGGCTTGTTCTGTGATTAGTACTCTGTCTTGTCCATCCAGTTCTGTCATCTCTACGATGATTTCTTCAGAACGACTAGTTGGGATGTTTTTCCCAACATAGTCCGGACGGATTGGAAGTTCTCTGTGGCCACGATCAACCAAGACTGCCAAACTCACGCGAGCAGGACGACCATGGCTGACGATGTTGTCAATAGCTGCACGAATAGTACGACCTGTATAGAGCACATCATCCACCAAAATGACTTCTCGATCTGTCACATCAACAGAGATTACAGAGGTATCTTCCCCACTTTTGACATCATCACGGAAAGGTTTGGTATCCAATTCTACTACGGGAACAGAGACATTTTCTAACTGCTCCAAACGTTCTTGGATACGATGGGCGATAAAAACTCCACGTGTTTTAATCCCAGCCAGAACGATTCTATTCAAATCTTTGTTGCGTTCGATAATCTCGTAGGTAATCCGAGTAATCGCTCGTTTGACGGTCAATTCGTCTACAACTTCTTTTGTCCTCATGACAAACCTCCAAAAAGAAAAGTCTCCTTAAACAAGGAGACTTCAGAATGTATAGCCAAACTAGCCCTACTGTAAAGAGTATAGACTTCGGCTATCTATTGATCCGGCTCCTTGCCTGCCTCACGGGACAGGTTTAAAGGAATATTTTATTGTTATTACTATATCACAAAGAAAGGATCAATGCAAGAAAAAAACATAATTTTTTCATCTTATAACGAACTAAAATCATATAATTGTGGATAGTGATCGCATTCTGGGTTCTTTGGGTGACAGATAGCCCGTCCAAAGTAAATCATGGCCTGATGGGCAGCTAACCATTTCTCTGGAGGCAGAACATCCATGACACGTTTTTCTACCTCGAGGGGTGTGGCCGATTTTTTAACAATATCGTGGTGCTTACAGATACGCTCGACATGAGTGTCCACTGCAAAGGCTGGGATTCCAAACCCCACACTCATAACTACATTTGCTGTTTTACGACCAACACCAGCTAGACTTTCTAATTCCTCACGAGTCTGAGGAACCTGGCCATCAAAATCGTCTAGTAACTGTTGGGCACATTTTTTTAGGAATTTAGCCTTATTTCGATAAAGTCCCAGACGAGAAATGTGTGAAGCAATTTCACTTTCAGTTGCTACAGACATAGATTGTGGTGTTGGAAAGGCAGCAAAGAGGCCTGGTGTGGCCTTATTTACCGCTGCATCTGTCGTCTGAGCTGACAACATCACCGCAACCAAGAGTTCAAAATGATTGCGAAAATCAAGACTAGGCTTAGCATCTGGAAAAAGAGCAATAATTTCCTCTATGACATGACGGGCACGTTTCTTGGATAAAACCATCTACTCGTCTCCATCAAACAGTCCTTGCAAGCCAGCAAATGGACTGTTTTCTTCTTTCTTGACTGCTTGTTGAGCTTGGTACTCTTCCTCTGTCATGATTTGCCAGTCATTTCCAGACACAAAACCTTGACCAGCTTCTTCTTCAGCTGTCAAGACTTTGATTGGAATGTTTAGCAAGATATTATCTGAAACACTCTCAGCAAGGTCGATTTCCCCATTTTCGATAGGCAGGACCAAGTCATCGTCTAAAACTTCCTGATCTAGTTGGTTGGTTGCGCCTTCCATGAAGACCTCTGTCACTGGATAAGACTCAGTCAACTCAACTGGCTCCATACTACGACTGGAAGCAAGAACAATGGTATATGACAACTGATAGTCTAAGAAATACAGACGGTCTTCGTACTGCACCTTCCCCACTGCAAGGATATCTTTGACATCTAAAATCTCTTGATTCCGTTTACGCAAGTCTGCTGCCAGGTCTAAAGCTTGTTCAAAGTGTAGGCCTTCAGGCTGCTTACGAATTTCTTGAATGTTTAACTTCATATTTCCTCCATAAAGATGTACTCACTTGATTATACCATGAAAAGGCTATAAGTCAGCTTTCCAAACTTTGATATTAAAATCTCATTTTTAACATATTTACTATGACAAACTTTCCTATTAGTGCTATACTATAGGCAAGAATACACTAGAGCAAGGAGGATGCTCATATGGAAGACAAAGCACTCATCACTGAAGCTTACCAACTCCTTTCCGAGTTAAATAAAAGCTACCAAAGCTGCAAACAAGGCACAGCCGATGATCTTCGACTACAAGAGCTGCTAAACAGCACTCTTAAGGAACTAAAAAAAGCAGAAAAGCTGGACAATAGTATCTTAATCGACCTTGAGAAATTTTACCAACGTATCAGTCTTCTGATTGGACTGGGTAGTCTAAAACTAAACGATCAAGCTCGTACTGCTTGGCGCAACTATGACAAGTTCCACTACGAACATGTCAAACACGTACTGACTCTCTATGGACCTGTTTTCGGTTTTTAGATCTTGAAATCACTTGTTTTCTATTGACAAAATTTCCTGAAAGGTATAGGATAGAGGTACTAATACTCGGAGGTAAGGGAGACATGAACAACTAAGTCTATCAAATAAAGAACTTTATTTAGTAGATCTTGTTTTTGTCTCTTTTTGTGTGCTCTTTTTATACTAGATTTTCTAGTATCTTGTCCCCATTGAAAATCGAAAAACTAGAAAGCTATGCTCCTCTTGGGTTGGGTTAGGCAACTCCAAGCTAGTTTGACGAGTTTTTCAACGAGGATAATAGAGTTTTGACAGTGACTTTGGGCTCTACTAGATAAAGTAGAGCTTTTTGTTATGCACTATCGACATTCTAGAAAGGGCAACAATATGATAAAAATCAATCATCTAACCATCACACAAAACAAAGATTTACGAGATCTTGTTTCTGACCTAACCATGACTATCCAAGACGGGGAAAAGGTTGCTATTATTGGTGAAGAAGGAAACGGCAAATCGACCTTACTACGAGCTTTAATGGGGGAAGCATTGCCTGATTTTACTATCAAGGGCGACATACAGTCTGATTCTCAATCACTGGCCTACATTCCTCAAAAACTAGCTGATGACCTGAAAAAGAAAACTCTACATGACTACTTCTTTTTGGATTCTACTGAATTAGACTACAGTATCCTCTATCGTTTGGCGGAGGAGTTGCACTTTGATAGCGACCGTTTTGCTAGCTACCAAGAAATTGGCAGTCTATCAGGGGGCGAAGCTTTGAAAATTCAGCTCATCCACGAGTTAGCAAAACCTTTTGAGATTCTATTTTTAGATGAACCTTCAAATGACCTAGACCTTGAGACGGTTGATTGGCTAAAAAGGCAGATTCAAAAGATTAGGCAAACTGTTATTTTCATTTCCCATGATGAAGACTTTCTTTCTCATACGGCAGATACTATTGTCCACTTGCGACTGGTCAAGCACCGGAAAGAAGCAGAAACGCTAGTCGAGCATTTAGACTATGATCGCTACAGTGAGCAGAGAAAAGCTAATTTTGCAAGACAAAGCCAGCAAGCTGCTAACGACCAGAGAGCCTATGACAAAACCATGGAAAAGCATCGCCGCGTCAAGCAAAATGTAGAAACTGCCTTACGTAACACTAAAAATGATGTTGCCGGTCGCCTATTGGCTAAAAAGATGAAAAATGTTCTCTCTCAAGAAAAACGCTTTGAAAAGGAGGCCCAGTCAATGACCCAGAAACCACTTGAAGAAGAACAAATCCAACTTTTCTTCTCAGATATCCAACCATTACCAACTTCTAAAGTCTTAATCCAACTGGAAAAAGAAAGTTTGTCCATTGGCGAGCGCGTTTTAGCTCAGGAGTTACAACTAACTGTCCGTGGCCAAGATAAAATCGGTATCATCGGGCCAAATGGTGTTGGGAAATCAACTCTGTTAGCCAAGTTGCAACAACTGCTCAGCGCCAAAAGAGAAATATCGCTTGGTTTTATGCCACAAGATTACCATAAAAAACTGCAATTGGATTTATCTCCAGTAGCCTACCTCAGCCACACTGGACAAAAAGAAGAACTACAGAAAATCCAATCTCACCTAGCCAGTCTCAATTTCAGCTATCCAGAGATGCACCACCAAATCCGCTCCCTATCTGGTGGGCAACAAGGTAAACTCCTACTTTTGGATTTAGTGTTGCGCAAACCAAACTTTCTCCTTCTGGATGAGCCCACACGAAACTTTTCTCCCACTTCTCAACCCGAAATCAGAAAACTATTTGGCTCCTATCCAGGCGGCCTGATCACTGTTTCGCATGACCGACGTTTCTTAAAAGAGGTCTGTACGAGTCTCTATCGTTTGACAGAACATGGTTTGGAAGTCGTTGATTTAGAAGATTTATAAATTTTGGACATAGCAAAAATCCAGAGATGACCTCTGGATTTTTTTACATGTGTTTCAAGCGTTCGATTCGCTCTGAGATAGGTGGGTGGGTATAAAAGAGTTTTTGAAGTCCACCACCTTTCTTGGGATCATTGATGTACAGAGCGCTGCTGGCATCGTCAACATGGTGATGCATCGGCTCGCTATCCTCCAACTTACGCAGGGCATTGATCATCCCTTGAGGATTGCGAGTCAGCTCCACACTGGATGCATCCGCCAAAAATTCCCTCTGACGGGAAATGGCTAGTTGTACCAAGGTTGCAGCGAGAGGTGCCAGAACAATGGCTAAGAGAGAGATGACAAGCATGATAATCTCTAATCCATTTCCATCTCGATCGTCGTCACTTCGTCTGCGACCAGCGCCACCCCACCACATCATCCGTCCTGCCATACTAGACAGAAGGGTAATGGCACTGGCAAGGGCAACAGCAATGGTCGAAATACGGATATCGTAGTTCCGGATATGACTGACCTCGTGCCCCATAACAGCTTCTAGCTCCTCACGATTCATAATTGCTAGGAGACCCGACGTTGCCGCAACTGCCGCATTCTGCGGATTAGAGCCGGTTGCAAAAGCATTTAAAGAAGAATCCTCAATGATGAAAACACGCGGCATGGGAATCTGAGCGACCATGGCCATATCTTCCACTACATGGTAGAGGTCTGGTGCTGTTTGCTCATCAACCTCACACGCCCCATTCATAGACATGACAATCTCTGTTGATTGAAAGATCATGGTTAAAGCATAGATAAGGCCGATAATCAAGGCAATAATCATGCCACCAAGACCCGAACGCATAAAGAGATAGCCAACCGCATAACCAACCAAGGCCAAGAGCAGGAAGAAAACCAGCAATAAAATCCAGGTTTTTCGTTTATTGCTCGCAATTTGATCAAACAACATCTTAGTCACCTAAACCGCTAAAGTCAACTTTCGGAACTGCCTTTTCCTCTTCGGGTGTTTGAAGGAAGTCTGCAGCTTTAAAGCCAAATAGTCCTGCGATGATGTTACTTGGGAAGCTTTCAAGTTTTACATTGTAGTTGCTGACAACACTGTTGTAGAGTTGGCGAGAATATGAAATTTTATTTTCTGTATTAGTCAACTCTTCTTGCAATTTGATAAAGTTAGCACTAGCTTTCAAGTCTGGGTAATTCTCTGCTACTGCAAAGATACCAGAAATCTGGCGGGTAAGGGCATCACTGGCCTTCATCGCTTCAGCTGGTGAAGTTGCTGCGGCTACTTGTCTACGAAGTTCTGTCACCTTTTCCAAGGTAGAACCTTCATATTTGGCATAGCCTTTGACTGTTTCAATCAAGTTTGGGAGCAGATCATTACGACGCTTCAACTGAACATCAATCTGGCTCCAAGCCTCCTTGGTCTGCATACGATTTTTAACCAAACCGTTATAGCTAACAATCACAAAAATAACAATCAGAGCCAAAACTCCAAGAATAATCCAAGTCATAATCTTATTCCTTTCTGCTTTTAGATTACTACCAGTATATCAAATTTTTAATGAATATGGTAAAATAAGATGATACTAAAGAAGGAAATAACTATGAAACCAGAAACATTTTACAACCTGCTTGCCGAGCAAAATCTTCCACTTTCGGACCAGCAAAAAGAACAATTTGAACGTTATTTTGAACTCTTGGTCGAGTGGAATGAAAAGATTAATTTGACCGCTATTACAGACAAGGAAGAAGTTTATCTCAAACATTTTTATGATTCGATTGCACCCATCCTGCAGGGTTTGATTCCCAATGAAAATATCAAACTTCTTGATATCGGGGCTGGGGCAGGATTTCCTAGTCTTCCTATGAAAATTCTCTATCCTCAGCTAGATGTGACCATCATTGATTCGCTCAATAAGCGCATCAACTTCCTTCAGCTTTTGGCTCAGGAGTTGGATTTGGATGGTGTTCACTTCTACCATGGACGCGCTGAAGACTTTGCCCAAGACAAGAACTTCCGTGCCCAGTTTGATATGGTGACGGCTCGCGCAGTTGCCCGGATGCAGATCTTGTCTGAACTGACAATTCCTTATCTTAAAGTCGGTGGAAAACTATTGGCGCTCAAGGCCAGCAATGCGCCTGAGGAATTGCTAGAAGCCAAGAATGCCCTCAATCTCCTCTTTAGCAAGGTGGAGGACAATCTCAGCTACGCCCTACCAAATGGAGATCCACGCTATATCACAGTCGTCGAAAAGAAAAAGGAAACCCCAAACAAATATCCACGTAAGGCTGGCATGCCCAACAAACGCCCGCTTTAATCCTATCAATAGCGCGCCCTTGTTTAAAGTTGGGCAAAAATGATTTACAAAATCATACCTCCCCTCATTTCTAGGCTCGGGAAAAAATGATTTACAAAATCTGCCTCGCTCTTTTATTTCTAGACTCGGGAAAAATTCGTTTACAAAACGAATTTTTTCTGCTATACTATCACAAGCAAAGGTTTTTAATGTCATCCTGTGAGGTGACGAAGACGCGGATATATATGAAGTTCTTTAAGAATGGAATAATCTATTTTAAAGAAGTCTTACTCTGAGAGCCTATTGCTGTAAAATAATGGGCTCTTTTTGATGCCCAAAAGTGAGGTTTTTATGAAACAGGAATCAACTGTTGACTTGTTACTAGACGTTGATCAACGTCCTTCAGCTGGTAAAGGCATTCTTCTAAGCTTCCAGCACGTGTTTGCCATGTTTGGTGCAACCATTCTCGTTCCCTTAATTTTGGGAATGCCCGTATCGGTTGCTCTCTTTGCATCTGGTGTTGGTACACTCATCTACATGATCTCTACTGGCTTTAAGGTTCCAGTTTATCTCGGATCATCCTTCGCCTTTATCACAGCCATGTCTCTAGCTATGAAAGAGATGGGTGGCGACGTCTCTGCTGCTCAAACTGGGGTTATCCTGACTGGTTTGGTCTATGTCCTGGTAGCTGCTAGTGTTCGTTTCGCTGGTACAAAATGGATTGACAAACTCTTGCCACCAATCATTATCGGACCTATGATTATCGTTATCGGTCTTGGACTAGCAAATTCAGCTGTTACGAATGCTGGACTTGTAGCAGACGGAAACTGGAAAAACGCTCTTGTAGCCGTTGTTACGTTCTTGATTGCAGCCTTTATCAATACAAAAGGAAAAGGCTTCCTTCGTATTATTCCTTTCCTCTTCGCCATCATCGGTGGTTATATCTTCGCTATGATACTTGGTTTGGTTGACTTTACACCAGTCCTAGAAGCTAACTGGTTTGAAATCCCTGGTTTCTACTTACCATTTAGTACAGGCGGAGCCTTTAAAGAGTACAACCTCTACTTCGGTCCTGAAACAATCGCTATCTTGCCAATCGCTATTGTAACTATTTCAGAACACATCGGAGACCACACAGTTTTGAGCCAAATCTGTGGACGTCAATTCCTGAAAGAACCAGGGCTTCACCGTACACTTCTCGGTGACGGGATCGCAACATCTGTATCTGCCTTCCTCGGTGGACCAGCTAATACGACTTACGGTGAAAATACAGGGGTTATCGGGATGACTCGTATCGCTTCCGTCTCAGTTATCCGTAACGCAGCCTTTATCGCAATCGCGCTTAGCTTCCTAGGTAAATTTACTGCCTTGATTTCAACTATTCCAAATGCTGTGCTTGGCGGGATGTCCATCCTTCTCTACGGAGTTATCGCCAGCAACGGTTTGAAGGTCTTGATCAAGGAACGCGTTGACTTCAGTCAAATGCGTAACCTCATCATCGCAAGTGCTATGTTGGTACTCGGACTTGGTGGTGCCATCCTCAAAGTAGGACCAGTTACCCTTTCAGGTACCGCCCTATCAGCTATGACAGGTATCATCTTAAACTTGATCTTACCACACGAAAATAAAGACTAGTCATCTATACACACAAAATCCACTCAACTGAGTGGATTTTTCTGATTCTTACCTTCCCCAAGCAATCAAGAGATACATGAGACTAGACCCAAACATGTCTGCCAGAGCATGCATGAGGAAGAATGGCAAAAGATTTTTAACCTTATACTTGTATAGAAAATAATAGAATAAACCATAAACTACACCAATAACCAGTGCCCACACCAACCCTTGATAAGTGTGAAAAGAAATCCGAATAATGGTAGAATAAAACAAAACCCGCCACTTGTGCTTTTCTTTCACTGAGGTCAACAACCCTAGAAAGAAAAACTCTTCATAGAAGCCATTTAGCAAGGCATAGGCAGTTGCCATCGGACTAAGTGCTAGGAATTTCCGTATAATTTCCATGGGATCTATGTGGGCAAAAAGAGCTGGATTTAAGTAATTGTATTCACCAGTTAGTGTCGTCACCAAGTCTCCAAACAATCCCACAATGGCAAATATAAATGGAACCCAAAAGAGAAGGGACCAGGTCCAACGAATAGGAAGTTGTTTGAAATCATAATTCCGAATCAAAAGGTAAAGCAAGGCCAAGGTCAGAAATATCACTTGCAGAGTGAAGTTGCTCGAATAGGCCGCTCCTTCGCCGACAGTATCACTTGCCGTATTCATTGTAGTTGACAAACCTGTCGGAAACATACTTGCTAAAAAGAGCTCCGTTGAGCGAATGATAAACAGGCCAAACATTAGAACTGTAATAATCAGAATGTCAAACCATCTCAAGTAGCGCAGGGGCTTAGTTGGGTGAATGCTTTGTAAAATTTTCATATCTCCTCCTCCTAGCAATTAAAGATTGGTTTATTGTAAGAAAAGAAACTTAAAATTTTATAAAATTCCACTCCTATTCCTTAGCCGTAATCAATATTTCGATAGGATATTCAAACCAACCACTTTTTACGAGTAACTAGTTTCTCATTCAACCTTCCGTTTGTTTTCTATCAACAAATCTTTCAAAGAAATGATGGCTACCGCAAGTAAAATCATAGCCATACCGACAAAATCAATCGCATAGAATTGCTCTTTCATAATCAGAAAGGCAAAGAAAACAGCTGAGATGGGTTCTATGGAAGCCAATAAACTAGACTTAACTGGTCCTATCAGACTAGCTCCCTTTAGGAAAGCTGTATAGGCAAAAACCGTTCCGATGATGATAATGCCAGCAAATGCAAAAAGAAAATCTAAGCTGGTTGGTATGCTAGCCTGTAAGACTCCTGTAAAGGGAATAGCCACTACACCAGAAATAACCATTCCTACACCAATCACCAACATACTTCCCCACTTCTTAATCAAAGCGATGGGAAGAATGATATAGAGGGCATAGGTCAAGGCAGAAAAGAGTCCCCAGAAAAGACCAGCTGGTGTGACAGACAACTGGTCAAGTTTCCCGTGCGTTGCGATAAGAAAAGTTCCTCCTATCGCCAATCCAATCGAAATAATCTCAGCCAGAGTTGGTGCCACCCTGTCCTTGATACAAGTATAAACCAAGATCCCAATGGGACATACATACTGGAGAACTGTCGCCGTTCCAGCATTGGTTTCCTGAATGGCAGAAAGATAGGCAAACTGGTTTAAGAAAAGTCCAAACAAGGCAAACAACAGCAGAGATAAAAGGCTTTTTCTGTCCTTTAAAAAAGATAGGAATTTATCCCTTGCAGTCATATAGGATAAGACTACCAGTGCCAAGCCTGCAATGATAAGTCGCAGATTGGTCAAGACTAGAGCGGAAATCCCATGTGCCATCAGGTATTGACCACTGGTTCCAGACAAGCCCCAAGCAATCCCTGCAACTACTGTATATAGAGTTCCTTTTACGGTTTTTGACATGCTTCTCCCTACTCTTCCCTACGAATCATATCCATGACTTGGTTTCGATCGATTATCCACTGGGCACGCTCATCCTTCTCATACGTTCGATTGGATAAAAAGATAGCGGCTTCCTGTATCTCTCGATTCCACATGATGAAGGTACCTGTATAGCCCGTATGGTCGAGCCAGGTTCCCTCCAGATTCCAAGCTAGCGAACGCTCTTTATCATCTAAGGGAGAGTAATTTCGGCTCAAGTTTTCAGCAAAATCATCTTTCAAGTAATGTTCCAGAAAGATTTGCAGATCCTTAACAGTCGAAAACAAACCAGCACTTCCAGCATGTTTTCCTAAAAGACGAGCTTTGGGATCGTGGATGTTTCCGGCCTCCACCCCTCTCACTGTTGGTACAGCAAACTCAATAGGGCCAAACATGGTTTTCTTCATCCCCCATGGTTCCAAAACTTGTTCTTCTATAATCTGATCCAAGTCTTGTTCAAAGATTTTTTCCAAAAGAAAGCCCAAGAGTAAAAAGTGAACATCTGAATAGAGGAAGGCAGGCTGACTACGTCTATTCAGATGAAACATGGCCTCTCTTAACTCCTCAGCGCTTAACTGGTCTCTGTTAGGAATAAAAGGATCTAGGTCTGTTGCGTGGGTCAAGAGTTGACGAATAGTAATATCTGGGTAATCACATTCAGCGAAATAATCCGTCACCGGTCGATCAATATCTAACTTGCCCTGCTGCCACAAGAAGGTAAGAACCGTCCCCACTCCCACAACCTTACTCACACTAGCTAGGTCATAGACCAGCCCGGCCTCTGTCTTCAAGCCCCGTTCTGGATCACTCAAGCCCAGATAAGACTCTTTCCATTCACCATCCTTATAATACGCAAAAGAGGCCCCGGGATAGACCCCTGCCTCGATTTGATTTTCTATTTTTCTTAGAATTTTTTCCCACTTCATGCTTCTTCAAACCACAATTCGATGTTATTGGTATCTTTACCAAGGAAGAATTTTTCAGACTTGGGAACAAAATAGCCTGTCTTTTCAAATTTCTGACGAAGACTGGTTAAATCTAAATCCTTCACTAAAAATTTTATCATAGATAAATCCCAAGTGACGTTGTTTTCAACAGTCAAATCTGGACCTTCCCCTTTAGTAAAGGTAATTGTCTTGGCTACTACTTCGGGATCAAGTAAACTCTCCGTTCCCTCAGGCAAACGCAACTCCATAGAAATTTCAAATTGACTCAAGTATTTCATACCTGTGTTTGAAGAAAATTCAGGAACAGTTTCCAGTGGAACCAAATCTTCCATATGATTTTCTGCATGAACAAGAATCACATCCTGTTCAGGAGAAACAATCTCAAAAGCATAACCACGTTTTCCTCTAAATAGGCGAGGAAGGGACTCCATCTGTGAAAGAAGATCCTCAATTTCAGAAGGATTCTTAACTTTTACCAAGAGTCTAGCTAACTTCTTAAGCCCTTCAACTTTCCGAGTACGCATACTGGGAGCCTCTTCAAGAATCAACTTTTCAACACCTGATTGGTCACCAAGTGAAAGGAAAGCAGATTCTTCTAATAAGGGCTTCATACCAAGAGTTTCAATGTAAAATTTTTCATTCAATTTTCGGTTATTGACCTTCAAAGTCGGAATAATTTGTATCATTTGATTTGCATTCATAGCTTCCTCCAACTCTTTTATTTTAAAGGATTTTAGGATTTTTTACAAGCTATTCCACTTAAATTCTAGAATTTTTTACAAAAATTTTCGACAAAAAAACTGGGATTCCCCAGTTTCATTTTATTATAGGTAAAGTAGTTTAAAGACTGCTACTGCTGCAATACCAGCTGCGATTGGTGCTACAACTGGAACCCATGCATACCACCATTTTGAATCACCCTTGTGTTGACCAAGAACTGATTTTGGAAGGAGTTCGTGAAGAAGACGTGGTCCGAAGTCACGAGCTGGGTTCAAACCAGGACCAGTAGGTCCGCCAAGTGAAGTTACCAAGGCCATGACTAGGAAACCAAGTGCCAAGTGAGCAACTGAAAGTCCAGCAGCTGTGTGTGGTGCTACTTGAGCTTTTACTGCCAATTCACTTAAATCAACAGTTTGACCAGCTTGAGTAGCCATTTGTTTCATGTATTGAAGAACCTCAGCACCGAAGAAGTTTTTAGTCAAACCAAGTGCTGCAAAGAAAAGAACAAATGAACCTACAAACTCATTGAGGAAGCCGTTAACAGTAGCTGCGAAACGTGATTCTTTTGTACCGTGGTCAATGCTTGAAATCGTTGAGAAGGTACCCAAGATATTGTTTGGGTTTTCTGTTTTCAAGTAGTAAGGACGGTGAGTCGCTACAACCAAAGCTTGACCAAAAATTGCCCCCAAAACTTGCGCAAGGATGTAAAACGGTACTTGATCCCAAGAGAAAAGTCCGCTAACAGCAAGACCAAGAGTGAAAGCTGGGTTGATGTGGTTACCAGAAACGTTACCGAACATCAAGGCTGGGATCATAACCCCCATACCATAACCAACAGCGATAACGAGCCAGCCACTTTGGTGACCTTTCGTACCTTTAAGTTCAACGTTGGCAACTGCACCATTTCCAAGAATGATCAAAATAGCAGTTCCCAAGAATTCAGTGGCATATTTAATAGCCCATGTAAAATCCATTTGATAGATTCTCCTTAATTTTTTTTTAGACAATCCTTATTCTATCAATTTTTAGGCCTTTTCGCAACCGATTTTCTAAAAGAATCTCTGGAAAACGCTTTATTTAACTTATCTTTAAGAAAAGGACAAAAGAAGTCAAACTCCTTTCATCCTTTTCATTACTCTTGACGCTGACCAAAATCTGCAATCATCTGCTCCATCTCTTGGCGGCTCGGAGTGGTCAGCATATAAAGGTAGTCCCCTTGCAGCTCTGCAAAGGCTGCTGGCATGATTTTCTTGACCTTAAATTGCTGACTGTATTTGGCAAGCAAGTCCTCTTCTGAATAAACATAGTTAGCATTGGCACGACGTGATGTAGCCAAACAATACTGGGGCTCAAACTCTGATGTAGGGAACTCTTCACCCGCGACAATAGCCGCATAACCTCGGTAGAGGTCCAAAGAGTGAGCAAAGTTATAAACATCAATGGTAAAGCCACCTGCAGGACGGTTATTGTACTCAATGGCAATGTAGTCGTCCCCGTCGCGGAAAAACTCGATATGGAAAAAGCGTTCTCTCATTCCAAATTCCTTGACAATGGCCTCGCCATACTTGCGCAGTTTGGGATCCATATCCTTGAGAACATAGTAGGAATTATCCATCTTATAAATCATGAGATCAAGTGGTGTATGGGCATAATCAAAAGTCGTTGAAAAGACGATATTGCCATCCTTGTCCACAAGCCCGTCAAAGGTACAGATTTCGCTAGAAGTGACAAATTTTTCAAAGAAATAAACGGTTAAATGGTCCCATTCAGCCTTAAAGTGATTCACATCGTCTTCTGTTTCAAGCTTAAAGGTTGCTGCCGCTCCCACTCCGTTATCAGGTTTGGCAATCATCGGTAGACCGATTTCTTTCACAGCTTTATCCACATCTGCTTCTGTCTGGATAACAGTACCAGGTACCACAGGGACACCCGCTTTTTGGAAAAGTTTCTTCATCTCAGACTTATATTTGGTCTTTTTGAGATCTTCTGGTTTGGCACCAAAGACATTAAACTGCTCACGAAGGGCTGCATCCAGTTCAAGCCAGTATTCATTGTGGGACTCAATGCGGTCGATTGGACCATGCTTGTAGAAAAGAAAAGCTACTGCACGTTTGACTTCGTCTATGTTCTCAAGATTGTCCACACGGAAATACTCGGTCATGCTATTGCGCAAAGATTCATCTAGTTGTTCGTAAGGCTCCTGACCAATTCCCAAAACAGTGATGCCTTTATTGGCTAACTCGATTGTAAACTGTTGAAAGTTTTGCGGATAGTAGGGAGAAATAACAAGGTAATTCATAGGCAACTCCTTTTATAGATACAGGTGTCCAAGAAAATAGGGCATTTGTTTACGCCACCATTCCCAATCGTGGGCGACATCGTGTCCCCATTCAGCAAACCAAGCTGGAATTTGTTTCTGGTCAAAGGCTTCTTTAAGCTTGTAGAAAGATGGCAGACCATCTTGTTCCCAGGCACCAAGGCCCGTACAGACGACAATCTCCGCCTGACGGTAACGATCGATAAACCATCCGTCATTCTGATTCCAAATATAATCGACTGGCGAGTTTTGGTAAATGGCTTCGTCATTGTAGTAATCTCCAACGAAGAAACGTGCGTCATAAACACCACTTAGAGCAATCACCTTTGTAAAGACATCTGGATGCTGGAGGAAGAAATTGAGTGCATGATAAGCCCCCATCGAGCAACCCGTTGTCATCATACCATCAAACCAACCTGTCTTATGCTTGATAAAAGGAATCGCCTCCTCAATCACGTAGCGTTCGTAGGCACGATGCATCTCTGCTTGGTCGTGACCGTTTTTCCAAGTGGCCAACCAGCTCTCACTGTCCACACTGGATAGAGTGAAGAACTGGACACGCCCTTCTTCGATAAAGGAAGCACAGGCATCAATCATGCCAAAATCATAGTATTCGTTGTGACTGCCACCAGATGAAGCAAAAACAACAACTGGAATCCCAGCATGCCCATAACGGTTGAGGTACATTTCACGATTAAGATTGCCACTCCAGTGGCTAAGGTTTTCAATATGCATTGGCTTTCTCCTTTCTTAACTTACCATTTCTCTGCAAAAAATCGGAGACAGTCTGGTAAATTTTCCGACCATGGAATCTCACTATGGATGGCACCAGACTGAACTTTCAAGACAAGATTATCCAAGCCTACTCCACCTGCAATCAAATCACGGTAATAGCGAAGCGACGAGTCGATATAGGCTTGCTTGATATTGCCAGCCATCAAGGTCTTGTCCGTATCATCTGCTTCTTCTGTTCCTACATAGATGAAAATGCGCTGTTCAGGCGACAGTTTCTTACGCTCGATGTAGCGGTTAAAGGCTTCTTGATGAAGCCAGTTAGCAGATGAAAAGACACCTAGACAACCAATTCGATCTTGGTATTCCAGTCCGATAAACTGGGTAATATTGCCTCCTAGAGACGAGCCAATCATGGCCGTATGCTGGCGATCAGCCTTTGTACGATAGTTTTCATCGATAAAAGGCTTGACCACCTCCATGACAAACTCGGCATACTCCACACCCTTACCACCAAACTGCTGCCCTGGTATAGGAGATTCTTGAAACTTCCAAGCCGCGTACTCATTCATCCGTCCCATACCATCATTGTCAATAGCAACAACAATCATGCGACTGATGTCTGGATTTCGTTTAATGGCTGGAATAATCTTCCATGAATGACCAATGAAAGACTCCTTGCTGTAAAAGACATTTTGCCCATCATGAAAGTAAACAACTGGGTAAAAACGGTCGGTGTCTTTCTCGTAGTCCTTAGGCAGAAGCACACGCACACGACGCTCTTTTCCAGTATAAGGAACCTTGAGTTTGTGTTCTTTCATTTTTAAGTAAAAGTAGGAATGATTCATTGTCAGAAAACTCTCTATATTCAAAATTTTATCTCATTATACCATAAAAATAGAAAAAAAGTCAGTAATTGTCCATTTTAAGGATAAATAACTAACTTTTCTCACTTAATATTCTAAATTCTTCTGGATTTTCTGATTAGAGGAGATTATCAATTAACTCATCGACAGCATCTTTTTCAGCCTGAGGAGTTATCTTAGTAAGCATAATTCCAGCTACTGCTCGCTCAACCAAACCTTCAACATCCATCCATTTTTCATACTTCTCAGCATTCTCTATCTTAGGATTGGTCTTAGGACGATCAGGCGCAAAAATAGTACAGCAGTCCTCAAATGGCTGGATAGAAATGTCAAAGGTATCGATTTCCTGCGCGATGTCAATAATTTCCAACTTGTCCATTGTAACCACAGGGCGGATGATGGGAGTATTGGTCACAGCGTTGATAGCCTGCATACTTTCCAAGGTCTGGCTCGCTACTTGACCTAGACTTTCCCCATTGATGATGACCAGACCCTTTCTCACCTCACGGATACGGTCAGTAATGCGCATCATAAAGCGACGCGTCAAGGTCATGAGATAGGCTTCTGGCGCCTTTGCCTTGATTTCTTCTTGAATCTCTGTGAAAGGCACCTCGATAAACTGGATATTTCCACCAAACTTGGTCAATTTACGGGTCAAATCTTGGGCCTTCTTGAGAGCTCCAGGGCTAGTGTATGGTGGGCTGGCAAAGTGAACGGCTTCAATATCCACCCCACGTTTAAGGGCTAGATAACCTGCTACAGGTGAATCAATCCCTCCTGATAACATGAGCATACCCTTACCAGAAGTTCCTACTGGCAAGCCACCTGCTCCACGAATGGTTTCATAGGAAAGATAAGCTGCTTCCTCACGAATCTCCACCTGAAGATTGATATTGGGATTTTTCATCTGGGCTTGAATAGTTGGGATTACGTCGAAAACAGCTCCACCAAGCGTTTGGTTGAGTTCACGACTGTCGAGTTCAAAGTTGTGATCGCTACGCTTACTAGAGATTTTAAAGGTCATGCCTTCCTTGTAGATGTCCTGCATAATCTCTTGGACAGCAGATTCAAGAAGGTCCACAGACTTTTCAACCTTATATACTGGAGAAAAATTTTGAATTCCGAAGACTTGTTTGAGAGATTCTGCCACTGCTGTGTAGTCAGCTCCATTCAGGTAAACGTGGGCACGGTCGCGATCAGCGGTTACCTTAACTTGGGGATAGATGGACAAAACGTCTGAAATGTTATTGCGAAGTTTATTGATGAAACGCATACGGTTTTTGCCCTTGGTTGACAACTCTCCGTAGCGAATCATAATTTCTGAATACTGCATGAATGCTCCTATCTTACTTTTCTAGTTTGATTGTAAATTAATTTTAGTTTGGTCAAGAACTGCTCAACCTGACTCATATCATTTTCAAGGTCTAGGCTTAGGCGAACAGCTGACTGGGCCTTATCTTTGTCCACTCCCATAGCAATCAAGGTCCCCGCAGGTTTTCCAGCCTTGGATGAACAAGCAGAGGTTGTGGAAATGAAAATATCATAGTCTTCAAATGCGTGAACGATGACTTCACCACGAACACCCTTAATCCCAAAAGTCAAAATATGAGGGGCGAAGTCTTCCTCATCTGAAAAGACAAAAATATCTGGATAATCCAGAAGGGCTTGACGAATGACTGCCTTCATCTGCCCTGTCTTACCAGCAAAGATATCTAACTTTTCCATAGATAAACGGAGAGCTTTGGCTGTCGCTGCAATCCCTGCCACATTTTCAGTTGTCGAGCGATAATCTCCCTCTTGACCGCCACCAGTTAAAAGAGGCATGATCCTCTTACCAGACTTGATATAGACAAATCCAACACCTCTGACACCATGAAACTTATGGCTCGAAAAGGTCGCAAAATCCACTCGATCCGTCAGGTATTTTTCAGTCGGAATCTTAGCAAGTGCCTGAACTGCATCAACGTGGAAAGAAATAGTTGGCTTATCTGCCAAGAGTTTTGAAATAGCTTCAATGGGCTGGATTGAGCCGATTTCATTGTTAACTGCCATGATGGAGACGAGAGTCGTATCAGGTCGTATCAAATCTGCTAAAGCTTCAACATCTACAAATCCCTTCTCATCCACTGGAGCAAAATCCACCTCAAAACCTTGAGATTTCAACCAGAGAGCTGACTCTTTGACTGCCGGATGTTCAATAGCTGATACGATGATGTGCATACCAAACTGGGCTTTTTCAAAGGCCACACCCTTGATGACCCAGTTATCTCCTTCTGTACCACCTGAGGTAAAGAAGATTTCCTCACTCTTCTTCCCAATCAAATCTGCAATTTGCTGCCGGGAAGCATCTAAAATTCGTGTTGCCTGATCTCCCAAACGATGGAGACTGGATGGATTTCCTACAATTTTCGAAGCGACCTGAGTATAAGTTTCTAGTGCTTCAGGATAAGGCTTCGTTGTCGCCGAATTATCAAAGTAGATCATGTTTTCTCACGCTTTCTAAAATCACTCCTTCTATTTTATCATGAAACGAAGCTTACGACAAGAAAGGGAAGTTTCTCTTTTTTTAAGATTTTTTTAAAGAAATGAGGTATAATAAATCATAATCAAAGGAGAGTATCATGTCTAACTATCGTAGAACTTCAAAACCAAAAACAGAACACATCAAAAAGGGATTCACTGTCTTTCAAAAAACGATTGCTACCATCGGTAGTATCCTTGGTCTGATCACCGCTAGTATCACCATTATGAACGCTATGGATAATAATAAAAACAATAAAAAAGAGCCTACAACAACCCAAACAACTGTTGTCAAGGAAATTCAAAAAGAATCGCCTCAGGAAAATACTACTCCTAACAAGGACAACACTTCTACTAAAGAAAATACAACACAAGAAGAAACTTCTCAATCTAATAAAAAGGAAGAGCAAAAAGAAGATAAGAAAACAACAACTCAGGACTCTTCTACACCAGCTACAAATAAAGAAACAAGCGATAACGGAACACAGTCAAATACTACGAGTTCTGAAACTAAAACGAACCAGTAATCACAAAAATAACTTCTTTCCAAATTTGGAAAGAAGCTATTTTTTTATTGTTGCAATACTTTTCGTGGTTTGGTTCCCTCAGCTGGACCGATAACACCTGCCATTTCGAGTTCTTCCATCAGGCGGGTCGCACGGTTGAATCCAACCGACAAACGACGCTGAATCATAGAAGCACTAGCTTTCTGCGTCTCGATAACCAAAGCCTTGGCTTCCTTAAAGAGCGGATCGCCACCAGCTTCGCCATCAGAGAAATCTCCTTCATTTTCAGAAACCTCACCTGGGTCAAAACTCTCATCATAGTCCGCATCAGCCTGAGCCTTGATGAAGTTTACGATGCGTTCGACATCATCATCCGAGATAAAGGATCCTTGCAGACGGACTGGGTGATTTTCATCGATTGGTTTAAAGAGCATATCTCCTCGACCAAGCAGTTTTTCAGCTCCATTTTCATCCAAGATAGTTCGTGAATCTGTACCTGATGAAACTGCAAAAGCCACACGAGATGGGACATTGGCCTTGATAAGACCAGAGATAACATCAACCGATGGGCGTTGCGTTGCAAGAATCATGTGAATCCCTGCAGCACGCGCCTTCTGTCCGAGACGAATGATGGCATCTTCCACTTCCTTGCTAGCCACCATCATGAGGTCTGCCAACTCGTCTACAATGACAACAATCAAAGGAAGCGGTACTTGTTTGTACTCAGATTGGCTATTAAATTCCTCGACCTTAGCATTGTAGCCAGCGATATTTCGTACTCCAACCTTAGCAAAGAGTTCGTAACGATTTTCCATCTCATCCACAACCTTTTGCAGAGCCTTGCTAGCCTTGCGTGGATTGGTCACAACTGGAATCAAGAGGTGAGGAATGTCGTTGTAAACGGATAACTCAACCATCTTTGGATCCACCATCATAAACTTGACCTGGTCGGGTCTTGCCTTCATAAGAATGCTCGCGATAATACCGTTAACTGCGACTGACTTCCCTGATCCCGTCGAACCTGCAACAAGTAGGTGGGGCATCTTGGAAAGATCAAAGGTGCGAGCCGTTCCATTGACCGCCTTCCCTAGAGGAATTTCGAGGAGATTTTCTGGTTTAGTCTGAGACTGTTCCCAGAGTTCGCGGAAGGAAACGGTCGCAATCTCAGAGTTGGGTACTTCAATTCCGACTAAGGATTTACCAGGGATCGGAGCCTCAATCCGAACATCCTTGGCCGCCAGAGCAAGCGCTAAGTCGTCTGCCAGATTGGAAATGCGGTTAACCCGTACACCGACTGCAGGCTTGACTTCATACTTGGTTACTGAAGGTCCAATTTCAGCTCGTTCAACCGTCACCTTGATACCAAAGCTGGCAAAGGTTTCTTCTAGGATTTTGATATTTTCTCGAACAATCTTCTTTTCCTTGGACTGATCTTTGGGTTTATCTGGCGCAAAGAGTTGCAAGCTTGGTAGCTTGTATTCAAGGGCTTCCTTGGCAGAAAAATCAACCTGCACCTCTTCATCCTCAAAGTCTTCTTCCACATCTGGAACGTCAAAGTCAGCTTGAGGGAGGATAATCTCGGGTTCATTCCATTCCTTTTCAGGAATTGGCGGAAGGTCATAGTCTGGAACTTCTGATAAGATTTCTCCCGTTTCAGGATCTACGGGAGGAAGCGGGAGTGCATCCCGTTCTTCTTGTTCTCTCTTGATTCTGGCTACTTCTTCAGCTTCTTGACGAGCCTTCTCTTCTTCTCTCTTGATGAAGCGTTCCTGTTTTCTCTGTTCCTGTTTTTCCATGAAGGATCTGAACTGGGCTCCAATAAAGGCTGCAACGTCATAAATAGACAAAGGACTAATCAAGAGTGCCCCAACTAGAATCAAGAGAACTCCAATAAAGTACGATCCGATATTGGAGAAAAGAAAGGCTATGGGGATATAAAGTCCAACACCAAGCAGGCCTCCACCAGCGAAGCTAGTCACCCGGATACCAGTCAGATCCGTCATAACTTGAGCCAAGGTTCCTTTTAAAACTGACTGCTCCAAGCCATATTTCCATACCAAGTAGGCCTCAAAAATCAAGAGCAAGCCAGCGAAGATACAGAGAAATCCTGACAGAAGTCCCTCTTGCTTGCGTATCCATTTAAAAAGAAAAAGATAGATGAGGAGGCCACCTATAGCCACATAAGCTAAACTTCCGACTAACAGTCGAATGAGATTGTAAAGAGTGATACCAGCTGCACCGAGTTTGAGGGCTGCAAAGATTAATAATAAGGCAATCCCTAAGGAAATCAACATCCTCTGGATAGCCTGTTTTCTTTCGAGTTCTGCTTTAGACGGTCTTCGTCTTGTTTTACTAGTATTCTTGTTTGCCATTCTTCTATTATATCATATTTTAGAAACTTCTAGAGAAATCAAAAAAGACTGCCCACTTTTGTGTTCAGTCATTTGAATGTGATAACTATTGCTTTTCTTCTGCTTCATCACTATATTCAATCTGCTTCTTTCTTAATCCATAAAGCTTTAATACAGAATTTTCATGTTTTGATTTATTAGAAATCAACTTCCTTTTCTTTAAGTAGTCAAGAAGTTTTTCGTTAAATTTAGAATACGACACTTTCGCTTCCTGATTACCATTTCCACCATTATCTTCATTTTGATTTAATTTGTCCAAGGCAACTTCCCATTCAGTGTAGATATCATAATCTATTTGTTCCTTCAAGATTTGCATAATATCCGGTAATTCTAATAAATCTAAATAATCACCTAGCAAAATAAGCTTATCTACTTCTATTTGACTTTCCGAATCAGAAATTAATTTTTCAAAAAGTTCTTTCTTATGTTCAAGTAAAACATCATTCGCATTTAGGATAGATTCATACAATGGAATGCTAATTTCATTTTCATCTAATTCTATAAATTCTCTTATATATTTTTTGACAAGATTCTGAATTTTACTTTGAACTTCATTTTCTGCATTCTCATATGTATTTTTGTTTAATAAATCTTTAAAATGAACCTGATTAAAATGATTATCCAAAAGAAACATTCTTATTTTTGTAATATCTTCCATTTCAAGGTAGTACTTATCTATTAGTTCTTGCAATTGTTTTTCATCACGAATATCCTTTTCATCATTTAAATAATCTTTAATATTATTCCAAATAAAATTAGCTAAGGAACTTGGATATTCTTTCCGGAAGAATTCAAGATTTAGTCTATTAAATTCAATTAGTCTGTCATCTGTTAATCTTTCCAACTCAGATTCATTCATACCCATTTCACTAAATTTTTCATAATAACTATCTCCAATAACATTAAGAACGTTTTTTCTAATATTTTTTTGTAAGTCCTTTGATTGTATTATATATTCTTCAAACTTTCTTTGTATTTCCTCATTAAACCTCAAATAAATTTCTTTATCCAACTCAAAATTAGGATTCAGATTAATAAAATCTACCAAAAAATTATCAACTTCCTTATTTTGACCGAAATATTCTAAAATAATTTCAGTATTTACTTCTGCCTTTTTAGTTTGAACAAAATTTTGTACTAGTATTTCTCTATTTTCATTCGAAAGAGCATTGAACTTACCTTGTGTAAAAGTGATATAAAAATCTGGGACACTAGCAATAATTTTATCTGCTAATGTACTTTTTTTGATAATTTCATCATTATCTAGGTCATCAGATTCATCACTTCCTAACTTTTCTTGAGGTAATTGATAATTAAATACAACATTATTATTCAATAATTGTTCAATATACTCAGGTTTATCACGCATCTCTCCCTCTGATAAAGTAACATACATTAAAATATACTTCAGGAATTCTTCATCAGAAGATTGACAATAATCTAGTAAAGGTTTTAATCCATTTTGACTAGTCATGATTTCATAATTTTTATGTTTTACATCTGATAGCTCTGTGCCCATATCCGAATGCTGTTCCATGAAAAATAGTACATTAGACTCACAAATTTCATATAATCTATTCTGATAGATATAATTTAGCAGATTTTTCTCATATCCTTGATAAATGAATGTAAAATCCTTGATCTTTAAATTTATATTTGAAAGATTTGCATTAAATTGTCCATAATTGTAGTCATTAGTATTAAGTAGAATTTCTTGTCTCATCTCTAGGTATTTAGCTAGCTGTTCTTTTGTTTCTTTTGTACAATCACTCAAATCAACTAAATTCATTAATGATAATATTAGTTTTCTTTTATCAACATAAACATATCCACTAGATTCTTGTTTAACATATCTAATGAAAAGTTCTGAGTTGTAATACATCCATTTTTCAAAAAATAACCTAAGATCACTTTTTGTATAAAACGATGTATTTTTTTCATCCAAAATAAATAATTCGTTATAAAAATCCAGCAAAAATTCCAAAATATTATCTTGGTGAAAGATTAATTTCAACTTCTCATTATGTTCATTTGCATATAACAGAAATCTAAATAAATCATAATTTAACACATTACTACTTTTATAATTTTTTAATTCTAAATAATTAAAGATTTCATCAAAATTTTTTAGAGAAATATTATGTTTATTCTGTCTGCCAGAAATTACATTTCTTAAATATTCTTTTTCTTCTACCGTTATCGTATTCGCATAGAAATGAGTCAAATAATCTTGATAACTCTCATCAATATAAGCATTTCTAATTAGGAAAGAAATTATTGAGGATTGAGGATTCTTTCTTATTTCTTTGGTAAAATCACTTTTAAAATCATCAATATCTGTAGCATATTGGTAAACATCTGATAATCTATAACTATCTAGTTTCTCAAGCTCATCATTTATTTTCTTAATTTCTTCTTTTAATTTTTCTATTATTTTTTTATTTTTTGTATTGTTTAAACGCACCTGAAATTCTGGAGATTTTTTTTCAGGAAATATTGAATCAAGACTTACTTCTTGACCACCATTATTATAATAAGCAGAGTAAAAATTATCAAAAACAATAATTGTATTTTCTTCATTCAATAAGTCATTAATAAACTCTAAATATGATGGAAATTGTGATTGAGACTTCCCATTTACTTTAATTACTTCTTTTCCGTTTGGGATTTTTAAAATAGATCCATATAATTCAAGCTCATCGTTTAATTGTTCTTCCTCTGCCTTCTCTATCTTTTTCTCCAATTCTTTTATCTTACTATTTAATTCCTCCCTACGATTTTTTAATATTATTTCTTTTGAGTTCAACAATTCATATAAATATCCTTGATTTCTTTGCAAAAGTGAAAAATCTTTAGGGAAAATATTCTTATAGACTACCATTGAAAAAATTTTCTCACGCTCTAACGGTAACTTACTTAATGTTTCTTTATAAGTCAGATACTCATTACAAATATTATTGATTAATCTCATATCGTCAAGATATAAAGAAATATTAAATAAAAACGTCTTGTCTAAACTATCGTATTCCCACATTTCTGTCAGCATTTTTTTTAATATGTCATGAGAATTAGAAGCGGTTACGACAGGAACTATAGGAATAATAAAATCAAAAAATTTAGTTCTTTCTTGTGATTCAAACAAATCATCCTTTACAAGATAGAAAAATACTAGTTTACGTTTGTGATTTGCCTTTCGATTTCTATTGATAATTATATTTAATTCCTTCAATTTTTCAAAAATTCTAGAGTCATTAAAACGTTCAATATCTTCAAATACTATGACATTTGCTCCTGATTGCTTGAATAGATAAAGGACATCGTCTAAGTATCGATCAAAATAGGATACTTTAGAATTATCATTTGAAAAAATTTCGATATCAGTTTCAATTTTTTCTGCTTTTAAGGATAGTTTTTTGATAAAACCAAAATCTTTTTGTAGCTTCAGTAAAAAATAAAATCCACATACAATTAAAACAAATAAAATTACTAGTATAAGAAGGGAAATAATAGGTTTCGTAGTCCAAGATAACCAAGAAAAATCCTGAATCAATCCATTCCATGAAGAAATATTTAGTGAGTATAAGGATAATAATAATACTAAACCTACATAGACCGAAATATTAAAAGGTTTAATCTGCGATTCTGCATCAAGAGTTTTAAAAATTGATTTTCTTATTTGATTAGGATTAATTTGATGAAGTAATTGATTGATTATCTTTCCTTCTATGGTATTAATTTGACGATTATTTAGCCCATTTTTTTCACTACCTATTGTTTCATCATACTGCCCTAAAGATATATGGAGGAATGTTTTATCAGTATATTTACTCTCAAAGCTCTCAACAACACTACTTTTCCCCGCTCCATAATTCCCAGTAATAGCTACGTTGGTTACTTCCGAATTTTTGTCAATCGCAAACTGAAGTGCTTCTAGTGTTACTGGCTTTATTTCAACATCTTTATTTGAAGTAAGTGCTCGAAATTGATATTCTTTTTCCATTAACTTTTCTCTCCCTCTAGTAATTCTTTAACTATTATTATATCAATTATTTATTGAGATATAAAGCTTTTAGTTACTTCTCGTCTCCTACCTAAATCAGCTATAAAATTGGTTCATTTAGAATCGGGAAAAATCTCCTCCACCATGCTGACATGGGTCGCTTGTAACTCTTCATTTAGAATATTTTGACTACGGAACTTTTCATTCTCTAGTTTCTTTTCTAGAATCATTCAAGACACTTTTCACCTCCATGGTATTTATACAAATTTTTGCATTCTATCGTTTAAATGAAGAGTGAAAATCTCTACACTCTACTTCTATATCACTTCAAAGCCCATTCTCCCTAACTCCATTATCAAAAAAATGACTACCCACTTTCGTGTTTAGTCATTTTGGTATATGAATTCTTTTTTATGCTTGTGGTTTGCGTAGGTAACCATAAACCACACCACTTACAATTGCGCCAACCAAGACAAAGGCAAGGTAAAGAAGGGCATTTGAAGTAAGGGCGATGACGAAGATTCCTCCGTGTGGCGCCATGAGTTTGATACCAGCAAGACCAACGAGTCCGCCTGCCACCGCAGAACCAAGGATGAAGCTTGGGATCGCACGAGCTGGGTCAGCGGCACCAAATGGAATCGCTCCCTCGGTGATAAATGACAAGCCCATGATGATGTTTGTCAAACCAGAGTTGCGTTCTTCTTTGGTAAATTTATCTTTGAAAAGAAGAGTTGCGACGAAGATGGCAAGTGGTGGCACCATTCCTCCAGCCATAACTGCTGCCATAGCTACTGAACCACCTGAAGAAACAGTTGCTGCAAGCGTTCCTGTACCAAAGACATAAGCGGCTTTGTTGACTGGTCCACCCATGTCGACAGCCATCATTCCACCAAGAACGATACCAAGAAGGACAGCTGAACCTCCTCCAAGACCGCCTAGGAAGTCATTCATAGCAGTGTTGATTGCTGCCATTGGGATGTTAACAGCCAGCATGACAAATCCAGTCAAGATTGTTCCAAAAAGTGGCAAGAGAAGGATAGACTTAGCACCTTCAAGTGAACGAGGAACTTTAACGTATTTCTTGATGGCAAGAACTAAAGCACCTGCGATAAATCCACCAACAAGGGCACCTAGGAAACCAGATGAGACACCTGCAAGAGTTGAAGTTGCTTCACCACCTGCAGCATAAGGAATTTTACCAAAGGCAAAACCTTCTTTGGCAATAGCACCAGCCACAAAACCTGCTACTAAACCTGGTTTTTCAGCGATAGAGTAGGCTACATATCCTGCAAAGACTGGAAGCATCAAGCCAAAGGCAGCCCCACCGATTTTCATGAACATGGAAGCTAGCTCATGGTAGGATCCGAGATTGCCAAGACTATCTTGTGGCACACCAAAAGCTCCGTCGATTAAGAAGGCGAGGGCAATCATGATACCACCACCGATAACGAATGGTAACATTTGAGATACACCACTCATCAAGTGTTTGTAGAAGGCACCACCGATACTTTGTTTTTCATTAGATGCTGTTGCAGCTTTTGCTCCATTAGCAGCACGATAAACTTCAGCATCTCCTGAAAGAGCCAAGTTGATCAATTCTTCAGTCTTACGGATACCGTCTGCAACTGGACGGTTAACCAAAGGTTTACCATCAAAACGATCCATTTCTACTGCCTTATCCGCTGCGATGATAACAGCTTTAGCTTTGCGGATATCCTCTGCAGTCAATTGGTTCCCAACACCGCTAGCTCCGTTTGTTTCAACCTTGATACCAACACCCATTTCAGCAGCCACTTTTTGAAGGGCTTCTTGAGCCATGTAAGTGTGGGCAATACCTGTCGTACAAGCTGTAACAGCTACGATAAAGTCGCCAGAGTCATTAGCAGGTACTTGAACAGGTTCCTCAGCTTTTTCTGAAGCTTGGTCAAATAGTTCGATAACTTGATCTGCAGATGTTACTTGACGAAGTTTGTTAGCGAAACCATCTTTCATCAAGTATTGAGACAATTCTGCCAAGGCTGCCAAGTGAGTATCATTGGCACCTTCTGGAGCTGCAATCATGAAGAAGAGGTCTGTTGGTTGCCCATCCAAGCTTTCGTAGTCAACACCCTTGTTTGACTTAGCAAAGAGAACTGTTGCTTCTTTGACAGCAGAGTTTTTACTGTGAGGCATAGCAATTCCGTCACCTAAACCAGTGGAAGTGAGAGCTTCACGCGCTAAGATTCCTTCTTTAAAGGTTTCAAAATTCGTCACATAACCGTGATCTACTAAGCTATGAATCATCTCTTCGATAGCTGCTGTTTTTTCAGTCGCCTGCAAATCTAGCAACATGACATCTTTTCTCAATAGGTCTTGAATTTTCATCGTTTTTCTACCTCAACTTTTTCATATGTTTCTTTAATAAATTCCGCTGTTGCCAAGTCATCAGAGAAAGTAGTTGCTGTCCCACAAGCCACTCCCCATTTGAAGGCCTCTACTGCGTCTTTTGATTTGACAAATTCACCGGTAAATCCAGCAACCATAGAGTCACCAGCTCCGACTGAATTTCTCACAGTTCCCTTGATAGGTTTGGCGAAGTATGCTCCCTCGGATGTTACAAGAAGGGCACCGTCCCCAGCCATGGAGATAATGACGTTTTGAGCACCTTTAGCCAGCAATTCTCGAGCGTATTTCTCGATTTCGTCCAAACTTTCCAGTTTCACTCCAAAGATAGCTCCAAGTTCGTGATTATTTGGTTTAACCAAAAGAGGCTGGTAGTCCAAACTATCAATCAAGGTCTGTCCTTCAAAGTCACAAACCACTTGTGCACCAGTCTGGCGCGTCAAGGCAATCAAATCCTTATAGATAACATTGCCTAGGTTCTTAGCACTCGAACCCGCAAACACGACCGTATCTTCTGCTGTCAGACTTGAAAGAATAGCTTTCAATTCTTCTAGCTGAGCCGGTTCCACATTTGGACCAGTCCCGTTGATTTCTGTTTCTTGGTCTGCTTTAATCTTGACATTGATGCGAGTATCTTCTGCTACTTGGACAAAACGTGTATCGATTTCTTCCTCTGCCAATGTATCTGTGATAAATTTACCAGTAAAGCCTCCGATAAATCCAGTCGCTGTATTTGGAATATCCAAGCGTTTCAAGACACGACTAACATTGATTCCTTTCCCACCAGCAAACTTATCATCACTGTCCATACGATTGACACTACCGACTTGAACTTGATCCAAGCGCACGATATAGTCAATGGATGGATTGAGTGTGACTGTATAAATCATACTTCTATTACCTCCGTTTTCTTCTTAATGGCCTGCAAGAGCTCATGCCCTTGACTTGTGATGACAATAGCGCGTTTAAGTGGTGCTACCTTGGCAAAACAAGTTTGTCCAATTTTTGACGAATCGACTAAGACATAGGTTTGTTTGGCATTCTCTAAAATAGCACGCTTAACGGCTCCCTCCTCCATATCAGGAGTCGTATAATAACCATCGTCCACACCATTCATCCCGATAAAGGCACGGTCAAAGTGCAATTGGTTAATCTGGTTAAGAGCAACACCACCAATACATGCATCTGTTGCCATCTTGACACTTCCTCCAACCATGACAGTCGGAATCTGTTTTTCAACCAACTGAACCGCATGGTGAATGGAATTGGTGACAACTGTGATATTCTTATTAACCAATTCCTTGATTAAAAAAGCAGTTGTCGTTCCAGCATCAATAAAGATAACATCTTGTTCCTTGATAAGAGAGGCTGCTTTTTGAGCCAGTAGCTTCTTCTCTTGAAGGTTTTTGACAGATTTTTCTTGGATGGTTTCTTCTTCCTGCAAGGAGTGTGGCAACTCTGCTCCTCCATGCACACGGCGAAGCTTGTTTTCCGCCTCCAACTCATCCAAATCTCTTCGTACCGTTGATTCTGATGTTTCTAATAGACTAACCAATTTTTCTAGGGAAACTACATGATGTTGATTTAACTCCTCTAAAATCAGTTGCTTCCGCTCAGTTTTTAACACCAAATCACCTCCTGTCATCGTTTACACTATTCATTCTAGCACATTTTCTACCAAAGTCAAGCATTTTTTATCATTTTCTTTCAAAAACTATCATTTTTGCCAATTCTGAAATTTTTATTGCAAGATGAAGCGCTTTATGGTAGACTATTTTAGTAAGCATTGGAAGATTACTCAAGAGGCTTAAGAGGCCGTGTTGGAAACGCGGTAGGCGTGTAACAGCGTGCGTGGGTTCGAATCCCATGTCTTCCGTAGAAAAGAAAAATTATTTTGGGGATACGACAAAAATGTTGTATCCTTTTTTGTATTCTTTTTTCGCAAAAGAATACAAAGGAATACCAAAGACAAAAATAAAAAACGTTGATTTAACAACGTTTTACCAAGGAATGCAAAGGAATAATGGAGCCGGTGGGAGTCGAACCCACGTCCAAACACCTGCCAACATATTTGTCTACAACCATAGGTTATGTATTGTTTTAACAGTCCCTCGACACATAACTCAAGCCTAGGAACTGCGAGTCTATCAATCTCTTATCAAACCACTAGACAAGGTTTGATCGTATCTCGCTAATCATAAGACCTGTCATTGAACACGAGCAATCCAAATCAGGTCACGCCTGCTGATTTTTAGGCAGCTAAAGCGTAAGAAGTGTTATTTTTTGCAGTTATATTTAACTGAGCGTTTACGTCGCCACACGAGTTGCAAAATATGCCTCATAATGCCTGTCGAATCCGTAACGACCCCAAAAGACAATAAAACTATTATACCTTATCTAAATCAAAAATGCAAAATTAAGTCGATTCTTTAGAAAAGATATGTTTTCAAGGCTTCTGATAGGGCTTGATAACCAGCTACACTTAGATGAAGGCCATCCGTTGTATAGGCTGATTGAAGCTGTCCTTCTGAATCTGTCAAACTATCATAAATCGATAGAAAATCTACCTGCATATAGGCAGATGCCAGAGCCTCATAGGCTTGATTCCACTCCCTAATCTTTTCATTGGTACGAATATAAACTGTCTGCTTGTATTCTTCTCCTTCATTGACTGGCAAAATGGAAAGGAGCTTTATTTGTGACAGCGGATAATCCCGGACAATCGATTGGATCACACGCTCAAGATTATCCAAAGCATCATTCATGGGGACATCTTTTCCGATATCATTTGTCCCAATTAAGAGAACAATTTGATCCACAGCATCACCATAAAGATGGGCATCTAGGTTATCTAGCAAAAGTCCCGTCTGGTAGCCCCGAATGCCACGATTAACAATCGTCTTTGCCGTCCCAAACAACTCTTGCAGAGGGTAATATTCCACAATCGAATCACCAATAAAGATGATATCTGGCTCTAGAACAGAAACTTGATTCAATTCACGATACTTGGTTTGAATTTTTTCCTGCTCCTTTAAGAGCCAATTCTCTAATAACTGTACTGCCACCTTATCCCTCTTTCTCTAACCAATTTTCTAGGACCTGATAAACACCCCCCTGGCTGTTCGCTGGAGCTAGGGCAGTCGCAACGGCCTTAGCCTCATCATCTGCATTTTCCATAGCATAGGCAATTCCAGCCAGTTCTAGCATCTCGACATCATTTTCGCTATCACCGAAAGCAATGATTTGTTCCGATTTCAAATTCCAGCGCTTGAGTAATTCTTCCAATCCCCAGGCCTTGTGAACACCAGCCTGTAGGATATCGATACAACCATAACCGCTAGAAACAGCTCTTACACGGCCATCAAAGAGGTCATTGATTTCCTGCAAAACAGAACCAGAACGTTCTTCACCAACGACCATGCTCATCTTTAGCACTCCACCGAAGAGGTCAGCTTGCAAATCTTCCACAAAATTCATTCGTTGATAGAGTCTTTCAATCATCTCTGGAGTCATAAATTTATCAAGTTCTGTAAAAACAGTTCCTTTCTTGACGAAACCACCCTTCATACCAGTTACGACGAACTGATCTCGGCACTCCCTCCCTTTAAAATGAACTAAAGCCTTGTCAACCATAGCATCATCCCAAGTCTGCGCTTGAATCAGTTTATTGTTTTCAAAAATTCGCGCACCATTGGCAACTACTAGGACCACTCGTTCAGCCAAGTGTCCCAACAATTCTCTCATACGATGGATTTCATTTCCCGTCGCAATGACAAAACGGATGCCCCGCTGATCCAGCTGATCTAAAATCTTTTCCAAGCGGGGCAGATCCAACTGACCTCTCGGATCCAGCAAAGTTCCATCCATGTCTGTGGCAATCAATTTAATCGTCATCATATCTCCTTTAGAGTGAGTGTCTACCACTTCAACCCTACATGTTCATTCATTTCTTTATAGGCTGTATCAATTCGTTCCTTGGTCGCCTCGTCCAACTGATCACGGTGACTGCCCCCCTCGATGAAGTCCTCTAGGATATAGGTCTGATAGAGGAAGAGCGGATAGCCTTCTGGAGAGTATGTTCCTTTCGGTGTCCGATTGACCCAAGTTGGATGCGCTTTGGCAGTTTCAATCCTTGTTTTACCATCTTTTTTCTTAATGGTCACATCCATGAGAACACCGCGCTCCGTCCACTTGGCATTTTCCTCGTCTTGCATGGTTTCAATACGTTGATTTGAGAGGAAATTCCCCATGGAATAGATGATCAGTTTTTTGTCACCATCTTTTTCAACCGTTTCAGCAGGTTCAACGACGTGAGGATGCCCTCCAAAGATAATATCAGCTCCCCAGTCAATCATCTTGTGGTACAGTGTTTTCTGTTCTTCCGTTGGTTCTAGTTGGTACTCAATTCCCATCTGAGGCATAATAACAGTAATATCTGCTTCCTTCTCTGCACGCTCGATTTCTGCCTTCATCTTGTCTTCATTCAGGTCAGAAAGATAGCGATTATAATCTTCTTGAGAGATATACTGTTCAATGCCATTAAAACCATAGGAATAGGCCAAGAGAGCTACCTTGATACCATTAACTTCCTTGATGACTATAGGGGCTTGGTCTCGGGATTCATGTGTGTAGACTCCTATGGGTGTCATCCCTGCCTTTTCAATAGCTTGAGCCGTTGAAACCACTCCCTCTATCTGAGAATCCAAGATGTGATTATGAGCCAAGTCTAGAACTTGGTAGCCTGCATCCTTGATCGCATCCATGACTTCCCCTGGTGCATTAAAGAGAGGATAACCTGCCAAATAGTGGTCCTTATTCACCGTTCCTTCAAAGTCACCAATCACCAAATCCGCTTGTTTGAGCCAGGGTTTTACATACTCAAAATTTTCATGGAAATCATAGGTCCCATCTTCTTTAAGAGCTGTTCGGTAGATAGGGATATGGTAGAGGAGGTCACCATTTGCCATGATACGCGCCGTCGTTTCACCAGATTCATTTTCCTTGGATTGACTAGACGTCGTAGTCTGACTGCTAGGACTTGTTCCCTTGTTACCTTGTACTGTTCGAACTAGCAAGTTCAATCCCATGGACAAGGCAACTGCAAGCAATAACACAATAATAAACTGGGCATTTGTCCAAGATTTATAATTCCTAAAGAAACCAATACTTCTCTTCAACAATCCAAAAATAGGACCATGAGGCCGTCGATCTTGTCGCTTTTCCATCTTTATCCCCCCTTGCTTTTACTGCAAGTCTTTTCTTTTATTATACCACAGACAAAAGGGGAATATCGTTTATTATATTATTTTTTAGAAACTTCTGCGACTTTCTTTCTCGCCTATTTTGTGTTATCATGTAGAGGTAATGAAAGGAGAGAAAATGTCTGCAATAGAACGTATTACAAAAGCTGCTCACTTAATTGATATGAACGATATTATCCGCGAGGGGAATCCGACGCTTCGCGCAGTTGCTGAAGAGGTCACTTTCCCACTGTCTGACCAGGAAATCATCCTTGGTGAAAAAATGATGCAATTCCTCAAACATTCTCAGGATCCTGTTATGGCTGAGAAAATGGGGCTCCGCGGTGGTGTTGGACTTGCTGCTCCCCAGCTGGATATCTCAAAACGCATAATTGCCGTCTTGGTCCCAAATATTGAAGAAGAAGGTGAAGCTCCACAGGAAGCCTATGATCTGCAAGCTGTTATGTACAATCCAAAAATCGTATCACACTCAGTCCAAGATGCGGCTCTAGGCGAAGGCGAGGGATGCCTGTCTGTTGATCGTGTAGTTCCGGGCTATGTTGTTCGTCATGCCCGCGTCACTGTTGATTACTTTGACAAGGACGGCGAAAAACACCGAATCAAGCTCAAAGGTTACAACTCCATCGTTGTCCAACATGAAATTGATCATCTAAACGGAATCATGTTTTACGATCGTATCAACGAAAAAGACCCATTTGCTGTCAAAGATGGACTCCTCATCCTCGAATAAAGAAAATCCCGTTGCAAGACGGGGTTTTGTGTTATAATAGAGGCATGAAAACAAATGATATTGTCTATGGCGTCCACGCCGTTACAGAAGCCCTCCTTGCAAACACTGGAAATAAACTCTACCTCCAAGAAGATCTTCGAGGTAAGAATGTTGAGAAGGTCAAGGAACTGGCTACTGAGAAAAAGGTGTCCATCTCTTGGACTTCAAAAAAATCCCTCTCTGAAATGACCGAAGGCGCTGTCCACCAAGGTTTTGTTCTACGAGTGTCCGAATTTGCCTATAGCGAGCTAGATCATATTCTTGCCAAAACACGACAAGAAGAAAATCCACTTCTGTTGATTCTGGATGGTCTAACTGACCCTCACAACTTAGGTTCTATCTTGCGAACAGCCGATGCGACCAATGTTTCAGGCGTCATCATTCCCAAGCACCGTGCTGTCGGAGTGACTCCTGTCGTTGCCAAAACGGCCACGGGTGCTATTGAGCATGTACCGATTGCCCGAGTGACCAACCTCAGTCAAACCCTAGACAAACTCAAGGATGAAGGATTCTGGACCTTTGGAACGGATATGAACGGTACTCCTTGCCACAAGTGGAATACAAAAGGGAAAATCGCCCTCATAATCGGAAATGAAGGAAAAGGCATCTCTAGCAACATCAAAAAACAGGTTGATGAAATGATTACCATTCCGATGAATGGGCATGTTCAAAGCCTCAATGCCAGTGTTGCCGCAGCTATTCTCATGTACGAAGTTTTCCGAAATCGACTATAAAAAAGTTTCCAGTCATCTGATTGGAAACTTT
Organism: bacterium; assembly: GCA_905221345.1. GTDB lineage: Bacteria > Bacillota > Bacilli > Lactobacillales > Streptococcaceae > Streptococcus. Next base: position 72,073 of record CAJNCW010000005.1, read on the forward strand.
TTTGCTTAACCATGTTCTGTGATAAATTTATAGGCTTCTTGACCAGCGATGGCCCCATCTCCAACTGCGGTTGTTACTTGGCGAAGGTCTTTTTGGCGAACATCCCCAACCGCAAAGATACCGTCAACGCCAGTTTTCATGTGATTGTCTGTCACAATCCAGCCTGCCTGGTCTTGAATATTCAATTCTTTAACAAAATCACTAACGGGATCCAAACCAACATAGATAAAGACGCCACCGAAGGCTTGTTCTGTCACTTGACCTGTTTTTACATTTTCAAAAATGACAGATTCTACTCGATTTTCACCTTTAATTTCCTTGACAACAGAATCCCAGATAAAGTTGACTTTCTCATTTGCAAAGGCACGATCTTGCAAAACCTTTTGGGCACGAAGTTGGTCGCGACGGTGAACAATGGTAACAGTCTTGGCAAAGCGAGTTAAGAAAAGAGCTTCTTCTAATGCTGAATCTCCACCACCGACTACGAGCAAGTCTTGGTCACGGAAGAAAGCTCCATCACAGACTGCACAGTAAGAAACACCTCGACTGTTCAGTTCTTCTTCTCCGGGAACCCCTAAGAGACGGTGTTTTGACCCAGTTGCCACGATGACAGTACGGGTTTCGTAAACTTGATCATCAGTGATTACCTTCTTATAGTCACCTTGATCTTCAATATTTTCAACATAGCCATAAAGATGCTCCACTCCAAGATTTTCAAGTGGTTCAAACATCTTTTCAGCCAGTTCAGGTCCACTGATGTTGGCATAACCTGGATAATTTTCAATATCAGATGTGTTATTCATTTGCCCTCCTGGCAGACCACCTTCAATCAAAGCCACTTTCAGATTGCTTCGAGCAGCATATAAGGCAGCGGTCATTCCCGCAGGTCCAGCACCGATAATAATCGTATCGTACATTTCGATTCCTTCTTTCTTGTTGTAACTATCTTTATTCTAACTCATTCTTGCTAGTCACGCAAGGATTACGCCTTGAAAACCAAGAGCAAACTCATGACGGCAAAGGATAACACCGGAATGACCAAAACTCCAATCATAATCATGTCATAGAGATGAGCTTGGCGAGCTTTGGCTGTCTTGTCCACACCAGACATAGCTCTCAATCCAATCCAAATCCCCAGAAAAATCACGACAAGGATGGTCGTTAAGATCAAACTCTCGAAATACAAAGAAAATAGATGCAGCAGCATGATCTCTCTCGTTTCTATCTTTTTTAAAGAGTAAACTCAGCTAGTCCAACTAACTGAGTTTTCCTTTTACTATTATATCAAATATAAGTCCGTTTGTAACTAGCGAAGAATTCTTTTGTCCGTTCTTCTTTCGGATGATTGATGATTTCATCCGGTGTGCCAGACTCGATGATTTTCCCTTTATCTAGGAATAAAACCTTGTCTGCCACTTGGGCTACAAAAGACATATCGTGACTGACCAAAATCATGGTCTGACCTGACTTGGCAGCGTCTGCAATAGACTTCTCTACTTCACCGACCAATTCTGGGTCAAGGGCTGAAGTAGGCTCGTCCAAGAGCAAGACATCTGGTTTCATAGCAAGCGCACGCGCAAGGGCAACCCGTTGCTTCTGTCCACCTGATAAATGGCGAGGATAATGCTGTTCACGGTCAGAAAGACCAACCTTGGACAACTCTTCCTTAGCGATTTTTGTTGCTTCCTCGTCCGATAATTTTTTAACAACAACCAAACCTTCCTTGACATTGTCAAGAGCAGTTCGGCGTTCAAACAAATTAAACTGTTGGAAAACCATGGACAACTTGCGGCGAAGGGTTAGGATTTCTTCTTGGCTAATCTGAGAAAAATCAACTTTGAAATTGTCAATCTGAATCGTTCCACTATCTGGAGTTTCAAGGTAGTTCAAACTACGAAGAAAGGTTGATTTCCCAGCTCCAGATGAACCAATCAAGGCTACGACTTCCCCTTTTTGGATATCCAAGTCCAGATGATCCAAGACAGTCTGGCCTGAAAATGATTTACTTAAATTCGAAATCTTAATCATTAACGAAGGTCTCCTTTCACATCTGTTTGCACTGTATCAGGTGCAGAAATAGCCATTTTTCTCTCGATGAAACGACCGAGGCTTTCAATTCCGATATTGACTACCCAATAAACAAGGGCTACGGAGATGAAACGCTCAAAGTAACGATAATCTGCTCCACCCAAAATCTGAGCTTGAGCAAAAACTTCGACAACACCCGCACTAAAGGCTAGAGAAGTTCCCTTGGTCAAACCGATAAGAGAGTTAATCAAAGTCGGTGTCGCTACCACCGCCGCATTTGGAATAATCACGCGACGGTAAACTTGCGCTCGTGTCATACCAAGACTACGCGCCGCCTCAATTTCACCTGGGTTAACAGAAAGGATGGCTGCACGAATCGTTTCACTTGCATAAGCCGCCTCATTAAAAGCAAAGGCCACAATCGCAAAAAGCGCTGCTGGAATCGCATTGATATTGAAACCAGTTCCCCATTGTTGGTTGATAGCTTTCAGTGCCAAAGGAATTCCGTAGTAGGTCAACATAAGTTGAACTAGGATTGGGGTACCTTTTAAGAAGCTGACGAAAAAGGCCTGCAAGGGATATAGAATCTTAACACGATTGATTTTAACAATGGCGAAAACCAAGGCCAGCACCAAGCCAAAAATCGCACCTCCAAGCGTCAACATCAAGGTTGTAGGCAGTTGTTGGACAATCCTTGGAATTCCATCAAAAACCGAACGCAAGCTAAAGAGCTTACCATCCGGAATGAGCTGCATCAAACTTTGGTACCAATCTGATGCTAAAAATGTTGTAACAGTCATAAAAACATCCTCTCCTGATAATGATTCATTCTATCATACTTCTGCTCGCAAGCAAATTATTTGCTACGGGCTGATCAGACTTTGTCTATCTTCTAGTTTATCACACTTTAAAACAGGGAGGCTATATATTTTACCTATCAAGGAGATAAATAAAAACTATCTCAAACCTAAGTTCTCATAGGGTTTTCTATAGCCGATTTGTTTAACAGCACCATTCTCCACCAAAATTGGACGTTTCAATAACATACCATCACTCGCTAGAAGCTTGGCTGCTTCTTGTTTTGACAAACTTCCCACCTTATCTTTCAAGCCCAGTTCACGGTATTTGATCCCGCTGGTATTGAAAAATTGTTTCACTTCAAAACCGGAGGTTTCCAACCAGTTCAAAATCACGTCTTCACTTGGGGTTTCTTCTACGATGTGGACATCTTGGTATTCCAGTCCAAGTTGATCCAATTCATTTTTTGCTTTCTTACAAGTTGAACATTTTGGGTATTCGATAAATTCTAACATCTTCTTTTCTTTCTATTTTTTATTTTCTTGAAATGCTACACCTTCATGTTGCAAGAGCCAGGCTTTCTTTTCGACTCCCGATGCATAGCCTGTCAAGCGATTGCCTGACCCCAGCACACGATGACAGGGTACGAGGATGGACCAAGGATTGCGCCCCACTGCTCCGCCAATCGCTTGGGCAGAACCCACTTGCAGGTCTTTCGCTATTTGTCCATAAGTCACTGTCTGACCATAAGGAATGGCCTGTAAGTAAGCCCAGACCCGCTTTTCAAAATCCGTTCCAATGGGAGCTAAAGGTAAGTCAGATAGATCCTGAACACTGCCTTCAAAATAGGTATCTAAATAGGAAATAACTTGCTCTAATACAGGATGGCTAACAATTTCTTCTATCGTTTCATCCCCTAATCCCCTCTCAAAATGCTTCTGGTTCTGTACCCAAATGCCATACAGATATTGCTCGTCAGCAACTAAGGATAAGGTTCCAATTGGCGACGGGTAGAGCATCTTTGCGTACTTTTTCTGCTTCATTTTTTTAATTTCTGATAGGCCAAACGTTCCCCATCAACTGGAACCTTTCCGACCCGTTGGAAGCCTAGCTTTTCAAAGATATGCTGCATGGCCTTGTTTTCTGCATGCGTATCTGAGCGAAAATCTAGATAATCAAAACCTTCAATCAAGCCTTCTAGGAAAGTCTGAGCAACACCTTGTCCTTGGACATCTGCTGCCACAGCGATACGGTGAAAGACCAGATATTCTGATTCTCCCACCTGCCAACTCCCTTCATAAATGGCTTCATAGGATTTCTCTGGGCTCTTGGTCACAGCAGCATAGGCTAGCAGTTCTCCTTCTTCCAAGGCCACATAGGCTTGACCTGAGATGATATCATCGATAATGATGTCGGCATTTGGATAGCCATTTTGCCACTGGTCACTACCAGACTTGGCTAAGCACTTTTTAGCATCCTCCATCACCTGCATAATCGCATCTACTTCGTTTGGAAAAGCTAAACGAATCTCCATCTTTTCCCCTCATTTCTAACTATTTTCTCTCATCATAGCATAATTTAAAGCTTTCTACAAGCAGTTGAAACTTGACTTTTGTTTTTTATTATTTTATAATCTAGTTATTGAAACTAGATAAAAAGGAGTTAGAAATGAATTCTGACTTTTCCTACCCAAAATGGGAAGACATCCCAAACATTGACCTCTATCTGGATCAGGTTTTGCTTTATGTCAATCAGGTCTGTGCCCCTATCTCTCCAGATAAAGACAAGGGTCTAACAGCATCCATGGTCAACAACTATGTCAAACATGGTTACTTGACAAAGCCAGACAAGAAAAAATACCAACGCAAACAGATTGCCCGTTTGATTGCCATCACTACTCTCAAGTCTGTCTTTTCGATCCAAGAAATCGCTCAGACACTTAATACTCTACAAACTCAAGCGAGCTCAGACCAGCTCTACAATGCTTTTGTGGACTACATGAACCATGGGATTGATCCAGAAAATCCTATTATCCAAACCAGCTGTCAAACAGTTAAACTCTATCATCAAACTCTAGCCTTAGTCCTTAACAAAGAAGAGGAGGTACCCCAATGAATACTAGCCTAAAACTCAGTAAAAAACTCAGTTTTGGAGAGGAGATTGCTAATAGCGTGACACATGCTGTCGGTGCTGTTATCATGCTCATCTTACTCCCTATTTCATCCACTTATAGTTATGAAGCACACGGATTTTTGTCATCTTTTGGCGTTTCCATTTTCGTTATCAGTCTGTTTCTCATGTTCCTCTCGTCAACCATTTACCACTCCATGGCCTATGGTTCGACCCACAAATACGTCCTGCGAATCATCGACCATTCTATGATTTATGTGGCTATCGCAGGCTCTTATACGCCGGTCGTCTTGACTTTGATGAATAACTGGTTTGGCTATCTGATCATTGCCATTCAGTGGGGAACGACCATCTTTGGCATCCTCTATAAAATCTTTGCTAAAAAGGTCAATGAGAAATTCAGCCTTGCCCTTTACCTGATTATGGGCTGGTTGGTTCTGGCTATCATTCCTGCCATTATCAGTCAAACAACGCCAATTTTCTGGAGTCTCATGGTAACTGGCGGACTCTGTTACACAGTTGGAGCTGGATTTTACGCTAAGAAAAAGCCTTATTTCCATATGATTTGGCATCTCTTTATCCTAGCGGCGTCTGCTCTCCAATACATTGCCATTGTTTATTACATGTAAAAAAGTTGAGAATCTTTTCTCAACTTTTTTTGTTTTCATATCAAATAATATTTCTATTATTTTTCAGCTGTAAGTGCAGCCATTGTGATGTAGTTGTATGGTTTGTTGAAGTGTGGCAAGAAGAATAGGTCTGTCAAGGCCAATTTATCAATTGTTACATGCTCTTGAATCGCAAGTGAGAACATGTGGATTCCCATGCTGATTGAAATATCATGTGAAACCATTTGTGCACCAAGAATTTCGCGGCTGTCTTTGTCAAAGACAATCTTGATGGCAACTTCGTGGTTGTCATGTTTGATAAATTCTGGTTTTTGAAGATCGTTAAAGCCAGTTTCAGCTGCGTTGTAGCCAGCAGCTTTGGCTTTTTCAAGAGTCAAACCAGTTGAAACCATGTGAAGTCCGTAAATTGAGATACCGTTTGATCCTTGCACACCGATTCCTTCAAGTTCATGTCCACAAGCATTGTAAGCACCAACGATACCAGTACGAACAGCATTTGAAGCAAGCGCGATGTAGCTAGTGTCTTTACGAGCGTTGTCATAAACAGTTGCACAGTCACCAACAGCGTATACACCTGGAATAGATGTTTCTTGTTTCTTATCTACAAGAAAGGCACCGTTGCGGAAGAGTTCAATCTTACTATCAGCAAGGGCCGTGTTCGGACGGAAACCAACTGCAAGAACCACCATATCCACATCAAATGTTTCTTTGTCTGTTACCAGGCGTTCAACTTTGCCATCACCTTGGATTGCTTTTACTGTTTGACCTAGTGCCAAGCGGATGTTATGATCTTCCAAGTTCTTCGCCATCATTTGAGTGAAGTCTTTGTCATAGTAACCATTTAAGACAGTGTCTACGATATCTACTAGAACCACTTCTTTTCCAAGACGCTCGAAGGCTTCAGCAAGTTCTACACCGATGTAACCACCACCAACAACGGCAATGCGCTCAAGGTGCTTGCTCTTGTCTTCAAGTTTCTCAATAACTTCTTCAGCGTTTTGGTACAACTTAACAAATTGAACATTTTCAAGTGTTGCTTTGAATTCGCGGTTGCCCTTAACAATTTCAACACCTTCGATTGGAGGCAAGATTGGAGTTGAACCAGTCGCAAAGATTAATTTGTCGTAAGATTCTTTGTGTTCTTGACCTTCAACTTCTGCAGTCACAACTTTATTATCGTAGTCAATTGAAAGAACTGGTGAGTTCATGTAAACTTTAGCACCTTTTGCTTCCAATTTTTCTTTATCAGAGTAGAAGAGACCTTCTGGGCCATCAATTTGTTCCCCGATCCAAAGCGCCATTCCACAACCAAGGAATGAAATATTTGAGTTTTGGTCAAATACAACGATTTCATTTTCATGTCCGAAGTTGTCCAACATAGTATTGATACATGCTGTACCAGCGTGGTTAGCACCAACTACAACGATTTTACTCATAGAAAAATTCCTACCTTTAATTTATGATTTACCTTTCTAGTATAACATTTACTGTTAGCGTTTACAAGGAATTTGCTTAGATTTCTCTTTTTTTCAGTAAAAAGATCCTTATTATATTAATTGTTTTGAGTTCCTATCCCATATTTTATATTTTTTAAGCATATTTCTTGACTTTTTGTCAAAAATTATTTGTGAAAACGCTGACTTTATGTTATGCTAGAAACATGGAAAGAAAATGTAAGGGGTTAAATCATCATAGAATTTAACATAACTTAGAAGATTTCCTATGAAGTAGAAAGGAGTTGGTAGCTTGCCTCTTCGTTCACGTTCTGAACGGCTAATGGGAACAACTATCACCATTTCATTAGTAGATGAACAGGCCGATTGCCTGCTTCAAGGAGCCTTTGATTTGCTCAAAGAGCTCGAGTACCGCTTCAACGCCAACAGTCAAGAATCCGAACTGATGGAAATCAACTACCAGGCTGGAATCACACCTGTTAAGGTTCATCCTGATCTATTTGAACTGATTGCTCTTGGACTTGAGCATAGCCTAGCTCCATCTAGCCATCTAAACATCAGCATTGGCCCCTTGATTCAAACCTGGCGAATCGGATTTGCAGATGCACGGCTTCCAGACTCTAAAGAAATCGAAGCTGTCTTGCCTCTAGTTGACCCGCATTTTATCAAGTTGGATCCGACTAGCTCTACTGTCTTTTTAGAGAAGAAAGGAATGAAGCTTGATTTAGGTTGTTTAGCTAAGGGCTATAGTGCAGATAAGGTTGCTCAGTATTTGAAAGAGCACGGTGTCACCTCTGCCTTGATCAATCTCGGAGGAAATATCCTCACCATCGGGAATAACCAAACCAAGGAAGGGAAAGCCTGGCAAATCGGTATTCAAGATCCGCGAAATCCTCGTGGCAATCATCTCCTAACCATTCCTGCTTCTAATAAATCCGTTGTCACTTCAGGTATCTATGAACGACACCTGACAGTAGATGGAAAAGACTATCACCATATCTTTGATAGTGAGACAGGATTCCCTGTCGAAACCGATCTTGCTAGCCTAACGATTGTCTCTGATAAATCCGTTGATGGTGAGATATGGACGACACGCCTTTTCGGAGAACGAAGCGCTTCTATCCTCTGGCAAGTCGAAAGTATAGATGGGATTGAAGCCATCCTCATCGACAAAGAGGGACGCCTTGCTTGTTCTTCAGGCCTTCAAAATTGTATTATGTAAAAAGAGAAAGGAAATCTCATGCTAAAACTTATTGCCATTGTTGGAACGAACTCTAAACGTTCTACAAACCGCCAGTTGCTCCAATACATGCAAAAACACTTTGCTGATAAAGCTGAAATTGAACTCGTTGAAATCAAGGACATCCCTGTTTTCAACAAACCAGCAGATAAACTTCTTCCTGCTGAAATTCTTGAAATTGCAGCCAAAATCGAAGCATCTGATGGTGTGATTATCGGTACTCCTGAGTACGACCACTCTATCCCTGCAGTTTTGATGAGCGCTCTTGCTTGGCTATCTTACGGTATCTACCCACTTTTGAACAAACCAATCATGATCACTGGTGCTTCTTACGGTACACTTGGTTCATCTCGTGCCCAATTGCAGCTTCGTCAAATCTTGAACGCTCCTGAAATTAAGGCAAATGTTCTTCCAGATGAATTCTTGCTTTCACACTCTCTTCAAGCATTTAACCCAAGTGGCGATTTAGTTGACCTTGATGTCATCAAGAAATTGGATGCCATCTTTGATGACTTCCGTATCTTTGTGAAGATTACTGAAAAATTGCGCAATGCACAAGAATTGCTTCGCAAAGACGCAGAAGAATTTGACTGGGAAAATTTGTAAGATAGGAGACCGAAAGAATGAAATTTGTTGGACTTGTTGGATCAAACTACGATCAATCATATAACCGCAAACTCTTGGAATTTATCCGTCGCAATTTCAAATTCAAATTTGAATTAGAAGTTCTTGAAATCGACGAAGTTCCAATGTTTAACCAAGACGAAAAATGGGACGAAAGTTTCCAATTGCGTTTCTTGTATAACAAAATTACACGTGCTGATGGTGTCATTATCGCCACTCCTGAGCACAACCACACTATCTCAGCTTCACTCAAATCTGTGCTTGAATGGCTTTCATACGAAGTTCATCCATTTGAAAACAAGCCTGTTATGATTGTGGGAGCATCATACTACGACCAAGGAACATCACGTGCCCAAGTTCACCTTCGTAAAATCCTTGACGCTCCAGGTGTTAATGCCTACACGCTTCCAGGTAACGAATTTCTTCTTGGTAAAGCTAAGGAAGCTTTTGATAACGACGGAAATATCACCAACGAAGGAACTGTTAAATTCCTTGAAACTTGCTTAGATAACTTTGTAAAATACGTAGGAGTCGTTTCGAAATTGAAAAAACCAAAACCAATCGAACCAGAAGACTTGGATTGTGGAAAACCAATTGCTACAACCATTACAGAAGTTGATCCTGACGATCCAGAATGGGTAGAAAAAGTTGCTGCAATCACTGGAGCTGTTTCTGGTGATACCTATGTCAAGTTGGACCACGGTATCCTGACAGTTAACCAAATCGATATGTTCTTGAAAGCTATGCCATTTGAATTGACATATGCTGACGACAACAACCAATTCCTCTACTACAACAACGCTCACCAAGATCCAGACACCATGTTTGCCAAACGTGTGCCACCTCAATCAGGTAACCGTATGTCGACTGTTCATAATTCTCTTCCACCAGCACGTATGAAGAATGTAGAGTGGGTTATCGGAACACTTCGTAACGGAAACCAAGAATATGTCCGTACTATCGTTCCAGGTTCTCCTGCAGGTGTTATCAACACTCACAACTACCAAGCTATGTACTATCCTGATGGATCATACGCTGGTATCAATGAAATCGTCTTTAACTTCCAACCATGGCTTGACTGGTACCTAAAAGAAACTGGTCAACGTTTGGTAGGCGGTAGCGGTCCATTCGCTCCTGCTGCTGGAGGTCATGGAGACGCCGATGCTACTTCTGGCGCTTCTGATTCAGGGGATGCTGGAGGCCACGGTGGTGACGCTGACGCTACTTCTGGCGCAAGCAACTAAGAAACCAAAAAGGAGCCACTTGGCTCCTTCTTTTTTATTGCAAAAGAAAGGGGGATTGTAAATCATCTACAAACCCCTTTCATTTTATGAGTTGGGATCATCTAAACTACGACCGTGCAAACCTTTTTCACGTTGTACCTGACGTAGTTTTTCTGGTGTGACGTCATTTCCTTCCTCGTCCACAATTTTAATTCCTTCAATGTGGTGACGAACAGAACGACGATAGCCTTCGATATACTCTTCACGAAGTTTAGCTTGTTCCACTTTTTCAGCAGAAGTTAAGCCTTCTGTTTTTTTCTTTTTAGCAAGTTCGTTGATACGAGCGATTTTTTTCGGATCCATTTCTTCTCCTTTGTGATAAGTTACAGTCCGTTCGACTGAGTTTATTTCGTATTGATTTGGTTGAAACGAGCAAGTTTAGCTGCTTTCTTGGTTAATTGCGACAAGATAGCCAAACGATTTTGTCGAACAGTCTGATCTTCAGCCATTACCATGGTATTTTCAAAGAAAGCATCAATAATTGGGCTAAGCGCAAAGAGTTGTTCTAATTGCTGGCTTGCAGTTCCTGACAAAACGAGTGATTCTACTGCTTCTGCCAAGGCTTTCTCTTCTTCATTCTCAAAGAGTGCAGGATCAACAGTATCAGTTCCTTCGGCTTTTTCAGCTAAGTTGAAAGCACGTGATAGGGATTCGACAGACGATTTGAAATCTTCTTTCTTGCTTGCTTCTACAAGAGCACTTGCTGCTTCTAGCATATCTGCCACAACAAAGTTTGAACTTGCAAGGACTGCTTCCTTAATGTCTTTTGGAGTAGAACCCATCATCTTATCAACGCGAGCCTTGATAAAGTCCATAACCTCTGCTTTATTTTCATAAGTCAAGCTGTCAAATTTCAAACTGTAAAGGCTATCGATCAGCTCATCCATAGCAATGTGCCAACCAAAGGCATCCAAGATACGAACCACACCTTGCGTCGCACGACGAAGGGCATAAGGGTCGTTAGAACCTGATGGAATCAAACCTACTGAGAAGAAACTCAAAATTGTATCCAATTTGTCTGCAATGGCTAGAATGGCTCCAACCTTGCTCTCTGGAAGAGCTCCGTCAGCTGATGTAGGCATGTAGTGTTCACGAATAGCAGCCGCAACTACTGGAGTTTCTCCAGCAAGAAGGGCATATTTCTCACCCATAATACCTTGGAGTTCATCAAACTCACCAACCATACCCGTCAACAAGTCAAACTTGTAAATAGCTGCTGCGCGAGCTAGATCAACCGTTTCATCCACTGATAAACCAGCTTTTTCTGCCAAGAGAATGGCAATCTGCCCCGTACGAATCATGTGTTCACGAAGAGAACCAATCTTTTCGTGGAAGGTCACATGGTTCAATTTTTCAACAAGGTCAGAAATAACCAATTTTTGGTCTTCACGCCAGAAGAATTCTCCGTCTTCTAAACGTGCTACCAAGACTTTTTCATTTCCCTTGATGACATTTTCCAAATGCTCTGCGTTTCCGTTACGGACTGAAATGAAGTTTGGCAAGAGCTTGCCATCTTGATCACGAACAACGAAGTAACGTTGGTGTTCTTTCATCGAAGTCACCAAAACTTCTTCTGGAACTTCAAGGTATTTGGCATCAAAACTTCCCATAAAGGCAGTTGGGTATTCAACCAAGTTCAAGACTTCGTTCAGCAAGTCGGCATCAATTTCGATATGTACGCCATGTTCAGCTTCGATTGCCTTGATTTGGTCAATAATCATTTGCTCACGTTCACGTGGATCCGCTATTACAAACTGTACACGAAGGTCTTCTTCATAGCTCAATGCTGACTGAATCTTGGTTTCTTGTCCCAAGAAACGATGACCGCGACTCACACGACCGCCCTTGATATCAAGGAAATCCAAATCAAACTCTTGCTCATCCAAGAGAACAGTCAAAGTGTGTACAGGGCGGATATATTCAAAAGTGTTGTTAGCCCAGTGCATGCTGACAGGGAAAGTTAGTGACTTCAAGACGTCTACAACGCTAGGAACAATGGATTCAACTGGTTGGCCCACTTCTTCCTTGGTAACATAGACATATTCTTCACCCTTGATTTCACGGAATTCAATATCTTCAACCGTCAAGCCTTTTCCACGGACAAATCCTTGAGCTGCTTTGGTGAAGTTTCCATCATTATCCAAGGCGATTTTCTTTGCTGGTCCCTTGAAATCTTCTGTCAAATCAGACTGTTTGTCTGCAAGACCAGTCACACGAACAGCCAAACGGCGTGGTGTTGAGAAGGTTTGAATGGCTTCAAAAGAAAGACGATTTTCCTTGAGGAAGGCTGCCATTTTTTCACCTAGTTGTTTTTCGCTTGGAGTTACTACATAGGCTGGTAACTCTTCAAGGCCGAGTTCTACTAATAAGTTTTTTGTCATATTTTTTCTCCGAAAAGTATCTTTTTATTTTCCAGTTTGCCTTATGTGATTGGCACGCAAGCAACCAACTTCGTTGTTTCATTGCTAAAATTGGAGCCGAAAGTCTCCAATTTTGCCTAGTATCCTTAGCTTCACCAAGGATACCTTCATCACTACGGCAACTGGCTCAAGGCTCACTCTGTTCGCCCATTTTCGTAATTTGTCACTCTCTTTATTCTGCATCTTCTGCTAAGAGTTTAGCTCGTGTTGCTTCATCTAAAAGTGGGTAGCCTAGGCGTTTGCGTTCTGCGACAAAGGTTTTGGCTACGACACGGGCCAAGTTACGGATACGGGCGATATAGCCTGCGCGCTCAGTTACGGATACGGCACCACGCGCATCAAGTAGGTTAAAGGTGTGTGAACATTTGAGAACATAGTCATAGGCAGGGTGAACCAAGCCTTCTTCCAAGGCACGACCAGCCTCTTTTTCAAATTTATCAAAGTTTTCCAGCAACATTTCTTGATCCGAAATTTCAAACGAATATTTTGAGTGCTCGTACTCAGGTTGGATAAAGATTTCTCCGTATTTTACACCATCAGCCCACTCGATATCATAGACAGAGTCTACTTCTTGGATATAAGAAGCCAAGCGCTCCAAACCATAGGTGACTTCCGCAGTAACAGGACCTGTTGTCAATCCACCTACTTGTTGGAAATAAGTAAACTGAGTGATTTCCATCCCATCAAGCCAAACTTCCCATCCAAGACCAGCTGAACCAGTCGATGGGTTTTCCCAGTTGTCCTCAACAAAACGAATATCGTGCTCCAAAGGATTGATACCCAATTTTTCCAAAGACTCAAGGTAAAGTTCCTGGATATTTGATGGAGAAGGCTTCATAACCACTTGGAATTGGTGGTGTTGGTATAGACGATTCGGGTTTTCCCCGTAACGACCGTCAGCAGGACGACGTGATGGCTCTACATAAGCCGCATTCCATGGCTCAGGCCCGATAGCACGAAGGAAAGTGTAAGGACTCATCGTTCCCGCACCTTTCTCATTGTCATAAGCCTGCATGAGCATACAACCTTGGTCATTCCAAAATTGTTGCAAAGTCAAAATAATTTCTTGAAATGTTAATTTCTTAGACATTGAATACTCCTTAATAAAAAATAATTTCTTGCGACACGAGTCTGCCTCGTCGATTATACGAGGCAAGACGAGTTAGTACTGCGTCTAGCTCAGCACCCTAGTGCTGAGCGTGGGGCAGTCCGACTGTAAGGAGGTCTATGCCACTGACGCAGTGGAAAGTCAATTTTTTAAACATTGTTTACTCCTTTAGTTTATATTATCTTTTTAAATTTATTTATCAAGCAACCAAGAAAAAGCTGGGTCCTGAAAAATATGACGTTTGGGAACCGTTTGTAAATTCTGATCGCATTCGTCTATTGTACCTAATTTCAAAGCACAAACTTCTGGTACATCTTCTTGAATAGTGAAAATTTGACTATGACAGTTCTGGCAGTAGTAGCGTTGTTTCCCTGGAGATGAACTATAGATAACCAACTGTTCTTTTCCATGCAATACTAGGTTTTTACTGCTAACTTTGGCATTCACTGTATAAGCAGATGCAGTTGCTTTCCGACAGAATGAGCAATGGCAAAAAACTAATTCCGACAATTTCTCATCTAAAGTGTAGGTGACTGCTTTACATAAACAAGATCCTTTAAGCATTGTGCTCCTTTCTACTTAGGCATTAGACGAAATTCAAAAAGAACCGAATTTCAACACCCAAGCCTTGCGACTAGGGGCGTCAGAAACGCGGTTCCACCCTAATTTATTACTTCATTGTTTTTTAAAAAATACAACAGAAAGCGCCAGCTCCTTACCTTGTCCTACTTGGCTCCCACTATCCCAAGCTCGCTTGAAGAACGCCATAAGACTTTCTTTCTTGTTGATTATTATATCAGAAAGAGAGAAAATTTACAATTCTTTTTCTTACTTTCTAAAAATCCATCTCATCCACACGAGGTGCGCCAGAAATCACTGAAATCGTCTTTAAGATCTCTCGCTCTTCTTTGCTGAGTTCAATCCCAAAACAATCAAGATTACTCTGGATGCGAGAGGCTGTTACTGACTTAGGTAACGGTAAAAACTCTTCTGCCAAACTCCAAGCCAAGGCAATTTGAGCAACTGATTTTCCATGCTTATCAGCAATTTCTTGGACTTCTTTCTTATCAAACAATTCTCCTTGCCCAAAAGGTCCCCAAGCCTCTAAGAGAATTCCTTTCTCTTTACAGTAGGCAACTACTTCCTCTTGATAAACCCCTGGCGCTAAGCGCACCTGATTGGCCGCTGGAACGACTCTTGCTGTCTCAAGTAAGGCATCCAAATGATGGGGAAGGAAATTACTAACGCCGATAGCACGGATTTTGCCTTCTTGGTAAAGGTCCTCCATCGCTCTCCAGACTTCAGCATTACGAGTTTTCCATTCGTCATTTTCTCTTAGTGGTTTTGGATTTGGCCAATGGATAAGGTACAAGTCTAGATAATCCAATCCCAGTTTTTCCATTGATTCCTCAAAAGCATGGCGAGCTTCTTCATAGCTGTGATTGGTATTCCAAAGTTTGGTCGTTACAAAAATTTCTTGTCGTGGAATACCGCTATCTCGAATAGCACGGCCAACGCTCTCCTCATTTTTATAGATAGCTGCAGTATCGATATGACGATAGCCAGCCTTTAAGGCTTCTAAAACGGCTTGGTAGGCCACCTCTCCATTTTCAGCTTTCCATGTTCCAAATCCTAGAACAGGAATTGAAACTCCATTATTTAACGTATATGATTTCATATTTTTTCCTTTCTATGTGAAGAAAATCTAAAGAAACAAAGTCCTGATTATCAGCACATTTGCTTCTTTAGATTTTAAAATCATTGATCACGATCGTAATACATTTCGTGAGCTTTCAAGCGAGAATTAAGTATTTCCGGAATAGTCACAAATGTATAACCTTGCTCTTTCAGATATTCTATAATCTTTGGAAGAGAATTAACTGTAGCGCCATGAATATCATGCATAAGAACAATCGATCCATTACGAACCTGATGCTGAATCTCTGTTAAAATAGCAGATTCATTCTTGCTCTTCCAGTCCAAACTATCTACATTCCACATGATAAAACTCAAATCCAGACTATTACGAATATCATCTGTAATCGCTCCGTAAGGAGGTCGCATAAGTTTAGAACTCGAACCTAAAACCTTGGTCAAGGCATTCTCTGTATCCGTAATTTGCTTTTTAGCATCTTCCAGAGACAATTTAGAAAGAACGGGATGATCCCAGCTATGGTTTCCCACAACATGTCCTTCCGATTTCATTCGTTTCAGAAGATCTTCATTACCCGCGATATTTTTACCAAGTACAAAAAAGGTTGCCTTTACACCATACTTAGCCAAGGTATCCAAAGCCTGTGTAGTTGTGGATGGATTTGGACCATCATCAAAAGTCAAGGCTACAACTTTTTTATTTTTCTGAGCAAAGTAAGCTTGGTAAAGTTCAGCATCTTTCTCAAGCAGATAGGATGGCTCAATAACATCAAAGAAACTGGATATTGGTAAAGCAATTTCCTCCAGAGCCTCCCCTAGGTCAGCAGGATAAAGGATGAGTTGACTATCTTTATAATCAAAGCTCCAAGACGTCAATTCTTGGTCTGTGAAGTTTTTTAGAACCTGATCCATTTTTGTCTGGTCAAGTTTCTTATCTTCTAGGGTTGCTTTGATTTGACTCAGCAAGAGTTCTTTGGCTTTGCTTGCATCTTTGAAAAGTTTACTAAGGTCAAAGGCTTTTCCATCTTCAGTCAAGAAAATTTTTCCTAAAGAAGTCTTTTCTTTTTCCTCCACTTTTGAAGCAGATAGGTCATAGACCTGCTTACTGATATTGCGAGTTATAACTCCTTTTAGGACGGGATCCAACTGCTCCGTATAATAAAAGACCAAATCCTCTTTATCTTCTAGCTTTTCTTTGATATCCTGATTGATCTTTTCTCTAACAGACGCAATGATTTCCTCTCCTTGAAGAGGGTAATAGACAATCACTTCGGCTTGAGCTTTTCGGAAATGGTCTTTCTGACTACCTGCGTTGAATTGCTGGTCCTTTTCGCTTTTTAGCGCTTCAATTTTTTGTTCATAAGATTGCTTTTGTAGAATCTTGTGACCAATGACACCACCTAGGCAGATCATAGCAAGACCTAAAATGCCTACTAAAACCAGTAATACATTTCTCTTTTTATCGTGGGAAACACGCTTCTCTCTATTTTTCTTCATACCTCCATCATATCAAATCAGAACTATAATTTCAATGATAAACAAGCATTCTACTCCTTTAAAATACGATAACAAAAAAGCTTAGATCATCTAAGCTTTTCAGGTATTAGAAGCGAATCGCTTCACGTGTTTTTTCATAAGAAGAAACAAAGCGATTTGTAACTCCTGGTTCTGCAACTTCCAAGGCCTGAGAAATTTTCTCAAATGATGCCTTGTAGTCAAACTCTTTTTCAAAAATTTCAAGTGCTTCGTTGAAAGCCCCTTGGATACGTTCATCAAATGAACGGTAACGGTTTGAGTATTGCAAGAGTTGTTCTGTCAAGGTCGCGTATTGGACAATATTATATGTCTCTGTTTCAAGAGCTTCCATATCATTTGTCGCAATTTCAAGAATTCGTTTAACCGATTCAATATTAACTTGTGCTTGTTCTAACTCTGCCATCAAGTCTTCTGTGTTATGGCTTGCAGTGAAAAAGAGTTTTAAGAAACTTTGAGGAATACCCGGTAAGTTTCTCTTTTCCATGTACCGTTTGATGGTATGCAAACGATTCACATAGATATTTGCTCTTTGACGAGCATTGAGATCATCTTTTTCAATCTGAGCAAGTCGTTCACTCACTGAGATTTGTTCATCCTCAATATCTTTGAGCTTGCTTTGAAGCATTTCTAACTGCTCTTCTAAAACAGAGTAAGCTTGTGTAGGCTCTTTTGGATCTTCTGTGACTTCCATGATAGCAGCATCAAGTGAAGCTAATTCTGCTTGAAGACGGCGGACATGATTCCCATCACTTTCTGGGAGAAGGTAAGTTTTATTCAAGCGTTCAAGATCTTGAACCAAAACCTGATTATTTTCTTTCAAGTGATTGAGGTAAGTCGGCAATGTTGAAAGAAGACTTTCAACTACTTTTTGAGCAGCAATTTCACGGGTGAAAATATCATAGAGTGCATTAATTTCTTCTTGGATGCGGTTATTTTCATACTCTGCATTATCCAATTCCAACTGACGGATATTTTCTTGATTATTTTTCAAAGACTCATGCAAAAGTTGGAAACGGGACTCAATATCTGTTTCTGTAAA
Organism: bacterium; assembly: GCA_905221345.1. Lineage (GTDB taxonomy): Bacteria > Bacillota > Bacilli > Lactobacillales > Streptococcaceae > Streptococcus. The sequence continues at coordinate 90,015 of CAJNCW010000005.1, forward strand.
GTGGTAGTTGGCATCTAAAAGCTTGCGATATCCTTCTTCCAAATCTGCTAACTGTTCTGGCAGTTCCTTTGTCAAGGTTTCAACAAGAGCTGGAATTCGATCAACAATATGCGTTAGAGCGAGAATATGATTTTCGGTAGCATCTAAGATCGTTGCGGCTTCAACTGGGTCTCCAGAGGAGTTCAAAGTCACAAATTGAGAGAATTCCGATTGGATATTTTCCAATTGTTTCTCAATTTCAGGAAGGGCCTTGCCATACTGCTCAGAATTCTCTGCTACAGTGTGTTGCAGATTTTCAAATAAATCCAAGGCATGCAAAACGCGTCCGCTATTCTTAGACTCTTGTTTTTCAAGTTCTGAAAGTGCATTGCGAATCGCTGCAATGTCTTCTTCAATTAAATCAATTTGGCTTTCAATTTGATCAATTTTATGTGATGCTTTGAAAAATCGAAAAGAATTGTTGTATCCTTCAGCTTCAAAGAGATTATTCTCAATATCTGCAAATGAGTTTAGAGATAAATCAACCCATTTTTGATTCCATTCACGGAAAGTGACCTGACTTTGACCAATCAAGTGCATGTTTTTAACGGCTTCAACCTCATCATTTACAGGAAGGTTGTAGAGTTCTTCTTTTCTTTCTTCGAGGGCCGTCAATCTGCTTACATTACGCTTACGTAGGAAGATCGCCGCTACATAAGCCAGAATCAAAATGACTGCAATTGCAACCATTAGATAAATTAGTTGTCCATTAGACATATCAAACTCCTTTTATACTAGAAACAATCGTAATGATTATATCATATTTTTTAAACCAAGGGAACTATTTCCCACATTTTTTAGACGTCAAGTGTACTGTAAACAGCGTTTTCTTCGATAAATTCACGGCGAGGTTCAACTCGGTCCCCCATCAACATATCAAAGATTTTATCAGCTTCGGCAGCATCATCTACCGAAACACGCGCCATCAAGCGATGTTCAGGATCCATGGTTGTTTCCCACAATTGGTGATCATCCATTTCTCCCAAACCTTTATAACGTTGGATGGTTGGTTTTGAACGCCCTTCACTGTGACGTGCCAAGGCTTCTTGGAGTTTAATTTCTTGATCTGCACCAGGTTGAATGTATTCTTTAATCTCACTTCCGACTTTAACCCCATAAATCGGTGGCTGGGCAATATAAACATAACCAGCCTCTAGGATTGGTTTCATGTAGCGGTAAATCAAGGTTAACAATAGAGTACGAATGTGGGCACCATCGACATCGGCATCAGTCATCAAAACGAGTTTTTGGTAACGAGCCTTTGTGACATCAAATTCTGCACCAAATCCTGTCCCCATGGCTGTGAAGAGACTCCGAATTTCTTCGTTGGCAAGGATTTTATCCATGCTAGCTTTTTCAACGTTCAAGATTTTACCGCGAATTGGAAGGATAGCCTGAAACTCACGGTTACGACCAGATTTGGCTGATCCACCAGCCGAGTCTCCTTCGACGATAAAGAGTTCTGTTTCAGCAGGATTGTTAGAAGAACAGTCTGCTAGTTTTCCTGGAAGGTTCGAAATTTCCAAGCCAGATTTCTTACGGGTGACTTCACGCGCACGCTTGGCAGCCACACGAGCCTTGGCAGCCAAGATCCCTTTTTCCACGATGCGCTTGGCAATCTGTGGATTTTCCATGAGAAAATCAGAAAAGGCATCGCTGAAGAGGCGATTGGTGATCTTAACCACTTCGCTATTTCCCAGTTTGGTCTTGGTTTGTCCTTCAAACTGCGGATTTGGATGTTTAACTGAGATAACTGCAGTCAATCCTTCACGGACATCTTCCCCTGTTAGGTTGTCTTCATTGTCTTTTAGCAGCTTATTTTTGCGGGCATAATCATTGATAACACGCGTCAGCGCTGTACGGAAACCTTGCTCATGCGTACCACCTTCATGGGTGTGAATGTTATTGGCGAAACTCATGACGTTTTCGTGGTAACCAGTTGTGTACTGCATGGCTACTTCAACTGTGATATCATCCATCTCACCGTCAGTGTAGATTGGCTTATCAAAGATAACATCCTTGTTCTCGTTGATATATTCAACGTAGCTAGCAATCCCACCCTCATAGTGGTAATGTTTAGTCTGTTCAAGACCTTCACGCTTATCTGTTATTGAGATTCGAAGTCCTCGGTTCAAAAAGGCTAGCTCTTGAATACGTTTGTTTAATTTTTCAAAATCAAAAGTCGTCGTTTCTGTAAAAATCTCTGGATCTGGTGTGAAGTGAACTGTTGTTCCAGTTTTATCTGTATCTCCAACGACCTCAAGATCAGCAACAACATGACCACGACGGTATTCTTGGTAATGAATTTTGCCGTTTTTGTGAACATGAACATCTAGTTGAGTAGAAAGGGCGTTTACTACGGATGAACCCACCCCGTGGAGACCACCTGATACCTTATATCCGCCACCACCGAATTTTCCTCCAGCGTGAAGGACTGTAAAGACGGTCTCAACAGCGGGACGTCCTGTCTTTTCCTGAATGTCAACAGGAATTCCACGACCATCATCCACAACAGTGATGGAATTATCTGGCTCAATAAAGACTTGGATATGACTGGCAAATCCAGCCAGGGCTTCGTCAATTGAGTTATCAACAATTTCCCATACTAGATGGTGAAGACCTTCTTTTGAAGTCGATCCAATATACATACCTGGACGCATACGAACGGCTTCCAGCCCCTCCAAAACTTGAATTTGACTGGCATCGTAATCCTGTGCCTGTTGATTTTTGATTTCTTCTGTCATTTTTTTCCTTTTTCTTACATGTCTATTGCTTGTCTCAATGTCGCAACGTTTTTAAAAAGATAGGCATCTAAGCCAGCAGCTTTACCTGCTTCTACATCAATATTTCTGTCACCAATGACCAAACCAGATGTAATATGATATTTATCACGTAAATAAATCATGGACTCAGGATCTGGTTTTCGTTTGAAGCCTGAACTGGCAGTCACTACTTCTGTGAAGTAGTTCGCTATCTGGGTTTTGGCAAGAAGTTCTAGCACTTGGTCATTTCGATGAGAAACCAAAAAATGACGACCACCCTTGTCAGAGATGTCTTTGAGTAACTCAGGAATTCCCTCAAACAAGACTGGGTGCTCTAGCTCACGCGCTTCATTTTCTTTGTAGTTTTCTAAAAAATCCTCGATGTTTAGAGCAAACTTCTCGATGGCAAAAGCTGTCGAAACCTTCAAGGCTTCGTAAACACGGTCGTGTTCTTGCTCTATTCCGTATTGGGCTAAGGTTTCTACAAAGGCTGCTGTAGAAGTCTCATAATTATCCAACAGGGTGCCGCCTAAATCCCATATGTAGTCGTGATATTTCATACTCTTCATTATACCATTTTTTTATGAAAAAAGCGATGATTTCCTAGATTTTTCCAAGCAAAAACGAGAGCCGAACTCTCGTCTTACTGTTAATTTCCAAAGACATCTCGATAGAGCATGCCGACTCGTAAACTTTCGGCATCTCCTGCCAATTGCTCTACCAACTCATAGGCAAAAGCAAGGGCAGTTGACGGTCCTCGGCTGGTTGTTAGATTGCCATCCACAACTACTGTTTCCTTTCGGTAAATTCCATCACTGATGTTCTCCTGAACACCGTCATAACAGGTGAAGTGCTTGTCTTTCAGGACACCTGCTTGATGGAGGGCGATTGGAGCTGCACAGATGGCCGCAATTTTCTTTCCTGCTTGGTCAAAGGCTTTAATCTGTGAAATGAGGGCTCGATTATCCCGTAGGTGAGCTGAGCCTGGCATACCACCTGGAAGGACTACCAAGTCATAGTCGGACAAATCACCATCAAAGATACGGTCGGCTTTTACCTGAATGCCATGCGATCCTGTCACCTGCTCTTCAAATCCTACCATATCACAAGAAATGTTTGCTCGACGCAAGACATCGATTACTGTCAAGGCTTCGATTTCTTCAAATCCCTGAGCTAAGATAACTGCTACTTTTGCCATAGTGGCCTCCTTATTTGATTTGTTTTAGGACGACTTTCTTTCGTTTAAATGGAACTTTTCCACTTTTCTCTTCTGCTAGATTGGTCTGGTAACTCATAGATAGGAGGAGACCGACACCAATGAGGTTGCTAATAATTGCGGAGCCCCCTTGAGAAATGAAAGGCAGAGGAATCCCCGTCAAAGGAAGTAAGCCTGTCACAGCACCGATATTTTCAAAAATATGGAAGAGCAGCATCATGATAAAGCCAGTCGAAATGTAGGTGTAGAACTGGTTATTTGACCTGAGCGTAATCTTCAACATACGATAGATAAGAAGCAAGTACAAAGCAATGACAAAGACTGAACCAATGAAGCCAAAATCTTCAGCAATCACTGTGAAAATCATATCACTTTCACGTACTGGAATGAGGAGATTGGACACATTGAAACCTTGCCCAAACAAGCCACCACTTCCAATAGCAATTTGTCCCTGCGCCTGTTGGTAAGTCGTTGTTTGCGCAAAGTCAAAGGGATTGAGCCAAGCCAAGATGCGGTTGATCTGGTATGTCGGCATCCCAATCTGGTGCAAGAAGGCACGGCCATCCTTGCTTATAAAGATTGCCATGAAGCCTGCAACTGCAGTCACTCCTGTTACAAAAACTGGAATGATAATCTTCCACGAAACACCTGAAAGGAGAACCATGCCTGCAAAAATAGCTACAAAGACCAAGGCAGTCCCTAAGTCACTTTGTAGGGCTAAGAGGATCAAGACTGGGATGGTAAAGGCAATCATCCAACCAATCAATAGAAAATCCAAGGGAATAGTCCGTCGCCATTCCTTGTGTTTTTGAGTGAATTGTACAATGACTCGAGCCAATATCAAGATATAGGAAATCTTCATGAACTCCGATGGCTGGAAAAGTGTCGTTCCACCAATCGATACCCAGTTTTTGGCACCTGTAGAAGCTACCAAACTCGGATTGTAAAAAACAAGAGGGAGAACCATCAAGGCCAAACCTAAGCCATAAAGATAGGGAGTCACCTTCCATAAAAACTCGGTATTGAAGAACATGACGACAAACCCAATGACAAGCCCTAGAGCAATCCAGGCAATTTGCTGTCCTAGAATTGGAAACACATTATTTGGATAGTCATGACTAACTGCTATATAGATAGCCACTACTCCAATCACCAGTAAACAAAACACTGGTAGGAGGAGGCTATAATCGACTCGTGAGTCGAAGGAACGTTTCATATTTTTTACCTTTTCTCTTTCTTGGATTTTTCTTTCATTCTATTGCGACGAGATTGGAGAAAATCAGCTACAGCAGGCTCTAGCTGTTCTCTAGCAAGGACCTGAATAGCCCTTTCTTTTGACAAGGCCTGAGCGATTTGTTTGCCGTAACGCTTGCTGACGACACGACTGTCTAAGATAACAGCAACCGAACCTTGGTCAGATCTTCTAACAGTGCGGCCCAGAGCTTGTTTTAGCCGAATGATCGCCATCGGTAACTGATAATCATAGAAAGGATTTTTCCCTTCTTGGCGAAGTTCTTGGTTTAATTTTTTGGTTAAAGGTTCTTGGGGATTTTGGAAAGGCAATCTCGGAATCACTTGGATCACGCAAGGATGGGTTGAAAAATCAACCCCTTCCCAGAAACTACCTGTTCCGAGCAAGATCTGGCGCTCACCTTTTTCAAAACGTTTTTTCAGTTGGCTTGGTTCCCCATTTTTATACTGAGCTAGATGCGGTTGGTCGAGCAGGTCCGAAACTGCCAGCAGCATTTCTTTTGAGGCAAACAAGACCAATAAGGGTTCTTGAAAGGCTTGTAAGCTTCGAATGACAGAAGCCACTTCACTAGCATAGTCAAAAGGCGAAACTTCTGTCACAAGAGGAAAGTCATTGACTAGAAAGACTTCTTGTTGCTCCTGTTTTGCTACATCAAGCTTAACAAGCGGAGCATCCGGAAATCCCAATAAATCTGCTAAGGAAACCCGATTGCTGATTTCAAGAGTAGCCGATACTCCTAGGAGCCTACAATCTTCTGGCAATAAATCTGCTAGTATAAAGCGGCCTTTTTTGCTTGAACAAATCAAGACATCCTTGCTCGATTTCTCTGCTGTAGCAAGCCAAAATTCACGGTCCGAGGTGAAAAAGTTTGCAATCTCTCTATACTCTGGGAGAGCTAACTCCGAAAAATGCTGGCGCAACTGTTCAAGAGAATCCAACCACTTTCCATTCTTAAGGCCCGACTGATAGTACTCCATCAAGTAACGACATTCAAAGCCAATACTCTCAAGCAAGCGTTTCTGAACCAAATCTTCCGCTGACTCTAAGGACTTTTCAATTTGGGTTACAAGATCCTCAAGGCGATAAGCCTGCTGGGCTAGATTTTCAAGAGCTAGCAGCATTTTTTGAGCTTCATCCAAAATCACCAAACGGTTGTCGACAAACTCTGGATTGTCTTCCAAACGAGTGACCAGATAAGCATGATTGGTCAGAAGAACACGACTGGTTTTTGCCTTTTCCTGCCCTCGTTTCCAAAAATCCTCTGTAGCAAATAAACTTTTCTTTGAAAGCTTGCCATCGTGGACTAGTTCTGGCAGAAAATGCTGATAGCGATAAAGTTGCCCGATTTCGTCCAAGTCACCAGTCTCTGTCTCCGTTAGCCAGATGAGCAGTTGCATTTTAAAACGTGTGAAAAGGCGATTGGACTCAGATCGATGAAGAACTCGGTGAAAGGCATCCAGTTTCAAGTAATTTTGAGGTCCCTTGAGACTATGAATCTCCAGATGGAAGACCTCTTTTAAGCGCTGACCTTCTTCTTGCATGATTTGATTTTGAAGAATTTTAGTCGGAACGCTCACTAGGATCCCTGCTTGATTCTCAAAATTCAAAGCTGGGAGGAGATAACCATAAGTCTTACCCAGTCCTGTTTGAGCTTGGATAAAGGAAGTCTGGTGTTCTTCCAATAATTGCTCAATCTTCTCCGCAAATTCCAACTGTTGCGGACGCTCCTCCAGCCCCAATAAAGAAATATTTTTTGCAAAATCTTTGGATAACTTGCGTGGGGCTAAGGCTTTGCTTTTCTTTTTGAGGAAAAGCCCATGGAGTTCCATCAAGTCTGGCGAAGACAAGAGAGATTGTTGCTGGTAAACCTCCTCAATCACCAGATAACTTTCGTAGAGAAGGTTGTCTGCAAGGTTTAACAAGCTTTCTAAGAGCCCTTTAGGTAGCTCAAAAAGCTTTTGACGCATGTAAAGCAAGAGTTCAGCTGTTGCCTGAGCATCTGACAGGGCAGTATGAGCCTGTTCTAGTTCAATGCCCAACTCTTGACAAAGGAGGCCTAGATTGTATTTTTCAAACTGAGGATATAGAACTTGGGCTAGCTCAACAGTGTCCACACGCGGTGTGCGCAACTCATATCCTTCAAAAAAGAGAAATTCTGCAAGAAGGTTGGCATCAAACTGTACATTGTGCGCAACAAAAATACCGTCCTTAACCAATTCAAAAATTTTTCCAGCCACCTGAGAAAACTCTGGTGCCGTAGCCAAACGCTGATCGGTCAGACCTGTTAATTCTTTGATATGAGAATCCAAGGGTTCGTGGGGATTAACATCGGTCGCATACTGATCGATGATGTCACCATTCTCAATCACCACAATACCTACTTGAATAATTTTTGCCTTGCTTCCGGTGCTGGTCGCCTCTAAATCAACGACCACATACCGATCATTTCTCGCATTCATCATTAAAAATTATATCAAAAAAAGCATGATTTGACACCCCTCAACTTTGATAACAATCTCACTTTCCTTTTGAGTTTGAGTAAAAATCAAGATCTTAAAAGTGAGAATTTCTCGTAAGTTCAGAAGTTGATTGCTGGTTCTGAGGTATCTGAAAAATATATCAACAAAGCTACATCAACATAAAAAGACAACTAAGGTATTAGCTGCCTTTTTGAGATATTTTTTTCATTGTTTTTGGGAGTAGCTTGCTAATTTCTGTTGGCAAGACAAGATAGTTTTTCTGAGCTAGTTCTTGCGCGATAGCTGAATGAAGGTGAGTCGCTACCACCACTCTCTCATAGAGGCTAGCTTGTTTAAACTGACCTGCAAATCCTGCAATCATCCCAGCAAGCGTATCTCCCATTCCACCAGTTGCTTGATAGGGGCCTCCAACCTGTAACTGATAATATTCAGACTGACCAGCTTGCCAGATACGAGTCGCTGGACCTTTCTCGACAAGAATCGTTCCTTGAGGAAAAGTTGAAAGAGCCCTAGAAGTCGTCTCTGTATTTTGATGGTCAAGAACTATACCAGACAGTCTTTCCCATTCCTTTTGGTGGGGAGTTAGGATGAGTTGACTAGACGGGAATTGCAAATGAGCTTTTGCTAAGATTCCCAAAGCACCGCCATCTACAATCAAAATCTGATCTTCTCTAAGGCTGTCAAAGACCTGTTTTACGAGTTCTTCTCCGAAGGTATCCTCTCGCAAACCCGGACCTAACAAGACAACTTCTGCCTTTTCCAAGTGCTCTTTTAACAATTGCTGGTCTTGAAGAGAAAAAGCCATGGCCTCAGGTAAATGGCTATGCAGAGCTGGGATATTCTCCTTATCTGTACCAACGGTCACTAAACCCGCACCACTTTTGACAGCTGCAATGGCTGACATGATGATAGCTCCCCCATAAGGATAGGTCCCTCCCAGCAAGAGCAGGCGACCGTAATCTCCCTTATGACTGTGACAACAACGTTCAACAATGACTTTTTCTAATAAAGCTTGATCAATCACTTTCATCGTTTTTTCCTCAACTATCCTTTATCTGATTGTTTTAAAACAACTTGATAGACTTTCTTAGTCCACTCTTCTAAGTCTTCTTCAGCATAGTCAAGATAATACACCCTATCTTGTATTTTGGTTGGAATAATATTTTCAAATTGGCTCTTATTATGAGTTGGAATAATGCAAATATACAACTCACTTAATAAATTCAGCATATTCTTAATTTTTGCAACATGGTAACCATCAAAAATATAACCAGGAACTTTAATCAAATCTGTATAGATAAAATGAAAACTTACTCCAGGAATAAACTTGTCTTGTAATTCTTCCTCTGAAGGAGCTCGACCTAATAAACGCTCCATCGCCAATCGATAACCAGAACTTGTATTTGACCATTCTAACATGACATAGTCAAAATAATCTTTCGGGTCAGATGCAGCATTTCGACTATCCAAAACCAACTCCTCAGCACCTTTCCCAAAAGCTTTTACAGCAGATAAGAGCTGACCTGTTTTAAAAATAGAAATCGCTGCATCTATAGTCGTAGTATGACTACAGTAGTCTGAAGTCACTAACCTCTTATGTAGATCATAAGTCGAAGCTACTCTTTTATCTGTAGGGGTAAATGGTGGAAGAAAGGGATGCTGACAGATGTAATCTAAAATCTCTTTTTTCAAACAAGAATCGACACACTCGATACTTGTTTGACGTTTATGAAGTTTTTCGTAAGCTATAAATTTAGCAATTTTTTCTAATTCCCACTCTTGAATATTTGGATAATCAATTAGTGCTAAGTAGTATATTCCATCCCATTGTAAACTATATTCTCCATTATAAATTTTTAAAATCATCTAATCACCCCACTCCATTATACTACAAAAGGAGGCTCGGACCTCCTTCTACACTATTTCCCCTTAAATTCCGCAAAGGTCTGTAAGATTTTAGCTGCTACTGCTGGAGAAGGTTCTCCTTTTAACTCTAACGTGTCGTCTGCATATGGAGTAAGACCAGCAAAATCTCCCATCTGGACTGAATACAGAGATGTTTTAAACAGTTCAATATCGTTTTGGTCATTTCCAAAGACGATGAAGTTCTCCCCACATAACTTTTCAACAGTTGTCGCCTTATGAGTATCCAAGGGGTTGACATAAAGGCACTTTTCATGTGCATGATAGGACAGATGAGCCTGCCCCAGTCTTTCTAACTGACCAAGCAGGTCATCAAGCAAATCCTCATGGTCCCCCATATAAACGACTACCTTAATCGGAGTACCCAAGTCCTCGAGTTTCTGATGACGAGCCACCTTTAGGGGGTCCACACTGGAGAAAAATGGAATCTTCTCCACAATCTGACCACTATAGTCAAAGCAATCATCTGCAAAAAAAGGAAGATTATAGGTCTGGCAATAATCCACTAGCGCCTGATAAACTCTAGCATCGAGATTCCTTTCAAAGATAGTCTGCCCCAGATGGTAGGCTACGCCACCATTCAAACCAATAACCAAGCGCTGACTGAGTTCAGGACCTAATAAACCCAAGCAGTCCCGATAAGAGCGAGCTGAAGCAAATACAAGCTCATGCCCATAATCTTCAGCCTTTAAAAGAACCTGCTTAATCTCCTCATCTATGGTCATGTAGTCAAAAGATAGCGTTCCATCCAGGTCAAATACGAATTTCATCTTCCTAGTCCTTGTTCAGTGTACGAAGCGCTGCCTGATAGGTTTGCTCCATTAGCATAGTAATGGTCATCGGACCAACTCCACCAGGTACAGGTGTGATGTGACTAGCAAGTGGTGCAACAGCATCATAGTCAACATCTCCACAAAGCTTGCCATTTTCATCTCTGTTCATCCCTACATCAATGACAACTGCTCCTGGTTTCACAAATTCAGGAGTCACAAACTTAGCACGACCGATTGCGACCACCAGAATATCTGCCTTAGCAGCCACCTGAGCAAGATGATGAGTGCGTGAGTGAGTCAAGGTCACTGTTGCATTCTTAGCCAAAAGAAGCTGGGCCATTGGCTTTCCAACAATATTTGAACGACCGATAACAACTGCATTTTTACCTTCCAACTCAATACCATACTCATGGAACATCTCCATAATTCCTGCAGGTGTCGAAGGAATCATAACTGGATGACCAGACCAGAGGCGACCCATGTTTAGGGGATGGAAACCATCCACATCCTTTTCGGGGTCAATGGCGAATAAAACTGCCTCTTCATCAATATGTTTTGGTAAAGGTAACTGGACCAGAATCCCATGCCAAGCTGGATCTTGATTGTATTTGGCAATCAAGTCCAACAATTCCGCTTGGGTAATGGTCTCTGGAACTCGCACAACTTCACTACGGAAGCCAGCAGCAAGAGCTGACCGTTCCTTGTTGCGAACGTAGACTTGACTGGCAGGATTGTCCCCAACCAAAATCACCACCAAGCCTGGAACTAGACCTGTTTCTTCTTTTAGTTTGGCCGTCTTTTCAGCCAACTGTCCTTGTAACTTAGCTGCAAGAGCCTTCCCATCAATAATCTGTGCCATATTTCTTCTCTTTTCTATCAAATATCTTCTATTATATCAAAAAATACCTTGGCATTCTAACACTTCTTGACTAATAGACCTTATAGTTTGAAACTATAAGAAAAAGCTCTTATCGAGCTTTTATGCCTATTTATCTTAGGCAAGTCTATCATGCTTTCTTTTTGACCTTGGGAGCAGGCAAAACTTCGTACATATCCTTGATTAGTCTCGCTAGAAATAACTTGTCTTCAAGGTCTTCTAGTAAAATCATCTCCTTGGCTCCTTCATAAGGACGTTCAAGCCTAGTCTGGCCCAGTTGATCCATGACTACCTTCACAAGCTTAAGTAACAGACGATTATCATAGATTCCCCCAATAATCTTCCCACGATAATAAAGGATATACTCTCCCATCATTGGACGATAACTCATCTCCTCTAACTCCTATAGCTGATCGAGAATAAAGGCTAAATATTCTTTACTTGAAGCCATGATTTCTACTCCATTTCTTCTAAAAATGAGGTCTTACAAAACCTTACTCAAAAATTCCTTGGTCCGTTGTTCTTGGGTCTGGCCAAAAATTTCCTCCGGCCTTCCATCTTCGACAACAACTCCATCCGCCATAAAGATGACACGGTCTGCTACCTCACGCGCAAAGCCCATTTCATGCGTCACAATCACCATGGTCATCCCCGACTTGGCAAGGTCTTGCATAACAGCTAGAACTTCTCCAACCATCTCAGGATCTAGAGCTGAAGTCGGCTCATCAAAGAGCAAAACGTCTGGCTCCATTGCCAGTCCACGTGCGATAGCAATCCGTTGTTGCTGCCCACCTGACAAACTCTGAGGATAGGCCGTCGCCTTATCTGGCAAGCCAACTTTTTCTAGCAGTTCCTGAGCTCTTTTCTCTGCAACTTCCTTGCTCTCACCTTTGGTTTTAATTGGTGACAAGGTGATGTTTTCCATCACCGTCATATTTGGAAAAAGGTTGAATTGTTGGAATACCATGCCCATCTTTTCACGCATAGCAAAAAGATCATTCTTCTTATCCGTAATATCAACACCTTCAAAGATAACCTTTCCCTTACCTGCTTCCTCGAGAAGATTCATCGAACGAAGGAGGGTTGATTTTCCGCTACCTGACGGACCGATAATTACCACAACTTCTCCTCGTTTAATCTCAAGGTCAATCCCTTTCAAGACCTCATTCTTCCCAAAAGACTTATGCAAGCCTTCGATTTTTATCAAGGTTTCTGTCATTATTTTTTGTCTCCTTGTCCAATGTAATTTTCAAATGCCTTCAAAGCCACTGTCAAAACAGAAGTCATAATCAAGTAATAAAAGGCTGCAAATAAAAGGGGAGTCAACGGTAAATAAGTTGTTGTTGCTACTGTCGTTGCCCCATTCCACAGCTCCATGACACCGATCGCTGATAAAAGCGAACTATCCTTGATAATGGTGATAAATTCATTTCCCAGTGCCGGCAAAATATTCTTGACAGCCTGTGGCAAAATGACATACCGCATGGCATTTCTCGGACGAATACCGAGCGAGTAAGCTGCCTCCAACTGCCCTTTAGGAACTGCATTGATCCCTGCACGAACGGTTTCAGACACATAAGCACCACTGTTCATCGAGATAATCAGAATACCTGGAATCAGACGAGAAAGATCCACTCCTAAAATTCCTACTTGAATAGTTGGAGCATCGATGTGCATGAGGGCAAATGCAATCATAATCTGGACCATCATCGGAGTACCTCGGAAAATCCAAACATAGATATTTGCAAACCAAACGAGCGGCTTAAAGCGTGAACGTTGAGCAAAGGCCAGTAGCACTCCTAAAATAGTTCCAAAAAAGACGACCAGAATCGAAATCAATACAGTGATAACAGCACCGTAATTAAAATAAGGTAAATACTTTGGTAAAAAGGAAAAATTCATATAAACTCAACTTTCTAAATATCAGATTGTATGATTATAACATAATCTGAATTAAAATACAAACCTTATTTCCTCTTTCCAACAAATATTTTTAAGGAAATGATAAATAGCAATAAATCTTAGTTTTTTCTAGTCAACTTCCCGTGGTTTATGGTAAAATAGTAACGATAAGAAATGGAGGAGAATCATAATGGAATCACATTTGGTTAGAATCATCAACCGCTTAGAAGCTATGACAAAAGATGGCGGAAATCTAAAACGTAATTTTGAACGTGAAGGTGTTGTTGTCGCAGAAGTTGCCTACAGCCATGACGAAGAAAACGGATCACTCTTCACCCTTCGTGATGTTGAAGCGCGTGAAACCTATACCTTTGATAGCATTGATTTGATTGCAATGGAGATCTACGAACTCCTTTACTAATATAAAAACAACGGGCAGTACCCCGCCCGATGAATGAAAATCCTTTTTGTCCCCGCAAATGGGATTTTTTCTTACCTTCAATATTGCTTGATTCTCCATGAATCCTTTTTTTAAAAACGACCATTTCCCAATCTTTTTACTTGCTTTACACCTTAATCATGCTATAATGAGAGTATAAAACTTTGACTATTTTTGACCTTTTTCTTAGGACAAGGATAAGAATGAAATGAGGTAGATGTATGCTCTGTCAAAACTGTAAAATAAACGACTCAACAATTCATCTGTATACCAATATCAATGGACAACAAAAGCAAATTGATCTCTGTCAAAATTGCTATAAAATTATCAAAACAGATCCAAATAATACTCTCTTTAAAGGAATGACTGACTTAAACAATCGTGACTTTGATCCTTTCGGAGACTTTTTCAATGATTTGAATAATTTCAGACCTTCTTCTAATAACATCCCTCCCACTCAATCGGGTGATGGTCACGGTGGAAATGGGGGCTATGGACCTCAAAACCGCGGTCCACTTCAAACACCTCCTAGCCAAGAAAGAGGGCTCCTAGAGGAATATGGTATCAACATTACTGAGATTGCTCGTCGGGGAGATATTGACCCTGTTATCGGTCGAGATGAGGAGATTATCCGTGTTATCGAAATCCTCAACCGTCGAACCAAGAACAATCCTGTCCTTATCGGAGAACCAGGTGTTGGTAAAACTGCCGTTGTCGAAGGGCTAGCTCAAAAAATCGTCGATGGTGATGTTCCCCACAAACTACAAGGCAAGCAGGTCATCCGTTTGGATGTGGTCAGTCTAGTCCAAGGAACAGGGATTCGGGGCCAATTTGAAGAACGCATGCAAAAGCTCATGGAAGAAATTCGCAAACGCGAGGACATCATCCTCTTTATCGATGAAATCCATGAAATTGTTGGCGCAGGATCAGCAGGCGATGGCAATATGGATGCAGGAAATATCCTCAAACCAGCCCTTGCCCGTGGTGAACTGCAAATGGTCGGTGCCACTACTCTCAATGAATACCGTATCATTGAAAAAGATGCTGCCCTAGAGCGCCGTATGCAGCCTGTCAAGGTAGACGAACCAACTGTCGAAGAAACCATTATCATCCTCAAAGGGATTCAAAAGAAATATGAGGACTACCACCACGTCAAGTACACAGACGCGGCCATTGAAGCAGCTGCAAATCTTTCCAACCGCTATATCCAAGACCGTTTCTTACCAGACAAGGCTATTGACCTTTTAGACGAAGCCGGTTCTAAGATGAATCTGACGCTGAACTTTGTTGATCCTAAAGTGATTGATCAGCGCTTGATTGAGGCTGAAAATCTCAAATCTCAAGCTACACGAGAGGAAGACTTTGAAAAGGCTGCTTATTTCCGCGATCAGATTGCCAAGTACAAGGAAATGCAGAAAAACAAGGTGACCGATCAAGATACTCCAATCATCAGCGAGAAAACAATCGAACATATCATTGAGCAGAAAACCAATATTCCTGTTGGAGAACTCAAAGAAAAAGAACAGTCTCAGCTCATCCATCTTGCTGATGACCTCAAAGCTCATGTCATTGGTCAAGATGAAGCTGTTGATAAGATTGCCAAAGCCATTCGTCGAAATCGTGTTGGACTTGGAACTCCTAACCGCCCAATCGGAAGCTTCCTCTTTGTCGGACCAACTGGTGTCGGTAAGACAGAACTCTCTAAACAACTAGCCATTGAGCTCTTTGGCTCTGCTGACAGCATGATTCGCTTTGATATGAGTGAATACATGGAAAAACACAGTGTGGCTAAATTAGTCGGTGCCCCTCCAGGTTATGTTGGTTATGATGAAGCTGGGCAACTGACTGAAAAGGTTCGTCGCAATCCATATTCTCTCATCCTTCTCGATGAAGTTGAAAAAGCCCATCCAGATGTGATGCACATGTTCCTCCAAGTCTTGGACGATGGTCGTTTGACAGACGGGCAAGGGCGCACAGTTAGCTTCAAGGATGCCATCATTATCATGACCTCAAATGCGGGTACTGGTAAGGCTGAAGCCAGCGTTGGTTTTGGAGCTGCTCGTGAAGGTCGAACCAACTCTGTTCTCGGTGAACTCGGCAACTTCTTTAGCCCAGAGTTTATGAACCGTTTTGACGGCATCATCGAATTTAAACCTCTCAGCAAGGACAACCTTCTCCAAATCGTCGAACTCATGCTAGCAGATGTCAACAAACGCCTCTCTAGTAACAATATCCACCTCGATGTGACAGACAAGGTCAAAGAAAAGTTGGTTGACTTGGGATATGATCCAAAAATGGGGGCGCGCCCGCTCCGCCGTACCATTCAAGACCATATCGAGGATGCCATCACAGACTACTACCTTGAAAATCCAATTGAAAAAGCCCTCAAGGCAGTCATGACAAGCAATGGCAATATTCAAATCAAATCTGCTAAAAAAACCGAGAAAATAGAAGAGATTGCTTCTGAAAAAGAAGATTAGATACTATAGAATGGAGTAGAAAACGAAAGATTTTCTACTCCTTTTTAGTAAAATAACTGTTTATTCTTGACAGCTTGCCCCTCGTCCATTATGATAATAATAAAGATACTAGAGAATGAGGAAAATGCAATGGCAAACCCAACTTTTGGTGAAAAAAAAGAGAATGTAACCTACCAGCCCCGCTATGGCGTTTACGCAGTTATTCCGGATACGGAGAAAAAACAAATTGTTTTAGTTCAAGCTCCCAATGGTGCATGGTTCTTGCCAGGTGGGGAAATTGAAGCAGGAGAAGACCATCAAGAGGCACTGAAGAGAGAACTAATCGAAGAACTTGGCTTTACAGCTGAAATCGGAACCTATTATGGGCAAGCTGATGAGTATTTCTACTCTCGCCACCGTGATACCTACTACTACAATCCAGCTTACCTCTACGAATCCATTTCTTTCCAAGAAGCACAAAAACCATTAGAAGATTTTAATCATATTGCTTGGTTCCCTATTGACGAGGCAATTGAAAAACTCAAGCGTGGTAGCCACAAATGGGGAATTGAGGCTTGGAAAATTCAGCATGGAATAGACTAAAATAAGCTACTTTATCCAAAAAGTGCTATAATAGAATTAGAAAATCGGAGGAACTGTTATGAAGCTTATCAACACGACTAATTCACACTCGCAACTTGTTAAAAGCCAATTAGAAAGTACTGACGCAACTCTTGTTGAGGTCTATTCTGCTGGAAACACAGATGTGATTTTCACACAAGCGCCCCTTCACTACGAGATCCTCATTTCAAACAAACATCGCGCTATTCGTGAACCTGAAATCGAAATTATCCAAGACTTTTTCTTGAAACGTAAAATCGACAAAGGAAGCATCGATGAAGCCAATATCAAGACCCTCTATTCAGATAAATTGATTGAAATTTCAATCCCTACAAAATAAGAAAGCCAGCCTAAAAGCTGGTTTTCACTTGCAAAAAAGCTTGGTAATATTTCCAAGCTTTTTCATTTATTTCACAG
Source organism: bacterium (assembly GCA_905221345.1). GTDB lineage: Bacteria > Bacillota > Bacilli > Lactobacillales > Streptococcaceae > Streptococcus. Next base: position 107,175 of record CAJNCW010000005.1, read on the forward strand.
CTTCTTTCAAAGCGTCTACCTTGTCCAAACGTTCCCATGGAAGGTCAATATCTGTACGTCCCATGTGTCCATAAGCCGCTGTTTGACGGTAAATTGGACGTTTGAGGTCTAGCATTTGGATAATTCCTGCTGGGCGAAGGTCAAAGATTTGACGCGCTGCTTTTTCAAGCTTGCTTTCAGCTACTGTTCCTGTACCAAAAGTATCGATACGAACAGAAACAGGCTGGGCAACACCGATAGCGTAGGCCAATTGCACTTCTGCCTTCTTAGCAAGGCCTGCTGCAACGATATTCTTAGCAATGTAGCGAGCTGCATAAGAGGCTGAACGGTCCACTTTAGTCGCATCCTTACCAGAAAAGGCACCACCACCATGACGAGAGTAGCCTCCATAAGTGTCCACGATAATCTTACGACCAGTCAAACCTGAGTCTCCTTGAGGTCCACCAATTACGAAACGACCAGTCGGATTGATGAAGAATTTTGTTTGCTCATCTAAGTAAGAAGCTGGAATGACTTCTTTGATGACCTTGTTAATTATATCTTGATGGATTTGTTCATTGCTAACTTCTGGATCGTGCTGAGTTGAAATAACGACTGTGTCCACACGAACTGGACGGTCATTTTCATCATACTCAACAGTAACTTGTGATTTAGCATCTGGACGGAGATAGCTGATTTCACCCGACTTACGAAGTTCTGCCAAACGACGAACCAGTTTGTGGCTGAGTGAAATTGGCAATGGCATGAGTTCTTCTGTTTCATCCACTGCAAATCCAAACATGAGACCCTGGTCTCCAGCTCCGATCAAGTCAAGTGGATCTTGATCTGCATTACCACGAACTTCCAAGGCTTCGTTGACCCCTTGGGCGATATCTGGTGACTGCTCAACAAGCGATGGATGAACTCCCACTGTCTCCGCAGAAAATCCGTATTCTGCATTCGTATAGCCAATCTCTGCAATGGTATCACGAACTACACGGTTGATATCCACATAAGCATTTGTGGAAATTTCACCAAAAACATGGACGGAACCAGTATATACAGCTGTCTCTGCAGCAACGTGCGCCTCTGGATCCTTGGCTAAAATAGCATCCAAAATCGCATCTGAAATTTGGTCTGCAATCTTATCTGGATGCCCCTCAGATACAGATTCAGACGTGAATAATTTACGTTCTGACATAAAAATGTCCCCCCTTAAAAAATATTGTTATAGAGTTACAAAGTACTGATAGGAAGACGATTAACAACGTGACCCACCACCTTATCGGGACTATATAACCTTATCATTATACCACTTTTTACGTTTTTTTGCATTATTTTCTCTAAATCAAAAAAAGGAGCCTTTCGGCTCCGATTTTTAGCTTAGAAAGTTTGGCGTTTGGCTTTGCGTTCTGCACGTCCTCGCGCACGATTCTCAGCACGCTTGGTTTTACGACGTTTTTCATCCACCGCCCATTTGATTTTCTTCTTATAGCCTGGTTTGACTTTTTTCTTTTTCTTTTTGACCAAGCCAATCATTTCAATATCAAGCTTATCTTGCTTCTTTTCACGATTGGCACGACGATCACGGTCGTAAGTATCTTGAAATTCCCCGTCTTTGACCATCTTAGGAGTAAACTTGATGCCTAATTTTTCCAACTCACGGATATCCGAGTCATCACTTGGCTGGTAAAGGGTAATAGCTGTACCAGGTAGACCGTTGCGCCCAGTACGACCAACTCGGTGAACAAAGAAGGACAAGTCTTGCGGAATGGCATCATTGATAACATGGCTGACACCTTCAATGTCAATTCCACGAGCTGCCAAGTCCGTTGCAACAATGTACTCAAAATCAAGGTTCTTCACCTGATTCATAATCCGCTTGCGTTCACGAGGAGCAATATCTCCATGAATCTTTGCTACCTTCAATCCTTGAGCAGTCAAGTAGGCATGCAATTCATCAGCACGAGTTTTTGTGTTAACAAAAATCATTGCTAGATAAGGCTGCATCAATTGAGTCAACTCATAAATCTGAGCATTCTTGTCACGGCCCTTGGTCGAAATCAACCAGTTATCAATGGTATCAGAAATGACGGTTTTGGTCTTGATTTTCTCCATAACAGGATTTGACAAGTATTTTTTCAAGAACGGTTGCAATTTTTGTGGAATAGTCGCTGAAAAGACCATGAATTGCAAGTCTTTTGGAAGGCTTCCTGCAATCTTATCAACGGTTTCCAAGAATCCCATATCCAAGGTCATATCGGCTTCATCGACAACAAAAGTCTTAGCCTTGTGAATAGCCAAATCACCAGATTTGACCAAGTCATAGATACGCCCTGGCGTTCCGATAACGATATGGGGTTGGCTGCTGGCAAGTTTTTCAATCTGACGCGCCTTATCCGTACCACCCACATAATTAACCACACGAACTTCGACATCTGAGTGAGCTGCAATCTGACGCGCTGCTTGGTAGATTTGAGTAGCTAACTCACGACTTGGTGCAGTAATGACCGCTTGCACACTATCACTAGTTTCATCCAATTGCTGGAAAATGGGTAGCAAAAAAGTGTGTGTCTTTCCTGAACCTGTTTTTGATTCACCGACCAAGTCTCGACCTGCCAATACAATAGGAATCAACTTATCTTGAACCTCTGTCGGAGTTGTAAATTTCAACTCCTCCAAAGCCTTTTCTATATAGTTTTTAAACTGAAATTTCGTAAATGACATACTATCCTCGATTCTATTCTCCCAACCATTATACCATATTTTGTTCTTTTTCTGTAGCCACACTTATCTGACCGATCATAAGGCTCTCAACCTCTCCAAATACCTCTCTTAGACTAGAAACGTAAAAAGAGAAGACCGAATTGGTCTTCTCTAAGCATTAACCCTTTTGACTCAGATACACCTGGCAAAAAGTCAACTACTTTCTTAACAATCTTATAAAAGTCGAAAACTGCTAGATAACTTCAGTGCTTAATCATCTTTCCGCTTGCGACCAAGAAGCAACGCTGCTAGACCTGCAAGAAGAGAGCTGGTTATTAGTCCAGTGAGTGAAAGCGGTGCAGTGCTACCTGTGTTTGGTAATGTAGCTTGTTTTGCCTTTTCTCCTGCTGGACTTTGAGCTGGTGGATTATCTTCAGGTTTTCTTGGTTGTCCTGGTTGTTCTGGTTGAAGTCTATTTGCATGATTATTATCAGCCCCCTGCTCTTCCCCTAGCTTCACTGGTGGAACTGGATTTGGTTGAGGTGCTGGTTGCGGAACAGGTTGTGGTTGTGGTTGTGGCGTTGGTGCCGGCTGTGGTTGCGGACTAGGATCTTGCTTCGCTTCAAAGACCCATTTACCTACAAACTCAACATTAGCCTTGTTGACAACGGCGCTAGCTGCGTCATAGCCCTTGAAGGTCCATGTGCCGTCGTTCACTGCATCGGTGTAAGTGGTTTGAGATGGTTGTTGAGCGGAAACAGAGGAACCATTCACATAAGTTGCACTGTCGCTTGGAAGCAGCGTTGCGATACCTGCTGGAAGTTGCTTACCTGCTGTTGCACTTGCGAAACTGTAAGTAGCTTGGTACTTGTTAGCTTCAAAGGCCCATTTTCCTACAAACTCAACATCGGACTTATTGACAACGGCGCTAGCTGTATCATAGCCCTTGAAGATCCATGTGCCGTCGTTCACAGTATCTGTGTATGTGGTTTGGGATGGTTGTTGAGCGGAAACAGAGGCACCATTCACATAAGTTGCACTGTCACTTGGAGTTAATGCTGTGATGGCTGCTGGAAGAGCTTTTCCTGATGTTGCGCTCTCAAAGCGGTAACTTGCTTGATACTTATTAGCTTCAAAGGTCCATGTACCTACAAAGGATACATTTGCCTTGTTCACGACTGCATTGTCTGCGTCGTAACCCTTGAAGATCCAGATGCCATCATTCTCTGTATCTGCGTAAGTCGTTTGAGATGGTTGTTGAGCGGAAACAGAGGCACCATTCACATATCTTGCACTGTCACTTGGAGTCAATGCTGCGATGGCTGCTGGAAGAGATTTCCCTGATGTTGCGCTCTCGAAGCGGTAATTTGCTTGATATTTGTTAGCTTCAAAGGACCATTTTCCTACAAACTCAACATCGGCCTTGTTTACGACTGCATTGCCTGCGTCATAACCCTTGAAGGTCCATGTGCCATCGTTCACTGCGTCGGTGTAAGTGGTTTGTGATGGTTGTTGAGCGGAAACAGAGGCACCATTCACATATGTTGCACTGTCACTTGGAGTCAATGCTGCGATGGCTGCTGGAAGAGCCTTACCTGCCGTTGCGCTTGCGAAGCGGTAAGTAGCTTGGTACTTGTTAGCTTCAAAGGACCATTTCCCTACAAACTCTACATTTGCCTTGTTGACAACGGCGCTAGCTGCGTCATAGCCCTTGAAGGTCCAGGTACCGTCGTTCACAGTATCTGTGTATGTGGTTTGGGATGGTTGTTGAGCGAAAACAGAGGAACCATTCACATAAGTTGCACTGTCACTTGGAGTCAAGGCTGCGATGGCTGCTGGAAGAGCCTTACCTGCTGTCTCATTCTCGAAGCGGTAATTTGCTTGATATTTGTTAGCTTCAAAGGCCCATGTACCTACAAACTCAACATCGGCCTTATTGACAACGGCGCTAGCTGCGTCATAACCCTTGAAGGTCCAGGTACCGTCGTTCACTGCGTCGGTGTAAGTGGTTTGGGATGGTTGTTGAGCGGAAACAGAGGCACCATTCACATATGTTGCACTGTCACTTGGAGTCAAGGCTGCGATGGCTGCTGGAAGAGATTTCCCTGATGTTGCGCTCTCGAAGCGGTAATTTGCTTGATATTTGTTAGCTTCAAAGGCCCATTTTCCTACAAACTCAACATCGGCCTTGTTGACAACGGCGCTAGTTGCATCGTAACCCTTGAAGGTCCAAGTACCGTCGTTCACAGTATCTGTGTAAGTGGTTTGAGATGGTTGTTGAGCGGAAACAGAGGCACCATTCACATAAGTTGCACTGTCGCTTGGAGTCAATGCGGCGATGGCTGCTGGAAGAGACTTACCTGATGTGGCGCTCTCGAAGCGGTAATTTGCTTGATATTTGTTGGCTTCAAAGGTCCATTTTCCTACAAACTCTACTTTAGCCTTGTTGACTACAGCGCTAGCTGCGTCGTAACCCTTGAAGGTCCATGTGCCGTCGTTCACTGCGTCGGTGTAAGTGGTTTGAGATGGTTGCTGAGCGGAAACAGAGGCACCATTCACATAAGTTGCACTGTCGCTTGGGGTTAATGCTGCGATGGCTGCTGGAAGAGCCTTACCTGCTGTCTCACTCTCGAAGCGGTAAGTTGCTTGGTACTTATTAGCTTCAAAGGCCCATGTACCTACAAACTCCACATTTGCCTTGTTCACGACTGCATTGGCTGCGTCGTAACCTTTGAAGGTCCAGATGCCGTCGTTCACTGCGTCGGTGTAAGTGGTTTGGGATGGTTGTTGAGCGGAAACAGAGACACCAGTCACATATCTTGCACTGTCGCTTGGGGTTAATGCTGTGATGGCTGCTGGAAGAGCCTTACCTGCTGTCTCACTCTCGAAGCGGTGAGTTACCTGGTATTTGTTAGCTTCAAACTCCCACTTACCTACAAACTCAACATTAGCTTTGTTCACGACTTCATTGGCTGCGTCGTAACCTTTGAAGGTCCAGATGCCGTCGTTCACTGCGTCGGTGTATGTGGTTTGAGATGGTTGTTGAGCGGAAACAGAGGCACCAGTCACATAAGTTGCACTATCGCTTGGGGTCAATGCTGCGATGGCTGCTGGAAGAGCCTTACCTGCTGTCTCACTCTCGAAGCGGTAAGTAGCTTGATACTTGTTAGCTTCAAAGACCCATTTACCTACAAACTCAACATTAGCCTTGTTGACAACGGCGCTAGCTGCGTCGTAACCTTTGAAGGTCCAGATGCCGTCGTTCACTGCGTCGGTGTATGTGGTTTGAGATGGTTGTTGAGCGGAAACAGAGGCACCAGTCACATAAGTTGCACTATCGCTTGGGGTCAATGCTGCGATGGCTGCTGGAAGAGCCTTACCTGCTGTCTCACTCTCGAAGCGGTAAGTAGCTTGATACTTGTTAGCTTCAAAGACCCATTTACCTACAAACTCAACATTAGCCTTGTTGACAACGGCGCTAGCTGCGTCGTAACCTTTGAAGGTCCAGATGCCGTCGTTCACTGCGTCGGTGTATGTGGTTTGAGATGGTTGTTGAGCGGAAACAGAGGCACCATTCACATAAGTTGCACTATCGCTTGGGGTCAATGCTGCGATGGCTGCTGGAAGAGACTTACCTGCTGTCTCGCTCTCAAAGCGATAAGTAGCTTGGTACTTGTTAGCTTCAAACTTCCACTTACCTGTGAAGGCCAAATCAGCTTTTTTCACAATCTTACTTTTGGCATCGTAACCAACGAAAGTCCAAGTACCATCGTTCATATCATCTTTGTAAGTCGTTTTAGTCAACTCTTCTGGTACAACTTTTTGCATGTTGTAATAGGTTGAGCTATCTTTCGGTGCTTTCTTCTGGATAAATTCAGGCAAATCAACACCAGATGTAACACTTACAAAAGTATAGCTTACATGATGCGGTCTAGGCGTTACTTCCCAGATACCCGTAAATGTCACACGCTTGCCATTATACGTCGCATTCTTCTGATCATAACCTTTGAAGGTCCAGACATAGTCTTTTTCTGCTTCTTCTACTGATTCTTTAGCAGGTTGTTTGGCTACAATGGTGTCACCAACCTTATAAGAAGCTTCATCATTTGGAAGCATTCCCAAAATACTTTGTGGCAATGGAACACCCACTTTAGATGATTTGAATACATATTCTGGATTTGGAGTAGGTACCCAGCTTCCAAGGAAAGTCTGTCTGCCTTCTGCTACAACGATTTTTTCTTTATCGTATCCTGCAAATGTCCAAGTCACTTTATTCGCTGTATCAACATAAGTCGTTTCACTTGGTTGTTCAGCCAGAATTTCCTTAGGATATAACTTGTAATCATAAGAATTTTTCGGAGTCAACTTGGTGATATGATCTGGTAGTGCAAAAGCAGGATTAGTTGATTGGAACTGATAGTCTACACCATTTGGCGTAAAGCTCCAAGATCCTGTGATGGTCTTCACTTTCGTACCTGCAATAGCTTTTCCGTATTTATCCGTATCAAAACCATGGAAGGTCCATGTACCTGTCGGAACAGTTACTGTGGTGGTGTCAAGTTTGCTTGCATCTTTGTAATCATCAGCTCGTGCAACGAAATCAGTGCCAGCTGGAAGCATCTCGCGAATCTTATTTGGAAGAGGATACGCAGGAGTCGAGTTAGTAAATTTATACTCCACTCTGTAGATCGTATCAGACTGATCAGTAGGAACCAAAATCCATTTCCCTCTAAAGATAACGTCTCCTGCCCCGACTGTTTTCACACGTGGAGAAATCGTCGTATGATCATCTTCATAGTAGTCATCAAATACCCAAGTCCCTCGGCCATCAGGATCCTCAAATCTTGTTTTAGACGGCATTTTAACGCGAGCTTTTTCACCCTTGACAAATTCTCTTTCGTAAGTGATTAGATTATACAAAGTTGATGGCGGATAGATCGTTTGACCAGAATCATCTTTTGAATCTGTATAGAAGTCATAATAAACACTACGCTTGGTCGGTTCAAAGGTCCAGTGGAGAGTGTAAGTAGAGTCCTCATCGTCAGTTGGCTTTTCCACTTCCTCAGGTTGCTTAGAAACCCATGTACCATCATTTTCTTCATCTGTGTATGTGTAAAAATCGCGAAGGACATTCTTGACATTATCAGAATACTCATCTGGAGAAGTCGTGATAGGAGCTGGTAGCTGTGCTTTCAGATCATCTGGAATAGCTTTGCCTGGAGTATCACTGACAAAATTAAAGGAAACAACCTTATCTCTGTGTGGTGTGAAGGACCAAGTACCTGTAAAGAGGACCTTATCTTTATTGACCACTTTGCTATCAGCGTCATAGCCTTCAAATTTCCAAGTTCCCTTGTTGGCAAAGTCCATGTAGGTCGTCTTAAGGGGAGCTACTGCATTTACAGTATCGCCATCATTATAGGTATTTGTATTACTTGGCGTCAAGGCCTTAACTGCAGCTGGTAGAGATCGACTAGGATCTGAACTAACAAACTCATAGTTTTCTGAGTACTTATCCGCTACAAAAGTCCAAGTACCTGTAAACTTAAGGTTCCATCCTTTGTGATCCCACTCACTTACTGGTTTTTTAGTAAAATCGTAGCCTGTAAAGGTCCAGGTACCCTTGTTAACTGCATCATAGTAGGACTCTTGAGTCGGTCTAACAGACTCAACCATCTCACCTTTCGGGTATTGCTTTCTCTTTGCATACTCCCATTCAGGCATATCTACCGGCTTCAGATTATTGATCTCAGCAGGTAGTGCTTTGCCAGCAGTCCCACTGAGAAACTCGTAAGTCGGTTTCCGAGGAACCCCTTTAAATACAAACTCCAATGGCATTGTAACTTTTGGTATTTCCCCATATGTAGCCGCCCGCTCTAGTTCACGACTGAAGGTTAAATCCCATACATCTTCCTTAAAGGTCCAATTTCCTTCATTTTCCGCATCATAAAAGGGTTTGTAGACACCTTGAACTTTATCGTAGCGAAGCAAGGCTGCTACCGTATCCAGTATATCTTTAGGTAAATACTTATGGCGTTCATCAAACTGATTGAAAGTAAGCTTGTAATCGTATAGCTTACTTTCTAGATCTTTTATCTCCTTAGGAAGAGGTAATTTATATTCGTCACGTGAGGTCTTAGGACTACTTGGTAAATGATAAAAATTCTCAAAATCGTGCTGATTCATAGGTTTGTAGGATACAGTGACATCCTCAAAGTATTTCCAAGTTCCTACAAACTCCACATCGCCATTGTTTGCCACTTTACTTGGAGCATCAAAACCAGTCAAAGCCCAATAGCCTTTTCGGTTAGGATATTCTTCTGAAGTATAAAAAACATAGTGAAATTCTTGTGCTTTTACTACTTCACCCTCAGCAAATCTTCTTTTATCTTCTGGGCTCCAATTTGCAACATAAGATGGCAAAGTTTTTCCAGGTGATCCATTAACCGCTCTATAGGTTGCCTTATATGGTGTCGGTGTAAATTCCCACTTACCTGTGAAGAAGACATCATCTTTGTCAATCACCTGACTATCATAGTCATAGCCCTTAAAGGTCCATCTGCCACTTCCATCATTCTCTAAATAAGTTGTTTCAGTTGGCTGGATGGCCTTTACTTTATCGCCCTTTTTGTAGATTTTTGTGTCTTCTGGCTTTAAGTAGCTCAGAGTAAGCGGAGTTGTTTTTTCTGGTGTAGCACTTTCAAACTCATAAAGTGCTGAGCGAGGAGTCTTATCCTTGTCTGGGATGACTTTCGGATTTTTATCACGAAGACCTGAATTGACAAAGGTTACGAGATTGCGATAAACTTTATCAATCTCTTCTTGCTTTGTTGCAGTTTGAAGCACGCTATCAGCAGCTGCCATCACGCCATTCAAGATTTCTAGGCTATCATCTGTCTTACTTGAAAAATCCCTGCTACGCAACTCTTTGAGGTAGTTCTCCAAAGCGCTCTTTTTCAGACTTGCGTTTGCTGATGCTGGTTGAGCAGTGGCTGCAGCTGGCTGAGCATTTCTAAAACCAGTAGATGCTATCGCTTCACTTGTCTCTGCTACCGCAGATTCAGAAGATTTCAAAGTAACTTGGTTTTCTTTCTGAGACTCTGCTTGCTCTGTCGCAGAAGAGCCCCCCGAGACCTGACTCTCTGCTTTATTCTCCACTTGTTCAGTAGTCGTAAGCTCACCCGCTTGAGCTACTTGAGCGGCTCCAATAGCCGCAGGTGCAAACAAAAATCCAATCGCAAGGGACACAGTAGCAACTGACAATTTGCGGATTGAATATTTTATCTTTCTATCCTGAAAAAACATTCCAGTTCTCCTTTTAGTTCATAATTTTCATTCTATCATAAATAGTTAATATTATCTATTTTTTTGACCGTAAATTTTTAAAAACTTATTTGTGGATATTTCCTCATAATATACAAATATACAAGAAATGTTCTTCTCTATAATTGTGATTATAGGGATTTTTGTAAAAAAATGAAAGGAAACGTCTCCTTTCATTTTAAATATTTATTTCCAATTCAGAATTGCATTCAAACCATAATGATCGCTGACTTGTGGACTATTCTGACCATCAAAGACTACATGCAAGCTTTCAACTTCTAACTCTTTGGTCGTAAAGACATAATCAATTCGAAGTGGTTCGGTGTTACCTTTCCAACCATCAATTTCTGGTGGCACTGTATAGCTACCGCTTCTTTCTTTCGCAACTTCAAATGCGTCTTGTAATCCTAATGGACTAGCTAAAATCGTTTGATAGCCTTCCTGACCAGCTGGATTATTAAAATCACCTGCTAAAATCAGAGGTTTGTTCAACTCTTTTAGTACATCCTCAAATCGTGTCCATTCTTCTTGAAAACCTTTATCCCACCAAGAGAGGTGGACGCTTGCAAGAGCAAGTTCCTTGCCTTCAACCACTGTCTCTGCCAAGGCAACACGGCGAGTATGGTAGTCCGTTGGATCATCTACATCTGACACTAAAATTTCACGCGCCTTAATAGGCGTTTTAGATAAGATTGCCACACCTTCATGATAGCGGTCATAGCCGATGTGATTGTAAGCCCAAGTCCAGTAGTAGGTCTTCTCCTTCTCAGCCAACTTTTCAACCAAAAGTCTCACATAGTGGTCTTGATGAATGGGTTCTGCCGCTGGTAAAGCTTGATAAAGATGATCAACCTCTACCTCAGGCGAAGTAATTTCTTGATTGATTTCTTGGAAGCAAATCAAATCATAGTCTTTTTCAAGAATATCCTGGAGTAAGAGCTGGAATTTTTCCTCTGCTTCCTTCTCCATCCAACTGTGGGTATTGAGTGTTAAAAATTTCATGCTTTTCTCCTAAAACAAGAGGTTGGAAAACAGCTTCCAACCCCAAGTATATTACAATTCTACTTTAGCAACTGCTGTTTTAGCTGCAAGAGAACCAGTTTGTTCTAATTTAACAGATTTGAGAACATCTCCATTTGTGAAGACAACCACTGTTGAAGTTTCACGACCTGCTGCACGGATAGCATCCAAGTCAGCTGTAACAAGAAGATCACCAGCAGCAACCTTTTGTCCTTCAGCTACGTGAACTGTGAATGGTTTACCTTCAAGACTTACTGTATCTAAACCGATGTGAACAAGTACTTCAAGACCTGCTTCAGTCACAAGACCAAGAGCATGTTTTGTAGGGAAGATACTTGATACAGTACCTGTAACTGGAGATACGATATTTCCATTGGCTGGTTCTACCGCAAAACCATCACCCATCATTTTTTGAGCAAAAACTGGGTCTTTCACTTGTTCCAAGGCAATGACTTGACCGTCAGCTACTGAGTAAACTTCCTCAGTTACACCCTTGAAATGTACAGTATTTTGTTGAGCTTCTGTCATTTGGCTTGGAAGAGTTTCAGGAATAACTTCACCTGAGTCAAGGATATCTTGGATATCTGATTTCAATACGTCAGCTTTTGGTCCGTAGATAGCTTGGACACCTTGTCCTTTCATGACAAGCCCCATAGCCCCTTCTGCTTTCCATTGTTCCTCAGTACCAACGCGATCTGCGTCTTTAACAGTTACACGAAGACGAGTCATACATGCATCCACATCTACGATATTTGCACGACCACCAAGAAGGTTAATGATATTTACGGCTTGAGAAGCTGCTGCAACTTTTGGAGTTCCAGGAGCTGCTTCTTCTGATGCTCCTTCAGCTGTTTCGTAGTTTCCGTTACGTCCTGGAGTTGCGTAGTTGAATTTCTTGATCATGAAGTTGGCAATGAAGTACATGATAACCGCAAAGAGGACAGTTACCCAGATAAAGTTAACGATATCCATACCAATACCAGCATTAATTGCTAGCGGTGTACGAGTCAAGAATTCAATTGAACCGAATGAGTGCACACGAAGGTGAACGATATCTGCCATAGCAAAGGCAGCACCTTGAACAAGTGAGTAAACAAGATACATAGGTGTTGCGATGAACATGAACATGTATTCGATTGGTTCAGTAACCCCTGTCAAGAATGTTGCAAGAGCTGTCGCAATCATCATACCTTTGTATTGGTGTTTCTTGTCAGCATCAACATTACGGTAGATAGCCACAATCACACCCATCAAGATACCGAATGAACCGATCATTTGTCCAACTTTGAAACGAGCTGGGTGAACAGTATCTAACAATTGTTGGTAGTGACTTGCATCTGTACCTTTAAGGTTAACAAGGTCTGTTACCCATGCAAGCCATAGTGGGTCTTGACCAAATACTTGAGTGCCTTTAGCTGCTCCAGTAAGGATTTCGTATGTTCCACCAAGAGCTGTATAGTTCATTGGGATAGTGAGCATGTGGTGAAGACCAAATGGCAAGAGCAAACGTTCCAAGGTACCATACAAGAATGGTGCGAGAACTGGCGCAGTTTCTTGTGAGTTAGCAATCCAGATACCGAAATTGTTGATACCTGTTTGAACTACTGGCCAGAAAGCAGCAAGTGCAATCGCTGCAATTGTTGAACGTAAGATAACAACAAATGGTACAAAACGTTTTCCATTAAAGAATGAAAGTGCGTCTGGAAGTTTACGGTAGTTGTAGTATTTGTTATAGGCAGTTGCCCCTACAAAACCTGAGATAATTCCTACGAAGACACCCATGTTAAGGGCTGGTGCTTCAAGAACACTGATAAAGTAATCAGCAACTTTGATTGATCCACCAAATAGTGTTGAAACCATGGCATTAGGATCTTTTAACATATCTCCTGACACACCAAAGATAGTACCTGTGATGCGGTTAATCAAGATGAAGGCAAGACCAGCAGCAAAAGCACCACCAGCACGCTCTTTAGCCCAGCTGCCTCCAATAGCAAGGGCAAACAAGATATGAAGGTTACCAATAACCCCCCACCCAATTTGCTCAAGGATTCCACCTGTAATCACTAGTGGAGCAAAGTTGGGGTTAATCATGACGAGTGACTTACCGATTGAGATCATCAATCCAGCGGCTGGCATAACAGCGATAACCACCATCAAAGCCTTACCGAATTTCTGCCAAAACTCGAAAGACAAGACATTTTTGAATGTAGCTTTCATCATTCAAATCTCCTTTATTTTATTCAGGCAAACGTTTTACGAAAACGTTTGCACTTATTTATACTTTAATTATACCACTTTAATTTTTTTTGTAAAGGCTTTTATAAAAAAAATTTTATCTATTTTTTAATTTAGCAATTTAGAATTTCTAAAAACAAAAAGAGAAGCTCCTAAAACTTCTCTTTTATAAACTCTATTTTCTTAAATCTTCAAGAATCGACGCATCGAAATCCCTGAACCAATTGAACCAATGAAAATTCCGATTACAAATAATAGAACTGTCATCAATGGGATAAACACATCTGGTGTAATCATTGACAAGTTTTGACCTACCAAGGATTTATTGACAGATTGATAAACCATATTGTAGATAAAGAATACAAGGACTGAAGGAATCGCTGCACCTAGTAAGCCAATAAAGGCACCCTCTAGCAAGAATGGTCCTCTAATATAGCCGTTTTTAGCTCCTACTAGACGCATGATCTGAATTTCACGACTACGTGAAATAATGGTGATACGGATGGTATTGGAAATGAGGAAGACTGCAATAAAAATCAAGAGCCCTGCAATAACCAATCCCCAAACACGGATAAAGGAAGCCAGTTCGAAAAGTCGTTGAGTGTTGGCTCCACCATCTTGAACTTCTGACACTCCTTCGATCTTCTTAGCTTCTTCTGCTACTGTTTTAACATCACTCGGAGAATTGGTATCAACGATATAAGCATCATAGAGAGGGTTGGCATCCCCTTCAAAGACCTTCCAATCGTCACCCATCGTTTCTGTCAATTTTTGATACTGCTCTTCCTTGCTTGAAAAAGTAACATTTTTGACACCTGGCATAGCCTTTAAGGCGTTGTAAACCTTGTGGTAGTCGTTGTTAGTAACTGTCTGACCTTCTTTTTCAATCGTTTCACTGTTATCCGCTACATCTTTACGAATGTAAACCATGACCCGAACGTTGTTCTCGATATCGGTAGCTAGTTTTGCTGTATTAAAAATTACAGATGCAAACAGGGCAACCAGAGTCAGGGTAATCATAACCGAGCTCACTGCTGCTACTGTCATCCAACCATTTCGTTTTAAACTTTTTAATGATTCAAATAAATGGCGAAAAAATCTACTAATCATCGTATCCATATTCTCCTTTAGCTTCGTCACGAACGACACGGCCATTTTCAATGGCAATGACACGGTGGCGCAAGGTATTTACAATCTGGCTATTGTGGGTCGCCATCAAGACAGTCGTACCTTGGAGATTGATGCGTTCCAACAGATTCATAATTTCCCATGAATTATCTGGGTCCAAGTTTCCTGTCGGCTCATCAGCAATCAATACCTTAGGATTATTAACAATCGCACGAGCAATCGCAATCCGTTGCTGCTCTCCACCTGAGAGTTCGTTAGGGAAAGAGCGAACCTTGTGTTTCAAACCGACCAAGTCCAAGACTTCCATAACCCGTTTCTTAATATTGCGACGGTTCTCTCCGATAACTTCCATTGCGTAAGCAATATTTTCATAAACGGTTTTCTTGGGCAAGAGTTTGTAATCTTGGAAGACTACCCCAACACTGCGACGGAGTAGAGGGATATCTTTCTTCTTGATTTTAACCAAATTGAAGCCTGCCACTTTTAAACTACCTTTTTCGACTTTTACTTCACGATATAAAGCTCGAATAAAGGTTGACTTCCCTGCTCCTGAAGGTCCTACGATGTAGGCAAATTCTCCTGGTTCAATACTAAGAGAGACTCCACGGAGGGCAGTCGTTCCGTTATCGTATTTTTTGACAACATCTCGCATTTCAATGATTGACATGTGAGTTCCTTTCTATTCTTAGCTGATTCGCCACTTGAGATAGGCGTCGATGAAACCATCAAGATCTCCATCCATGACCTTATCTACCTGGGCAACTTCAAAGCTCGTACGGTGATCTTTTACCATGGTATAAGGTGTGAAGACATAAGAACGAATCTGACTTCCCCAAGTGATTTCTTTTTTCTCACCTTTGAGGGAATCGACTTCCGCAGCTTTCTTTTCTTGCTCCATTTGATAGAGCTTGGCTTGCAACATCTTCATAGCACGATCTCTATTTCCATACTGGGTACGATCGACCGTTGATTGGACGACAGTTCCCGTAGGAATGTGTGTCAAACGCACACCTGTTGAAACTTTATTGACGTTTTGTCCACCAGCACCACCTGAACGGAAGGTATCCATCTTAATATCATCCTCACGGATTTCCACTTCAATGGTATCATCCAACTCGGGCATAACTTCCACGGAGGTAAATGAGGTATGGCGGCGTTTGGCAGAGTCAAATGGAGAAATACGGACCAGACGGTGAACACCCATTTCTGACTTGAGAAGACCATAAGCATTTGGGCCTTCAAAAGACAAGGTCACAGACTTGATGCCCGCTTCATCACCAGCTTGGTAATCCAAGACTTCAACTTTAAAGCCTTTTGCATTTCCATAACGAGTGTACATACGGAGCAACATATCACCCCAGTCCTGAGCCTCTGTACCTCCAGAACCTGGATGGATTTCCAAAATAGCATTATTGTGGTCATAAGGTTCTGACAAGAGAAGCGTCATCTCGTAGCTGGTCATCATCTTATCCAGTTCTGTCAACTGTTCAACCAGTTCATCATAGACCGACTCATCTTCTGCTAAAAAATCCAATAAAATTTCAATTTCATCCTGCAACTCTTCCATTTTACGGAAGGTGTTGTAGGTATTTTTTAATTCATTTAATTCTTGCGACGTTTTTTGGGCCGCGATATTATCGTTCCAAAAATCAGGTTCCGTCATCTTGTTTTCCAAGATGGCAATCTCTTCCTCTAGTCCTTCGAGGTCAAAGAGACCCCCTGAAAGAAGCTAATTTTTCACGATTTGCGTCAATTTTTTGACGAATTTCTGAAATGTCCATAAATACTCCTTTATTCACATCGTTTCATTATACCACATTCTCTCATTTCTTTCCATATTTTGCTTGTTATTTCAAATTGTATACAAAAAAGAGGGCTTTCACCCTCCATATTTATAACTTTTTAGCAGAGGTTCGAGCAATCTCCTCTACTTGGATACCTTGCGCTTCAAATTTCTCCTTCAGAGAAGTCAAATCACTTGTTCCATCAATTTGAACCTCAATCACGACCTTGCCGTCCTTACGCGGAATATTAACCGTGTGAGAAATATTTAGATTTTCCTCAACGATTAAGGTTACAATCTTGCCTAAAACACCAACTTCATTTTCCGTAATAAAACGAACACGAATTCCTTCCTCGCCGTAGCCAGCAATTTCTAGAAAAGCCTGGAAAACATCACGATCTGTAATCACACCATAAACCTGTTGGTTGTCCACAACTGGAAGAATACCGATCTTATTCTTCAACATGAGATAGGTCGCATCTTCTAGGCTAGCATAACCTGACACAGTGATGACATCCCGAATCATCACATCTTTGACTTTAGTCTTATTGAGAAGATAATTCATCTCATAGATAGAGAGGCTGGTTGCTTTAGATGGGCTGGCTTCCGCAATGGTTCCTTCTGTTACCAGACCAACTAATTGGTCATTTTCGATAACAGGTAAACGGTGCAAACCTTGCTCGCGCATCAAATCTGCTGCATGTGCTACAGTTGTATCTGGACTGATATAAACTACCTTGCGGGTCATAAAATCTTTAACTGCCATGAGACTTCTCCTTCTTTATTGCTACTATAATTATACACTTTCTTACAAAAACTATCAAACGCTTTCATCTCTTTTTCAAGATTTTGTAACATTCAATAACAAAAAAAGAGAGAAACAGCCTTCTCTCTTAAACTTAAATCGTAACGGAGTCTCTATCCTTAAGCATATAGCGTTTTAACGGAGTTAAGCTAGCTAGCCAGTACAATAGACCTCCAAAAATTGCAGTAAAGCCACTACCAGTTGTAAGCAGGAACACAGGACTCTGGATATGCTTTGTTATAGGATTGTAAACAAATAGTACTGCAACTAACAAGGAAATGATTACACAAGATAATCCCACCAGGTTAAAGCCATTTGTAAACTCATAGGCGTCATGCCCTTCAAGGAAATAGGCTGAATGCAAATCAAGTTTTCGTTTTCTTAAGATAAAGTAGTCAACAACGATCATTCCGATAATGGGTCCTTGAATATAAGCAGCCAGCGAGATGAAGGAACCAAAGTATTCATCCACTCCTCCCCAAATCGTAAGTAGGCTCACATAAACCATCGCAATCCAAACCATTAGTTTATAGCTTACTTTGGGCATCCCACTTTTTACAATCATACAGTTCACGTACGATCCTGTACCCTGGGTTCCAATATTAGCAAAAGCTACCAGTAGTAAACTTAAAAGGGCAAAGGCAGGAGTACTCAACGTTGAAAGCATCGTCGTTGGGTCACTTTCATAAACACCTGTTTTGACAAACATGGCTAGAGCCATGACTCCACCTGTCGCAGCAAAGAATGGCGCAACAACCCCGTATGACAAGGATGTAGCCCAATAGCCACTACGTTCTGATTTTGCCAAACGTGGTAAGACAAATGCTTGTGTAGACCAAGAAAAGGCTACGGCCACATTTCCTTCCCCTGACATCATAAAACGTTCAATCGGTGTCAAATTTTCTTGGATGGCAGGTTGGACATTCATAATATCCCTAATCGGAACCGCAACAAAACAGATTCCAACGATGATTAGCCCAACAAATAACAAGGCAACCACCAGGAAGCGATTAGTGCCTTTAATCACCTCTGGGCCCCCAAGAGCAATCAGCGTTCCAAGGAGAACACAGAGGGTACCTAGAATCGGTGCCCATACTCCCTTGTCTAAACCAAGCCCAAAATTATTTGCCAAATGAATCATGGAGCTGGCAAAAAGATTGGCGGTAACGGCGTACCAACCAAAATTTGCCAGACTAATCACGGTTGATAGAACGGCCACCCCTTTTCTACCTAGAACGGCTCTCAACCAAATCCATAAATCAATTCCATATTTAACCGCAAACAAGATTGGGAGACATTCGATAAAAACCCAGATAATGTTGAAACTAAAAATATTAATCAACATTTGATTAAAGGTCAAATATTGAGCCACATAAGCTCCTTGGGTATAACACCAAGTTGCGATGGCAAAACCACTTGTCGATAAGAAGAGATCCCAGAAAGAATACTGACGATCCTTGTTGGTCATGGGAACGATTCCCGTTATGGTCTCCTGTTGAATGAAGTCATTCATCTTGGACATTTTATTGAATACCTCCTGTCATGGCTAGGATAATCAGAATATGATTGACTAGAATCATATCAATTACTTATGTAAAATTAACTTTCAAAAAAGAGGAAGCAAATAGATATAGATTAAGACTTTTATTTATCCTTAAATCGTAACAGAGTCCCGATCCTTGATCATATAGCGTTTTAACGGAGTTAAGCTAGCTAACCAGTACAATAGACCACCAAAAATCGCAGTAAAGCCACTACCCGTTGTGATTAAAAAGATTGGGCTTTGAATCTGTGCTGTTACAGGGTTATAAACAAATAGTACTGCAACCAACAAGGAGATAAATACGCAAGACAAGCCAACCAAGTTAAATCCTTTAGTAAACTCGTAAGCATCATGCCCTTCAAGGAAATAAGCTGAACGCAAATCAAGTTTTCGTTTTCTTAAGATAAAGTAATCGACAACAATCATACCAATAATTGGCCCCTGAATATAGGCGGCTAGTGAGATAAAGGAACCGAAGTACTCTTCCACTCCTCCCCAGATTGTAAGTAGGCTCACGTATACCATGGCAATCCAAACCATTAGTTTATAGCTTACTTTGGGCATCCCGCTTTTGACAATCATACAGTTCACGTACGATCCTGTACCCTGGGTTCCAATATTAGCAAAGGCTACTAGTAGTAGACTTAAGAGGGCAAAGGCTGGGGTACTTAGAGTTGATAGCATGGTTGTTGGATCACTTTCATAAACACCTGTTTTGACAAACATGGCTAGAGCCATGACTCCACCTGTCGCAACGAAGAATGGAGCCACAACTCCGTATGATAAGGCTGTAGCCCAATAGCCAATACGTTCTGATTTTGCCAAACGCGGTAAAACCAATGCTTGTGTAGACCAAGAGAAGGCAAAAGCAACATTGCCTTCCCCAGAGAGCATGAAGCGTTCTAATGGCGTCAAATCTCCTTGGGTAGCCGGTTGAATGTTCATAATGTCAGTGATAGGCACGGCTACAAAGCAGATTCCAACGATAATGAGACCGACAATCAACAAGGCGATAACCAAGAAGCGATTGGTCCATTTAATCACTTCTGGACCTCCAAGAGCAATCAGCGTTCCAAGAAGAACACAGAGTGTACCCAAAATCGGCGCCCACACTCCCTTGTCTAAACCAAGGCCAAAATTATTTCCCAAATGAATCATAGAGCTAGCAAAAAGATTGGCCGCAACGGCATACCAGCCAAAGTTAGCTAAGCTAATAATGGTTGATAGCAAGGCTACGCCTTTTTTTCCGAGGACAGCTCTCAACCAAATCCACAAATCAATTCCATATTTAACGGCAAACAAAATAGGGAGACATTCAATAAAGACCCAGATAATGTTAAAGCTAAAAATATTTATCAACATTTGATTAAAAGTCAAATATTGAGCCACATAAGCTCCTTGAGTATAACACCAAGTTGCGATGGCAAAACCACTTGTTGATAGGAAGAGATCCCAGAAAGAATACTGACGATCCTTGTTGGTCATGGGAACAATACCCGTTATTGTCTCCTGTTGAATAAAGTCATTCATCTTGGACATTTTATTGAATACCTCCTGTCATGGCTAGGATAATCAGGATAAGGTTAATTAGAACCAAGCCAATGACTATAATAAAATCACTTTTTAGAAATGGCTGAGCAAACACATAGTTTGGTGATTCCATTTCTTCTAACCTTCTTTTCGTTTCATTTGCTATTAATTCTTCAATTTCAGATGTCGGCTTCATCTCAATTCTCCTCCAAATACAAATCTAATGCGAGTTTTCCATACTGTTTGGTATAACGATACCAGATGTAGAGAAATTCACCTACTGGTTTTCCAACGCTTTCTTGGAACAGGGCCCACAAAAACCAATAATATGAAGTTACTGATACATAGGCAAAATAGTGACGTTTGGTGCTCTTATCTGGAACTTCTTGTAAATAGATTTCAAGTACCTTTTCAGCTTCTTCCACTGTATAATTTGAACACCCAATAAAGGTTCCTAAATCTCCTGCTGGATCTCCCATACCAGAATATTCCCAATCAATCAAGCTCATTTCGCCAGCTTCGTTCAACAAAAAATTTGGACTATAAGAATCTCCGTGGCAGAGAACCTTTTTCGTCTGCTCTTCTTGTAGAAACTTTTCGAGGACTGAGACATTCTTATCCAACTCTTCAAGCCCATCAAATTCAAAACGATTGCTGGCTTTTAGTTTTTGTCTAAAATCATCAATTCCCTCAAATTGATTAAAGGAATGATCTGTTTTTTCTCCAGATTGGTGCAAACGTCTCAAGAGCTCCATTGCTTTTGCTACATCATCCCAATTATCATAATCTAGTTGCTTGGCATTAGGGATAAATTCTGAAATTTTCCAGCCCTCATCCTTGTTCATGGCAACAAAAGTGCGGTCAATCTTCAATTTTGCAGCAATTTCCATGGAAGCCGCTTCACTAGCACGATCGATATAATTCTCCGTTCCTCTACCTGGATGACGGTAAACATATTTCTTCCCTAGGCAGTCAAATGAAAACGAAGTGTTAGTTAGACCATCTTTTAGAGGTTTGATATTGACAATATCTGAAGCTATACATCCTAATGTCTTACAGATATTATCAATGATTTCCGAATTAGTATTCACCAAATAGTGTTCATCAAACTGACGCAACTCATCTAGTGAATCAAACTCCTTAACAATATCTGCTGAATAATGCCGAGCTTCTAAAGGAAGCTCCTTGACGTGACGACTATAATAATCTTCCCAGAGCTGTTCGCGATACGGCTCATGTTTAAATTCAGTTTCCAAAATATCTACGAATTTTTCACTAAATGCACGATCAAAATAAACGTGCCCCACCATAGCCCAAGTATTCGTCCCACCGATTTGAATATCGATAATCGTGTGATTGGAATCTTCCTTAGAGCAGTATTCGTCTGTGTCCCCTTCTGCAAATATTGTAGAATAGTAACCTCTGTAAATGTATCGTTCAAACGGATTTTCTACAAAATAATTATCCGAAGAGCAGATATACGTATTAGAAAGTTGATCTCTGACTAGCATGAGAGAAGAACAGTTGTTGTACTTGTAGTAATCATTATTCACAACGATTTTAACGCCAAACTTTTCTGCCAGATAGAACATTTTTTCTTGTAGGTATCCCACAATAACTGTAATGTCCTCTATCCCAGCTTCTTGCAATTGCTTGATTTCTCTCTCAATCAAACGCTCACCTTTAACTTGAAGCAATCCTTTAGGTAGCTCATAAGACAAAGGAGCAAAGCGGCTACTCATACCTGCAGCCATGATAATGGCATTCTTCACCTGATACGGAGCCAAAGCCTCCTCACCTAAGTCAGTTAAGTGATTTTCCTCACTGATCCACTTCTCTTCTTTACATTCCTTGAGAAGATTATTTACCGTCCCCAAAGCGATGTCTAGCTGTTCAGCCAATTGTCTCTGCGTAAAGTTTTCGTCTTTGTGAGCCAACAAAAAACGTAAAAGTTTAAATTGTTTTTCTGATAGCATATCCTTAGCCTCTTTGTTCAATATTTTTGTTTATTTAATTATATGATGAACACGTGCTTTTGTCAAGTTAGATTCTATATTAAGAAAACGGATGCTCAAATCAGGCCCATCAAAATAGTAAGCAAACGAAAAAAGAACCCCAAATTTGGAGCTCTTCAAATTCATATGCCAACTAAAACAATCCACTGGATTTGACGATTGCGTTCGCAATCTCCGTCCACAACCTAAACTAGTCTCCCAGACCATATGAAGATTGCTTATGCAATCCCTATCTGCCAACTAAAACAATCCACTGGATTGGGTGATTGCTTGCGCAATCTCCATCTGCAACCTAAACTAGTCTCCCAGACTATATGAAAATTGCTTCCGCAACTCTCATCCACCGACTAAAACAATCCACTGGATCTGATGATTGCTACGCAATCTCTATCTGCCGACTAAAAAGGTCCCCCGGACTATAGGGGAATTGCTGCGCAACTCTCATCCACCGACTAAAACAATCCACTGGATTGTTTTAGCCACCTAGATATGCTTTTCTGACTTCATCTGATGCTGCGAGTTCTTTTCCTGTTCCTGATAGGACAATCTTACCTGTTTCAAGCACATAACCTCGGTCAGAAATAGCAAGGGCCTTGTTAGCGTTCTGTTCAATTAGGAGAACCGTTGTTCCTTGCTTCTGAATATCTTGAATGATATCAAAAATTTCTTGGATAAAGATAGGAGCAAGTCCCATTGATGGCTCGTCCAAGAGAAGAAGCTTAGGCGTAGACATGAGAGCGCGTCCCATAGCCAGCATCTGCTGTTCACCACCTGAAAGGGTCGCCGCATCTTGGTTTTTGCGTTCTTCAAGACGTGGGAAGCGTGAGAAAACTTTTTTCAAGTTAGCTTGATTTTCTTCACGATTTTTCTTCAAGAAAGCTCCCATTTCTAGATTTTCCATAACAGTCAAGCCTGGGAAAACATGGCGTCCCTCAGGAACTTGTGAAAGGCCACCTGCCACGATTTTTTGCGCTGGCATCTTTTGAATTTCTTTTCCTAAAAACTGAATTTTACCAGCACTTGGACGAACCAAACCTGAAAGGGTGCGAAGAATGGTTGTTTTACCAGCGCCATTGGCACCAATCAAGGAAACAACTTCACCTTCATTAACCTCGAAACTTACATCACGAACTGCTTGGATCATACCGTAATGTACAGATAGGTTTTCAACTTTTAACATAGACATTAGGCTTCACCTCCTAGATAAGCTTCGATAACACGTTTGTTGTTCTTGATCTCATCCGGAGTCCCATGAGCAATCAACCGACCATATTCAAGAACATAGATACGTTCAGTGACTTCCATAACCAAATTCATGTCGTGTTCGATGAGCATGATGGTAATTTTAAATTCGTCTTTGATACGACGAATCAATTCTGTCAATTCAGCTGTTTCTTGTGGATTCATCCCAGCTGCAGGCTCATCCAAAAAGAGGATTTTAGGTTCAGTTGCCAGAGCACGAACGATTTCTAATCGACGTTGTTGACCATAGGCCAGATTCTTAGCCAGAGTATCTGCGTCACCATCCAAATCAAAAATCTTCAGCAAGTCCAAAGCTTTGCTTTTTAATTCTTCCTCATTCTTATAAAAAGCTGGCAGACGTAGAAAGCTCGCAAGGACATGCTGTTTATGATGATTGCTAAATGCAATCAAAACATTTTCCAAAACTGTCAAGTCCTTGAACAAACGAATATTTTGGAAAGTACGACTGAGTCCAAGTGAAGCAATCTTATAAGGATTTTTCCCATTTAGGAGGTGACCATCTAGTGTCACCGTACCTTCACTTGGTTCATAAACACCCGTCAAGAGATTGAAAAGAGTTGTTTTACCAGCCCCGTTTGGTCCAATCAAACCAACCAATTCTCCCTCGTTCAATTCAAGAGTGACATCTCCAACAGCTGTTAGACCGCCAAAATGTTTGGTTAACTGTTTAACTTCAAGTAATGCCATTAGTTTTGTCCCTCCTTCTTCAATTTTTTAAAGAAACGTGATAGACTTAATTCCCATGTTCCAAGAAGTCCACCTGGTCTGAAGATCATCACCAATACAAGAGCCAAAGCGTAGATGATCATACGTACGCTAGCTACATCCTGAAGGAGCATATTTAAAATTCCTAAAACTATCGCTGAAACGATGGTACCAGTAATAGATCCAAGTCCACCAAATACAACGATAATCAACACATTGATAGAATTAATAAAGGTGTAATCTTTTGGGACAACAGATCCGATAAAACCAGCCTGAAGTGAACCAGCAATACTTGCTGTAATGGCTCCAAAGACAAAAGCGATAATCTTGATCTTTGTAGTGTTTACCCCAACCGATTCTGCAGCAATCTCATCCTCACGAACAGATAGAGTAGAGCGCCCAATTGGACTACGTAGGAAGTTGAGAGTTGCAATAGTTGTGATAATTACAAAAAGATAAACCATCTGCCAGTTGGTAAAGTTTGGAATACCCAAGATACCAGCAGCACCGTTGGTCAAACTTCCACCATTAATGATAAAGATACGAATGATTTCTGAAACACCTAGTGTTGCAACAGCCAGGTAGTCACCCTTCAAACGGAGTGTTGGAATCCCAACGAGCAAAGCGACTGCACCAGAAATCAAAGCACCCAAGACCATTGCTCCAAAGAAGGCACCATAGGTTGGTGATTTTGAACCAATAATCGCTGCTGCATAAGCCCCAATCGCCATAAAACCTGCATGACCGAGTGAGAATTGTCCTGAAAAACCGACAATTAAGTTCAAACCTACTGCAAGGATGATATTAATTCCAATTTGTTCTAAAATTTGGACATGGAATAGATTGAGAACACCAGCAGAAACCAGTACACTAACCAATCCATAACCTGCTAACAGAAGGAATAACCAGAGAATATTTACTTTAAGATTTGTCTTCATTGTTTACACCTTCTCTTTCACATTCTTACCAAGGATACCTGCAGGTCGAACAATCAGAATCAAAAGTAAGATTCCATATACGATAGCATCACGGAAATCAGACATACCAAAGGCAGTTGCAAATGTTTCCAACAAACCAATAACAAAGCCCCCTAGAGCTGCACCAGGAATAATCCCGATACCACCAAGAACGGCCGCAACGAATGATTTTAGACCTGGAGTCACACCCATCAACGGTTCAAGAGAGTTGTAGTAAAGGGCAATTAGGACACCTGCCGCTCCAGCAAGGGCTGAACCCAAAGCAAAGGTAAAGCTGATTGTACGATTTACATTAATTCCCATCAATTGAGCTGCGTCACTATCAACTGATACCGCACGCATGGCTTTCCCCATTTTTGTTTTTTGAACAATCACTTGCAATAAAATCATCAGGAGTAAGGAAACTGCTAAAATCATTAACTGGACGTTTGTCAAGCTGATTGGCCCCAAATCATAGCGAACTGTTTGAATGGCTTGAGGAAAGGCGCGAGTATTGGCACCAACTAAGTAAACCATCCCGTATTCCAGTAGGAAAGACACTCCGATAGCTGTAATCAAAACAGCAATACGTGTAGAGTGTCGCAAAGGACGGTAGGCAAGAAACTCAATCACAACACCAAGTAGTGCGGTTCCTACCATTGAAATAATCAAAGCTAAAAAGAAATTCATTTGGAAAGAATTAATCAAAAAGTAACCAATAAAGGCTCCCATCATATAAATATCACCGTGGGCGAAGTTGATGAGTTTGATAATTCCATAAACCATGGTGTAACCCAGGGCCAAAAGTGCATAAACACTACCCAGAATTAAACCATTCACAAGTTGTTGGAGCATAGCATTCACTCTTTTCTATCGTTATTTTTTAGAAAATTTCTCAATTTTCACAAGTTCATAAACACCGAAACAGGGAGTGAGTCAAAGGCTCATTCCCTATTTCAACTACTATTCTAATGTTATGGTTTTACAACTTCTGCTGCTTCCACTTTACCATTGTTCATGGTCATCATGTAAGCCGTTTTCACTGTGTTGTGATCTGCATCAAAGCTCGTTTGACCAGTTACACCATCAAAATCTTTGGTTTTAGCAAGGTTGTCCTTGATTTCACCTGAGTTTTTAGCACCTTTTGCAGCATTGGCTACTAGGTAAACTGAGTCATAGGCCAAAGCTGAGAATGTTGATGGTTCTTCATTATATTTTGCACGGTAGGCTTCAAGGAAAGCTTTAGCTTTTGCAGAAACATCAACTGTAGTTGAGAATCCTGAGATAAAGTAAATGTTTGAAGCTCTTTCAGCAGTTGCTTGTTGAACAAATTCTTCACCGTTAAATCCATCACCACCAACGATTGGTTTATCAATTCCCATACCACGCGCTTGGTTTACAATCTTACCTGCTTCTGTGTAGTAACCTGGAACAACGATAGCGTCAAACTCTTTCCCTTTCATTTTAGTAAGGGCTGCTTGGAAGTCTGTATCACCTGCCACAAACGTTTCATCTGCTACAATCTCACCCTTGTAGGCTTCGCGGAAAGATTTAGCAATACCTTTAGCATAGTCACTAGCATTGTCCGTATAAAGAACAACCTTCTTAGCATTCAATTTGTTTGTCACATAGTTTGAAATGATCTTCCCTTGGAAGCTATCTTGGAAAGTTCCGATAAATAGGTACTCTTGACCTTTGGTCAAACCGTCTTGAGTCGCACTTGGTGAAATCAATGGAACTCCTGCTTGAGTAGCGTTTGCTACAGCTGCGGCGGTTGCTCCAGATGTCGCAGGTCCTACGATAGCTGCAACTTTTGATTGGGTTACTAGGTTAGTTGTAACAGAGGCAGCCTCAGCAGTTTCAGATTTGTTATCTTTATCCACAACTTCGATTTGTTTTCCGTCGATACCACCAGCAGCGTTGATTTCATCAACAGCAAGTTGAGCACCTTTTTGCTCAGAAGTACCATAGGCAGCTACAGCACCTGTTTCTTCAAAGTTAAAACCAATCTTAACTGTTTTCTCGTCTACAGGGTTTCCAGTTGTATTTGACGCTCCTGATTTAACCTCTCCACAGGCAGCGAGAAGGGCCACACTAGCAAGAGCCACAAAAGATAGGGCAAATTTTTTCTTCATGTTAATCTCCTTTTTATTTCATAATGAGCATGTTAAGAATATACCGAATTATCAGAAAATTGTCAACACATTTATCTCATTTTTTAAATGATAACGTTTTCCTCAGTGCGATAGAGATTGCCAACAAAGGGAGTCTCTAACTCTTGAATGTGACAAGGTCGAATTTTTTTGACAAATCTTTCCTTACCTAATCTCTCAACCAAGCTATCTAGTTCCTCAGTTGAAACATAGAGCTGCAAGTAGCGATGCTGTTTAGAATGATAGAGAATATCACCATATTCCTGAAGTTTTTTTGCATCTCGATTATAGTAAAGATAGATGATTAATCCTGATCGATTTGTTTTTTCAAACATGATAAATCCTCTTTCTAAGAAATCTTTTCCTATTATACCAAAAAAAGCAAACTCCGTCGAGTTTACTTTTTAGCTTTATTAGCTTAATGAATTGTTGGCCATGATTTCATCAATGAAGCCATATTCGAGCGTTTCTTGGGCACTCATCCAGTAATCACGTTCAGCATCTGCGTGAATTTGCTCAACTGATTTACCAGAGTTATCTGCAAGAATTTTCTCCAATGTCTTACGAGTTTTGAGCAAGTGTTCTGCAGCGATTGCCATATCTGTTTGTTGGGTACCGCCACCTGTTCCACCCATTGGTTGGTGAATCATATACTCTGCATTTGGAAGCATGAAGCGTTTGCCTTTTGCACCACTTGATGCAATGACAGTCCCCATAGATGCTGCCATTCCCATAACGATGGTTTGAACATCTGCCTTGATAAAGTTCATGGTATCAACGATTGCCAAACCAGCTGACACAGAACCTCCAGGTGTGTTGACATAAAGGTAAATATCCTTTGTGCTGTCTTGGGCATCCAAGAAAAGTAATTGGGCGATAACGGAGTTAGCCATGTTGTCTTCTACTGGACCTGTTAGCATGATGATGCGGTCTTTCAAAAGACGGGAATAAATGTCATAGGAACGTTCTCCACGGCTTGTTTGTTCAATAACTACAGGAATCATTCATTTCTCCTTTTAATGTTGAATTTTCTTAGTCATACGACTCAATACAGAATTATTATATCTTTTTGGTCAAAAAAGGTCAAATTTTTGCTCTATTTTCTAAACAGAAACAAAAACTCAACCTCCTTTCAAAACTGAAACTAACCCTCAGTCTCAATGTTTACTTTGGAATTTTATTTGGTACCAAACAAGCGGTCTCCTGCGTCCCCAAGTCCTGGGACAATATAACCATGTTCATTCAAGTGTTCGTCCAAGGCTGCTGTAAAGATTTCTACATCTGGGTGAGCTGCTTGAAGAGCTTTCACTCCTTCTGGAGCAGCTACTAGGCAGACAAACTTGATATTTGATGCACCACGTTTTTTAAGCGAGTCTACGGCCAAGATTGCTGAACCACCTGTTGCAAGCATTGGATCAACGACAAAGATTTGACGTTGGTCAATATCCTCAGGCAATTTCACCAAGTATTCAACTGGTTGAAGGGTTTCTTCATCACGGTACATACCGATGTGTCCAACTTTTGCTGCTGGAACCAAGCTCAAGAGCCCATCTACCATCCCGACACCTGCACGCAAGATTGGGACAATCGCCAATTTTTTACCAGCCAATTGTTTTTGAACGGTCTTCGTGATAGGTGTTTCGATTTCCACGTCTTCAAGTGGAAGATCACGAAGTACTTCATACCCCATCAACATTGCAATCTCATCTACTAATTCGCGAAAGGCTTTTGTAGAAGTGTCTGTACGACGCAAGATTGATAATTTATGTTGAATGAGTGGATGATTAATGACTTCAATTTTTCCCATTTTCTGAATTCCTTCTTTCAATTTATTCTTCTTATTATATCAAAAAACGGTTTAAAAAGCTTTCTAAACCATTTATTTTTGTTAAATTCTAAATCAAATCTGCCTCTTGGAGAGCTGTCTGAACCGTCTCCAATGGTAAATGGGTCAACTCAGTGCCTTTTTCGTGATAAAGGTACTGGGCATAGTCATCCATTCGGTACTGGTTGATATAAACCACGCGCTTGCAACCAACTTGTAGCAGTTGTTTGGTGCAGTTCAGACAAGGAAAATGCGTCACATAGGCTGTAAAACCTCTTGGAACGCCTCGTTCGGCCCCTTGCAAGATAGCATTAACCTCCGCGTGAAGAGTTCGAACACAATGCCCTTCAATGACCAGACATTCGTGGTCAATACAGTGCTCAGTTCCTGATACGGAACCATTGTAGCCTGTTGAAATGACCTTATTATCCTTAACTAGGACAGCTCCCACCTTGGCACGTTTACAGGTCGAACGATTGGCAATTAGTAAGGCCTGGGCTGCAAAATACTCATCCCAAGCCAGTCTTTTTTCTGTCATAAGTCTTCTCCTTGTCCTCTATTTTTTGAAAAATGGCAAGCGTAAGTCTGCAATCTTTTCAGCTGGAACCTTCATTCCATCCTTGATCCATTTGAGCAGAACTGATACGATAGCAGAACTCCAAAACGAATGAAGGTAGCTGCTGACACCTTTTGATTTTCCGTGGTATTTTTCCAGAAATTCCTGCATAGCTTGGACAAAAATCTTTTCCAAGTGATAGTCCAGAGCAAGTTGGATAATCTTGGCTTCTTTCTTAGCCGCTCGAAAAAGATGCACCCAGACCAGATAAAGATCGGTTTTAACATCATAATGACTCAATTGTTCCATGATATTGTGAACGCTACGTTTAAAGACGCTTCCTAAAATCGCTTCCTTAGAGTCATAATTGCGATAGAAGGCAGCACGAGAGACACCTGCCCGCTTGACCAACTCTGAAATGCTGATCTTGGCCATGTCCTTTTTCTCCAGTAATTGCAAAAGCGCTGTTTCAATCGCTTCTCTGGTTAAAAAATTAGATTCTTGATTTGATTTCCTGAGATTTTCAAGAGATTTTTCAGATATTTTTCGTTCAGACATAACAATTTCTTTCTATTTGTGACAACAGAAGGGTAATACTTTTGTTTCAAGGGCTTTCATGATATAATTGTAAAAAAAGACAGAACCTTTGTCAATGTATAAGTGACAAAGACGGAGAATTTCTATGACTTGGAAGATTGTAGCTGACTCTGGTTGTGATTATCGTCAACTAGCAACTCCTGCTATTGATACTGAATTCATCAGTGTACCATTAACCATTCAAGTAGCTGATCAGGTCTTTATCGATGATGCTAATCTCGACATTGATCACATGATGGAAACCATGTATGCGACTTCTGAGGCTTCAAAATCAGCTTGCCCTAGTCCTGATGATTACTTGAGAGCATTCGAAGGTGCCAAACATATCTTTGTCGTTACTATCACTGGTACCCTTTCTGGTAGTCATAATAGTGCACAACTCGCTAAAAACATTTATCTTGAAGACAATCCTGACACACAGATTCATGTCATCGACACTTTGTCTGCTGGTGGCGAGGTTGACCTGATTGTAGAAAAAATCAATGACTTGATTGACCAAGGACTTTCTCATGAGGAAATTGTTGAAGCTATCACAGCCTACCAAGAAAAAACAAAATTGCTCTTTGTCCTCGCTAAAGTTGATAACTTGGTTAAAAATGGTCGTTTGAGTAAGCTTATCGGTACAGTTGTTGGCCTTCTCAATATCCGTATGGTCGGGGAAGCTAGTGAAACAGGAACATTGGAGCTACTACAAAAAGCCCGTGGTCCAAAAAAATCCCTTCAAGCAGCCTATGAAGAAATCATCAAAGCTGGTTATGCTGGGGGTCGTGTCGTGATGGCTCACCGTAGCAATAAAAAATTTTGTCAGCAATTGTCAGACCGCTTGCTGGAAACATTCCCACAAGCCAATATCAAAATCCTCCCAACGTCTGGTCTCTGCAGTTTCTATGCAGAAGATGGCGGTTTGTTGATGGGATATGAAATTAACTAAGATTATGAGCAACAAGAGATGCCAAGCATCTCTTATTTTTTGTGGTACAATAGAGCTATGAAACATTTTGATACTATTGTCATCGGTGGAGGTCCTGCTGGCATGATGGCTACGATTTCCAGTAGCTTTTATGGTCAGAAAACTCTTCTCATCGAAAAAAATCGGAAACTGGGTAAAAAATTGGCTGGTACGGGCGGCGGTCGCTGCAATGTGACCAACAATGGAACTTTAGATGACCTATTAGCTGGAATCCCTGGAAATGGGCGCTTTCTTTACAGCGTTTTTTCCCAGTTTGATAACCATGATATCATCAACTTTTTTACAGAAAATGGAGTCAAACTAAAGGTCGAGGACCACGGACGTGTCTTTCCTGCTAGTGACAAGTCTCGTACCATTATCGAGGCGCTGGAAAAGAAAATCACTGAACTCGGTGGTCAAGTCGCTACTCAAACGGAGATTGTTTCAGTTAAAAAAGTGGATAACCAGTTTGTCCTGAAATCCGCAAACCACACCTTCACTTGTGACAAACTGATAGTCACAACAGGTGGTAAATCTTATCCTTCCACTGGCTCGACTGGATTTGGTCACGAGATTGCTCGCCATTTTAAGCATACTATTACCGAGCTTGAGGCGGCCGAGAGTCCTTTGTTGACAGGCTTCCCTCACAAAGCGCTTCAGGGGATTTCGCTGGACGATGTGACTTTAAGTTATGGTAAGCATGTCATCACCCACGACCTGCTCTTTACCCACTTTGGTCTATCAGGTCCAGCAGCCCTGCGCTTGTCTAGCTTTGTCAAAGGTGGGGAGGTTATTTCACTGGATGTTTTGCCTCAACTTTCTGAGAATAACTTGGCAACATTTCTAGAAGAAAATCGGGAAAAATCCTTGAAAAATGCTTTAAAAACTTTGCTTCCAGAACGCTTGGCAGAATTTTTTGTTCAAGATTATCCTGAAAAAGTCAAACAGCTAACTGAAAAAGAACGGGAACAACTTCTCCAGTCCATCAAAGCACTCAAAATCCCTGTGATTGGCAAAATGTCTCTTGCCAAGTCCTTTGTCACCAAAGGCGGTGTCAGTCTCAAGGAAATCAATCCCAAAACTCTGGAAAGTAAGCTAGTCCGTGGCCTCCACTTTGCAGGCGAGGTACTGGATATCAATGCCCACACGGGTGGGTTTAACATCACTTCTGCCCTCTGTACCGGCTGGGTGGCAGGCTCAAATCCAATAAATACCAAATAAGAAAGGAAGTCCTTTGGAACATATTATTTTACTAAGAGGTGTTACTCCTAATGGAAAAAATGCTATCCCGAAAATGTCATATTTGGTAGATGTTTTGACAGAAGCTGGTTTTCAATACGTTCGAACCTATATTCAAAGTGGGAATATCATTCTTGAAAGTGACTTAGATTTAGAAGAAATACGAGAACGCATTCATACTCTGATAAAGGAAAAAATTGGAGCTGACT
Organism: bacterium; assembly: GCA_905221345.1. Taxonomy (GTDB): domain Bacteria; phylum Bacillota; class Bacilli; order Lactobacillales; family Streptococcaceae; genus Streptococcus. Next base: position 139,694 of record CAJNCW010000005.1, read on the forward strand.
TAAAAATGGTTATCAAGAATAAGGACGATTTTGAAAAGATTGTTCAAGAGAACCCATTTAAAGATGACTATCTTCATGATCGTGTACATGTGATTCTTTATCAGGGATTTATCCAAAGTCTGCCATTAGAAAATTTGAAAGCTGACTACGGTGAGGAAGAAATTTGTGTAGGCGATCACTGTCTCTACCTCTATCTCCCTAGAACTGCAAAACGAAAAAAGCTCAATACCAACTATCTTGAAAAACTTTTTGGCGTGGATTTGACCATGCGAAAGTTAAACGTCGTGGAAAAGTTACTAACAAAATAGGAAAAACAATATAAACAGACGAGAATTAGTCGAATTTGTCAACATGTGCATGATTAAAAACGGAAACAAAGTTCTAGTTCAAAATCGAGTTAGTCCCGACTGGCCCAGCATCACTTTTCCTAGTGGTCATGTAGAGCGTGGGGAATCTTTTACCGATGCAGTTATCAGAGAAGTCAAGGAAGAAACTGGACTAACCATATCCAAACCTCAACTTTGTGGTATCAAAGACTGGTACGATGACGAGGATTACCGCTATGTCGTCCTCTTTTACAAAACAGAACACTTTACTGGTGAACTTCAATCTTCAGACGAAGGTCCTGTTTGGTGGGAAGAATTTGAAAATCCGTCTCATCTGAAACTTGCAACTGAGGATACGTCAGACATGCTGCGTGTTTTTTTAGAAGACGATCTCAGTGAATTCTTTTACTACAAGGATGGAGAGAATTGGCTTTATGAGGTAAAATAAAAAATCGGAAGAAAATGACCTGTAGCTCAAAGGTTAGACACCCAAAATCTAACTTTTGAAGCTCAGGTCATTTCTTAGTTCTTTTTAATCTGATAGTAAATAAGATCCGCAACGTAGTCTTTTCTCTCTACACCATTGGTAATAGTCTTTAGATAGGACATTCCAGCCTTTTCCATAACACGGCCTGAAGCTGGATTGAGACTGGCGTAACGAGCTCTGACCTTTTGAAAGCCTGCTTGAGTAAAACAGAAGTCTAGCACGGCTTTCAAGGCCTCCGTCATCATACCACGGCCCCAATATGCCTTGCCTAGCACATAGCCAATTTCACAACAAGAATCATTCTCATCCATTGCAACGATGCTGATATCTCCAATCACTTGCTCTGGGTTTTCCTTTAGACAAATGGCCCATTTGTAATAGTTGGGATTGGTATAGGAGGCAACCCAATTTCGAATCGAGTTTCGAGTCACCTCGACATCAGGATGGGGATCCCAGCTGACATAGGTCAGATTCTCAGCAGACGAAGCCCAATTTTGAAACATGGCTTCCGCATCACTCTCCACAAATCTTCTCAAAATCAAACGGTCTGTCTGTAATATTTGCGTACCGATTGCTTTCATGAGACTACCTCACTTTCTTATCTCAAGGTGGGAGGTTAAAAACCTCCACTGGAGGTTCCTCGTTTTCTTATTTCTAAACTCAGGGTAAAAAGACTATACTCAGTAACAGCTAGAAAACAAGTTTTTCATCTAGTTACTTGACGCAGTCGCTGTCTGGTTTGAAATGCGCTTTACCAAGCTTTTTCAAACCTAGTCATCGTTGCGGGGGTGAGACAAGGAAAATCGAACTCTATGAGTTACCGAATCTGCCTCGTTTTCCCATTTTTAGAATCGGGCTAAAAAGGTCCACTGGACCTTCTTCGCTTTCTCATTTCTAGGCTCAGGGTAAAAAGGTCCACAGGACCTTTTTACTCCCAAAAGTCATCAAATACGGTGATTGGTAGGTGGCGTTTGTGTTGGCCCTTGTGCCACCAGTTTTCAATAGTCGCTTGGGCTTCTGGGCTAACTTGTTTGCCTTCTAGGTAGTCATCAATCTCTTCATAAGTGACTCCAAGGGCGACTTCATCAGCCAGCCCTGGTTTATCTTCTTCTAGGTCTGCTGTTGGGATTTTTTCATAAAGGGCTGGGTCTGCACCAAGTTCCTTCAAGAGTTGTTTCCCTTGGCGTTTATTGAGGCGGTAAAGAGGGAGAATGTCTGCACCACCGTCACCAAACTTAGTAAAAAAGCCTGTGATATTTTCCGCAGCATGGTCTGTTCCAATGACAGCTCCGCTATGGGCACCCGCAAGAGCATATTGGGCAATCATACGGCTACGCGCCTTGATATTTCCCTTGTTGAAGTCTGAAACAGTGCTTCCTGTCGCTTCTACTGCAGCTGCCATGGCATCAGCTGATTCCTTGATATTCACAACCAAGCTGACATCTGGCTGGATGAAAGCAAGAGCTTTTTGAGCATCTTCTTCATCAGCTTGCACTCCGTATGGCAAACGGACAGCGATAAATTGGTAGCTGTCATCTCCAGTTTCTGCTCGCATTTCTTCCATCGCTAATTGCGCCAAGCGCCCTGCCAAGGTTGAGTCTTGTCCTCCAGAAATCCCTAGTACAAAGGTTTTAAGGAAGGGATGTTTCTTCAAGTATCTTTTTAAGAAGTCAATTGAACGACGGATTTCTTCCTGGGCATCAATCACTGGTTTGACGCCCAGTTGCTGGATAATGGTCTCTTGCAAACTCATTCTTCTTCTCCTTCACCAAGGGCTTCTTTGCGCATCTTGTCAATCAAGTCCATTTTGTCCTGCCAAATATCACGCGCCAAATCTACTGGGTAATGTTGCGGATTGAGCACGCGCTTGTATTCATCCCATAGCTTGTCGAATTCCTTACGGGCATAATCCTGAATATCAGTCAAGCTAGGCAACTTGTAAATCAATTTTCCTTCTTTGAAAATATCCACCAAGAGAGGAACGGCATCAAAATTACGAACGGTCTTTTTGATGTAGGTATAAGTTGGATGGAACATCTTGATTTCTGTCATGTCACTCACATCCACACCATCATAAGTGATGTAGTCGCCTTCTGACTTGCCTTTTTCACGACTGGTAATGCGCCATACCTGCTTCTTACCTGGGGTCGACACTTTTTCCGCATTATTAGACAGTTTGATGGTATTGCGCATCTGACCATTCTCATCTTCGATAGCCACAATCTTATAAACTGCCCCAAGAGCTGGTTGATCATAAGCTGTAATCAGCTTGGTTCCCACACCCCAGACATCAATCTTGGCCTTTTGCATCTTGAGGTTAAGGATAGTATTTTCATCTAGGTCATTTGAAGCATAAATCTTAGCCTCTGTAAATCCAGCCTCGTCCAGTTGCTGACGGACTTTCTTAGAAATGTAGGCAATATCCCCAGAGTCAATACGAACGCCTTTAAAATTGATTTTATCACCCAGCTCACGCGCCACCTGAATGGCAGCTGGCACACCGATACGAAGCGTATCATAAGTATCTACTAGAAAGACACAGTCACGATGGGTTGATGCATAAGCCTTGAAGGCTTCATAGTCGTTTCCATAAACCTGTACCAAGGCATGGGCATGAGTCCCCAATACTGGAATACCAAAGAGCTTCCCTGCTCGCACGTTGCTGGTTCCGTTGGCTCCACCAATCACGGCTGCGCGTGTTCCCCAAATAGCTGCATCCATTTCTTGCGCACGACGTGTCCCGAACTCCATCAGGGGTTCATCCTCAATGACCGAACGAATACGTGCTGCCTTAGTCGCTATCAAGGTTTGAAAGTTAACGATGTTTAAGAGAGCCGTTTCGACTAATTGACATTGGGCAAGAGGACCTTCCACCTGCACAATCGGTTCATTGGCAAAGACCAAGTCCCCTTCTTGGGCAGAACGGACTGTCAACTCCAACTTGAGATTTCGTAGGTAATCCAAGAATTCTCCATGATACCCAAGCGTCTCCAAGTAGGCAATATCGCTATCTGAAAAGCGTAAGTCTTTAAGATAATGTACAATCCTTTCCAAACCAGCAAAAACAGCATAGCCGTTATTAAACGGTTGCTGGCGGAAATAAACTTCAAAGACCGCCTTTTTATTGTGAATCCCTTGGTCAAAGTAAACTTGCATCATGTTAATCTGGTACAAGTCCGTGTGCAATGTCAAACTATCATCTGGATACATCTGTTTTCCTTCTTCCTTCTTTACAAAGGTATGAACGTATTCTACCACTTTCACACCTTCCGATAAATTAGTACTATTATAACACATTTTACCGAGATTGATAAAAAGATAACAAGCTATTCTCCATTCTCCAGTTCATCCATATCTTGCTCAAACTTTTTTTGAGCCCATTCTCCATAACTTTTAAGCCCAAGATTGCCGATAAAAACCCAAGGAAGGTAAATCAGATAAGTAATAACCCAAGCAGACAAATATTTAACGTTCAGAGGATTGTGCTGATAAATTTCGATATTGAATTGATAATTCTGCAACATCAAAAGAGTCGTAATAGCGAGAGTTACCAGCAAACACCCTATAATTGTAAAATGAAAACGACTATAGTAGGTCACTCCAAGTCGTCGTGCACGATTGAAAAAGAAGAAAATTCCTAAAAGAAGGGTAACCAGAAGAATATTAGGATTAAAAAGAGCAGGTGCTAATACAGCTACCAAATAACTTAGCAGAATGAGTCCGATAAACACATGAAAAGACTCTGTCCCAGCTTTGTTGATCAGTTGCCCTTCTCTTTCGTCTAATAATTGGTAATAAAAAAATCTATTTTTCATCTTCTTCCTCCCAAACTTGCTGATTTCTGCGATTCAAGTATAGGATAACTCTATCCATAGAATAACTCCCAACGAGATAGATGATAACTGCTAGAACCACTTTTAGGGAGTACTTCCAAGTCAATAGATTGACTAGTTCCTCGCGATTGCCTACGATATCAATCAATAAAACCACTATAGAAAATCCCAAAGCAGATAAAATTCTTTCTTTTCCAGTATTCTCAACAATATCTCGAATGTCAATTCCAACATACATGCGGCGAATAATGGCATACAAACCAACTCCGAACAATAAAAGTAATTCTGGCAAATAGGACAGAAGTGTTAAATTGAAAATATAAACTTTGGCAAAAATTTCCAGTGCCAAAAATAGGCACATTCCCAAAAGAATTTCTCCTGAAATCTTTCCATCCAATTTTTCCGTACGTTCATCTTTGATCACAAGTTTTTTTCTATTTTTCATCTTCTTCCTCCCAAAATAATTGATCTAAAGTTTTGCCTAAGCATCTGCAAATGGACTGACAGAGCGAAAGACTAGGATTGTATTTCCCAGCTTCAATCAGACCTATAGTCTGCCTAGTAACACCTACAGCCTCTGCCAAATCGCCTTGTGTTAAATCAAGCTCCACCCGAGCTAATTTTAATTTTAAATTTTTAGCCACAAGCGTCCTCCTTCAAAATTTTAAAAAGTTGCGCTTCTTTTAAAAACATTATACCATATATCTAACTTAATGCAATATATAAATGTCATTTTGTAAGATCTTATTAACAAAAAACTCTCTACCACAAAAAGATAGAGAGTGTTACCTTTAAATATAGGATTTCAAAATATCAACGACATCACTTCTTTTCTTGACCTGATAGCCCTTGATGCCCAATTTTTCAGCTGCGCTTGTATTGTCCTCAATATCGTCTAGAAAGACACAATTTGCGGGATCTAGCTGGTATTTGTCAAGAATCTCCTTAAACATTGTCAAATCAGGCTTTATAGCTTTTATATCGCAGGATAGGACAAAACCATCTAAAAGTTCTTTTAAGGGAGATAATTGCTCTTCCAGCAAGTCATAAAATACCTTTGAGGTATTGGACAAGACAAAGATACGATGCCCCCTTTTCTTTAGTTCTGACAAGACAGGAAATACTTCCGTGAAAATATCGATATAACTAGGCCAGTTCCAAATAACCTCCTCGACCTTCTTTTGATAGGTACTTCCAATCATGGACACAACTTCAAGTACTAATTCTTCTCTCGTCATAGTCCCAAGATCTAATCTTTCCCAAAGCCCCGACTGAAAGATGACCTTATCTAAAATCAGATAATCCTTCTTCGTATCCGAAACGCCTTGTAAAATCTTATCCTTGTTCCATTCTAATAAGACGTTGCCCATATCTAGTATTATGTCCATTAGCCCACCTCCTTGGTTATGTGAAGAATTACTCTCTATTATATTTCTCCATTTTCACCTTACAAATCTTTTTGGTAATAGTATCTTTGCCCTGTGTAGGGATAGTCTTGCAAGGTAAAGATCTCCTTGTAGCCATGCCTTTTATAAAAATCTGGCGCTTGAAACTGGTAAGTATTCACAAAAGCAAAAAGACAGTTTCGATTCTTAGCTTCATTTTCTGCTCGTTGCAATAGTTTTGAACCGATTCCCTGTCCTCGCAATTCCTCTTTCACAAACAAATACTCGATTTCTAACCAATTTCCAAAAGTCTCTGCTACCAAGCCCGCCAAGAGATTGCCCTTTTCGTCTTCGACATAAAAATTCAGTGGCTCGCTTTCAGCCTCTTCTCTTTTGGAGCGATTATAAGCACGAATCAAATTCCCTATTTCTTGCGCTTTATGAGATTCCTTATTTTCCAATCTAACGTACATCCAAACCTCCTTCGAACTGTTACAGCTTGATTATAATCCTATTTCAATAGACTGTCAAACTAAAAAGAACCCACCAAGCAGAGTTGATGAGTTCATGATTTATTTTCTAAATTTCCACTGGCTATAAATTCCGAAACCGATAATCCAGATAGCAGAACCAACTGCCCCCATGAAGGTAGACTCTTGTAAAAAGAGGGTTACAAAGACAAAGATAAAGAAGAGCATGGTTAAAGGATTTAAGAAACGATACTGAGGCATGAGGTAGCCATCCGCCATGAAGTCTTGTGACTTGCGGTATTTGAGATGAGCCACCATGATCAAGATATAAATCGCGATGTAAACACCTGATGAGGACGCCGTAATCAAAGCAAAAGCATCTGAAACGCCTGGCAAAACGTTGATAAAGGCCGCTAGAGCAATTAAAATTGCTGAAGCAATGATGGCATTTTGTGGAACATTATGGCGAGAAAGAGTATCTGCCTTTATTGCTTTTAAGAATCGATTGGGCGAATCATGGGCAATCTGGTAGAGGTGTCGCCCTGTTGAATAGAGGGTTGAATTAAGAGCAGATGCTGCCGACGTCAAAACGACGAAGTTAATCAGAGCTGCCGCCCACTTGATACCTGCCAGTTCAAAGACAGTTACAAATGGTGAATCTGAAGAAGCAAGTTCTCTCCAGGGAATGATGGACATAATGGCCAATAGAGCTCCACCATAGAAGAAGACGATTCGGAGAGGAATTTCCTTAACTGCTTTTGGCAAAACCTGACGAGGATTCTTTGTTTCAGAAGTTGTCACCCCGATAAACTCAATCATCAGATAGGCAAAAAATACCATTTGAAAGGCCATGACAAAGTTCATAACACCGTTTGGAAAAAGAGAGAACTGATCGCTGATATTTGCCAAACTCGCAGCACCATGCGGTGTCTCAAATCCTGTCAAAACCATAAAGACCCCTGTTGCAATCATAGCTAAAATAGCCACAATTTTAACCATAGCAAACCAAAACTCGACTTCCCCAAAGAGCTTAACCGCAATCAGATTGACCAAGGCCAAAAGCGTTAAAAAGACAATCTGAATCAGCCAACTAGGCCAGCTAGGAAACCAAAACTGAACATAATGCGAGATCGCAGTAATTTCTGCCATACCGATAAAGACGACAGACAACCAATAAGACCAAACTGAGAAATAACCCCAACCTTTCCCCAAATGACGGGTGATAAAGTTGATAAAAGTATGTTGTTCTGGATCCTGATACAGCATCTCCCCAACAGCCCTCATCATCAAAAACATAAAGGCTCCTGTAATCATGTAAATCAGGATGATAGAAGGCCCAGTAAGGCTGATAGAACGACCGGCACCTAGGAAAAGACCTGTTCCGATTGTTCCCGCAATAGCCATCACCTGAACATGGCGATTAGTTAATCCACGATCCATCTTATTTTTTTTCTTATTTTCACTCATATAGTCTCCTATTTTATTCAAAAAACCAAAAAGGAGTTGAGCAAGGCAAAGCCTCTACTACTCCTTTTTCATTCTATTTAGGCTGTTTTCTCAACCTTTAAGATTTTGACATCATAGCTACCAACTGGTGTTTCAATCGTTGCAGTATCACCAGTCTTCTTGCCAATCAAAGCACGGCCAATCGGACTTTCATTTGAAACCTTACCAGCAAAAGCATCTGCACCTGCGGAACCGACGATGATGTAGACCTCTTCTTCGTCTTCACCAACTTCTTGGATTGTTACTGTCTTACCGATAGCTACCTCATCTTGGGCAACTGCATCGCTATTAACGATTTCAGCATAGCGAATTTTAGTTTCTAGACTTGAAATTTGTCCTTCAACAAAAGCTTGCTCATCCTTGGCTGCTTCGTACTCGCTGTTCTCTGAAAGGTCTCCATATGAACGAGCAATTTTGATACGTTCTACCACTTCAGGACGACGAACGAGTTTCAACTCCTCTAATTCTTTTTCTAGTTTTTCCTTTTCTTCAAGGGTCATTGGGTAAGTTTTTTCTGCCATTTTTCTCAACTTTCTTTTCTTAATTTGTTTTTAAAACAAAATTATGTGGAAAACCACATAATTTTAGTTTGAACTACTTGATTGGGTTAGTTTGCTATTGATGTGTTCTGCAACGTTTTGATCATGTTCTTCTTTGGTCGTTGCGAAGTACACTTTACCATCTTCGACATTGGCTACAAAGTATAAGTAGTCACTCTTTGTCTGATTTACACTTGCTTCGATGGCATCCAGACTTGGACTATCAACCGGTCCAGGCATGAGGCCAAGGTGTGTGTAAACATTGTATGGTGAATCAATCGTTGTATCAATTCCAGCGTCATCCGCTAGACTAATCTTTTGACCAAGCTTGCCTTGAGCATACAGGATAGCGATGTTGCTCTGAAGTGGCATACCGAGGTTTAAGCGGTTATAGAAGACACCAGCAATCTTCTTGCGGTCTTCAGTTTTAGCCCCTTCTTTTTCGACAAGAGAAGCGATACTGAGCAATTCATTGACTGTCAGGTTCTTTTCTTTGATCGTAGCGTAATATGGTGACAAGGCCTTATCCATAGCAGCTAACATCTCATCAATCAAACTTTCAACTGTAGTGCTTTCTTTGATGGTATAAGTTGCTGGGAAAAGGTAACCTTCTAGACGATAACGAACGCCACTGTCTTTTGTTGGGAGACTTCCAAGAAGGTTTGGATACTTGGCGACTAATTGTGAGATAAAGGTCTCATCTTGAGCTTTTGCCAAGAAAGCATCCGCAGTAAGCGGCTCTTTAAATTCACCTTGAAGTTGCCCTACTGTTTGAGCAATTTGCTCCAAAGTATAGCCTTCTGGAATTGTCAAGCTTGCAAGAGCTGGTTCTTGTCGTTCAGGAGTTCCACCTTTCTGCAATTCTTGGATCAATTCATCTGTACTCATGCTCTTCTTCAAGTTGTAATAACCTGATTTTAAGTCTGCGCCCTTATATTTAGCATAAAAGCTAAAGATAAGTCCATGTTTAACCAAACCAGATTTTTCCAAGGTGCTACCAATTTCTTGAATATTTGAACCTTCTGGAATTTGAACCGTCACGTAGTCCTTAGAGCTCGCATCAACAGGTTTCAAGGATTCTTGAACATACCCATAACCAAAGAAGCCACCAATACCTCCAAGCACTAGGAGAACTAATAAAGTAAGCAAGCAACCTTTAGCTTTTGATTTCTTCTTTTTCTTAGCTGGCTTTGTTCCTTCACGACGACTGCGTAGTGGAGCATTCGCTAGATCATCAACTTGCTCAACTGGAGCAGGGACTACATTCTCCACAACAGGAGGGACTGATTCTTCTTTTTTGTCATCTGTTTTATAGGAAACAGCCACTTTAGTTGGAGTAGTGTTAAACTCTTTCTCTTCCTTTTTAGGCTCTACAGCATCAATCTTGGCTGGTGCAGGCTCTTCTAGTTTTGACTCTTCTGGTTCTGGTGCTGTCACTTCGCTTGATTCAAAACTTGGGCGTGGTGGCACACTTGGGGCATTTTTTAGGATTTCATCCACAGTTGACAGAGAATCTGCCATTAAATCTTCTGTGGCAAGATTTGATTCTTGTTCAGAAGGAGCGGGTGGAGTTACTTGAGAAGATGGAGTTGGTGGCGTAGTTGGACTTTCATCCTCTTTTCCTCTTCTTTCTCTCTCTCTGACTCTCTCTAAATCGCGTAAAATCTGTTCTTTAAAGCTTAATGTTTCTTCTTCTCTTGATTTCTCGCTCAAAAGCTTTACCTCCTTGTTGGCAATCCATAACATTATATCTCAAAAGTCGCAGAAAAGCAACAAAAGATACCTTTCCTCGACTATATTTCTCGTTTTTAAGGCTTCCAGACCATGTCATACCATGTCTCACCTGCATAGGTAGATTGGGATAGTCCTTCATTAACAAAACCATGTTTCTCATAGTAGCCCAAAAGATAGTCATGACAAGTCAGGTTAATGCCTTCTCTTTCGTGTTCCAAAGCGACTTCTTTTAGAGCTGTCAGTAGTTTTTTCCCCACTCCCAAAGCTTGCGCTTCCTTAGCTATGGAGAGACAGGTCACAGAAATATAACCTCCAGGTTGATGGCTATAGTCTTTTATTTTTTCTGTAAAAGACTGATCATGTAGATGGCGGTGCGGAACGACTGGACCTTCGATATAACCAAGAATACGCCCCTCTTTTTCAGCTACCAGAAAACTGGTCTGAATTTCCCGCAAATGGGCCTCAAAGACCGAACGAGGAATGGCTTCCTCAAGGGAGAAATTCTCCAGCTCTATCTCTAAAATCCGATCTAAATCCGAAAATCTTGCTTGTCTGATTTTCATATTTCCTCCTGATAAAAAGGATTAGTCCAAGTCAGATACCAACAAGAACCACTGCCATAATGACTCTCTGTCACTTCTTCAACAAAGCCATTCATTTCAAAATATGATAGTAGTTCATCAGGACTCTGCAAAAGAATACCTTGATAATCTAGTTCGACTGTCACCTGTTTCAAGGCTGCAAGAAGAAGAGTTCCCAGCCCTTGTCCCCAATGATTCGGATGAATAGTCAATGATTTTATTTCTATCCATTTGGGATAAAGAGACTGAGCTTCTCCTAAAACATAGCCTAGGAGCTGATTTTCATCCCCAGCTACAAGAAAGGTACCCGCAGTCTTGCGGATACTCTCTTCTAAGGATTGGCGGCTAAGTGCCTCTTCTAACGAAAGAGTAGCTTCTTCAATCGCCAATATTTCTTCTAAATCTAATAGGGTGGCTTGCCTTATAGTGATTGGAATTTCCATCTGTTTTCCTTATTGGACGTTGCTTGTCAAGTTAGACAAAAGACGTTCAAATGAATATTCATAGGTTTGGATGTCTCCCGCCCCCATAAAGACATAAACAGCATTGTCATGGTCTAGGAGTGGAGAAACATTTTCAACAGTGATAACCTGGTGTTTCTTGTTGATTTTATTGGCTAGGTCTTCTACCTTGACATCACCATGGTCCACTTCACGAGCTGATCCATAGATTTGCGCTAGGTAGACTGCGTCTGCCTGATTCAAAGCGTGGGCAAATTCGTCCAACAAGGCGATGGTTCTAGTAAAGGTATGAGGTTGGAAGATTGCTACAATTTCCTTGCTTGGGTATTTTTGACGAGCCGCATCCAAGGTTGCAATGATTTCTGTTGGATGGTGGGCAAAGTCATCAATGATCACTGTATCATTGACAATTTTTTCAGTGAAACGACGCTTAACACCGGCAAAAGTTTTCAAGTGTTCACGGACCAAGTTCAAATCAAATCCAGCTGTGTAAAGAAGACCAATAACAGCTGTCGCATTCATGATATTATGACGACCAAAAGTTGGAATGTGGAATTGACCCAATTCTTGACCACGGAAATGAACTGTAAAGGTTGATCCAGTTGTTGAACGAAGGAGATCACTAGCTACAAAGTCATTGCTCTCAGCTTCAAAGCCATAGTAATAGATTGGCGCATTGGCTGTGATCTTACGCAACTCAGCATCCTCACCGTATACAAACAAACCTTTGGTAATTTGTTTGGCATAGTCGTTAAAGGCATTGAAGACATCCTCTAGACTTGTAAAGTAGTCTGGATGGTCAAAGTCGATGTTGGTGATGATAGAGTATTCTGGGTGGTAAGGCATGAAATGGCGCTCATATTCGTCTGATTCAAAGACAAAATATTTGGCATTGGCTGAACCACGACCTGTCCCGTCACCAATCAAGAAGCTGGTATCTGTGATGTGAGACAAGACGTGTGACAGCATACCTGTTGTTGAAGTTTTTCCATGAGCTCCTGCCACTCCCATGCTGACAAAGTCACGCATAAAGCTACCGAGGAATTCGTGGTAACGTTTGTAACTGATACCATTTTTGTCGGCATAGGCGATTTCAACGTTGTTATCTGGACGGAAGGCATTTCCAGCGATAATCTCCACATCACCTTGCAGGTTCTTTTCATCAAAAGGAAGAATCGCAATCCCTGCCTGCTCTAGTCCACGTTGAGTAAAGTAGTATTTTTCAACGTCTGAACCTTGAACCTTGTGTCCCATTTGGTGCAACATCAAGGCTAGGGCACTCATACCTGAACCCTTGATTCCAATAAAATGATATGTTTTTGACATGCTTTTCTCCCTATTCAGTGATTCTTGTCAGATTCAACTCTTGGGCAACCTGACGTTCCTGTTCTGTTTGCTTATTCTTTTTATTATAGATTTGACTCTTCTTTAGAAAATCATAGTTGTTCTTTTTAGCTTTTCCCGTTTGAGTTTTCGGAGTTGGATTCACCACTTGGCCAATCTCCTCAGCTAAGATATAGTGAGACTGGCTCAAGTTTTTACTAAATTTGGCAAACTCACCTGGATTTTCCTTTTGAAATAGTGCTGTTGGTTGGTTTCCTTGACGAACAAGTGTTGAACCATTGTGTCGTCTAGTATGACTAACATCCTGAGTCAAATACTTGGCTGAACGCTTCTTCTTCAAGTCCGCACGCGCCTCTTCTCGAGCCAATTCAGCATACGTTTTTTCAACTTTTTTAGGTTCTGGAGCTGATTCTGGCTTTTTGCTAACCACTGGAGAAACTACGGTTTCTTCCTCATTGATAGGAGACCATTCCAAATAGTTCTTATCGCGGTAATCACCTTTGATATTGCTAATAAAGTCTGACTCATCGTACAAGTCCATGACTGGCATTTCGGTCAGCATGATCTCGTCATCTGACACCAATGGAAATCGATCTTGTTTCATTTTGTATTTCCTTTCAACACTTCATTATAGCGTATTGTCTTGATTTTTCAAGTGCTGGCTTCAGAAATTCCCAAAATTTCACGAATTTCTGCCAGACTGAGACTCGCACGCGACTCCGTACCATCTAAAACTTGGGAAACCAAATGTTTTTTCTGCTCTTGAAGTTCTTGGATTTTCTCTTCAATGGTCCCCTTGGTAATCAAACGATAGACCTCGACCATCTGCTCCTGCCCCATTCGGTGGGCTCTTCCGATAGCCTGTGCTTCGACAGCGGGATTCCACCAAAGGTCAACCAAAATAACCGTATCAGCTCCCGTTAGATTAAGACCAACACCACCCGCCTTAAGGGAGATCAGAAAGGCATCTCTCTCCCCTTGGTTAAAGGCCTTGGTCATCTCCTGTCTGTCATGAGCAGGAGTTGAACCTGTGATTTTGAAGGAAGTCAAGCCCAAGTCTGGGAGTCCTTGCTCGATTTTTCCCAACATTCCTTTGAACTGCGAGAAAATCAAGACCCGATGCCCACCATCAGCAACTTGTAGTAATAAATCTCGGAGACTATCCAATTTACCACTAGCTCCCTGGTAATCGTCCATGAAGAGGGCTGGCGTATCGCAGATCTGGCGCAATCGCATGAGGCCAGATAAGATTTCTACCCGACTTCTCTGGAATTCTTGATCTGTCACTTGCGCTAGGCGGTCTCGCATCTGTTGCAACTGGGCTAGATAGATGGCCTTCTGCTGGTCTTCCAGTTCATTTTTATAGACAACTTCGATCAGATCAGGCAGTTCTGTTAGGACTTCTTCTTTCTTACGCCTCATGACGAAGGGTTTGATAAACTGCGCGACTTGGTCAGCCGGTAATTTCATAAACTCCTTTTTACTTGGCAAGAGCCCCGGAAGCACAATTTGAAAGATAGACCACAACTCTCCTAAATGGTTTTCGATGGGCGTACCTGACAAAGCAAAGACTGCCGGCACCACAAACTGGCGCAAACTCTGAGCAATCTTAGTCTGAGCATTTTTCATGACCTGGGCTTCATCTAAGAAGAGAAAATCAAAAGCCATCTCTTGATAAAGCTCGCTGTCTTGACGAAAGGTTGCATAGCTAGTCACATAGATTTGGTGATTTTCAGAAAGAATCGCTTCTCGATTCGCTTTTAAACCATGAACAACAGCCAAATCCAACTGTGGGGCAAATTTTCTAAATTCATCTGCCCAGTTGTAAATCAAACCTGACGGTGCTAAAATCAAGACCCGACTATCTTCTGTCACCTGACTAGTCAAAAAAGCGATGGTTTGCAGTGTTTTTCCTAGCCCCATATCGTCTGCCAAGATGCCTCCAAAGCCATAGTGGTGAAGCATCTGGAGCCAACGAACACCCTTTTCCTGATAGTCTCTCAAACTTGCCTGCACCTGTATATCTCCCAAAGGAAAGTCCTCTGGATGAGTCAAATCATGAGCCAAATGTTGAAATTCTTCCGAGAAGGAGATCCTGTCTCGACCTTCAAAAAGCTGAGACAGACTGTAAGCTAGGGATTTTCGCGCTTGGAAAGAACTATTTTTTAGCTCAACCCCCAGTTCCTGCAAATTTTGACGAAGCTGCTTGGTTTCCTCATCAAAAAAGTACACTTGGTCAGAAGAACTGATATAGAAATCCTGATTGCTGGTCAGGGCTTTAAGAGCTTGATCAATCTCTTCTTGGGCAATCCCTTGGAAATCAAATCGGATTTCCAACAATCCTCCCTTGGACTCAATCTGAACCTGAGGAGCTTGGACACTGTAGAGCTGATTCATCTCATCAGACAAGGAAACCTGACCCAACTTCTCAAAAGCTGGAATCGTATGGTGAAAGAAAGAATAAACTGCCTCTGGCTTCAAAGCCTGTCTCCAAGACTGAAAATCAGCCTCAAAACCAGCCCCTAAACTAACTTGAAATATCTGGTTTTCAACGGCAACATCGCTAGCGAAAGGTAATTGTTCCAACTGTTGACGACTAGTCACCTTAACATCTCCATAGTCAAACTGGATATCCAAGCGGATACGGCCGTCATCCTCCCTATCAAAGTAAAAGGTTGGTGAAAAGGGGCGTATTTGCAAACGTTCGGGGGCAGACACTGTTCCTAGCTGTCCAAACAAAGGCAGGCAGGCGGCTAGGCGGTCACGATCACTGTTGTCAAACTGGAGGCATTTTCTCCCTCTTTCTTCCTGAGGGAGCTCCTTGATTTCCTTTAGTAAGCTGATTTGTTTAGGATTTAAGAGATAAAGATTCCCCTTACGAAAGAGAACTGCCCCTCCATAGAATACGTTAACTCGCTCACTTTCAGAGATCTTCATCTCAAAATAATCGGGATACTCCTTCACAGAAAAAGAGAAAAGTTCTGCATCGGGATCTAAATCATGAAAGAGAAGACTTCCATAACTAGTAATCTGGTGCTCAAAATGAAAATCTTCCAAGTTCATCAGCAACTCCACTCCCTGCTCAAAAAAGGTCAGAGGGAAAAAGAGGTGACGACCTTGATTGGGGAAAAAGAGTTCTTGACTCAGTCCCTCCTCAATCAAGCCACATAAAAAAGTAAGAACTTCTTGACTAGCTGTATCAAAAGCATCCCAAGACAAGTCATTCTCATAGTGTTTCCCAATCATATATGGCTTTCGATGGACTAAGACCTTCAAAAAGAGAGGGATATCACGAATGACATAATATTTTTGACTATCAATTAAACCGATTCGGAGAGTCCAAAGGAGGCGATTGGTTCCAGCTTCCACCTGACCTTGAGCCGACAAAGTGTAGATTTTCTCTCTCTTCTGAGGTTGGATACGCTCCAAAAAACTACCACCAAAACTAACCTTGGTTTCGACCTCTTCTTGCTCTTCATGTCCTTTTTCTAAGGCTTGTAAAATCACCTGGCCTTCTTCATCATTTTTCAGATAATGCTCAAGCGCCGCGAGGTGAACACAGTAACCTCTTTTTTGGAAAAAGTCACAAGCACAAAAAACCAGATCATCCTCTAAACTGTAGCGCAAGTCTTCTCCCGCAACACGAGTATAAAGACGATTCCCTTTTTCCTTGATAATCTCAATGTTGCCCGTTTCATAGAGAGTAACACCCTCCATGCGCAACTTTCCCGGAATCAATTTAGCCATAGTTACCCCTTTATCTTATCTTTTCATTATACCACATTTTCCCCTACGAAAATAGCCTTCTAGGAAGACTTTTCTCCTAGAAGGCTTGATTTTAAAGTGTAGAAAAAGTGGTCACGATGCGTTGACAAACCTCTTCCAGTACTGACTTCGGCATAGCTACATTGAGACGGGCATGAAGGGCTCCTTCCTCCCCAAAGTCCAAACCTCGGTTCAAGATAACCTTGGCTTCATTCTTCAAAAGCTCTTGCAAGCGGTCATCCGTTAGATCATAGGCTGAAAAATCAAGCCAGATCAAGTAAGTCCCTTGTGGTTTCATGACCTTAATCTTGGTTTCGTTGCCCAAAACATCCACTACATAGTTAATGTGGTCCTCGATAACTTCTTTTAGTTCTCCTAACCAGTCCTTACCATAACGGTAGGCAGCTTCTGTCGCTAAATACCCCAAGCCCGAGATTTCATGCTGGTTATTGGCCAACTGGCGTTTTTGGAAAGCAACACGAAGCTTTGGATTTTCAATAACTGCATAGGAATTCTTGGTCCCAGCAATATTAAAGGTTTTAGTGGCACTACTCAAAATAAGGGCAAAATTTTTAAAGGCGGGATCAATGGTGTTGAAAGACTGGTGTTTGTGACCAAAGAGGGCCAAATCTTGGTGAATCTCATCTGAAACCAACAAAACACCATGTTTTTGGCAGAGATGCCCAATCTTTTCTAACACTTCCTTTTCCCAAACACGTCCACCAGGATTGTGGGGATTACAAAGAATATAGAGCTTCACATCCTCTTCTACCAATTCCTTTTCCAGCTGGTCAAAGTCAATTTCAAACAGACCATCCTTTTCCACCAAAGAATTGGTAATCAATCTGCGATTGTTCAGTTTGACACTACGGGCAAAAGGTGGATAGACCGGTGTGTTAATCAGAACAGCCTCTCCTTCTTTTGTAAAGGCTTGAATAGCTATTGAAATAGCTGGTACCACCCCCTCGATAAAGACGAGGGCATCCTTGTCAAAGTGATACCCATGTTGGTTGGCTTCCCAGTCCTGAACCGACTTTATCAAAGCATCGCTAGCATAGGTATAGCCATAGACCAACTGATCTGCGTAGGCTTGTACAGCTTGTCGAACCTCAGGCAAAACCACAAAGTCCATATCCGCTATCCAGGCTGGTAAAATTTCTCGATCAGCTTCTGCCTCTTTCCATTTATAGGTATGGTGCCCAAAACGATTGGGCAGGCTTGTAAAATCATATTTCCCCATATCTGTCTTATCCTTCCAAGGCTTGGCGCAAGTCCGCAATCAAATCTCTAGCATCCTCAATCCCAATTGACAAACGCAAGAGGTCATCTGTTAAGCCATAGGAATGACGCACTTCTGCCGGAATATCTGCATGGGTTTGCGTCGTCGGATAGGTAATCAGACTCTCCACCCCACCCAGACTTTCCGCAAAAGAGAAGACCTTCAAGCTGTTTAAAATATGAGGAATGCGTTTTTCATCCACTACTTTAAAAGAAATCATGCCCCCACGTCCTGTATAGAGCACTTCCTTGACAGCAGACGAATCCTTTAAAAAGGCAACCACTTCTTGGGCATTGGCTGTAGAACGCTCCATACGAAGAGACAAGGTTTTGAGACCACGAATCAACTGATAACTATCAAATGGTGACAAGACCGCACCTGTCGTATTCAAATTGTAGAACAGTTGCTCATATAGTTCTAAACTATTAGTCACAACCACCCCAGCTAAGACATCATTGTGCCCTGCTAAGTACTTGGTGGCAGAATGAAGAACGATATCTGCACCATCTTCAATCGGACGTTGGTAAATCGGACTGTAGAAGGTATTGTCCACCACTACCTTGGCACCCTTGGCATGAGCTAGTTTGGCTAGTTTGGCAATATCAAATTCCAACATCAAGGGATTGGTTGGTGTTTCAATATAGAGAACATCCACATCTTTCTCTAACTCAGCAATCAACTCTTCTTCTATATTGGCATAGGTAAAATGGAAACGGCCTTCCTGCTCCACTTGGTTGAACCAACGGAAAGAACCCCCATACAGATCACGAACAGCCAAGACTTTACTTCCTACTGGAAAGACACTAAAGGCCAGTACAATCGCAGCCATTCCTGAGCTTGTCGCTAGGGCATAGTCCGCTGATTCAATAGCCGCCAAAACCTCCTCCGCCTTACTGCGAGTTGGATTTTTAGTACGGGTATAGTCAAATCCAGTAGACTGGCCAAACTCTGGATGCTGATAAGTGGTTGAAAAATGAAGCGGTGTTACCAAGGCACCTGTAGCCTCATCTGACTTGATCCCAGCCTGGGCCAAAATTGTGTTGATGTGTAGTTCTTTGCTCATACAATACCTCCAAATCTATAGTAACTATTGTACCACTTATTTTTACTAACTCATTTTCTTGTTTTCAAGAGCTAGTTATAGTTTCAAACTATATAAAAACGATAGTTCCTTGAGAAACTATCGTTTTTCCTGTTGAATAGACTGGTTATTTAACGTGTTTTGCCAGTTCTTCTTGGGCTTTTTTATTTGATTCTTCTTTTTCTTTTAGCCATTTTTCTTTCGCTTTTTCATACTCATCAGCCGTTACAGTCTTATCTTGTAACTTGAGATACTTGTATGATTCGACACCCTTATTTCCAGCTTGTGAGAATGGCGATGAGAATGGAACTGTCTTTCTCAAGGTCGGTGTTCCACCCTGAGAAACGTTTGGAATAGCAAGGGCGCTATCAACGAGCCAAGCTTGAATTTCAGCATATTTTTCATAACGTTTTGCTGGTTCTTGCTCCTTGTTCGCTTCTTCTAACATTTGAGTGTAAGTATCCAGACCAACTGCCTTAGCCTTGTCATTGACCTCACCTGGTTCTAGACCAATGTTTTGCAACATACCACCGTTATTGACATTTAAGATATCAAGATAACTTGATGGATCCAAGTAGTCCGCACTCCAACCGCCATTATAGATATCAAAGTCTTTTTGAGCTGCAGTTTGAGCTAGGTAGCTAGAGTTGTCAAAGTCATCTGTTGATAGCTGTTGGATATCGATAACCACATTCTCAGCTCCTAGAACAGATTCGATGGATTGTTTCAAAGAGCTTGCTTCAAGTACACCTTTTTTAGCTGATTGGTCTACAGATACATCCAAGTGGATTGGGAATTGCACACCCTTAGCTTCCAATTCTTTCTTAGCTTCTGCAAATTTAGCTTTAGCCTTGTCAGGATTGTAGTATGGATCTTGCGCATCTGCAAAGTTGATTCCTTGCCATTCTTGGCCATAGTTGACCATCTTTTCTGAAACAACATCGCCAAAGTCTTTTCCGTTGATGCTTACAAATGTAGGAGGTACAACCAAGTTACGAATAATCTTTGTTGCTCCGTCCTCCCCTTGAGATTGTGCTCCATAGGCTGTACGGTTATAAGCATAGTTGAAGGCTTGACGGAAGTTTTTATTCAGAACTGCTTCTTGGGTTGATTTCTTTTCGATATCTGAGGATTTAGAAGTGAAGTTATAAGATTTTCTGTCCAAGTTGAAGTTCAAGTAATAAGAAGTTGCATTTTGCATACTATAGATGATGTTATCCTTGTTCTTCTCTTTAATGCCTTCAAAGCTTGAGCTATTTGGATAGAGACGCGCGTAGCTATAGACTCCTTCTACAAAGTTACGTGCTAGTGCATCTTGGTCACTACCATCATAATAGGCCAATTTCACATCATCCACAAAGACATTTTTTTCATCCCAGTAGTTGGGATTTTTCTTGAATTCGATAACAGATTTTGAAACAAACGATTTCATCAAGAAAGGTCCATTGTACAAAATACTAGAAGGGTCTACCTTACCAAAGTCATCCCCTTTTGATTTTAAGAAATCTGCATTGACAGGGAAGAGAATGGTTGAAGTTGTTTTAGAATTCCAATAAGATTCTGGACGTGTCAAAGTGTACTGAACTGTTTGGTCGTCAATCGCCTTAACACCGACAGTTGAAAAGTCAGTTGTTTTCCCGTTGATATAGTCATCCAAACCTGCTACAGAGTCTTGAACAAGGTACAAGGCTTCGGATTTTTTATCAGCAGCATATTTCAAACCTGTCACAAAGTCTTGGGCCGTTACAGGGGCGTATTCTTCACCTTCGTATGTATACCACTTGGCATCTTTACGAAGTTTGTAGGTATAAGTCAAACCGTCCTTGGAAACGGACCAATCCTCTGCCAAAGATGGAACATAGTTACCGTATTGGTCATTTTCCATCAAACCATCAACCAAATTGGTAATGATATCGTTGGTTGTTGCACGGTTTTCTGCCAGATAGTTCAAACTAGACGGATCACTAGAATAAACATAGCTGTATGTTTTAGATGAACTTGCTGAGTTCCCACACGCACTCAATAGAATACCCGCACTTAAGACAACGCTAGCTAGCGTCAGATACTTGGCCTTAGACTTTTTCATTTCCAGAACCTCCTGTTTTAGATATTTGCCTTATTATACAGCTTTAGTTTTATTTAGTCAAGCAATTCCTGTAGAGAAAGGTCGAAATTATATTATTTTCTATACAAATTTTAGAATTTTATCTGTTTTGTTAGGTATATGCAATGAGTAGTGTAATATTTTTACCTCTTATTCCTAAGTGCTTTAAAAGCTGTCTTGTAATTCGGATATTCTCTTTGATAGTGATTAATAACCAGTAAGACATCATTAAGTCCTTTAGAACATTTAGAGTGATAATTCTCGTTACTTTGAATGTTAGAAAAAAGAGAACCAATCTGATTCTCTCTCATACTTAATTAGATGTCACTCTCCACAGTTGACAAAGAGCCAAAAACCCCAGATAGCCTTGAGCTATCCGGGGTTCTTGTTTTCATCGCTAAAATGATATCAACAATTTCATTTTAGTCGATTTTTGGGACTTAGTCTTCTAAATCCATTTCAGAAGCTGCTGATTTCTTCTTCTTGCCAAGAAGAGAGGCAGTTGCCAAGGCAGCTACTCCTAATCCAAGACCAGC
>CAJNCW010000006.1 GCA_905221345.1 bacterium
TTTAAGAGGCAAGTGACGAGTCAAGAGCAATGAGGCTTGAACAACGTGAAAGCCAGCGTCTTTAGGCGCTGGCTGGTGATTTGGGCTTATAGCCCTGGTGCAAACCACCCGTTAGACGGGTGGTTATGATTATAAAGTACCAATCAATGCTTGCATGCCAAGACTGGTGAGGATGATGGCAATCCAGCAAAGAGCTCCGAGGACAATGGATTTACCACTGGATTTGACCATAGCGAGGAGATTGGTTTTGAGACCGATGGCACTCATAGCCATGATAATGAGAAATTTGGAGAGTTGTTTAAGAGGGGTGAAGAAGCTACTAGACACGCCGAGGGAGGTGAGAAGAGTCGTTAAGAGAGAGGCTAGAATGAAATAAAGGATAAAAAGTGGGAAGACTTTTTTTAGTTGGAAATCTTGGCTGTTTTTTTGCTGGCGACTTTGCCAGTAGGAGAGAAAGAGCGTGATAGGGATAATGGCCAAAGTACGTGTGAGTTTAACAATGGTTGCAGATTCGAGGGTATTGCTTTGGTAAAGACTGTCCCAAGCGCTGGCGGTAGCCGTTACAGAAGAAGTATCATTGACCGCAGTTCCTGCAAAGAGGGCGAAGCCTTCATTGGATAGGTGAAGCCAGGTTCCTAGAGTTGGAAAGATGAGCGCAGCCAAGACATTGAAGAAAAAGATAACGGAAATGGCTTGGGCGACTTCTTTTTCCTTGGCCTGGATAACGGGTGCTGTCGCAGCAATGGCAGAACCACCACAGATAGAAGAACCCACCCCAATCAAGGTAGCCAGTTTTGTGTCCAGCGCAAAGAAACGCTGGAAGAGGTAGGCGACGATTAAGGAAATTGAAATCGTTGATAGGATGACAGGGAGTGAAGTTTGTCCAACTGCGAAGACTTGCGATATGTTGAGACCAAACCCTAGCAAAATAACGGCATATTGAAGTAATTTCTTGGAACTAAAGGTCAAGCCTGCGTCTAGTTGTTTGTAGTGTGAGAGCCAGGGGTGGAGGAGCATTCCAGCAAAAATTGCAAATACAGGTGCACCCACGACGGGGAAAAATCCTCCCAGGAACCAAGATACGATAGAAATGAGAAGGCAGGCCAAGATTCCTGCTCCATTTTTTGATAAAAATGACATATAAACCTCCGAAAATAAGCACTTATTATTATAGTCCTGTCGAGAAGAAAAGTAAAACAGAAAGTGAAAAATCCGGGTTTCAGATGTATTTTGCGGTCAGGGAGCTTTTGTAGTATAATAGTACTATGTTCTGTAAGCAAGGGGGATATCTATGGACTTAACCAAGCGCTTTAATAAACGGTTAGACAAGATTCAAGTTTCCTTGATTCGCCAGTTTGACCAGGCTATTTCGGAGATTCCTGGGGTCTTGCGTTTAACCTTGGGGGAACCTGATTTTACAACGCCAGATCATGTCAAGGAGGCAGCCAAGCGAGCCATTGACCAGAACCAATCCTACTATACAGGGATGAGCGGTTTACTGACCTTGCGCCAGGCTGCTAGCGACTTTGTAAAAGAAAAATACCAGCTAGATTATAATCCTGAAAATGAAATTTTGGTTACAATTGGGGCGACAGAGGCTTTATCTGCTACTTTGACAGCTATTTTGGAAGAGGGAGACAAGGTGCTCTTGCCAGCTCCTGCCTATCCAGGATATGAACCGATTGTAAATCTAGTTGGGGCAGAGATTGTCGAGATTGATACAACTGAAAACGGTTTTGTCTTGACTCCTGAGATGTTGGAAAAGGCCATTTTGGAGCAAGGGGACAAGCTCAAAGCAGTTATTCTCAACTATCCAGCCAATCCGACAGGAATTACCTATAGTCGGGAGCAGTTGGAGGCCTTGGCAGACGTTTTACGCAAGTATGAGATTTTCGTTGTCTGTGATGAGGTTTACTCAGAATTGACCTATACTGGACAAGCCCATGTATCTCTGGGAACTATGCTGAGAGACCAGGCTATTATTATCAATGGCTTGTCTAAATCGCATGCTATGACAGGCTGGCGTTTAGGCTTTATCTTTGCTCCTGTAGCTTTCACAGCTCAGTTGATCAAGAGTCACCAATATTTGGTTACTGCCGCAAACACTATGGCTCAACATGCTGCGGTGGAGGCTTTGACCGCTGGTAAAAACGACGCAGAGCCTATGAAGAAGGAATACATCCAGCGTCGTGATTATATCATCGAAAAGATGACTGCTCTTGGTTTTGAGATTATCAAACCAGACGGAGCCTTCTATATCTTTGCTAAGATTCCAGCAGGTTACAATCAAGACTCCTTTGCTTTTCTGAAGGATTTTGCCTATAAGAAGGCCGTTGCCTTTATCCCTGGTGCTGCCTTTGGACGTTACGGAGAAGGCTATGTGCGTCTGTCCTATGCAGCCAGCATGGAAATGATCAGAGAGGCCATGAAACGACTTGAGGAGTACATGAGAGAAGCATGATTCAGTCTACCACGAGTCAAGGCTTGGTGCTCTACAATCGTAACTTTCGTGAGGATGACAAGCTAGTCAAGATCTTTACCGAGCAAGCGGGCAAGCGCATGTTTTTCGTCAAACACGCTGGCCAGTCCAAACTAGCTCCTGTTATTCAGCCTTTGGTGTTGGCACGATTTCTCTTGCGCATCAATGATGATGGGCTTAGCTACATCGAGGACTACCATGAGGTGATGACCTTTCCAAAGATTAATAGTGATCTCTTTGTCATGGCCTATGCTACCTATGTGGCAGCTCTTGCAGATGCTAGTTTGCAGGATAACCAACAAGATGCGCCCTTATTTGCCTTCTTGAGAAAGACTCTAGAGCTAATGGAAGAAGGCTTGGATTATCAAGTCTTGACCAATATTTTTGAAATTCAAATCTTGACTCGATTTGGAATCAGCCTCAATTTTAATGAGTGTGTTTTTTGCCATCGGGTAGGTCAGGCCTTTGACTTTTCTTTTAAATATGGAGCCTGCCTCTGCCCAGAGCATTATCATGAGGATGAGAGACGTTGCCATCTCAATCCCAATATTCCTTATCTACTCAACCAATTCCAAGCTATTGATTTTGAAACCTTGGAGACTATTTCGCTTAAGGCAGAAATCAAGCAAGAGCTACGCCAATTTATGGATCAACTCTACGAAGAGTACGTTGGGATTCACCTAAAATCAAAGAAATTTATTGATTCCCTAGCAGACTGGGGACAATTACTAAAAGAGGAAGACAAATGAAAAAAATCGCAGTAGATGCTATGGGGGGCGATTACGCACCTCAAGCCATCGTTGAGGGTGTCAATCAAGCCCTTGCTGACTTTTCAGATATTGAGATTCAACTCTACGGAGATGAAAGTAAGATCAAGCAATATCTAACAGCGACAGAGCGCGTCAGCATTATCCATACGGATGAGAAAATTGACTCAGATGATGAGCCGACAAAAGCAATCCGTAAAAAGAAAAATGCCAGCATGGTATTAGCAGCCAAGGCAGTCAAGGAGGGAGAAGCAGACGCTGTCCTCTCAGCTGGGAACACAGGTGCCTTGTTGGCTGCAGGATTCTTCATTGTGGGTCGTATCAAGAATATCGACCGTCCTGGACTCATGTCGACCTTGCCAACTATTGATGGCAAAGGGTTTGATATGCTAGATCTCGGTGCCAATGCGGAAAACACAGTCCAGCACCTGCATCAATATGCTGTCTTAGGTTCCTTCTATGCCAAGAATGTTCGTGGGATTGTACAACCACGTGTTGGTTTGCTCAACAACGGAACAGAAAGCAGCAAGGGAGACCCGCTTCGTAAGGAAACTTATGACTTACTAGTGGCTGATGAAAGTTTGAACTTTATCGGAAACGTGGAAGCGCGTGATCTGATGAATGGCGTTGCGGATGTTGTCGTAACAGATGGTTTCACGGGAAACGCTGTTCTCAAATCTATCGAAGGGACTGCTTTGGGAATCATGGGCTTACTTAAAAATGCTATTACAGGTGGTGGCCTTCGAGCAAAGTTAGGTGCTCTACTTCTCAAGGATAGTCTTAAGGGGTTGAAGACACAGCTCAACTATTCAGATGTTGGAGGGGCAGTTTTGTTTGGTGTCAAGGCGCCAGTTGTAAAAACTCATGGCTCAAGTGATGCCAAGGCTGTGTACAGTACGATTCGCCAGATTCGTACCATGTTCGAAACAGACGTAGTTGCCCAGACTGCGCGTGAATTTTCAGGAGAATAAAAAGATGACAGAAAAAGAAATTTTTGACCGTATTGTAACCATTATCCAAGAGCGACAGGGAGAAGACTTTGCCGTAACAGAAGCCTTAAGTTTGAAAGACGATCTAGATGCAGACTCAGTAGACTTGATGGAGTTCGTCCTAACGCTAGAAGATGAATTTGGTATCGAGATCAGTGATGAGGAAATTGATCAACTACAAAGTGTGGCAGATGTGGTCGGAACTATTAAAGGTAAGATATAGCAAAAAACAACATGCAAGTCATGTTGTTTTTTTGTTTGCAGAAAAAAGAAAAACGTTAAAATTTTTAGTAGAAATTGCGAATAGAGAGATGAGAAAGAAAAAAGGAGGAACGTTCATGTACATGCCAATCTTGTATCCGTGGTTCATTAAGTGGTTTTTAAAATAAAAATGAAATAGTTGATCATTTTCGAATTGTTTTTCGAATAGATAGGTAAGGAAAAAGGAAGGAGACTACGCGATGCATTTACCAATCTTATTGCCATGGTTTATCAAATGGTATTTAAAATAAATGAAATTTACCTGTTCATTTTAAATCACTTCTCGAATAGATAAGTGAGAAGAACAGGAAGGAAAAAAGATTTCAGTAATTTATCCAATCTGGTTTTTAAAATGGTTTAAGAGCTAGAAGTCGTAAACTAAAAAATAGAAATAAAGGAGAAAAAGATGACAAACTTTGACAAAATGGAACAAAACTTTGTAACTCTAACAGAAGAAGAGTTGATGGATGTGGATGGGGGTTCTGTTACTGCTGTGGTAGTAGGAGGCATCTTACTTATTGGCGGTATTGCTTGGGGATACTTTATGTGATAATAGGAGGATAAAATGAATATGAATAATTTAAATAATTGGACAGAGTTGACAGAAGACGAATTGATGAATACTGATGGAGGCGTGATCACAATAGCTACTATTGGTATTGGAGTGACTATTTTCCTTGGCGGTAGATTAATCGGGCAAGATTTAAAACGTAGGTTTGGATAAAAAGTGATTAGGTATGAAAAATCGAAAAAATTTAATAGGCGTGCTTTTAATCATTTTTGGAGTACTCTGTGTGCTAGGTGATTTAAATGTAATTACCTTTAAAGTTGATCAGTATGTAGGCTCGGAATTATGGATTCCGATCCTTATTTTAATGATGAGTTATTTGGATTCAAGCAAAAACAAGGTTTAAAGAGAACTATTGTTAGTGTGTGGCAAATACTATTGAATAGTCATCTTTTAGTTACTACCAA
Organism: bacterium; assembly: GCA_905221345.1. Lineage (GTDB taxonomy): Bacteria > Bacillota > Bacilli > Lactobacillales > Streptococcaceae > Streptococcus. The sequence goes on from CAJNCW010000006.1 coordinate 5,472, forward strand.
TAAAAAATGGAGAAATAAATGAAGATTTCAGAAGAATTTTCAGTAATTATTATATCAGCTTCAGGAATAGTAGGGCTTTTGGTTGGAGTAGCTATTGGATTAGCCAGTATTATTTAAAAAGGAGAGAGAAAAATGAAAAAACTGGATGAAAAATTTGACATCATGACAGAAGCAGACTTATCTGTCACTGAGGGAGGCTTCATTGTTACTACTTCCACGGCAATAGCTTGGGGTGTATTAGGAGTAGCTTCTTATATGTATGGGCGTTATCTAGGAAGTAGACGCTAAGCTAAAAATTTGGGATAAAGTATGTAAGGAAATCAATTATGAATCACAACCTTAATCTCAATACACTCTTGCCTAAATTAGCCACTATAGTTCCTTTGTTGGCAATAGCTCTTAATCTCGCGCTTCATGTGATTCGTACAGATTCATTAGTATCCTTTGATTGGCAATGGACTTTAGTTGGTTTGCTTGCTTCGGGCTATTTTGGTATTTTTTGCAAAGATTTGTCAAAAGATAATCAAAACTATAAATGATGAATCTGAATCAAAATGATTTTGCGCGTGTGAATGGAGGAGTTTTCCCGCCTTTCTTATCAGGTAAATAGGAGTCTACCATGAAAAAATTCTTATTAGGATTTGCTGAGGGGTATTTTATCGTATCGCTCATTATCTATATCGCAACGTATTTGATTTTGAAAAAACCGATCAATACCCTATTTTATCCAGAAACCTATCCGATTCTACTTGGTCTGTTTTATGTAGGATACAAGTACAAAACAACAGAAAGTAAGATAGGAAATTGATTGACCATTAGATTGGAGTTTGAGATGAAAGTCGCTCAATTGCTACAAAAAGCTTGGCCAGAGATCACTGTATTATGTAGCTCGATGGCTTATCTAATTATTAGAATCGTAGCTGATGTAAACAAAATAGACCTACCTAAATGGTTTGAATATTTTGATATACCTGCGATTTCATTATTTTTGATGACCTTTATCTTACTTTATAGAAGTGAAGAAAAAGATAACAAACGATGATAACATGAGTCTGATTTCTGTAGCTCTAGCATAAAAGCAATCTTGGAGTGTTAGACCAATGGACCGTAATCTGCATTTAGTGAGGAAGGTGTTCGTATGTTAAAAAAGAAGTGATCTTATTAGGGGGCCTTCTACTAGTACGCATTGTACTTTCTATCCTTCAAGTTTTAATGGACTATAAGCTATTACTAGGAAAGTATAGTGTAAATTTCATGGAAATTTCAGACCTGTTTTCTTACCCTCTACTTCTTTTAATCATTTACATAGCGGTGAAAAATCGTACCATCCAGAAAAGAACGGATAAAGAAAAGAATGAGGACTGAAATGAATAAGATTTTAAAATATTTTGTTGTATTTGTTTTTCTATTTTTAATGAATATTTTCGTCTTTACGATACTAGCAACTCTTGGTTTCCAGGTAACAATGAGTGAAAGTAGTTATATGGTGCCCCCTGTGTTTTCGTTTATCGTTTTATACACCATTCACAAAAGAAGTGGGAAAGGTAAGAAATCTGTGTAATTGAATTTTCTAGGCAGGACTCTTGTTCTGCCTATTTGCTTTGGCTAAAAGTGCTGTTCAGGTATGAATATTGTTTTTTCAGAAATAATTTTCCGATTTCTTCTTTGTTTGGTTAAAATAATCTTACAAAGTTTTTTAAGAATTGTTAGAAAAAAGGAGATGGATATGAAATTTGGGAAAAGACACTATCGTCCCCAGGTGGATCAGATGGATTGTGGCGTGGCTTCCTTGGCTATGGTCTTTGGCTACTATGGTAGTTATTACTCCTTGGCCCATCTACGAGAGTTAGCTAAGACGACCATGGATGGGACGACGGCTTTGGGCTTGGTCAAGGTGGCAGAGGAGATTGGCTTTGAGACGCGAGCTATCAAAGCGGATATGACGCTCTTTGACTTGCCAGATTTGACCTTTCCTTTTGTGGCTCATGTGCTCAAGGAAGGCAAATTGCTCCACTACTATGTGGTGGTAGGTCAGGATAAAAAGTCCATTCATATCGCTGATCCAGATCCTAGTGTCAAGCTGACTAAGGTTTCCCGTGAGCGATTTGCGCAAGAGTGGACAGGGATCAGTCTCTTTATGGCACCATCTCCGGACTATAAACCTCATAAGGAGAAAAAACAGGGACTCCTATCCTTCTTGCCAATCTTACTCAAACAGCGTGGCTTAATTACCAATATCGTCCTAGCGACACTCTTGGTAACCCTGATTAACATTGTGGGTTCTTATTATCTGCAGTCTATCATTGACACCTATGTACCAGACCAGATGCGTTCGACCTTGGGTATCATCTCTATTGGGTTGGTTATCGTCTATATCCTCCAGCAGATTTTGTCCTACGCGCAGGAGTACCTCCTACTAATCCTTGGGCAACGCTTGTCAATTGACGTGATTTTGTCCTACATCAAGCATGTTTTTCACCTGCCCATGTCCTTTTTCGCGACACGTCGGACAGGAGAAATCGTTTCTCGTTTTACAGATGCCAATAGTATCATCGATGCGCTGGCGTCGACCATTCTGTCGATTTTCCTAGATGTGTCGACGATTTTGATTATCTCGCTTGTCTTGTTTTCACAAAATATGACACTCTTTTTCATTAGTCTACTTGCGCTTCCCATCTATACAGTGATTATCTTTGCCTTTATGAAACCTTTTGAAAAGATGAATCGGGATACCATGGAAGCCAATGCGGTTCTGTCTTCTTCTATCATCGAGGACATCAACGGTATTGAGACCATTAAATCTTTGACCAGTGAAAGTTCACGCTATCAAAAGATTGACAAGGAATTTGTGGCTTATCTGAAAAAATCCTTTACCTATAGTCGGGCAGAAAGCCAGCAAAAGGCTCTGAAAAAAGTTGCCCAGCTCCTGCTCAATGTTGCCGTTCTCTGGATGGGAGCAGTGCTCGTCATGGATGGGAAAATGAGTTTGGGACAGTTGATTACCTATAATACTTTGCTTGTTTACTTTACCAATCCTTTGGAAAATATCATCAACCTGCAAACCAAACTTCAGACAGCGCAGGTTGCCAATAACCGTCTGAACGAGGTCTATCTGGTAGCTTCGGAGTTTGAGGAGAAGAAAACAGTCGAAGATTTGAGCATGATGAAAGGGGATATGACCTTTAAGAAAGTCCACTATAAGTATGGCTATGGTCGTGACGTCTTGTCGGATATCAATTTGACCATTCCTCAAGGGTCTAAGATGGCTTTTGTGGGGATTTCAGGGTCAGGCAAGACCACCTTGGCCAAGATGATGGTTAACTTTTACGATCCTAGTCAGGGAGAGATTAGCTTGGGTGGTGTCAATCTCAATCAGATTGATAAAAAGGCCCTGCGCCAGTATATCAACTACCTGCCTCAACAGCCCTATGTCTTTAACGGAACGATTTTGGAAAATCTTCTCCTTGGAGCCAAGGAGGGGACGACACAGGAGGATATCTTACGGGCTGTTGAATTGGCAGAAATTCGGGAAGATATCGAGCGGATGCCATTGAATTACCAGACAGAATTGACTTCGGATGGGGCAGGTATTTCAGGTGGGCAAAGGCAGCGAATCGCTCTGGCGCGTGCTCTCCTGACGGATGCACCTGTTCTGATATTGGACGAGGCGACCAGCAGTTTGGATATTTTGACAGAGAAGCGAATCGTGGATAATCTTATGGCTTTAGACAAGACCTTGATTTTCATCGCCCATCGCTTGATCATCGCTGAGCGGACAGAAAAGGTTGTTGTTTTGGATCAGGGCAAGATCGTCGAAGAAGGCACCCATGCAGACTTGCTTGCTCGAGGTGGCTTTTACGCCCATTTGGTGAATAGCTAGAAAGAGGAGAAGATGGAACCAGAATTTTTAGAAAGTGCGGAGTTTTATAATCGTCGTTATCATAATTTTTCCAGTCGGGTGATTTTACCTATGTCACTTCTGCTCGTGTTTCTGTTAGGATTTGCAGTTTTTGCAGAGAAGGAGATTAGTTTGTCTACCAGAGCTACTGTCGAACCTAGTCGGATTATTGCCAACATCCAGTCGACTAGCAATCAACGCATCGTGGCCAATTATTTGGAAGAAAACAAACTAGTCAAGCAGGGGGAGCTACTCGTTCAGTACCAGCAAGGAGCGGAAGCTGTTCAGGTTGAAGCATACACCAGTCAGTTGGAGATGTTTAAGGATCAAAAAAAGCAGTTGGGTTATTTGCAATCCAGTTTGAAAGAGGGGAGTGATCAATTTCCAGAGGCGGATAAGTTTGGTTATCAGGAGATGTTTCGAGACTATCTCAGCCAAGCGAATAGTCTGAGAAGTAATGTTTCTCAGCAAAATGCCAGCATTTCCTCTCAAAATGCGGCAGCAAGTCAGAGCCAGGCCGAGATTGGCAATCTTATCAGCCAAACAGAGGATAAAATCCGAGACTACAACACAGCTAAGTCAGCGATTGAAACAGGGGCTCAACTAGATCGTCAGAATCCAGCCTACTCTTTTTATCAGACCTATAAAAACCAAGCTGGAGAAGATCCGCAAGCTAAATCGCAGGCTATTGCGCAAGTGGATGCACAAATTGCCCAGCTAGAGTCTAGTTTAGCTACTTATCGTGTGCAGTATGCAGGTTCTGGAGCTCAACAAGCCTACGCAACGGGACTGGCTAGTCAGCTGGAATCGCTCAAGTTCCAGCACTTAGTCAAAGTTGGCCAGGAATTAACCCTTCTAGATCAGAAAATTTTAGAAGCAGAGTCGGGTAAGAAAGTCCAGGGAGGTCTCCTAGATAAGGGGAAAATCACAGCAAGCGAGGATGGGGTGCTTCACCTTAATCATGAGACCAGTGATTCTACCATGGTCGCAGAGGGGACCTTGCTAGCTCAACTGTACCCGTCCTTGGAAAAAGAAGGAAAAATCAAACTCACAGCCTATCTCAGTTCAAAAGATGTTGCAAGGCTAAAAGTGGATGATTCTGTTCGCTTCACTACAACCAAGGATGCCAACAAAGAGCTCGTTCTTGTTTCTGCGATTACGAATATTGATGCGACAGCTACCAAGACTGAAAAGGGAAATTTCTTTAAAATAGAGGCGGAGACAAGTCTGACTCCTGAACAAGCAGAAGAGCTTCGCTACGGTTCAGAAGGACGTTTGACACTAATCACAGGAAAGAAAAGTTATCTGCGATATTACTTAGATAAATTTTTAAATAGAGAATAATGTTTGTTTTTACCACTAAATTATATTTTCAAAACTGCAAAATGTTTCGATTTTGTGGTTTTTCTTTATATTAGAGAGCAAAAGACTTGTCTCTGTTCGTGAATTCTTGCTAATTATAATGTTTTGTGATAGAATGAGGTAAAGTAATACGAAAGGCGAACTTTAAAATGTCAAAAAAACTGATCTATTCGGGAAAAGCCAAGGATATCTATACAACTGAGGATGAAAATCTCATTATTTCAACTTACAAGGACCAGGCGACTGCTTTCAACGGTGTCAAGAAGGAGCAGATTGCGGGCAAGGGAGTCTTGAATAATCAGATTTCATCTTTTATTTTTGAAAAGTTAAATGCGGCTGGTGTAGCGACTCACTTTGTGGAGAAAATTTCAGACACGGAACAGCTCAATAAAAAGGTTGAGATCATTCCTTTGGAAGTCGTGCTTCGCAACTACACGGCTGGTTCCTTTTCAAAACGTTTTGGCGTAGAAGAAGGTATTGCATTTGAGACTCCAATTGTCGAATTTTACTATAAAAATGATGATTTGGATGATCCGTTTATCAATGATGAGCATGTGAAATTCCTAAAGATTGCAGATGATCAGCAGATTGCTTACTTGAAGGAAGAAACGCGTCGTATCAATGAACTTTTGAAAGCTTGGTTTGCTGAGATTGGACTTAAATTGATTGACTTTAAGCTAGAGTTCGGTTTTGACAAGGATGGTAAGATCATCTTGGCAGACGAGTTTTCACCAGATAACTGCCGTTTGTGGGATGCAGATGGCAACCACATGGATAAGGATGTTTTCCGTCGGGGATTGGGAGAACTAACCGATGTTTATGAAGTTGTCTGGGAAAAGTTGCAGGGATTGAAATAACAACCTAGAAGTCGTTTGGGAATATTGCAAGAGCTGAAATAAAGGAATAAGAATTGATGGATAAACGTATTTTTGTTGAGAAAAAGGCTGATTTTCAGGTTAAGTCAGAGAGTTTGGTAAGAGAACTCCAGCATAACTTGGGACTTTCAACTTTGAAAAGTATTCGCATTGTGCAGGTTTATGATGTCTTTGATTTGGCAGAGGACTTGTTTGAGCCTGCAGAGAAGCACATCTTCTCTGAGCAGGTAACCGACCATGTCTTGGATGAAGTAACTGTGCAGGCGGACCTTGCTAACTATGCTTTCTTTGCCATTGAAAGCCTGCCAGGACAGTTTGACCAGCGTGCAGCTTCGTCACAGGAAGCCTTGCTTTTGCTGGGGAGTTCGAGTGATGTGACAGTCAATACAGCCCAGCTTTACTTGGTCAATAAGGATATTGATGCGACTGAGTTGGAAGCTGTCAAGAACTACCTGCTCAACTCAGTTGATTCTCGTTTCAAGGATATCACGACAGGAATTGCCAAGCAGGAATTTTCAGAGTCAGACAAGACCATTCCTAAATTGGCTTTCTTTGAAAGCTATACGGCAGAAGACTTTGCTCGCTACAAGGCCGAGCAAGGGATGGCCATGGAAGTGGATGATTTGCTCTTTATCCAAGACTACTTCAAGTCAATCGGGCGCGTGCCGACTGAGACAGAGCTCAAGGTTTTGGATACTTACTGGTCTGACCACTGCCGTCACACGACTTTTGAGACAGAGTTGAAACAGATTGATTTCTCAGCTTCTAAATTTCAAAAACAATTACAGGCGACCTATGACAAGTATATTGCCATGCGTGATGAGTTGGGACGTTCGGAGAAACCACAAACCTTAATGGATATGGCGACTATTTTCGGTCGTTATGAGCGTGCTAATGGTCGTTTGGACGATATGGAAGTGTCGGACGAAATCAATGCCTGTTCGGTTGAAATCGAAGTGGACGTTGATGGTGTGAAAGAACCATGGCTCCTTATGTTTAAAAACGAAACCCACAACCACCCAACGGAAATTGAACCATTTGGTGGGGCTGCTACTTGTATCGGTGGAGCTATTCGTGACCCGCTGTCAGGGCGTTCATACGTTTACCAAGCTATGCGTATCTCAGGAGCTGGTGATATTACAGCTCCGATTTCGGAAACTCGCGCTGGGAAATTGCCACAACAAGTCATTTCGAAGACAGCGGCTCATGGTTATTCTTCGTATGGGAATCAGATTGGACTTGCGACGACCTACGTTCGTGAGTACTTCCACCCAGGCTTTGTAGCTAAACGCATGGAGCTAGGTGCCGTTGTCGGTGCTGCTCCTAAGGAAAATGTTGTTCGTGAAAAACCGGAAGCTGGTGACGTGATTATCTTGCTCGGTGGTAAGACTGGACGTGACGGTGTCGGTGGTGCGACAGGGTCTTCTAAGGTTCAAACAGTTGAGTCTGTAGAGACTGCTGGTGCTGAGGTTCAAAAAGGGAATGCCATCGAAGAGCGCAAGATTCAACGTCTTTTCCGTAATGGAGATGTCACTCGTCTCATCAAGAAATCCAATGACTTTGGAGCAGGTGGTGTCTGTGTGGCTATCGGTGAATTGGCAGATGGTCTTGAAATCGACCTCAACAAGGTTCCTCTTAAATACCAAGGCTTGAATGGTACAGAAATTGCCATCTCTGAATCACAAGAACGGATGGCAGTTGTGGTGCGTCCTGAGGACGTAGATGCCTTCGTTGCAGAATGTAATAAAGAAAATATTGACGCTGTTGTTGTGGCAACAGTGACTGAAAAACCAAATCTTGTCATGCATTGGAATGGTGAAACCATTGTTGACTTGGAACGTCGTTTCCTTGATACAAACGGTGTGCGCGTAGTCGTTGATGCCAAGGTGGTAGACAAGGATGTCAAGCTTCCAGAAGAACGTCAAACATCTGCTGACACACTTGAAGCTGATACCCTTGCGGTTCTATCGGATCTCAACCATGCGAGTCAAAAAGGATTGCAGACCATCTTTGACTGCTCGGTCGGTCGTTCTACGGTCAATCACCCACTTGGCGGTCGTTACCAATTGACACCAACTGAAGCATCTGTGCAGAAATTGCCAGTTCAACACGGTGTGACTCACACTGCGTCAGTCATGGCCCAAGGATTCCACCCATATGTAGCAGAATGGTCTCCATACCACGGTGCTGCCTATGCAGTAATCGAAGCGACTTCTCGTTTGGTGGCTACTGGTGCAAACTGGTCCAAGACTCGTTTCTCTTACCAAGAGTATTTTGAGCGGATGGATAAACAAGCAGAGCGTTTTGGTCAGCCAGTAGCAGCTCTTCTAGGCTCTATCGAAGCACAAATCCAACTTGGCTTGCCATCTATTGGAGGTAAAGACTCTATGTCTGGTACTTTTGAAGAATTAACCGTACCACCAACCCTGGTTGCTTTTGGTGTCACAACTGCAGACAGTCGTAAGGTGCTCTCTCCAGAGTTCAAGACTGCTGGTGAAAATATCTACTACATCCCAGGTCAAGCCCTCTCTGCAGAGATTAATTTTGACTTGATTAAGTCTAACTTTGCTCAATTTGAAGCCATCCAAGCTGGACACAAAGTGACATCTGCATCAGCTGTCAAATACGGTGGTGTCCTTGAAAGCTTGGCTCTTGCTACTTTTGGGAATCATATCGGTGCAGAGGTAATCTTGCCTGAACTTGAAAGTTCTTTAACAGCTCAATTAGGCGGATTTGTCTTCACATCTCCTGAAGAGATTACTGGAGTAGAGAAAATTGGACAAACAAAAGCAGACTTTACACTGATTGTCAACGGTGTGAAGCTAGATGGACAGAAACTTGACAGTGTTTTCCAAGGAAAACTAGAAGAAGTTTACCCTACTGAATTTGCACAAGCCAAAGAATTGGCTGAAGTTCCAGCTGTCGCTTCTGACGCAGTCATCAAAGCCAAGGAAACTATTGAAAAACCTGTGGTTTACATCCCAGTCTTCCCAGGAACCAACTCAGAATATGACTCAGCTAAAGCATTTGAAAAAGAAGGTGCAGAGGTTAACTTGGTGCCATTTGTGACCTTGAATGAAGAAGCTATTGTCAAGTCAGTTGAAACCATGGTTGACAATATCGGCAAGGCAAACATTCTCTTCTTTGCAGGTGGATTCTCAGCTGCGGATGAGCCGGATGGATCAGCTAAATTTATTGTCAATATCTTGCTCAATGAAAAAGTGCGCGCAGCCATTGATAGCTTTATCGCTCGTGGTGGCTTGATTATCGGTATCTGTAATGGATTCCAGGCCTTGGTCAAATCAGGTCTTCTTCCATACGGAAACTTCGAGGATGCCAGCAGTACTAGCCCAACCCTCTTCTACAATGATGCCAACCAGCACGTGGCCAAGATGGTGGAAACTCGGATTGCCAATACCAACTCACCATGGTTGGCTGGAGTACAAGTGGGCGATATCCATGCCATTCCAGTATCGCATGGTGAAGGGAAATTTGTCGTGACGGCTGAGGAATTTGCAGAGCTCCGTGATAATGGACAAATTTTCAGCCAATACGTTGACTTCGAGGGTAAACCAAGTATGGATTCTAAGTACAATCCGAATGGTTCGGTAAATGCTATCGAAGGAATTACCAGCAAGAACGGCCAAATCATCGGTAAAATGGGACACTCAGAACGCTATGAAGATGGTCTTTTCCAAAATATTCCAGGAAATAAGGACCAGCACCTGTTCGCGTCGGCTGTGCGTTATTTCACAGGGAAATAAAAGGTATAAAAAATGACATACGAAGTAAAATCTCTTAATGAAGAATGTGGTGTTTTCGGTATCTGGGGACATCCAGATGCTGCTAAATTGACCTATTTTGGTCTCCACAGTCTTCAGCACCGTGGTCAGGAGGGGGCAGGAATCCTCTCCAATGATCAGGGGCAATTGAAGCGTCATCGTGATATGGGGCTTTTATCAGAAGTGTTCAGAAATCCAGCTAATTTGGATAAACTGACTGGAACGAGCGCGATTGGGCATGTTCGTTATGCGACTGCTGGCGAAGCTTCTGTAGATAATATCCAGCCCTTCCTCTTCCGATTTCATGATATGCAGTTTGGACTTGCTCACAACGGAAACTTGACCAATGCCGAATCGCTCAAGAAAGAATTGGAACAAAGAGGAGCTATTTTCAGTTCAACTTCGGACTCGGAAATCTTGGCTCACCTCATTCGTCGGAGTCACAATCCGAACTTGATGGGCAAAATCAAGGAGGCGCTCAGCCTTGTCAAAGGTGGCTTTGCTTATATCTTGCTATTTGAGGACAAGTTGATTGCTGCGCTTGATCCTAATGGTTTCCGTCCGCTTTCTATCGGAAAAATGGCAAACGGAGCGGTGGTGGTTTCGTCTGAAACCTGTGCCTTTGAAGTCATCGGTGCTGAGTGGATTCGTGATGTAAAACCAGGGGAAATTGTGATTGTGGATGACAATGGTATCCAGTACGATAGTTATACGAATGATACCCAGTTGGCGATTTGCTCTATGGAGTATATCTATTTTGCTCGCCCTGACTCTAACATCCATGGGATCAATGTCCATACAGCTCGCAAACGTATGGGGGCTCAATTGGCGCGTGAATTTAAGCATGAGGCAGATATCGTGGTCGGTGTGCCAAATTCCTCGCTCAGCGCAGCTATGGGATTTGCAGAAGAATCTGGTCTGCCAAATGAAATGGGTCTTATCAAGAATCAATACACGCAACGCACCTTTATCCAACCGACTCAAGAATTGCGGGAGCAAGGGGTGCGGATGAAACTGTCTGCTGTTTCGGGTGTCGTTAAAGGCAAACGTGTGGTGATGATTGATGATTCCATTGTTCGTGGGACAACCTCTCGCCGTATCGTTCAGCTTTTGAAAGAAGCAGGTGCGTCTGAGGTTCACGTTGCCATTGGTAGTCCAGCGCTGGCTTATCCATGTTTCTACGGGATTGATATCCAGACGCGTCAGGAGTTGATTGCGGCTAATCATACAGTCGAAGAAACCTGCCAAATCATTGGTGCGGATAGTCTGACCTATCTTTCGATTGATGGCTTGATTGATTCTATCGGCATCGAAACAGATGCGCCGAATGGTGGTCTCTGTGTCGCTTATTTTGATGGAGACTACCCAACTCCTCTCTACGACTATGAAGAAGACTATCAAAGAAGTTTGGAAGAAAAGACCAGTTTTTACAAATAGACGGATAAAGACTCTCCATTAAAGGAAAGGAAGAGGAGACAAAGATGACAAATAAGAATGCATACGCTCAATCGGGTGTAGATGTTGAAGCAGGTTATGAAGTTGTTGAGCGGATCAAAAAGCATGTGGCTCGTACGGAGCGTGCAGGTGTCATGGGAGCTCTTGGTGGCTTTGGTGGCATGTTTGACCTTTCAAAGACAGGGGTAAAAGAGCCTGTCTTGATCTCAGGGACTGACGGTGTCGGAACCAAGCTCATGCTGGCTATCAAGTACGACAAGCATGACACGATTGGGCAGGATTGTGTGGCCATGTGTGTTAATGACATTATTGCTGCAGGTGCGGAGCCTCTTTACTTCCTGGACTACGTCGCGACTGGCAAGAATGAACCAGCTAAACTAGAACAAGTGGTTGCTGGTGTGGCTGAAGGTTGTGTGCAAGCTGGTGCAGCCCTCATCGGTGGGGAAACGGCTGAGATGCCTGGTATGTACGGCGAAGATGACTACGACTTGGCTGGATTTGCGGTCGGCGTGGCTGAAAAATCTCAAATCATTGACGGTTCAAAGGTGGCAGAAGGCGATGTTCTTCTCGGACTTGCTTCAAGTGGGATTCACTCCAATGGTTACTCACTCGTGCGTCGTGTTTTTGCCGACTATACAGGTGAGGAAGTCTTGCCAGAATTGGAAGGCAAGAAACTCAAGGAAGTCCTTCTTGAGCCAACTCGTATCTACGTCAAGGCTGTTTTGCCACTCATCAAGGAAGGTTTGGTTCATGGGATTGCCCACATCACAGGTGGTGGCTTTATCGAAAATGTTCCTCGCATGTTTGCAGCTGACTTGGCTGCTGAGATTGAGGAAAGCAAAGTTCCAGTGCTTCCAATTTTCAAAGCCCTTGAAAAATACGGTCAGATCAAGCATGAAGAAATGTTTGAAATCTTCAATATGGGCGTAGGACTCATGTTGGCAGTTAGCCCTGAAAATGTAGATCGTGTCAAAGAATTGCTGGATGAACCAGTCTATGAAATTGGTCGCATCGTCACGAAAGAAAACGAAAGTGTCATCATCAAATGAAAAAAATAGCGGTTTTTGCCTCTGGTAATGGCTCAAACTTTCAGGTGATTGCTGAAGAGTTTCCAGTGGAGTTTGTCTTTTCAGACCATCGTGACGCCTATGTGCTAGAGCGTGCAGAAAAGCTTGGTGTCCTGTCCTATGCTTTTGAACTCAAGGAGTTTGAGAACAAGGCGGACTACGAAGCAGCTCTTGTCGAACTCTTGGAAGAACACCAGATTGACTTGGTTTGTCTAGCAGGCTACATGAAAATCGTTGGGCCAACTTTATTGGCGGCTTATGAAGGTCGAATCATCAATATCCATCCAGCCTACTTGCCAGAATTTCCAGGAGCTCATGGGATTGAGGACGCTTGGAATGCTGGTGTTGCTGAGAGTGGCGTCACCATTCACTGGGTGGACTCCGGTGTGGACACAGGCAAGGTCATCAAACAAGTCCGTGTGCCACGTCTAGCTGATGATACCATCGAAAACTTTGAAGCTCGTATTCATGAGGCAGAGTACAAGTTGTATCCAGAGGTTATTAGAGAATTGTTGGATAAGTAAATGAAAGGAAATAACATGACTAAACGCGCCTTAATCAGCGTCTCAGACAAAGCGGGCATTGTTGAATTTGCCCAAAAACTTAAAAAACTAGGTTGGGAGATTATCTCGACGGGTGGAACCAAGGTTGCCCTTGATAATGCTGGAGTAGAGACCATTGCGATCGATGATGTGACGGGCTTCCCAGAAATGATGGATGGCCGTGTCAAGACCCTTCACCCAAATATCCATGGTGGGCTCCTCGCTCGTCGTGATCTCGATAGCCACCTTGAGGCGGCTATGGACAATCAAATTGAACTTATCGACCTTGTAGTGGTCAACCTTTATCCTTTCAAGGAAACGATTCTCAAACCAGATGTGACTTATGCGGAAGCCGTTGAAAACATTGATATCGGTGGCCCCTCTATGCTTCGTTCGGCAGCGAAGAACCACGCCAGCGTGACAGTTGTGGTAGACCCAGTGGATTATGCTGTGGTTCTTGACGAATTGTCAGCTAATGGCGAAACGACTTACGAAACTCGCCAACGGTTGGCAGCCAAGGTTTTCCGTCACACAGCAGCTTATGATGCCTTGATTGCAGAATACTTCACAGCTCAAGTGGGTGAAGAAAAACCTGAAAAACTCACTTTAACCTATGACCTCAAGCAAGCCATGCGCTATGGGGAAAATCCTCAACAGGATGCGGACTTCTATCAAAAAGCTTTGCCAACGGATTACTCAATTGCATCAGCGAAACAGCTCAATGGTAAGGAATTGTCCTTTAACAATATCCGTGATGCTGATGCGGCTATCCGTATCATTCGTGATTTTAAAGACCGTCCAACTGTTGTGGCCCTCAAACATATGAATCCATGTGGAATCGGTCAGGCTGATGACATCGAAACTGCTTGGGATTACGCTTATGAGTCTGACCCAGTGTCTATCTTTGGCGGAATTGTCGTCCTTAATCGTGAGGTGGATGCTGCGACAGCTGAGAAGATGCACGGCGTTTTCCTCGAGATCATCATCGCACCGAGCTATACAGATGAAGCGCTAGCCATTTTAACCAATAAAAAGAAAAACTTGCGCATTCTTGCTTTGCCATTTGACGCTCAAGAGGCTAGTGAAGTGGAGGCAGAATACACAGGTGTGGTTGGTGGTCTCCTTGTTCAAAATCAAGACGTGGTCAAGGAAAGCCCAGCTGACTGGCAAGTGGTGACCAAGCGCCAGCCAACCGAGACAGAAGCGACTGCTCTTGAATTTGCTTGGAAGGCTATCAAGTATGTGAAATCAAACGGGATTATCGTGACGAATGACCACATGACACTTGGCGTTGGCCCAGGTCAAACCAACCGTGTGGCTTCAGTCCGTATCGCTATTGACCAAGCTAAAGACCGCCTTGACGGCGCTGTGCTTGCTTCCGATGCCTTTTTCCCATTTGCGGATAACGTGGAAGAAATCGCCAAAGCAGGCATTAAGGCCATCATCCAGCCTGGAGGATCAGTCCGTGACCAAGAGTCTATCGAAGCAGCGGATAAATACGGCTTGGCCATGGTCTTTACAGGAGTGAGACATTTTAGACATTGAGAAAACGAGCATCTCCAATTACGGAAATGCTCGTTTTTTGATATTTAGAAGTGATTTTTTACCTAGCCTTTTCAAATGGACTCCTAAAACTCAATCTACTACAGGTTTACAAAGAGACAGAAAATACATAGAGTTTTTAATATGTCAGAAGTTTGATAACCATAACCACTCATATATCGTGTAGTTTATTTGTTTCTTGCCTTGCAGAGCGAGATGAACTGAAAGTCACATAATAAAAAATAGTTAACTTCTTAAGTTAAAATAAAAGCTAACTATTTTCTAAATTATATGAGGGGGGAGAGGCTAATCATTTAGTAATGTTGAATTATATTCTGCTATGAATAATAGAAAAGTATTTATGACCCATAGTTTATTATCTTTAAACATTTCATTTTGTAAGGTTAACAATTTTAGATAGTCAAATTCATTAGTTTGTTGTAAATTATGATATTCTTGTTGAGATACAACATGTGTTGAACAAGGATAAGTTATAATTCGCTCGTATTTTAATATTTGTAATTTTACAATCCTCTTAAGTAATCTTTTTATGTAGATATTATAAGAAATCTCATCATCGAAGTAGGTTTTAAAATTTTTATCTAGATAACAGTTTAAATTTTTCTTTTTCTTGTCATCTATATTTAATTCATTGCATATTTCTTTTAGAGACTCAGAACTACAGCAGTTTAATATTTTAGAAACTGGATCATGTCGCAATATTGCAGAGATATCCGCAATACTTTCTAGTCGTTTCGGAATGATGAAAGGAACTTGGAATACTTTGTAAAGTTCATTATTTTTAACACTTGCTTTATATTCCTTACCCGTCACAATTTTATTTAAATATTTATTTAAAAATTGTAAGTCATTATTGATTTCTAAATCAAAATAAGATTCAACCATTGGGTAATTTATATAGAGTTGGCCATTATTGGTTACATCGCTGAAATATTTTTGTAATCGCTGTATCTTGTATATAGAAAAGTTGGGATCTTGTGCTTCGTAATCAAAAATTAAAAAAATATTTTTATAATTTCTTTTTCTACCGATAGATTCAAATCTTTGAGAATCATATTTATTTAAAACAAAAGGTAAATCCACATCATTGGAGGGATCATCCCATGCCTCTCCATATTCTTCTTGAATTTTCTTGTATAATTGGTAAATATTTGTGCCAAAAATATGTATATTTTCTTCAGTAATACTAAGTTCAGGGAAAACTTCGATAATAAGTTTAAAAAGTTCATTTTTTTCATGATGGCCTTCGACTATGAAAAGGGTTTGACCTCGTGTTCCATTATTCATATTCAGCAAACTCTCCGCTAATGTACATCTTTTCTAAATTATGCCCTTCTCGTAATTCTCGCTTAGTTGCTTTGTTTAAAGGTGTTATAAATCCTTTTTGAGATAAAATGAACAAGCAGTCGGGTCTAAATAACTCATTAGACATAATATTTGTATCGTGGGTAGTCAAAATGATTTGGGTGTCTGGAAATATTTTTTTAAAATGACGTATCAAACTTTCAGAAAGTTCGTAGTGATAAAAAGCGTCAAATTCATCGAAAAATAAAAATTTAGGAGAATTGTTGATTCTGAGGTACTCAAAACGATATAGGATTCTAAAATATAATTTGGCTAAAGCCAAAGTTCCACTAGATGCTTCATTGAAGAATGGAACACTTTTATTTTTATAAATAAAACAAAGGATATCCTTTCCATCTATTTGTTCTATTGCATCTAAGCGACAACATATTCCCATATCATTTAGAAATAATTCTAATCCTTTTGCCACTTTTTTATGATCTAGTGTATTTCGAAACCAAAAATTTAACAAATATTTAGGAGATTCGTGGTTGACGTATAACATATTTCGAATAAATGTTCGGATAGATGTAAGAATAGAAGTATCTAACTTAGAGGTATTAGTTATTAGCCATGCTAAAAAAGAAGTGTTTTCTCCTTCTAAATTTTGTTCATCACTTGAAATCTGCTCTAAATAATTAGTTATTAATATGTTAAAATCGTTATTTATAATACCTAATTTATTAGCTACGTCCTTTATAGTAGTAGATGATATTGGGTCAGTAGATAAATCCACTTTCCAGATTAATTCGCTATTTATAGATAGTGCTTCAGTCTGTATAACCTGATACTCATCCTTTGTATAAATATATTCAATTTCATCATTATTAAGTAAAAATGTATAGTGAAAAGTAGCAATATTACTATTCGAGTTATTATTTAAAAAAGATGTAAAATTTTGATCATCATTTAAGGGTCTACTAGAAAGATTTTTAGTAATATCCATTAATGCTAAACCTAAATTAGATTTTCCTGTAGCATTTCTACCGTAGATTAGCACTTTACTCAAAATATTATTTGATAAGCAGTCCTCATTAAATTTATAACCCCCAACTTGTGAAAAATCAATTGAGATTTCATTTTCAAAGTTTTTGTAATTCTTTACAGAAAAGTATTTTAGCATTTGTCAGTCCTCCTGTTACAATTATTATACCATAAAAAATACTTTCCGTAAAAAAATTACGGCACTTGAGTTCGCTTGGAAAGCCATCAAGTACATCAAATCAAACGGAATCATTATAACCAACGACCATATGACACTTGGTGTTGGCCCAGGACAAACCAATCGTGTGGCTTCAGTCCGTATCGCCATCGAACAAGCCAAAGACCGTCTTGACGGCGCTGTTCTTGCTTCAGATGCTTTCTTCCCATTTGCGGATAACGTGGAAGAAATCGCCAAAGCAGGAATCAAGGCCATCATCCAGCCAGGTGGCTCAGTACGTGACCAAGAATCCATCGAAGCGGCGGACAAATATGGCTTGACCATGGTTTTCACAGGCGTGAGACATTTTAGACATTAAGAATACAAAAGGGAAGAAAACAGTTTCTTTCCTTTTTTGCTTAAAAAAGCTTAATGAAACAAGATTAAAACGAACGTTTATGATATAATATTAGTAAATAATTCGCAAAAGAGGTTGAGAGATGAAACTGTTAGTTGTCGGTTCGGGCGGTCGTGAACATGCGATTGCTAAGAAGTTGCTTGAATCAAAAGACGTTGAAAAAGTCTTTGTAGCTCCGGGAAATGACGGGATGACTCTGGATGGTCTGGAATTGGTAAATATCTCTATTTCCGAACATTCTAAGTTAATAGAGTTCGCAAAGGTCAACGATATTGCTTGGGCCTTTATCGGTCCTGATGATGCCCTTGCTGCTGGGATTGTAGATGATTTTAACAAAGCTGGGCTCAAGGCTTTTGGTCCGACTAGGGCTGCAGCGGAGCTGGAGTGGTCCAAGGATTTTGCTAAGGAAATCATGGTTAAATACGGTGTTCCGACAGCAGCCTATAGCACATTTTCAGATTTCGAGGAGGCCAAGGCTTATATCGAGGAGAAAGGCGCTCCTATCGTTGTCAAGGCAGATGGTTTGGCACTTGGGAAGGGTGTCGTCGTTGCGGAGACGGTTGAGCAAGCCGTCGAAGCTGCTCACGAGATGCTTTTAGACAATAAATACGGTGACTCGGGGGCGCGAGTGGTCATCGAGGAATTCCTTGACGGAGAAGAGTTCTCTCTCTTTGCCTTTGTCAATGGGGACAAGTTCTACATCATGCCAACGGCTCAGGACCATAAACGTGCCTATGACGGCGACAAGGGCCCTAACACGGGTGGTATGGGAGCTTATGCGCCAGTTCCTCACTTGCCACAGAGCGTGGTTGATACGGCGGTTGACACCATTGTCAAGCCAGTCCTTGAAGGGATGATCAAAGAAGGTCGTCCTTATCTTGGTGTCCTTTACGCTGGTCTTATCTTGACAGCAGATGGCCCTAAGGTGATCGAGTTTAACTCTCGTTTTGGAGATCCCGAAACTCAGATTATCTTGCCACGATTGATGTCTGACTTTGCACAAAATATCACGGATATTCTCGATGGCAAGGAGCCGAACATCACGTGGACGGACAAGGGTGTGACTCTGGGTGTGGTTGTCGCATCCAAGGGCTACCCGCTAGACTATGAAAAAGGTGTCAAGTTGCCAGCTAAGACAGGAGGCGCCATCATCACCTACTATGCTGGAGCTAAGTTTGCGGAAAATAGCAGAGCATTGCTCTCAAACGGCGGACGGGTCTATATGCTCGTCACCACAGCCGACACCGTCAAAGAAGCCCAAAATACTATCTACCAAGAACTCTCCCAACAAAAAACAGAAGGCCTCTTTTACCGAACAGATATCGGAAGCAAGGCCATTAAGTAAAGATATAAGAATAACGCGACGAAGTCGCCAAATACGATAATGGTCGTTTGATTAGCGAGCATTAGCGAGCTGATATAGAGCAATCACCGCCGTTGTGAAAGAACGATTGGATGATAAGCCAATCGTTCAGGGAAATCGGAAGACCTTGGGCTTCCGATTTAGGCATGAGACACCTTTGGTGGCTGCTGCTGTCCCTCACAACTTAAGGTGATTGAAAAAAGAAAGGAAAGAAAAGGATATTAACTATGAAACCAGTAATTTCCATCATCATGGGCTCAAAATCCGACTGGGCAACCATGCAAAAAACCGCCGAAGTTCTCGATCGCTTCGGTGTAGCTTACGAAAAGAAAGTTGTCTCTGCCCACCGGACACCAGACCTCATGTTTAGACACGCCGAAGAGGCTCGTAGCCGTGGTATCAAGGTCATTATCGCAGGTGCTGGTGGCGCAGCCCATTTGCCAGGTATGGTCGCAGCTAAAACAACCCTTCCTGTCATCGGGGTGCCTGTAAAATCTCGTGCCCTTAGTGGCGTGGACTCGCTTTACTCTATCGTGCAAATGCCGGGTGGCGTACCGGTTGCGACTATGGCTATCGGGGAAGCTGGTGCGACTAATGCTGCCCTCTTCGCCCTCCGTCTCCTCTCAGTAGAGGATCAAGCTATCGCGACAGCTTTGGCAGATTTCGCAGAAGAGCAAGGAAAAATCGCAGAGGAGTCTACAAATGAGCTCATCTAAAACAATCGGAATTATCGGTGGTGGTCAGCTGGGGCAGATGATGGCTATTTCTGCTATTTACATGGGGCACAAGGTCATCGCGCTGGATCCTGCGGCGGATTGCCCAGCCTCTCGTGTGGCGGAAATCATCGTGGCACCTTATAACGATGTGGATGCCCTCCGTCAG
The DNA here is from genome assembly GCA_905221345.1 of bacterium. GTDB lineage: Bacteria > Bacillota > Bacilli > Lactobacillales > Streptococcaceae > Streptococcus. The sequence continues at coordinate 25,164 of CAJNCW010000006.1, forward strand.
CTAGCAGATCGCTGTGATGTCCTTACCTATGAGTTTGAAAATGTCGATGCTGACGGCTTGGATGCTGTCATCAAGGATGGACAACTCCCTCAAGGAACAGACCTCCTTCGCATTTCACAAAACCGTATCTTTGAAAAGGACTTCCTCTCAAACAAGGCACAAGTGACTGTGGCACCTTACAAGGTTGTGACTTCAAGTCAAGATTTGGCAGATATTGATCCTTCCAAAAACTATGTCCTCAAGACTGCGACTGGTGGCTATGACGGACATGGGCAAAAGGTCATTCACTCGGCAGAAGACTTGGAGGAAGCTTATACGCTAGCCGACTCAGCAGACTGTGTTTTGGAAGAATTTGTCAACTTTGACCTTGAAATTTCTGTCATTGTGTCAGGAAATGGCAAGGACGTGACGGTTTTTCCAGTTCAGGAAAATATCCACCGCAACAATATCCTATCTAAGACCATTGTGCCAGCTCGCATTTCAGAAAGTCTAGCTGAAAAGGCCAAGGCAATGGCAGTGCGAATCGCAGAACAGCTTAACTTGTCTGGAACCCTCTGCGTGGAGATGTTTGCGACAGCTGATGATATCATTGTCAACGAAATTGCCCCACGTCCCCACAACTCCGGGCACTACTCAATCGAAGCTTGCGACTTCTCGCAGTTTGATACCCATATCTTGGGTGTTCTCGGAGCACCATTACCAGCTATCAAATTGCATTCGCCAGCTGTTATGCTCAATGTTCTTGGTCAGCATGTCGAGGCCGCTGAAAAGTATGTCGCAGAAAATCCAAGCGCCCACCTCCACATGTATGGTAAAATAGAAGCGAAGCACAACCGCAAGATGGGGCATGTGACTTTGTTTAGTGATATGCCAGATGAGGTGGAGGAGTTTGGGAAAGGGATTGATTTTTAAATAATTAAAGCAAGGAAGTCGATGTGCATCTGATGTATAAAGAGAGATTCTTGTTAGAAGTAACAGATTTACTTCTATTAATATAGTGAAAGTTTATTGTTACACCTATCATCAGATTTGGCTTAACTAGTGAATAGATTGAAAAGAGGTTTTATATATTTATGATTAAGACTATAAAATACCCAAACAAAAGTGAAGCGCTTCATTATATCACTAATGATATTGCAAATCAGCTAGGATATAGCAGTGTAGATGAATTAGCTGGGTGCTATAATGGATATGGAAGTTTCGTTTTAGAGAATTTTGTTAATTTTAATAAAGATTTTTTTAAAACTGAACAAGACATTCATGAATTTGCTAAAAATGTTAAAGATGAAAGAGGTAGAGCAAAAAGAGGGATTGCCTTATTATCTAGAGAAACTATTATTCCACCTAATGGGGGGGCCTCAAAAGGAAAGTCACAATTCTCTGGGTCAGTGTTTCATACAGGCCATATACTGGGACATATGTTAGTCGGAAGAATGAAGGATTTTAATTCAAGAAAAAATAATGATGAAAATATCTTTCCTCAGACAAGTTGGTCTAATGGAGGTGGGAGAGATTTTGAGTCCTTTAAATTAAATTCTGAGAGGGGTAATTCTCAATTAACGTATGAAAGACGTATATGGAATAAGCTAAATAAAAATGGTAACAAAGACCTTCAGGTATATTATCAGGTTGATTTAATATATCATCAATCTGAAGAAGTTCCAAGAGGAATCCATATTCAGGCTATTCCTAGCGATGATATAACAGAACTCAATAAGAATAGAGTACCTCTGAATGTGTTTATTCCTAATATTAGATACAATGAGATTTCTGAATTAGATTATGATACTTGGGATAGTGAGAGAAATAAAGTTTAGACGGCTCATTATTAATAAGGTGTAGGTCAATAAGAAAGGAAAAGAAAACATGATTGAAAGATATAGTCGCCCAGAAATGGCGAACATTTGGAGTGAAGAAAATAAATACCGTGCTTGGCTTGAGGTGGAAATCTTGGCTGACGAGGCATGGGCTGAGTTGGGGGAAATCCCTAAGGAAGATGTGGCTTTGATTCGCGAGAAGGCGGATTTTGACATCGACCGTATTTTGGAGATTGAGCAGGAGACGCGTCACGATGTGGTGGCTTTCACGCGTGCGGTTTCTGAGACGCTTGGTGAGGAGCGCAAGTGGGTCCACTATGGTTTGACCTCTACCGACGTGGTGGATACGGCCTATGGTTACCTTTATAAGCAAGCCAACAACATTATCCGTCGTGACCTTGAAAACTTCACCAACATCATCGCTGATAAGGCTAAGGAGCACAAGTTCACCATCATGATGGGTCGTACCCACGGGGTGCACGCTGAGCCGACAACTTTTGGTCTCAAATTGGCAACTTGGTATAGCGAAATGAAGCGCAACATCGAGCGTTTTGAGCATGCAGCTGCTGGTGTAGAAGCTGGTAAAATCTCTGGTGCGGTTGGAAACTTCGCCAACATCCCACCATTTGTTGAGCAATATGTCTGCGACAAACTTGGTATCCGTGCTCAGGAAATCTCTACACAGGTCCTTCCTCGTGACCTTCACGCTGAGTACTTTGCAGTTCTTGCCAGCATCGCGACTTCAATCGAACGTATGGCGACTGAGATTCGTGGTCTTCAAAAATCTGAACAACGCGAAGTAGAAGAGTTCTTTGCCAAAGGGCAAAAAGGGTCTTCAGCAATGCCTCACAAACGCAACCCTATTGGTTCTGAAAATATGACAGGTCTTGCGCGTGTTATCCGTGGTCACATGGTGACAGCTTATGAAAATGTTGCTCTCTGGCACGAACGCGACATTTCCCACTCATCAGCTGAACGTATCATCACACCGGATACGACTATTTTGATTGACTACATGCTCAACCGTTTTGGAAACATCGTTAAGAATTTGACGGTCTTCCCAGAAAACATGATCCGCAACATGAACTCGACTTTTGGTCTTATCTTTAGCCAACGTGCGATGTTGACCTTGATTGAAAAAGGCATGACCCGTGAGCAAGCCTATGACTTGGTGCAACCAAAAACAGCCTGCTCTTGGGACAATCAAGTGGACTTCAAACCACTTCTTGAAGCAGATCCAGAAGTGACATCACGCCTGACTAAAGAGGAAATTGATGAAATCTTCAACCCTGCATACTACACCAAACGAGTGGATGATATCTTTGAACGTATCGGACTCGGTGATTAAACCTAACAATAAAAAGCGAGATTCAATCTCGCTTTTTTGTATGCTTATCGAAGGGGTTTAATCTTCTTTTCTCTTAGTGAGTCCGTAGGCTGCTAGTGTGGCCATGAGTCCTACTGCGACCAAGCCTGCAGAGTCTTGGCTTCCTGTTGCAGGGAGTTGTTTTTCATCTGCTTTGCTAGTAGTTGTTTCAGCTTGCTCAGCTTTCTCAACGGCAGTTCCGACTTCGACAACCTGAGCGACCGCTTCCTGCGATACCGCACTATTGACAAGGGTTCTTTCTTCCTTGCCGTCAGCAGTAGTGCTAACAGAGTAGAAAATCGTACGGCGGCCATTTACTCCGGAAACGACGACTTGACTTTGTCCTTTTGGCAATTGCGGATTTTCACGTGTCACGGTAGTGAACGGAATCTCTTCTTCTTGGATGTCTAGTCTAGGTTTTGCTTCTGCGGCTGGGGCAAGACCGTGTTCATCCCCTACATGGGTAACAAGGGTTCCGACTTCAATGACTTGTGTCACTGCTTCTTGCGTTACAAGGCTATCGACAAGAGTCTTCACTTCTTTGCCATCAGCAGTAGTGCTTACAGAGTAGTAATGACTGCGACGACCATTTACACCTTTGGTAAGGACTTGAGTCTTCCCCTTGAGCAAGAGTGGATTTTCACGTGTTACGGTAGTGAAAGGAATCTCTTCTTCTTGGATGTCTAGTCTAGGTTTTGCTTCTGCGGCTGGGGCAAGACCGTGTTCATCCCCTTTGTGAGTAATAGGGGTGCCGATTTCAACCACTTGGGTCACAGGTTCTTTGGTTACTTGGCTATCTAGAACCGTTTCTGTTTGTTTCCCATTTTCAGTAAGGACAGAGATGTAATGAGTGCGTTCGCCCTCTACACCTGGTGTGATGATCTTTTCCTGACCGGCTGGGAGGTTCGGATTTTCCTTCTTGATAACTTCAAATGGAATCTTTTCTGCTCTTGTGATGAGTTCCGGTTTGGTCTCAACATTGGCAGCTAGTTCGTTTTCATCGAGGCTTCCTGAGTGGGTTGCTGCTGGTTTGAGGCCTAGGCGGGCTGCTTTGAGCTTTGCTACGAGAGCGTCTAACTCGGCTTGTTTGCTCCGGTTGAGGTTGTAGTTGAGAGCTTCTTTAGCTGCATTTAGGGCCTCCAAGCTCTCCTTGCTGTATCCATCCAAGTTTGCAGGGATTTGAGCAAGCTCCTCGCGGAGGGCATTGTAGTTAGCGCGGAAGTAGTCTTTGTTATTGTCTGCGAAGGCAGTCATGAGTTCAAAAATCTCTTCTTCCTTGTACTCAGCGCTTGGTCTATCTGCCCAGATGGCAAGCATACTTCCGACGGTTGGAAGGTCTACTTCTGGATACTTGGTAGAAGCAAGCTGGTTAAATGGTGTTTTTTTAGTGTTTTCAATTGCTTTTTTGAGGAAACCACCACCATCTTCAGGTTTTTGGCCGAGAATGTAGTACCAGTCTCCGTTGGTGTTAAGGAATTTGTAGCCTTTGCTTGCTAGGTACTGAGGCGTTGCAAGGTTATAGCCCCACCATCCTTTAGACCAGTAAGAGATGATGACATCCTTGTCAAACTCAACATCATCCTTGTCTTCATAGTAGAAACCATCGTTGAAGGCCATTGGTTGAAGGCCTCGTTCTTTAGCCATAGCAGCAAGAGTGTTAGAGTACTCAGCAAACTTGCCATAGAGTCCATACCATTTGAGGTAGTACCAGCCTTGCGCGTTGGTAGCATCATTGGCATATTCGTCTGTACCGTAGTTGAAGATTTTTGTCTTACCTGCAAAGAAGTCCATGTACTTGCCGATGAGGGCTTTGGTAAAGTTCATGGCTTCTTCATTTTCAAGGTCCATGGTTGTTTTGGAGACCTTGTCAAAGTTGGCTTGAGGATTCTTGATTCCAAGTTTTTCCATAGCGACGAGCATGGCATCCATGTGACCTGGGCTGTTGATCGCTGGGATGAGTCCGAGGCCTTTTGATTTTGCGTACTCGATCAATTCAGTGATTTCAGCTTGACTAAGAGTGGTTCCGTTTGGATCGTCGTAGTAAGCTTTTGTTCCTTCGATGATGGCTTTTTTGACATCGTCACTTGCATAGGTTTTGCCGTTAGCTGTGATGCTCATGTCATCAAGGAGGAAGCGAAGTCCGTCATTTCCTAGGAGGAGATGCGCATCAGAGTATCCGAGTTCGCTCGCCTTGTCTACGATGCGTTTGAGTTGGTCGAGCGTGAAGTACTTACGGCCAGCATCGATGGAAATCACCTTGTTCTTGGCAAGTTTTTCAACTTCGCGTTTCGCGTCTTCTTCTTTTTGAGCTTCTGGTGTGAAGGCCAAATTGCTGACAGCTTCTTGGAGTTTTGCAATTGCTTGGTCAATGGTATCTTGTTGGGCACGGCTGAGGTTGCTATCGAGTGAGCTAATGGCTTTTTCAGCTTCTTTGACAGCTGCGACGCTTTCTGCAGTATAGCGTTTAAGGTCTGTTGGAACTTCTTTAAGGGCTTGCTCAGCAGACTCATAGTCAGCTGCAAAGTATTCAGCATTGGCATTTGCGAAGCTACGCATGAGTTTGAAGAGGCGTGATGGTGAATAGCGTGCAGATGGGGTATCCGCCCAAGCAGCTACCATACCACCGATGAATGGGATATCTGCGCCATCAGATTTTGGTACAGAAGTGATTGGAGTGTTCTTGATACCATTGAGTCCTTGGTCGAGGTTGTACCAACCTTGGCCATCGGCATTTCGTCCGAGAACGTAGTACCAAGCATCGTTGGTGTTAAGGATTTGGTGGCCTTTTTCAACTAGAAGTTTAGAAGAAGCGACGTCGTATCCGCCCCATCCACCGGTCCACATAGAAACGATGATGTCTTTGTCAAAGGTTCCAAAGCTAGTATCGCTATTGTAGTAGATACCGTCGTTGAAGGCCATTGGTTTGAGGCCGTGAGATTTGACGATACGAGCAAGGTCGTTGGCGTAGGCGATAAATTTTTCATATCCTCCTACAGGGTAGCCTTCATTTGGATAGTATTTATCAGCTTGCAGAACGCTCCAGCCTTTGGCATCTGTAGCATCATTGGCGTACTCGTCGAGTCCGATATTGAAGATGTCAGATTTGCCAGCGAAGTAAGCAGCATACTTGTCGATCAGAGCCTTGGTAAATGCAACAGCTTCTTTGTTATCAAGGTCAACGGTACGTGCAGATTCTTTTCCAAAGTAGTTGAAGTTCGGTTTTTGGATACCTAGTTCTTTCATGGCATTGAGAATGGCATCCATGTGTCCAGGGCTGTTTACGGTTGGGATGAGACCAATACCCTTATCTTTAGCATAGTTAATCAAGTCCGTCATCTGACTCTCTGTCAAATGGTTGCCGTTTGGATCCTTGTAGTAGGCATCCGTTCCGTTTTCGAGTGCACGTTTGACATCATCACTTGCATAGGTTTTGCCATTGGCTTTGATCGTCATGTCGTCCAGCATGAAACGCATGCCATCATTTCCAACTAGTAAATGAAGATCAGTATAACCGTAGTGTTTGGCCTTGTCGATGATTTCCTTGAGTTGGTCTGGCGAGAAGTATTTGCGTCCAGCGTCAATTGAGATCATTTTTCTTTTTGCCAGTTTTTCATTTACCTGAGCTGCGCGTTCAGTGCTAGGAGCGGTTGCTGCAGGTGTGACTGGTTCATTTTTCTTGTCTTCGTCGGTTTTCGCTGACTCTGAGTTTTCTTCTGAAGCAGGAGTAGCTTTTTCAACAACTGGAGCCTCGTCAACTTTCTCTGCAACTGCTGGGGATTCAGTTTTTTCGACTGTTGGAGCGATTGTGGCTGAGGCTTCCTTTGCCTCGACTGTTTCTTCAAGCTTGCTTTCAGTCGATGTTTCAGCAGTCTGTGGCTGTTCCTGAGCAGTTTGAGTGGTGCTCAGACTCTCTGGTGTTGGTGTTAGTCCGTCGGCAGATACGGCTTGGGTACCGAAAGTAAATCCTATGAGCACAGAAGCTGCTCCAACCGCGTATTTACGGATGGAGAAGCGCTGTTTCTTTTCTAGTTTCATGACAAAACCTCCTAATTATTATCTTTTTGATAGCGTTTACATAAAACCGTTTTTATTTTATTATCTAAATTATAAAAAGTCAAGACGCCTCATATAAGAACTATAATAAATGGAGGAAATCATAAGATTTAGGAAAAAATTGTCAAAAAACTAAAAACAAGGAAAATCTAGCCAATATTTAACTTGTTTTTAGTAAAAGCACTACTAATTAAAGAATTACCCTTCGTCATATGTTCATACTAAATGGTGCATGCTATAATGAACATAGAAAAAGCCTGAGCTAGGCTCAAGCTTTTTCTTAATGACCTCGGTTACATGAGATGAATTTGATTTTGTAGTAGTCAGCTCGCTTATAAGTTTCACTATAAGCCAAAACTTGACCAGTGGCCTCAAGTTTCGTAGTCTTTGTTTGGAAGACAGTTGGGAATTGTGTATCGATTCCTAGTACAGAAGCAGCATGCTCTGGTGTTGGAAATGCGATTTCGTTGATTTCCTCAAAATGCTCATCACTCATGTGAATGCGGTAATCCAATTTGAAACGTTTATAGATAGAGCTATAGTAGTCAAGATTTGGATAGTTGGCATTGATGTATTGCTCTGGAATATAAGACGTGTGGTAGATGTAGGTCACATCATTTGTTTGACGGATACGTTCAATCTTGTAATAGAATTGATCTCCACGTAGTCCAAGTTTCTCCAAATATTCAAGTTGATTTCCACGCTCGATAGAAAGGACGGTTACCTTATCATCTTTTGTTTCAAAGATTTCGACATCTGAAAATTCAACAAGTTTATGCTTACGTGCGCGTGAAACGAATGTTCCTTTTCCTTGTTGACGGACAATATAGCCATCTTTGGCAAGGTCGTTCAAAGCGCGTACAACGGTAATCGAACTCACATCGTACATTGCGATCAATTCTGCTTCAGTATAAAACTTGTCTCCACTCGCAAATTGACCAGAGATGATTTTGTTTTTTAATTCATCTTTAATATATTGGTATTTAGGAATAGCCATAATTTCACCTCGATTCTCTTTTTTCCCCTTGATTTTACCACAAATATAAAGAAAATAGTAGTATTTAGATAAAAAAGTAAGATAATAGATTAAAAATATTATTTTGTACATACTATAAAAGCACTATCTAAACAAAGATTGTGTAAAAACTCTGATCACCTGCTATCTTTTAGAAAGTTTTGGTAAAAAAGAAGTAAAAAAATAGAAAAGTTTTTAAAAATTTTCCAAAATCTATTGACAAATGCGAAAGATTTGATTATAGTTAATATTATAATAAATGAAAGCGCAAACTTAATTAGTCAGGGGTGGTGACATGCCAAGATTTAAAATTGAGGACGATTTCTACCTAGATGGAAAACCGTTCAAGATTTTATCCGGTGCCATTCATTATTTTAGGATTCCAGCGGAGGATTGGTATCATTCGCTCTACAACTTAAAGGCACTTGGCTTTAACACAGTCGAGACTTATGTGGCTTGGAATTTACACGAGCCTGTTGAGGGAAAATTTAATTTTGAAGGTGATCTGGATTTGGAGAAATTTCTCCAAATAGCACAGGATTTGGGACTTTATGCTATTGTGCGCCCTTCGCCATTTATCTGTGCTGAGTGGGAGTTCGGTGGTTTGCCAGCTTGGCTCCTGACCAAGGGCATGCGAATCCGCTCGTCCGATCCGGCCTACATCGAGGCAGTTGCTCACTACTATGACCAACTGCTGCCAAGGTTTGTGCCTCGCTTGTTGGATAATGGCGGAAACATTCTCATGATGCAAGTTGAAAACGAGTATGGCTCTTATGGAGAAGATAAGTCTTATCTACGAGCGATTCGGAAATTGATGGAAGACCGAGGGATTGATTGCCCACTCTTTACTTCAGATGGTCCATGGAGGGCTACTCTGAAAGCTGGAACTTTGATCGAAGATGACCTCTTTGTGACAGGGAACTTCGGTTCTAAAGCTCCGTACAACTTTTCACAGATGCAGGAATTCTTTGATGAGTATGGTAAAAAATGGCCCCTCATGTGTATGGAATTCTGGGATGGATGGTTCAACCGTTGGAAAGAACCCATCATCACACGGGATCCTAAAGAATTGTCAGAAGCTGTTCGAGAGGTATTGGAGCAAGGTTCTATCAACCTTTACATGTTCCATGGAGGGACAAACTTTGGTTTCATGAATGGTTGCTCGGCTCGAGGAACTCTGGATTTGCCACAAGTCACATCTTATGACTATGATGCCCTTCTCGATGAAGAAGGAAATCCAACTGCTAAATACTTAGCAGTCAAGAAGATGATGGCAACACACTTCCCAGAGTATCCACAGTTGGAACCACTCTATAAGGAAAGTATGGAGATAGGGTCCATTCCATTGGCCGAAAAAGTTTCCTTGTTTGAAACTCTGGATAGTCTCTCTAGTCCTACTGAAAGCCTCTATCCAAAAGCGATGGAAGAACTTGGTCAAAGTTATGGCTACCTTCTCTACCGCACTGAGGCAAGTTGGGATGCAGAAGAGGAACGTTTCCGTATCATCGATGGACGTGACCGAGCTCAACTCTTTGTAGATGGTCAATGGATTGCTACTCAATACCAGACAGAGATTGGTGAAGACATCTACTGTCAGGGAAACCGAGAAAGCTTTTCAGAGATTGACATCTTGATTGAAAATATGGGGCGTGTCAACTACGGACATAAGTTCTTGGCAGATACGCAGCGTAAAGGAATTCGAACAGGTGTCTGCAAGGATCTACATTTCTTACTGAATTGGAAACAATATCCACTGCCACTGGATAATCCTGAGAAGATTGATTTTTCAAAAGGATGGATAGAAGGACAACCAGCCTTTTACGCTTTCGACTTTACTGTTGAAGAGCCGAAGGATACCTACTTAGACTTGTCTGAGTTTGGTAAGGGAGTTGCCTTTGTCAACGGGCGCCACCTAGGGCGTTTCTGGAACGTCGGCCCGACCCTATCACTTTATATCCCTCATAGCTATCTCAAGAAAGGTGACAACCGCATCATCATCTTTGAAACTGAGGGCGAATATAAAGAAGAGATTCATTTAACTCGTAAACCTACACTAAAACACATAAAGGGGGAAAACTTATGACAATTGTAGGATGCCGTATCGATGGACGTTTGATCCACGGTCAAGTAGCCAATCTTTGGGCAGGGAAACTAAACGTTTCGCGCATTATGGTTGTAGACGACGAAGTCGTTAACAACGATATTGAAAAGAGTGGTTTGAAACTTGCTACACCGCCAGGTGTAAAACTTAGTATCTTGCCGGTTGAAAAAGCGGCAGCGAATATCCTTGCTGGTAAATACGATAGCCAACGTCTCTTTATCGTTGCACGTAAACCAGACCGTTTCCTTGGTTTGGTCGAAGCAGGTGTTCCGCTTGAAACACTCAACGTCGGCAATATGTCTCAAACACCAGAAACTCGCTCTATCACACGTTCTATCAACGTGGTAGACAAGGATGTGGAAGACTTCCACAAACTAGCAGAAAAAGGTGTGAAACTCACTGCTCAAATGGTTCCAAATGATCCAGTTTCAGACTTTTTGAGCTTATTAAAATAGGAAAAAATTTTTAGGAGGTCATTGTTATGATACAATGGTGGCAAATTTTACTTCTCACTTTGTACTCAGCTTATCAAATCTGTGATGAGTTGACAATCGTTTCATCTGCAGGTTCCCCTGTATTCGCTGGTTTTATTACTGGTTTGATCATGGGAGATGTGACAACTGGTTTGTTTATCGGTGGTAGCTTGCAGTTGTTCGTTCTCGGGGTTGGTACCTTCGGTGGTGCTTCTCGTATCGACGCAACTTCTGGTGCGGTTCTTGCAACAGCATTCTCTATCTCTCAAGGTATTGATACAGACCTTGCGATCACAACAATCGCTGTACCAGTAGCAGCACTTTTGACATACTTCGACGTTCTTGGACGTATGACAACTACTTTCTTTGCACACCGTATTGATGCTGCAATCGAACGCTTTGACTACAAAGGAATCGAACGCAACTACTTACTCGGTGCGCTTCCATGGGCCCTTTCTCGTGCCCTTCCAGTATTCTTCGCTCTTGCTTTTGGTGGTGCCTTCGTACAATCAGTAGTAGACCTCGTTAAAGAATACCAATGGGTTGCAGACGGTTTGACACTTGCAGGTCGTATGCTTCCAGGTCTTGGATTTGCAATCTTGCTTCGTTACCTTCCAGTTAAACGTAACCTTCACTACCTTGCAATGGGATTTGGTTTGACAGCTATGTTGACTGTTCTTTACTCATATGTAACAGGTCTTGGTGGAGCTGTTGCGGGTATCCTTGGTACTCTTCCTGCTGATGTTGCTGAAAAGATTGGCTTTGCTAACAACTTCAAAGGTTTATCTATGATTGGTGTTTCTATCGTAGGTATCTTCCTTGCAGTTGTTCACTTTAAGAACAGCCAAAAAGTAGCTGTAGCAGCACCTTCTACACCATCAGAAAGTGGGGAAATCGAAGATGACGAATTCTAATTACAAACTAACAAAAGAAGATTTTAATCAAATCAACAAACGTAGCTTGTTTACCTTCCAATTAGGTTGGAACTACGAACGTATGCAAGCTTCTGGTTACCTTTATATGATCTTGCCTCAATTGCGTAAAATGTATGGGGATGGAACTCCTGAATTGAAAGAAATGATGAAAGTTCATACTCAATTCTTCAATACTTCACCATTCTTCCACACAATTATCGCTGGTTTTGACCTTGCCATGGAAGAAAAAGATGGTGTGGGTTCAAAAGATGCCGTTAACGGTATCAAGACAGGTTTGATGGGACCATTTGCTCCTCTTGGAGATACTATCTTTGGTTCACTTGTACCTGCTATCATGGGATCTATCGCAGCAACTATGGCTATTGCTGGTCAACCATACGGTATCTTCCTTTGGATTGCAGTTGCAGTTGCTTATGACATCTTCCGTTGGAAACAATTGGAATTTGCCTACAAAGAAGGGGTTAACCTTATCAACAACATGCAAAGTACCTTGACAGCTTTGATTGACGCTGCATCTGTACTTGGTGTCTTCATGATGGGTGCTCTTGTAGCAACAATGATCAACTTTGACATTTCTTACAAATTGCCAATCGGTGAAAAGATGATTGACTTCCAAGACATCTTGAACTCAATCTTCCCACGCTTGCTTCCAGCAATCTTTACTGCCTTTATCTTCTGGTTGCTTGGTAAGAAAGGTATGAACTCTACTAAAGCGATCGGTATCATTATCGTTCTTGCAGTAGGTCTTTCATTCATCGGTAAATTCTTGCTTGGAATGGGCGCATAATTTATGAGTAAGTCATTAATTTTGGTGAGTCATGGTCGTTTCTGTGAGGAACTTAAAGGTAGCACAGAAATGATCATGGGTCCACAGGACAACATTCATGCAGTGGCTCTTCTTCCAGAAGATGGTCCAGAAGAATTTACTGCAAAATTTGAAGCTGCTATCGAAGGATTGGATGATTTCCTAGTCTTTGCGGACCTTCTCGGCGGAACACCTTGTAACGTGGTAAGCCGTTTGATTATGGAAGGTCGCGACATTGAACTCTACGCAGGGATGAATCTTCCGATGGTGATTGAATTTATCAATGCTAGCCTTACAGGTGCAGATGCGGATTATAAGAACCGTGCTGCAGAAAGCATTGTAAAAGTTAACGACCTGTTAGCGGGCTTCGATGATGACGAGGACGAATAAGATGTGACAACGTGAAAATCGTTAGAACAGCTTGTATAGAATATACATGGGAATGGGAGTCAATCCCGTTCCCATATTTTCAATAGGAATGAAACAACAATAGATTAGAGGAACTCTATGCTAAATTACACAAAAGAAGAATTACTTGAACTGGGTGCAGAAATCACGACTCGTGAGATCTACCAACAGCCTGATGTATGGAAAGAGGCTTTTGAAGCCTATCAAGCAAAACGAGAAGAAATTGCAGCCTTTCTACAAGGGATTGCGGATAAGCATGACTATATCAAGGTCATCTTGACGGGTGCTGGTACTTCTGCTTATGTGGGAGATACCTTGGTACCATACTTTAAGGAAGTCTATGACGAACGCAAATGGAATTTCAATGCCATTGCGACAACTGATATTGTTGCCAATCCAGAAACTTATTTGAAAAAAGATGTGGCGACTGTTCTTGTTTCCTTTGCTCGTAGTGGGAACTCACCTGAAAGTGTGGCGACGGTTAATTTGGCTAAGGCCTTGGTGGATGACCTCTATCAAGTGACCATTACATGTGCTGCAGAAGGGAAATTGGCTCTTCAAGCTCATGGCGATGACCGCAATCTCTTGCTCTTGCAACCAGCTGCTTCCAACGATGCTGGATTTGCCATGACTTCTAGCTTTACATCCATGATGTTGACAGCTCTCTTGGTTTTTGATCCTACAGAATTTGCTGTGAAAGCTGAACGTTTTGAAGTGGTGACTAGCCTTGCGCGTAAGGTTCTAGACAATGCAGCAGATGTTAAAGAGCTTGTTGACCTCGACTTTAACCGTGTTATCTACCTGGGCGCTGGTCCTTTCTTTGGACTTGCTCATGAAGCTCAGCTCAAGATTTTGGAATTAACAGCTGGTCAAGTGGCGACCATGTATGAAAGCCCAGTTGGCTTCCGTCACGGTCCAAAATCATTGATCAACGAAGATACAGTTGTTTTGGTCTTTGGTACAACGACAGACTACACTCGCAAGTACGATTTGGACTTAGTTCGTGAAGTGGCTGGTGACCAGATTGCTCGTCGTGTTGTGCTTTTGAGCGATCAAGCCTTTGGTCTTGAAAATGTCAAAGAAGTGGCCCTTGGCTGTGGTGGTGTCTTGAATGATATCTACCGTGTCTTCCCTTACATCATTTATGCCCAACTCTTTGCACTATTGACTTCACTCAAGGTAGAAAACAAACCAGATACACCGTCTCCTACAGGTACCGTAAACCGTGTGGTACAAGGCGTTATCATTCATGACTATCAAAAATAAGGAAGTGTCTATGAGTAAATTACAATTAAGTCCCAATAAAGTAGCCTGCTTGCAAAAACTCTCTGACGAGAACGGCATTATCTCAGCTCTTGCATTTGACCAACGTGGTGCTTTGAAACGCCTCATGGCTCAATACCAAACAGAAGAGCCAACTGTTGCTCAAATGGAAGAACTCAAAGTCTTGGTTGCAGATGAATTGACAAAATACGCATCTTCAATGCTTCTAGACCCAGAGTATGGACTTCCAGCTACAAAAGCGCTTGATCCAAATGCTGGTCTTCTCCTTGCTTATGAGAAAACAGGTTACGACACAACTAGCACCAAACGCTTGCCGGACTGCTTGGATGTTTGGTCTGCCAAACGCATCAAAGAACAAGGTGCAGATGCTGTTAAGTTCTTGCTTTACTATGACGTAGACAGCGCTGACGAACTCAACCAACAAAAACAAGCCTACATCGAACGCATCGGTTCAGAGTGTGTAGCGGAAGATATTCCGTTCTTTCTTGAAATCCTCGCTTACGATGAAAAGATTGCTGACGCAGGTTCTGCAGAATACGCAAAAGTAAAACCACACAAGGTTATCGGTGCGATGAAAGTCTTCTCAGACCCACGCTTCAACATCGATGTCTTGAAAGTGGAAGTTCCAGTCAATGTTAAATACGTTGAAGGCTTTGGCGATGGTGAAATCGTGCATACACGTGAAGAAGCAGCATCCTTCTTCAAAGCTCAAGATGAAGCAACTAACTTGCCATACATCTACTTGAGTGCAGGTGTGTCAGCTAAACTCTTCCAAGAAACACTTGTCTTTGCCCACGAATCAGGCGCAAACTTCAACGGAGTTCTTTGTGGCCGTGCAACTTGGGCTGGATCAGTTGAAGCCTACATCAAAGACGGTGAAGCAGCAGCTCGTGAGTGGCTTCGCACAACTGGATTTGAGAACATTGATGAACTCAACAAAGTGCTTCAAACAACAGCGACTTCATGGACTGAACGTGTAGAAGCATAAAACAAGTATAGAAGACCCCCCTTTTGTTAAGAAGATACTTAAGGTTCTCTGACAAAGGATTTTGAAAATAAAAACTACAACCATAGATGGTGACTACACTTTCTATGGTTTGTTTACTTGAGAGAAATGGATCAAAGGAGAGAAGAATGAAAGCATACACAGAGAGTGTATTTGGAAATCATGAGGGTAAGGATGTCTTGGCCTATCGCTTTGAGACGGACAGTGGCTATCAACTAGAAATCATGACCTATGGTGCGACCATCTTGCGCTATGTCACACCTGACAAGGCTGGGAATTTTGCCAATGTGATTTTGGGCTTTGATGATTTTGATAGCTATGTAGGCAATAGTCCCAAGCATGGAGCAAGTGTAGGTCCTGTAGCGGGTCGTATCGCGGGTGCGACATTTGAGCTCAATGGCAAGACCTATGACCTTGAAGTCAACAATGCTAGCAACTGTAACCACAGTGGTTCAACAGGTTGGGATGCGAGCTTGTTTGAATTAACTGAGGTGAGCGACCATGGTTTGACCCTCTACACAGAGCGTACAGACGGGACAGGAGGCTTCCCTGGCAATCTCAAGATCTGGATTAGCTACCACTTGGAAGAAACTGGTGCCTACGAAATCAGCTACAAGGTAACGACAGATCAGGACACGCTTGTCAATCCAACTAATCACAGCTACTTCAACTTGTCTGGTGATTTCACGCAGACAATTGACCGCCATGTCTTCCAGCTAAATACGGAGGGCATTTACCCAATCGCTCCAGACGGTGTTCCGGCTAAGACTCCAGATGCCAAACGTGATGTGGTTAAACACATCTACAATGGAGCTTTGCTGAACGACATCTTTGCAGAGGAAGATGAGCAAATCCAGTTGGTATCTGGTTTAGATCACCCATTTGCCCTTCCTGCCGGTCATGACAATGCTGGTTTCCTTTATGACCAAAACTCAGGTCGCTTCCTACTTTTCAAGGCAGAGGCCCCTTGCTTTGTGGTCTACACAGCAAACTTTGTGGATGAGAGTGTCATTATCGGCGGCCAGCTAATGGTACAGCACAATGGGATTGCCCTTGAAGCGCAAGCTTTACCAGATGCCATTCATAGTGACCTCAAAGACCAAGTCATTCTCAAAGCAGGGCAAACCTTTACCAGCAAAACTCGCTACGAGCTTGTTGTAAAATAAAAAGAAGAGCTGGTTTCCAGCTCTTTTGAGTTGTCTTCGTTGACATTTTATCTCAATAGTGTATAATTGATGTAATTTATGAAGTTACAACAGAAGGAGACACCTAATGACTTATGCACACCAAAGCCACATTTACCTAGCAGAGGCGGTTTTAAATGTCAAGGACTTGACGAGTCAAACGGCTTTTATCACCAGATTCTTGGTTTGGAGATTTTGTCTCAAACAGAGACAGAAGTGATTTTGGGACTTGGTCGAAAAGCCTTGGTTCACTTGATTGCGACAGAAAAAGCTGGGGAAGTAAGGGAGCATTATGGGCTCTACCATCTGGCGATTTTGTTGCCGACACGAAAAGCCTTGGCAGATGTCTTGAAACACCTAAGTGATTTGCGGATTCCTCTGGTCGGAGGTGCAGATCATGGATACAGCGAGGCCCTTTATCTAGAGGATTTGGAAGGGAATGGCATTGAACTCTACCGTGATAAGCCAGTTTCTTCATGGGATATTCGAGAAGACGGCCGCATTATCGGTGTGACCGAGGCCCTCGCGGCACAGGACATTTATGAGTTAGGGGAAAAGGTGGATCCCTTTATCCTAGCTGAAGGGACGAGAATGGGGCATATCCATTTATCGGTGAAGGATAGTCGTGCGGCGAGCCGGTTTTATCAAAAGGCGTTAGGGTTAGAGGATAAATTCAGTATTCCTAGTGCCAGTTGGATAGCGGCTGGTCAGTACCATCACCACCTGGCTGTCAACGAATGGGCTGGAAAAGGGCTAGCTCCGCGTGAGCAAGGCTTGCCAGGATTGGCCTATTATGTCCTTGAGGTCGAAAGCAAGGAAGAACTCTTGAACATCGTTAAGCAAGCACAAGAGCTAGAAGCACCGATCAAATGGCTAAATTCGAGTGAGTTGGATCTTGTAGACCCGAATGGAATTGTGACCCGTATTCGCTTAGCACGATGAGACGAGGAAAACACATTATTTATTTTAGAGACATAGAAAAAGGCGGATAAGCTCGCATTCTGTTTTTAGAATGCGGACTTGTTCGCTTTTTTATGAAATGACGAATCCTTTCTTGTCTTTAGCAAAGGTATCTGCCGGGGATATTTTCCATTTTCTGGGGGTTCATGCTATAATACTAATAAACTTTTCTTTCTCTAGGAAGGCAAACGCCGAAATCGGCTAGACTACTGGCAATCGTTGTCACGATGCTTTTAAGAGAAAGTAGAACTTTGTTTGAACATCCGTATTGAGTTTAGGAAATGGTAATAAGATGGACACAAGTGTAAAAAATTTAATCAGTATGGGCCCTCTGGAGGACTATTTTATCTATTATGATCTGAAGAATCAAGTATTCTACGGTATAAAACAAGGCATGAATTATTCAGCCATTGCAGCCCCTATTGCAATCTATTCCTTCCAACGGCTGTCGAAGTTGCTCAACCAAACCTTTGGAGATGTCTCATCCCCTTTCAATTTGATCTTTTTTATCTTGATGTCTCTGTTTTTGATTGTCGGGACCATTCTCCTTGCCAAATCTACCCGACGCAACATGAAGACAGATAGATTTAGAAAAGTCCGGCTCACAAAAGCCAATATCAAAACACTTAGGAGAAAATCTAGATGGACCGTCCTAGTTGAGATTTTTTGTTTTCTCATGATTCTGTTTTCCATCTATCGCTATTTTACCTACTCCGATTTTCAATTTTTGATTATTTATATGTTAGGGATATTTTCCCTTGTTTATATGGTCTATGAATTTCAGATGAAAACACGCAAACGACTGTTCAAGGAGCTGATGGAGACATTACAGGACGATAGTCGAGGGAAAGAGGGAGACATGTAAGATGAGAAAAATCATTTATATAGGCCAAGGATGCCAGCAATCCGTCTACTATAACACAAGGACGAGAGAGGCTTTAGCGACAGAATCTAGCGCCTCGTCAGAAACCGATGGTGCTATCAGTTCAAAGAAATCCAAGTGGCCTTGGGTTGTCTTCTTTGTTTTCTTGCTAGTTACTATTATAGGTATTTGGATTCGTTCCTTGCTAGCGCCCTTTAGATTGAGTGAGTGGATGGCACCTATCCATCTAGCCGCTATCCTTTTCGTTTTTATCGGAAGTGTTTATGGATTTGAAAAACTGTTCTACAGTGGGGCTAAGTCGCTTGTCCCAGCAAGTGAAGAGCAGTTTAAAGAAGCAGTTGAAAGTAGTAAATTTTGGAAAAAATCTCCGGATAAGGAACCAACAGTCGATAAAATCATCTTGTATCTATTTGTTATCCTCGTTCTTCTATTTGTTTTTGTTATTGTTGTGTTCTTTGCCATACCTGGGACCTTCATTCCCTACTATGAACATGAATGGTTTGAGCCGTCCATGTTCATGGTGCCAATCGGAGCAACCATTGTTCCAATTAGTGTCGTACTGCTCTTATTCCAAAACAACCCTATCCGCTGGCTCTTAGCCGTACGAAAATACAAGCAGGGGAAAGTATTATTTGGGGAAGAGAAGAACTAGAAACATGAGAGAAACGCTATTACCATTACCAGTGGTTGGTGATGTTTTATCAACAACCTATGATAAAATTGAAGTTTCTGATTATAGTGATTGGTGGAAACTGTGGTGATTTTATATGAGAAAAATAATTTTTATTGGACAGAGCGGTAATAAGGCCGTTTACTATAATACGTGAACGAGAGAAGCTCTTGTAGCAGATAAGAGCGCCTTGTTAAATACAGAAGGGGCTAGGAAGACCAATAGTGCTATCATTCCTTTGATGTTTGCTTTTGTTTTTTTGGGTATTATCGGAGGATTAGTAGCTATACCTGCATTTTCAGATTTTCGATACAGCAGCTGGATGGTTCCGCCTTATATCGTTGCCCAGTTCTTTGTCTGCTTTGGCTTTATATGGATGATGGAAGAGGCCTTGTATAAAGAGGTGAAACAGGTTCAAGGGGCAAGTTCTCAACAGTTCGCGAAAGCTGTTGATTCAAATCTGTTCTGGGACAATTTCAGCGATAAAAAAGCGACGTTTGGGAAAATGTTGGCTTTTATGATTGTTATGCTATTAGTTTTTATGACTACTATAGTAATATTTGTTGCTACTATCCCAAGTATTATTGACTCATTCAATAAGCAAGAGACATTTGATATACAAATCTTTTTCTCGCTTTTAGCAGGCCTCTTTCCAGCTGTTTCTTATTTGTTATTATTCCAAAACAACCCTATCCGCTGGTTCTTAGCTGTGCGAAAATATGAACAGGGGAAAGTGATATTTAGGGAAGAAATAGAAAAGAGGGAATGATAATGTCACAAGAGAGATATTTGCAGATCAAAAAAGAGCATCAAGTTCGTAAGTTTGTGGGGCTTTTCCTCTTCATTCTTCTCGCTATACTCGATGTTCTACTGGTATCAAGTCATTCCAATTATGTCCCGCTTGTAACGGTGGCTATGGTAACGATTGTGCCCTTTAATCATTTTCTACTTGGTCCTCTTAGGAGACAGAAAAAAGCCATAGAAAAAGAGCATCCAGAATGGAAAATACTCAGTACAAAGGGAGTAAAGGTTCCCTCGGCTGAAGCCAATAAAAGAACCTTGGCTGGTATTGGGATCTTGATGGCCTTGCTGTTGTCTTTTGGGCTATTCTATAAACCTGTGAAACAGCCGAACGACCAAGTAAACAAGCCGCCTAAGCTTGATTCTAAAGCGCCTGAAACGTCCAAGTCTTCAGAGTCTGAGTCGTCCAGTTCCTCTAAGACCAAAGAATCCAGTTCCTCAGAGTCGAAATCCTCGTCTTCGACTGAACAAAGTTCTAAAACCGAAAGTTCAGGAACAAAACCGTCAAAAAGCGAATCCAATAATCCTTATTACCAGATTCCAGGACTTACTGACGAACAGGTGAGAGATATCATATCAAAATCGGTGAAAGATTTGAGAGAAAAACAGTCAAAAGAAAAATCCGAAGAGTAGACTCGAGGACATCGATGTCCTTTCTGGATGAGTTAGTTTTGAGATTTTACTGTATAAAATAACAGGAGGAGTTCATATGAATAAAGAAGTGATTGGTTTGATAGTTGGGACAATCGTCATCTTCCTATCTTTTGTATTTGTGTGTGGGACCTTTCTCTATCTCTATCTTCGAGATCAGAAGTTGGTCCGCCTTGCCAAGTCATCCGTTCCTGGAACGGTTATCGGCTATAGCCGTTTTCGTGAGGGGTATCCACCTATCGTCGAATACACGGTGGATGGGATTGCTTATAAGAAAACCTTGCAGTATTTTATGTTCAAAACGATCACAATTCCGTGGGGGACTACTAAATTTTTAAAGGACTATACAAGAGAAGAAATGCTGGCGCCTTCGATCACTCGCTACAGCAACTCCTTTGTTTCCTTCAAACGCTTGATGCAGACCCATTTCCCCCTTCATTCGGAGCTGACAGTCTGGTATGATCCAGACAAGCCGAACAGGGCCTATGTCGAACGCTATAGCGGGATGGACAAGTTTTATAAGTGGTTCGGTATCGGATTTGGACTGGCCCTAGTTCTGGTCTATGGGATAGTAATCCTAGCCTTTTTGTCCAAGATAATAAGGCATAACTAATCGAATACTTGATTTCCTGATCGTGCTTCAAGGAGAACAGTCTTTGTTCTCCTTTTTCGTGTTCAGCAATCTTTTCTATCCAATACAAAGAAAAGGTTGCCTCCCACAAATACAGACAGGAAGTGAATTTTGACAAAGGCCCTTATTCGAGATATAATGAAGAAAAAGTGACCAAGGATAAATCAATGACAAACTCAAAGTATATCACACGCCTGAAGCGTTCAGAGGGTCAGTTGCGTGGGATTCAAAAGATGATTGAAGAAGATCGTGACTGCGCAGATATTGTTACGCAGTTAACAGCAGTGAAATCTAGCGTTGAGCGCGTGATTGAGATGATCATTACTGAAAATCTCACTGACTGTATCAACCAACCACTAGACGACCCCGAGGCTCAAAAGGAACGCCTAGAAAAGGCCATCCGATACCTGATTAAACGGAAATAAACGAATTTGCTATTGATAAACAATGCAGACAAAGGCATTTAAGTCTATTTCGATAAAGAAATCATGTCGGACAAATGGATGAGTTCCCCCAATATCAATGAGAAAACCCTCTTTTTGGCTACCGTAGATTTGCTTCGTTTTTTAGAAGTGACGGGCTACGAGCCCTATATCAGTGGGTTGCAGAAATGAAAAAACCGATTAAGGAACTTAATCGGTTTTTTCATTATTCTACTTGACCGGGCCAAGCATTCATACCACCTTCTACATTGATAACGGTGATGCCTTGGGCGCTTAGAAATTCACAAGCAGATGCGGAACGGACTCCACCTTGACAGATGACATGATATTCCTGGTCAGGTTTGAGTTCTTTGTAACCTTGCTCCAAGGTACTTAAAGGCAGATTTTTGGCACCTGGTGCATGTCTTGCTTGGAATTCGTGCACTTCACGTACATCGATAAGGTTTAGATTTTCATTTAGGTATTTTTCATAAAAATCAGCCATGCTGATACTCGTTTCCATATTTGACTCCTTCTGGATTAGACATTTTATATTGTGAATAAGCGCTATCAGGGTTTTGGACGGTAAATCCTGCCGCTCGAGGCTACGCTCTGTGATCTAGCTACGCAAAACGCTGATGTAGGCGTCTGATTCATCCAAGTTCTCCCATAGTTTGTTTAGGGGGATATGAATGGTATCGACCTTGGGTCGGCCCCCTGAAATTCGCCACTTATCCGTACATCTAGGGATTTTTTGCCCTTAGTCAGATCGTCTTTGAGCTGACACCATTGGATATTATCGCTCAGAACTTCGATAAGGTTCAAGGCTGTGTAGCCAATTATTTTATGCTTCTAGATGACCTTGCCTGTCCAAGCGCTCATACCGCCTCGGACATTGATGACATCGTAGCCTTTTTTCTTTAGCTTTTTCGCAGCTAGTTTGCTTCGTACACCAGAGTGACAAATGACATAAAGTGTTTCTTTTGTCGCAGGTGTGTAAGAACCGATTTCCGTTAAAGGAACATTTTTGGCATTTTTGATATGACCTCTACGGAATTCCATAGGCGTCCGAACATCTAGTAGCTGAATCGGTTCTCTGAGTTTGGCTTCTAACTCGCTGGTAGAAATACTGTCAATTTTTGTAAATAAGTGAAACATAGGCACCTCCACATATACCCTTATGGGGTATATTAAACCATGAAGTCAATCTTTTGTCAAGCAAGTTGTTTTGACTTGGGAGGGGATTGGTTTTGAGAGTTTAGAAAGCAGGCTATTCTTGACCTTTCAAAGGCTTTTTGATATGATGGGTCCAAATTAAGTGTGAGGTGATAAGATGACTAGCGAATACCAGAAAATGATAGCAGGGGAGCCTTACTGTCCGTCGGATTCTGAATTACGGACCTTGGCGCAGGCTTCTCGCCAAAAACAGGCTGCCTTTAACAAGGAAGAAGATCCCTTGAAGGGAGCAGAGATTATCAAGACTTGGTTTGGCTCAACTGGGCAAAATCTCTATGTCAATCCACGCTTGGTGGTCGATTATGGAGTCAATATCCATCTAGGGGAAAATTTTTATTCTAATTGGAACTTGACCATGCTGGATGTTTGTACGATTCGCATCGGGAACAACGCCATGCTTGGCCCCAACTGTCAGTTTTTAACCCCACTCCATCCACTGGATCCGGATGAACGCAATTCAGGGGTCGAATATGGCAAGCCCATCACCATTGGAGATAATTTCTGGGCTGGAGGTGGCGTCATTGTCCTTCCTGGAGTGACACTGGGAAATAATGTCGTTGCAGGAGCAGGGGCCGTAATCACCAAGTCCTTCGGAGACAATGTCGTCCTAGGTGGGAATCCTGCGCGTGTTATCAAGGAAATCCCAATAAAAGAAAACTAAAAAGAACAGCTTGGGCTGTTCTTTTTATAATCTTTATCTTAGTCTTATAGATTTTTCTTTTTTGGCTTTTTGGGTTAGAGTGACATCGCACTTGGGGATGTTGCTTTTAAAAACTATTAAATGCATTTTAGTACTCTCAAATTGTTTCTAGTAGCCTTTTCAAAAGAATACTGAGCGAAACTGAATTTAAGGAAACTTTCAGAAAAGTTTTAGTTTTGTTTCAGGAATCTTCTGTAGACTGTCTAGCTATATCATACGAAGGAGAGGAAAAAGGCATGAAATCAAAAAAATGGACCCTACTCGCAACGAGTTTAACGGCAATGGTGCTGATGACAGCATGTGCCCAGTCAACAACTACATCCAATACCAATGCAACGACAAATAGTGCAACAACAACTGCAACAAAGACAAACCAATCTTCCTATTTTACAGAGAAGGACTATGATACTTCTTATGATGAAAGTACAGCTTCTAAGATTGAGTTATCTGGCTCATCTGCAAACGTCTCTGGAGATGGGGTGACAGTTTCTGGCTCGACAGTGACTATTACAAAATCTGGCACCTATGTGATTTCAGGTCAGTCTGATGGGGTGCAGATCAAGGTAGAGGCAGATAAGTCGGCAGATGTTCACCTAGTCCTAAAAGGTGCGACCATGACCAACACCAATGCAGCGATTTCAGCGACATCAGCTGGCCATGTCTACCTGACTCTAGTAGACGACACGACTAATAGTCTCTCTGACTCAAGCTCTAACAACGACGAAAAAGCAGACGCAGCTCTCTTTTCTAAGGTGGATTTGACCATCAACGGGAAAGGAATTCTCAATGTAGATGGTAAGAAAAATAATGGTATCAAGGCTAACGACACCCTCCACATCACGGGTGGAACCTATAACATCACAGCAGTTGGCGATGCCTTTAATGTCAATGATGAACTCAATATCACTGGTACGACCATGACCATTGATGCCAAAGAAGATGGCGTCAAGGTGGACAATGATGAGGATACTTCAGTCGGAACCATGTACCTATCCAACAACATCACCGTCACAGCAGGAGATGATGGCATCCACGCATCAGGTGATTTGGTTATCGATAGTGGTACCTACACCGTCAAAAATTCGACAGAAGGACTTGAAGGTAAATCCATCACTATCAACGGTGGGGACATTAGCATCTATTCGACAGATGATGGAGTCAACGCAGCTAATAAAAACGCCCAACAGAGTGAAATCTTCTTCACCATGAACGGTGGGAACCTGACAGTAGAAGTCGGTCAAGGAGACACAGACCCAATTGACTCAAACGGCAATATCACGGTCACAGGCGGAACCATTAAAATGACTGGTCAAACAGGTTTTGACTTTGATGGAACAGCGACCTACACAGGTGGAGATATCTATCTCAACGGTGAAAAACAAACGGAAATTGTCAACTCTATGCCTGGTGGCGGTGGACCAAATGGAGGCCCTCAAGGCGGAGGTCCAGCCCCTGGCGGACAAGGATAAAAAAGAATCTCCTTTCTCGAAAGAGAAGGGAGAGTTTTTGTGTTTGAGAGATGGATTGTAGCTAAAACAACTCCCAATTAGGTCTTGAAAATTTCTTAGTCTGTTTCATATAAAAATGAGTAAAATGAATTTCCGTCGCCAAGGTCATTAGAGTTGCGATAGCAATGACGATGGTAGGATTGGCTGAGAAAAGCAGAGGAAGAATAGGCCTTTAAAAAGTGGACAGGAAAGACCATTTCAGAGTATCGAGAAGAGATTTAGAAACAGCTCTAAAAGCAATAGCTATCCATTATAAGCATCAGATAATAATATCTGGTGCTTTATTTTTAAAAAAATTCAGATTTTTTCTTGACAAGTGAGTGATTACTCACTATAATAGCTTCTGTGATTTAAAAAGTGAGTACCCACTCACCAAGGAGGAAGTAAATGAAAATATTACTACATTTACAAGATTTAGTAAAATCTTTTGACCATCAAATAGTTCTGAATCATGTCAGCTTTGAATTACAGACAGGAGAAATTACAGGATTAATTGGTCCGTCTGGTGCTGGTAAATCAACTATGATTAAGACTACGTTAGGAATGGAAAAGACTGATGGAGGCGTAGCTTTAGTGTTAAATCACACTATGCCCAATCGCCATATTTTAGGAGATATTGGCTATATGGCCCAATCAGATGCTTTATACGAGTCCTTGTCAGGCCAAGAAAATCTGGAATTTTTTGGTCAGCTAAAGGGGCTTTCTAAAAAAGACCTAAAGGCGGAAATTGCTCATATAGCTCAAGTAGTAGATCTGACAGACTACTTAAACAAGGCGGTATCTGGTTATTCTGGAGGAATGAAACGGCGTTTGTCTCTTGCTATCGCGCTGTTAGGAAATCCTCAACTCTTGATTTTGGACGAACCGACAGTTGGAATCGACCCTTCTCTTCGAAAGAAAATCTGGAAAGAATTATTCGCGCTTAGAGACAATGGGGTAGGGATATTAGTTACTACCCATGTTATGGATGAAGCAGAGTTGACGGATAAGGTCGGCTTATTATTAGGCGGAAAAATCATTGCTTTTGATACACCGCAACACTTAAAAGAAAGTTATCAAGTTTCAAGTATTGAAGAAGTATTTTTAAAAGCAGAAGGTGAGTAAAATGAGAACAATAGCGATTGCAAAAAAGGTCATCAAAGAATTACTTCGTGACAAACGAACTCTAGCCCTGATGTTTATAGCACCTGTTTTTATCATGTGGTTGATGAACCTCATGTTTTCAGCTAGTACAACCGTGAATGTCAAGTTAGCAACACAGGATCTACCAACTGGTTTGGTAACGAAAATGGATGAGCTCGCTCATGTAGACGTCGAGACTTATCAAGGTTTAGATCAAGCCAAAGAAGCGCTAGCAAATGAAAAAGTCGATGCTGTGATTTCTTATAAAGACGGTGAGTATCAGGTCGACTACGCAAACACAGATGCCTCCAAGACCTCTATGATACGACAAGTGTTACGGACAAGTATCGCCAGTGAAGGCACCGATCAGTTACTATCTCGTGTTAAACAAGCTCTTCCACAATTGGACTCGGACGCAAAAATACCAGAAATCAAGGAGTCTTACCAGTATGGAGATGAAAATACAAGCTTCTTTACCAGTATGATTCCGGTTTTGATAGGTTTTGTAGTTTTCTTCTTTGTCTTTTTGATTTCAGGTATGGCGCTTTTGAAAGAGCGCACCAGTGGAACACTAGAACGTTTGTTAGCAACACCAGTGAAACGATCTGAAATCGTCTATGGCTATATGTTGTCTTACGGTATTATTGCGATTTTTCAAACGGCAGTTGTCGTTTTAGCAGCAATTTGGCTACTAGATGTAGAAGTTGTAGGAAGTATTTTAAATGTTATAATAGTTAATGTGGTACTGGCTCTTGTAGCACTAGCTTTTGGAATTCTCTTGTCTACTCTAGCAAAATCAGAATTCCAAATGATGCAATTTATTCCTCTCGTGATTATGCCCCAACTTTTTTTCTCAGGAATTATTCCATTGTCATCCATGGGAGAATGGGCTCTAACTGTGGGGAAATTTTTGCCATTAACCTATTCTGGTGATGCAATAAGCCAGATTATTCTTTACGGGCACAATCTTGGTGATATTTTGTCAAATCTTGGTGTTTTAATGATTTTCTTGATCATTTTAATAATTCTCAATATTGTTGGATTGCGTCGTTATCGTAAAGTTTAGAAATCAACATAAATAATGCTAAAAAGGTGTGAAGATTAGATGGATAAGACTGTTTTTGAATCGTTTGAAGATTACTTAGAAGAAGCGAATTACCCTCAAGGAAAGAAAAAAATCATGCAGGCAGCAGTGGATCTCATATCAACTAGGAGTTACCATGGGACCTCAACTCTTCACATAGCTGAGCGTGCTGGACTAAGCCAGGCAACTTTGTTTAAGTATTTTAAGACGAAGGATGATCTACTGACGGCTATTTTACATCCTGTAGTCCCAGGCATTTTCGGTAGTTTTTTTGAGGAACTCTTAGCTTTTGAAACGACAGAAGAGAGGGTTCGTTATCTCGTCCACAATCGTATGAGCTATCTCAAAAAAAATCGTGCTTTGATGAAAATCATTCTGCAGGAGAGTTTTTCAAATAAAAAACTAAAAAATGAACAGATTTTTATCTGGAATGCTATTCAAGATAAACTTCGAGTACTTCATAAGGAATTGCTAGCAGATCCACGTGTAAATCCAGAGTTAACGATTCCTCAAATGGTTCGTATTTGTGTTGGTCCATTGTTGGCTTACTTCGCTCAGCTTTATATCGTTAGCGATAATGGAGAAATAAAAGAGGAAGACTTAGACTTATTAGAAAAACAGATTTTAGGTGGTTTGTGGAAATAAGGGAGTTCTAGAAGAACTAAGGTTTATTTACTTGACTTTCAAACAAGCTAAAAAAGACATGTTCTGCTTATTTCAGATTCATGTCTTTTTTGTTATTGGATTTGATATGTTTTTATAAGTCCTCAATCACTTTGCCAAAACAGAAACCGACTTCTCCAGCGGTGCAACGATTTCTCAAGTGTATGGAAGAGGAGATTTCTGGATTGATAAAGACAACTCCTTGACACTCCGTCAGCTTTTGATACAATAGTACAAAATTAGAGGAGGTGGGCTATGATTCAGAAACATGCGATTTCCATTTTGGAGTTTGATGACAATCCCCAGGCGGTCCTTATGCCAACACATGAGGGGCTAGATTTAAAGTTGCCAAAGAAGTGCATCTATGCATTTTTGGAGGAAGAGATTGACCGTTACGCTAAGGAAGTAGGGGCAGATTGTGTTGGTGAGTTCGTTTCGGCCACCAAGACTTATCCAGTCTACGTCCTAAACTACAAGGGCGAGGAGATCTGTCTGGCCCAGGCACCCGTGGGCTCTGCCCCAGCGGCCCAGTTTATGGATTGGTTGATTGGCTATGGTGTGGAGCAAATTATTTCCACAGGAACCTGTGGTGTCCTAGCCGATATAGAGGAAAATGCCTTTCTCGTCCCTGTTCGCGCTTTGCGAGATGAGGGGACCAGCTACCATTATGTAGCGCCTTCTCGTTATATGGAGATGCAGCTTGAGGCTATCTCTGCCATTGAGCAAGTCTTAGAACAAAGAGGCATTCCTTACGAGGAAGTCATGACCTGGACGACAGATGGTTTTTACCGAGAGACGGCTGAAAAGGTTGCCTATCGCAAGGAAGAAGGCTGTGCTGTTGTGGAGATGGAGTGCTCTGCTCTTGCGGCGGTAGCCCAGCTACGTGGAGTTGTCTGGGGAGAACTGCTCTTTACCGCAGATTCCTTGGCAGATCTGGACAACTACGACAGTCGTGACTGGGGCTCTGAAGCTTTTGATAAGGCGCTCGAACTCTGTCTTGCCATTGTACACCACATGTGAGTGTTCTGACTATTTTTATGGTAGAATGTAGCTATGTTATTCAAATCTTTTTTGGAAAAAATCAAGACGACGCTGTTTCGTTTATCACCAGCCCGTCGCATCTTTTTAAGTTTTGCCTTAGTTATCTTCCTGGGCTCGCTCCTTTTAAGCCTTCCCTTTGTGCAAGCAACAACGTCACAAGCGACCTACTTTGATCATCTCTTTACAACGGTATCCATGGTCTGTGTGACAGGGCTCTTCACCCTGCCAGTGGCCTCTACTTATAATATCTGGGGCCAGTTGATCTGTATGCTTTTGATCCAGATTGGTGGTTTGGGGCTCATGACCTTTATCGGAATCTTTTACATCCAAGGCAAGCAAAAGCTCAGTCTTCGTGGCCGGGAGACCATTCAAGAAAGTTTCAGTTATGGAGAAACTCAGTCTCTAAAGGATTTCATCCGCTCGATCTTTCTGACGACTTTTTTGGTGGAAGGGCTCGGTGCCTTTCTCTTGAGTTTTCGCTTTATTCCTGAATTTGGCTGGGGACGAGGGATGTTAACCTCTATCTTTTTGGCTGTTTCAGCCTTCTGTAATGCTGGATTTGATAATTTTGGAAGTACGAGTTTGGTAGCTTTTCAAACGGATCCCTTGATCAATCTAGTGATTGCTGGTTTGATTATCACGGGTGGTCTAGGATTTATGGTCTGGTTTGACCTAGCGACCCAGATTGGGAAAAAGAAAAAACGCCGTCTGCGTTTCCATACCAAGCTGGTTCTCCTTTTAACGGCGGGAATTCTGCTCTTTGGAACAGTATCGACTCTCTTAATCGAGTGGAATAATCCTGGAACGATTGGAAATCTCAGCGCTCCAGAGAAACTGCTGGTTAGTTTCTTCCAGACCGTCAGCATGAGAACGGCAGGCTTTGCTTCCATTGACTACACACAGGCTCGACCAGTGACCTTGTTCATCTATATCCTACAGATGTTTCTAGGAGGGGCGCCTGGAGGGACAGCAGGGGGGCTCAAGATTACGACCTTCTTTGTCTTATTGGTTTTTGCCCGTAGCGAACTATTGGGCTTGCCTCATGCCAATGTGGCTCGGAGGACCATTGAACCCCGAACTGTGCAAAAATCTTTCAGTGTCTTTATTATCTTCTTGCTAACTTTCTTACTGGGCTTGATCCTGCTAGGGATAACAGCAGAGGGAAATCCGCGCTTCATCTACCTCATGTTTGAGACCATTTCAGCCCTTGCGACAGTTGGGGTGACGGCAAATTTAACACCAGAGCTAGGCAAGATAGCCCTCAGCATCGTTATGTTGCTGATGTTTATCGGCCGTATTGGTCCCTTGACACTACTGGTCAGTGTAGCGGAATACCAGCCAGACAAGAAAGATACGATTCACTATATGAAAGCAGATATCACCATTGGGTAAGAAAGGAAAAACGATGTCAGATCGGACAATTGGAATTTTAGGCTTGGGAATTTTTGGGAGCAGTGTTTTGGCTGCCCTAGCCAAGCATGACATGAATATCATTGCTATTGATGACCACGAGGAGCGCATTAATCAATTTGAACCTGTGCTGGCGCGTGGAGTAGTTGGCGATATTACGGATGAAGAACTCCTTCTATCAGCGGGGATTGACACCTGTGATACCGTAGTTGTCGCAACGGGTGAAAATCTGGAGTCCAGTGTTCTCGCGGTTATGCACTGCAAGAGTCTAGGAGTGCCGACAGTCATTGCCAAGGTCAAAAGCCATACAGCTAAAAAGGTGTTGGAAAAAATTGGTGCGGACGCAGTCATCTCACCAGAGTTTGAAATGGGGCGCTCATTGGCACAGACCATCCTCTTTCATAACAGCGTAGACGTCTTTCAGCTGGACAAGAATGTATCGATTGTCGAAATGAAAATCCCCCAATCATGGGTAGGTAAAAGTCTCAGTCAGTTGGATTTACGTGGGCGATACAACCTCAACGTACTTGGTTTTCGTTCCTACGAAAATGCTCCTCTGGATGTCCAATTCGGACCTAATGACCTCTTGCGGGCAGATGCCTACATCATGGCCGTCATTAATAACCAACATCTGGACACCCTAGCTGAACTGAGTGAGTAGGAGAGGAAGGGCTACTCTCTTTCCAAATAATTAACGAGTCAATATAAGTATTTTATAAGAGGGATTTAAGAAAAATTTTAACTTTTTCTTAATCCTTTTTAATTTTAGGAGATTATACTAGAGTCATCAAAAAAAGAAAACTCTAAGGAGAATCCTATGAAATTCAATTCAAATCAGAGATATACTCGTTGGTCAATTCGCCGTCTCAGTGTCGGTGTTGCTTCAGTTGTTGTGGCTAGTGGCTTCTTTGTCCTAGTTGGTCAACCAAGTTCTGCACGTGCTGATATCGTCAATCCGACTCCTGCCCAAGTCGTGCCAGACGCAACTTCGGTGAGTGAAAAGAGCGACTTACCAGCAGAGGTTCTCAAAAAAGCAGTCGATGTAGCTCTTACTTCAGAACAGTCTGTTCCAACACCTAAAGCAAGTGTGGATACGACAAGCTCTTCAGAAAAAGCGGACGCAACTGCTAAAGAGTCGGCAGTAGCACCAAAAGAAGAAGTGCAAGCACAACCTGACTCTAAGAAACAAACAGAAGATGCAGTTAAACCTGTGGAAAGTCCTGCGTCTACAGTTTCTGGGCAAGACCGTGAAGCCAGTGAAGCGCAACCAGCGACCACTCCAGCTGAAGTGCAAAAAGGTGTGGCTGACAACACCAAAGACACAGTAGATGTCCCAGCCACTTACTTGGACAAGGCTAACTTCCCAGGTCCATTTACAGCTGGTGTCAACCAAGTTATTCCATATGAATTCTTCGCTGGAGACGGCATGTTAACTCGTCTTATCTTGAAAGCATCCGACAAGGCTCCATGGTCAGACAACGGAACAGCTAAAAATCCAGCTCTCCCACCAGTAGAGAAATTAGGCAAAGGTCTTTACTTCTATGAAGTGGATTTAGCAGGTACCCAAGGCAAATCTGACAAAGAGCTGCTTGACCTTTTGAAACAAAATGGTACGCAAAGCTATAAGGCTACCATTAAGGTGTACGGTGCGAAAGACGGCAAGGCAGACTTGAGCAACCTTGTAGCAACTAAAAATTTGGATGTCAACTTGAATGGTTTGACCACTCCAGCTGAAGTCCAAAAAGGTGTGGCTGACAATACCAAAGATACAGTAGATGTCCCAGCCACTTACTTGGACAAGGCTAACTTCCCTGGTCCCTTCACAGCCGGTGTCAATCAAGTCATTCCATATGAATTCTTTGCTGGTGATGGCATGTTGACTCGCCTGATCTTGAAAGCCTCTGATAAGGCTCCATGGTCAGACAACGGAACAGCTAAAAATCCCGCTCTACCACCGGTAGAAAAATTAGGCAAAGGCCTTTACTTCTATGAAGTAGACTTGGCAGGCACCCAAGGAAAATCAGATAAAGAGTTGCTTGACCTTTTGAAACAAAATGGTACACAAAGCTATAAGGCAACCATCAAAGTGTACGGTGCAAAAGACGGCAAGCCTGACTTAACTAACCTCGTAGCGACTAAGGATTTAAATGTCAACTTGAATGGTTTGACCACTCCAGCTGAAGTCCAAAAAGGTGTGGCTGACAACACCAAAGACACAGTAGATGTCCCAGCTAGTTACCTTGACAAAGCCAATTTCCCAGGTCCATTCACAGCGGGTGTCAACCAAGTCATTCCATATGAATTCTTCGCTGGTGATGGCATGTTGACTCGCCTGATCTTGAAAGCCTCTGATAAGTCCCCATGGTCAGACAACGGTTCAGCTAAAAATCCCGCTCTCCCACCGGTAGAGAAACTGGGCAAAGGTCTTTACTTCTATGAAGTAGACTTGGCAGGCACCCAAGGTAAATCTGATAAAAACCTGCTTGACTTGTTAAAACAAAACGGCACTCAAAGCTATAAAGCAACTATCAAGGTGTACGGTGCAAAAGACGGCAAACCTGACTTAACTAACCTCGTAGCGACTAAAGATTTGACTGTTAATTTGAATGGCTTGACCACACCAAATCAGGTTAAAGACTCTGTTGTTAACAATGTCAAAGACATGATTGATGTTCCAGCTAGCTACCTTGATAAGGCTAAGGTTCCTGGACCTTTCTTGGCCGGTGTCAACCAAGTTATTCCATACGAAGCTTTTGGTGGAGATGGTATGTTGACTCGCCTCTTGTTAAAAGCCTCAGATAAAGCCCCATGGTCAGACAATGGAACGGCTAAAAATCCCGCTCTATTGCCACTTGAAGGCTTGGCTAAAGGCCAATATTTCTACGAAGTGGATTTGAATGGCAATACGGTTGGCAAAGATGGTCAGGCCTTGCTGGATCAACTTCGAGCTAACGGAACACATACATACCTAGCTACTGTTAAAGTCTATGGATCTAAAGATGGCAAACCTGATTTGACCAATCTGATTGCTACTCGTCAAGTAACGATTCAGCTTCGTGGAAAAGAAATGGCGACAATACCATCTCAACAAGGTCAGATGAATACGAAGCCTTCTGAAACAGGCTCTACAGGTACGACTGAGGGTATGATGGGTACAAATCACCATATGTCAGATATGAAAGTAGATCAACCAGCTTCTAGCCCAATGGCTAATATGATGAAAAAAGATGATAAAGCGATGCTACCAAATACTGGGGAAGCTAAAACGGCTACAGCTGGCCTTGGTATCTTTGGTCTAGCCTTGGCAGGTCTTGTTGGACTTTTGGGTTTGACAACCAAACGAGAAGATTAAGATTCAAATCACTTAAACATTAGGGAAAATAGTGTTATACTAAAGCAAGTATAACACTGTTTTTATCGAAGGAGTGTCAGATGAAAAAGACAATTTTGCTGGTTGATGATGAGATAGATATTCTAGATATTCAAAACCGCTATCTTATACAGGCTGGTTATGACGTTTTAGTCGCCCATGATGGTAAGGAGGGATTAGAGCTTTTCAGAAAAAAATCTATCGACCTCATTATCACAGATATCATGATGCCAAATATGGACGGCTATGATTTTATCAGTGAAGTTCAGTATATCGCTCCGGATCAACCCTTCCTCTTTACAACTGCTAAGACGAGCGAACAGGATAAGATTTATGGATTAAGTTTGGGGGCAGATGATTTTATAGTCAAACCCTTTAGTCCACGCGAATTAGTTTTAAGAGTGAATAATATTTTGCGTCGCCTTAGCCGTGGAAGAGAGACAGAACAAATCGAGTTTGGTGACCTGGTAATCAACCATGTGACTCATGAGGTTCGCATTGGGGACCAACCATTGGAATTGACAGTAAAATCCTTTGAACTTCTATGGATATTAGCCAGCAATCCTGAGAGAGTCTTTTCAAAGACGGAACTTTATGAGAAGGTATGGCAAGAGGACTATGTGGATGATACCAATACACTCAATGTTCATATCCATGCTTTGAGGCAAGAGTTGACCAAGTATACGAATTCAAATGCTCCTGCTATCAAAACTGTCTGGGGTTTGGGTTATAAGATGGAAAGACCAAGAGGTAGAAAATGAAATTAAAAAACTATATTTTAGTGGGGTATCTAGTGTCGACTCTACTAACGATTTTGGTCGTTTTCTGGGCAGTCCAACGAATGTTGATCGAGAAAAGTGAAGTTTACTTTCTAGTTGGAATGACCTTGATTGCTAGTTTCATTGGCGCTGCAGTGAGCATCTTTCTTTTGTCGCCTGTGTTCTCTTCTCTGAAACATTTGAAAAAACAAGCTCAGGATATAGCAAGCAAGGATTTCAGAACAGAAATTGAAACCAAAGGCCCATTAGAATTTCAAGAGCTGGGGCAGGCTTTTAATGACATGTCCCACAATTTGCAGGCTACCTTTCAATCACTTGATGAGAGCGAGCAAGAAAAGAGAATGATGATTGCGCAGCTCTCTCACGATATTAAAACTCCCATT
Source organism: bacterium (assembly GCA_905221345.1). Lineage (GTDB taxonomy): Bacteria > Bacillota > Bacilli > Lactobacillales > Streptococcaceae > Streptococcus. The sequence continues at coordinate 59,925 of CAJNCW010000006.1, forward strand.
ACCTCCATTCAGGTTACTGTGGAGGGAATTCTAGATGGAGTGATCAAGGAAGAGGAGTGGCTCCACTACTTAACCACGATTGGTCGGCAAACTGAGCGTCTAAACAAGCTAGTGGAGGAATTGGATGTTTTGACTCTCAATACACAACCTCAAGATACTGCTGATGAAGAAGTCGAAGAGGTCTTTTTAGATCAGCTGCTGATTGAGTCAATGAGTGAATTTCAACTCCAGATTGAACAAGAGGAGCGAGATGTTTACATTCAAGTATCACCTGAGTCGGCGAAAATCAAGAGCCATTCTGACAAACTTTCTCGCATTCTGGTCAATTTGTTAAACAATGCCTTTAAATATTCAGAACCAGGAACCAGAATCGAGGTTCTTGCCCAATTAACAGAACAAGAGCTGACAATCAGTGTGAAAGACGAGGGTCAGGGGATTCTTCCTGAAGATTTGGAAAAGATCTTTAAACGACTTTATCGTGTGGAAACTTCGCGCAATATGAAGACAGGTGGGCATGGCTTAGGTCTTGCGATTGCACGCGAACTAGCTCATCAGCTTGGTGGCGAAATCACAGCAGAAAGTCAATATGGCTTAGGAAGCAAGTTTACATTCAGCCTCAATTTGAAATAAAGCCGTAAAATCTCTTTACAAATCTAGCTTTTCATGGTACAATAGCCTTTGTGTGAAATAGCAGCAGGAAAGCATGAAGCTCGTCAACAGGTGTCTTATGACAAGTAACCTTGGCTGTTTAGGCGAAGGGCATCTGCACGAATCAGGGCTTTCTAAGTGACTATTTCCACCGAAATATTATTTATATCAGGAGGACATACACATGTCACGTTATACAGGACCATCTTGGAAACAAGCTCGTCGCCTTGGCCTTTCACTTACAGGTACAGGTAAAGAATTGGCACGTCGTAACTACGTACCAGGACAACACGGACCAAACAACCGTTCTAAATTGTCAGAATACGGTTTGCAATTGGCTGAAAAACAAAAACTTCGTTTCACTTACGGTGTAGGTGAAAAACAATTCCGTAACTTGTTCGTACAAGCTACAAAAATCAAAGGCGGAATCCTAGGTTTCAACTTTATGCTTCTTTTGGAACGTCGTTTGGATAACGTTGTTTACCGTCTTGGCCTTGCGACTACTCGTCGTCAAGCTCGTCAATTCGTAAACCACGGTCACATCCTTGTTGACGGAAAACGCGTTGATATCCCATCATACCGCGTAACTCCAGGTCAAGTAATCTCAGTTCGTGAAAAATCATTGAAAGTTCCAGCGATCCTTGAAGCAGTAGAAGCTACTCTTGGACGTCCAGCATTCGTATCATTCGACGCTGAAAAATTGGAAGGTTCATTGACTCGCTTGCCAGAACGCGACGAAATCAACCCAGAAATCAACGAAGCACTTGTCGTTGAATTCTACAACAAAATGCTTTAATTTTAAGAAATATCTTACAGAAAGCCTACAACAGTGGGCTTTTTGCTTTGTCTTAAAAAACTATAGAACACTTCTTAACTGTGAGGGAGGATAAGCAAAAAAGTTCCCTGCAAATTGAAATTGCAAGGAACTTTTGTTAATGGTTATGGACAAGCCAGGCGGAATACTTTTTCCCGAGCCAGAGAGCAAATAGGAGATTGATGACGACGATGCCTGAACCGACCAGTGAAAATAGGAAAAATTCGCTAGTCGAAACCTGCCACAAATGCACGATGTCTGTAATCAAATAAGCACTGACAGGAAAACAAAGGATAGAAGTGATTAGAGCAGGGATATACTTGCGAAGAAAGATTGATTGTCCCATATGGAGCAAGAGATGGAGTGCAAAGGCCACAAATCCCCCTAACCAAATTAATTCGAAAACTCTAGATTGAGTAAAATACGTTAATAAAGTGATGGTTAAGACAAGGATGAATTCCTCAAAAACAGCAAGAGCAAATCCCTCTGTTGTCATTTCTTTGTGGAGTTTGAGAATAGTTGGAGCCTTTTGGGTCAGCAAGGTTTCGTTGAAATGAATCCAAGGGACAAGACCGATAATTTCTTCCATATCGTGAAAGATAAAGAGTAGCGGGAACATCCAAAGATAAAATGCCATAAATCTCTCCTGAAAAGTTATATATCGCTAACCAATAAAGCAAAAAACGCCCAGTAAGGCGTTTTGAGTAATGCTTATTTAACTTCTGTAAACACAACGTGTTTGCGAAGTTTTGGTGAGTATTTCTTCAATTGAAGACGGTCTGGAGTGTTACGTTTGTTTTTAGAAGTAAGGTACAAGCGTTCACCAGATTCTTTGTGTTCAAGTGTGATATTTACGCGCATGGTATCTCCCTTCTATTATTCAGCTGATGCAGCTTTAGCGATTTTACGTCCTTTGTAGTATCCTTTAAGTGATACGCGGTGAGAACGTGAGTAATCTCCAGTAGTTTCGTCAAAGTTTACAGATGGAGCTGTTACTTTGTAGTGTGTACGACGTTTGTTTTTCTTCGCTTTTGAGGTGCGACGTGCAGGTACTGCCATTTTCTTTTCTCCTTTAGGTATTTAAATTCGATTCAATCTAGTGATTTTCATCAACCATACTAGGATAACACATTTTTTTTGTAAAGTAAAGTTACTTGACAAAAAAAGATGAAAAAATTAGAAGCCATTCAATCAAATTAATCGAAATTTTCTGAAAATTCAAGAATTTTCTTCTGTTCATCGCCTTTAAAATGTGCTATAATAGTAAAAACTGAAACGGGAGGGATAAGATGACTGAATTAGATAAACGTCACCGCAGTAGCATTTATGACAGCATGGTTAAATCACCAAACCGTGCTATGCTTCGTGCGACTGGTATGACAGATAAGGACTTTGAAACACCGATTGTGGGAGTGATTTCGACTTGGGCGGAAAATACACCATGTAACATTCACTTGCATGATTTTGGGAAATTGGCTAAAGAGGGTGTCAAATCGGCAGGTGCTTGGCCTGTTCAGTTTGGGACTATTACCGTAGCAGACGGGATTGCCATGGGAACGCCTGGTATGCGTTTCTCTCTAACATCTCGTGATATCATTGCGGACTCCATCGAGGCGGCGATGGGTGGTCACAACGTCGATGCCTTTGTTGCTATCGGTGGCTGTGACAAGAATATGCCTGGTTCTATGATTGCCATTGCCAACATGGATATCCCAGCTATTTTCGCCTATGGTGGGACCATTGCACCGGGTAATCTTGATGGCAAAGACATTGACTTGGTTTCTGTTTTTGAGGGAATCGGAAAATGGAACCACGGTGACATGACAGCTGAGGACGTAAAACGTCTTGAATGTAATGCCTGCCCGGGCCCTGGTGGTTGTGGTGGTATGTATACCGCTAATACCATGGCGACTGCTATCGAAGTTCTTGGTATGAGTTTGCCAGGATCTTCATCTCACCCAGCTGAATCAGCTGACAAGAAAGAAGATATCGAAGCAGCAGGACGTGCTGTTGTCAAGATGCTGGAACTTGGTCTCAAACCATCAGATATCTTGACTCGTGAAGCCTTTGAAGATGCCATTACAGTAACTATGGCTCTCGGTGGTTCTACCAATGCCACTCTTCACTTGCTTGCCATTGCCCATGCGGCTAATGTTGACTTGTCACTTGAGGACTTCAATACGATCCAAGAACGTGTGCCTCACTTGGCCGACTTGAAACCTTCTGGTCAGTATGTCTTTCAAGACCTCTACGAAGTCGGTGGTGTACCTGCGGTTATGAAGTACTTGTTGGCAAATGGATTCCTTCATGGCGACCGCATCACATGTACTGGTAAGACAGTCGCTGAAAACTTGGCCGACTTTGCAGACCTCACACCAGGTCAAAAAGTCATCATGCCACTGGAAAATCCAAAACGTGCAGATGGACCATTGATTATCCTGAACGGGAACCTTGCTCCTGACGGTGCGGTTGCCAAGGTATCAGGTGTGAAAGTGCGTCGTCACGTTGGACCAGCTAAGGTCTTTGACTCAGAAGAAGATGCTATTCAGGCCGTTCTGACAGATGAAATCGTTGATGGCGATGTTGTCGTTGTTCGTTTTGTTGGACCGAAGGGTGGTCCTGGTATGCCTGAGATGCTGTCACTTTCATCCATGATTGTTGGTAAAGGTCAAGGAGATAAGGTTGCCCTCTTGACAGATGGACGCTTCTCTGGTGGTACTTATGGTCTGGTTGTTGGACATATCGCTCCTGAAGCTCAGGATGGTGGACCGATTGCCTACCTCCGTACAGGCGATATCGTTACAGTTGACCAAGATACCAAAGAAATTTCCATGGCCGTATCCGAAGAAGAACTTGAAAAACGCAAGGCAGAAACAACCTTGCCACCACTCTACAGCCGTGGTGTTCTCGGTAAATATGCCCACATCGTATCGTCCGCTTCTCGTGGAGCCGTGACAGACTTCTGGAATATGGACAAGTCAGGTAAAAAATAAACTCAAAAAGCAAGCCATTTCGGCTTGCTTCTTTTCATCTTCAAAAGTAATTTACCTGCTCATACTCAATAAAAATCAAAGAGCAAACTAGAAAGCTAGGCGCAGGTTGCTCAAAGCACAGCTTTGAGGTTGGAGATAAAGCTGACGTGGTTTGAAGAGATTTTTGAAGAGTATTAACGAGGTGGCAGTCCAAGGGCAATACGGCCGTAGCGACTAATTCGTGTAATCTTCCAAGCGGGAGACCAGGTAACTTCAACCTTGACGTCCTCGATACCCTCGATTTGTTTCAGACCTGCGACGATTTCGATAGGTAGGCTTTCGGCACAATCGCAGGCAGTATCAGTGAAGGTCATGACGATCTTGCAGAGACCTGTTTCATCTAGATTGATTTCATAAATCAGCCCTAGATTGTAAACATCCAATTCCACATCTGTATCAAAAACCTTCTCTAGTTTTTCGATAATTTGGTCTTGCAAGGCCAAAGCGCGGTCATTGATTTTGATATCGTCTCTCATAACAGTCCCTCCACCTGATAAATATCCTCTATTTTCTCATAATTCTGATAATTTAGCAAGTTTTTGATGAATTTTCTGAAAAGACTCTCTTGCGATTTTCTCCTCTCACTGTTTTAATCCCTTTATTTATGGTAAAATAAGACTATTAAGTTTAAAGAGGATTCCCTATGAAATTACAAAAACCAAAAGGAACACAGGATATTTTACCTGCTGAGTCTGCCAAGTGGCAGTATGTTGAGGGCTTTGCCCGTGAAATTTTCAAGCACTATAACTATGCAGAAGTGCGCACGCCTATTTTTGAGCATTACGAGGTTATCAGTCGCTCTGTCGGAGATACGACCGATATCGTGACCAAGGAAATGTACGACTTTTATGACAAGGGTGATCGTCATATCACCCTTCGTCCAGAAGGAACTGCGCCCGTTGTTCGCTCTTATGTGGAAAATAAACTCTTCGCACCAGAAGTGCAAAAGCCAAGTAAGTTCTATTACATGGGCCCTATGTTCCGTTATGAGCGTCCACAGGCAGGTCGTTTGCGCCAGTTCCACCAGATTGGTGTCGAGTGCTTTGGCTCTAGTAATCCAGCTACCGATGTGGAAATCATCGCGATGGCGGCTCATTTCTTGAAAGAAATCGGCATCCAAGGTGTCAAATTACACCTCAACACTCTCGGAAATCCTGAGAGCCGTGCGGCTTATCGTCAGGCCTTGATCAACTATTTGACACCACTCAAGGAGACCTTGTCGAAGGATAGCCAGCGTCGTTTGGAGGAAAATCCTCTCCGTGTCTTGGACTCTAAGGAAAAAGAAGACAAGGTAGCAGTAGAGAATGCGCCGTCTATCTTGGACTTCCTTGATGAGGAAAGCCAAGCTCATTTTGATGCTGTGCGTCAGATGTTGGAAAATCTGGGTGTAGACTATATCATCGATACCAATATGGTGCGCGGTCTGGACTATTACAACCACACGATTTTCGAGTTCATCACAGAGATTGAGGGTAATGACTTGACGGTCTGTGCGGGTGGTCGCTACGATGGTTTGGTTGCCTACTTTGGTGGTCCTGAAACTGCTGGATTTGGATTTGGCCTTGGTGTAGAGCGCCTGCTTCTTATCCTTGAAAAGCAAGGTGTGGCCCTCCCTATCGAAAACTCTCTAGATGTTTATATCGCAGTCTTGGGTGAAGGAGCAAATGTTAAGGCCTTGGAATTGGTACAAGCCCTTCGCCAACAAGGATTCAAAGCAGAACGTGATTACCTCAACCGTAAGCTCAAAGCTCAGTTCAAATCAGCCGATGCCTTTGCGGCTAAGACCCTCATCACCCTAGGAGAAAGCGAAGTCGAAAGCGGACAAGTGACAGTCAAGAACAACAAAACCCGAGAAGAAGTGCAAGTGTCACTTGAGGCAATCAGCCAAAACTTCTCAGAAATCTTTGGAAAATTGGGCTTTTAATGACAGATAAACTGGTCAGGATCTTATTCCTGACCTTTTTCTTTTGCAAAATGACAAAAATCATAAACTTTTTGACAAACATACTTGTCAAAAAGAAAAAGATGTGTTACAATATAAGCAAGTTAAGAGAAAAGGAGAAAAGAACGATTATGTGGGCATTAGGATTTGTACCTCTTGTGATTATGTATTATATATACCATTCCCAAAAGGTCAAGAAATTAGAGAATAAAATCAAAAGAATTGAGCAAAAAGAGAAAGGAAATATAGAAATGTCAAGAATTTTAAAAGAATTGATTGGGAAAAAACCAACAATCGTTGGACAATTATTTGGAACAGACAACTGGGAAGTTGTGGATGTTGATGAGGAATGGGTCAAGCTACGCCGTGTTGATAAAAAGGGAAAAGAAAAATTCAAACTACAACGCATTGAGGATATCCAAACCGTTGAATTTGGCGGAAAGTAGGTGTGTAACATGCAACTAAAAAATCGTCTAAAAGAGCTGCGGGCTCGCGATGGCCTCAATCAAACTGAACTAGCCAAGCTAGCAGAGGTTTCCAGACAGACCATTAGCCTATTAGAACGGGACGAATACACCCCGTCCGTTGTGATTGCTTTGAAAATATCTCAAATTTTCAACGAAACAGTCGAATCAGTATTTCGCTTGGAGGAGGACGAGTGATGAACAAGTATAGAGTGATTTATTATATGAGTGTTCTTGTCCTCATTGTGAATGCTTTCGCTATGGTTGGAACATTACTGGGGTGGTTCTATTTTGTTGAAAGTAAGTATTTGTTTTGGCTTAATTTAGTCCTCTTATCCATTTTCAATTGGTTAAAGAAAAAGGAGAAAAATGATGAACAAGTATAAAGTAATCTATTATGTAGTTGCCATAGCCCTACTAGTCAGCGTGTGTCTACTAATTGGAACAAATCTAGGATGGTTTGATCTCTATTACAGCGACCAATTTATTTGGGCCTACTTTGCTCTTATCCCAGTCGTTGACTGGATTGAAAAGAAAGCAAAGCAAACAATCTAGCAAGTGAAAAAGGAGAATGAATATGAAAAAGAAAAGGAAACGTGGATTGTTATTTTTAGCGGCTGTTGTCTTGGGAGGTTTCTTGGGCGGTTTTGCAGGGATGTTTAAGACACGTGCAGAATCCCATGGAACTATTTTAGATGTAAAGGTCTTGATACCATGGATATCGGCTATTTGTTTATTGTTAGGTTTCATTAGCATTCTTTTGACATTCAATTTCCTAAAGAAAAGCAGAAAATTTCACTCCTTGTATCAAGAGGAAATGGATGATGATCTGAATGAAAGCTATTATGTGCAAATGTATCGCAATCTTGAGTTTGGAACTATTGCTTTTAATAGTGCAGGCGTAGCGATTTTATTGGCTCTCTTCATTTCAGCAAGTGAAGTGATTGTACTAAATGGAAGCCATCTAACCTTATCTCTTTCTTTTTTGGGATTAGTGTTGTTTTTCAATATTCAAAATTATCTTTATAAAACCATTGCGATTGTTCGTCAGTTTGATTTGGAATTTTTCTCAACACCAAAGGATGTCTTAGAGTACGTAAATTCTTATGATGAAGGGGAGCGTCAGGCTAATTTGGAACAGAGTTTTCGGATTTTATTCCAATTAAACCAGTATGTCTTGCCAGGTCTCTACTTTTTGATTGATCTCTTTTCCTTACTGACAGGAGAGATTCAGTTACTAGCCTTCTTGCTTGTAGGAGCAATCCATATTTATATCAATGTGATGCAGTTACCTATGGTAAAACGTTATTTCAAATAAAGGAGTTCCTATGATTCGTGTTGAAAATGTAAGCAAAAGTTTTGGGAGCAAAAAAGCTCTGCATCAGATTTCTTTTGAGATTAAGGAAGGTGAAATCTTTGGTTTTCTTGGACCTTCTGGCTCAGGTAAAACAACCATGATCAACGTCTTAACAGGTCAGTTGGCTGCAGATCAGGGGGAGACAGTTCTCCTAGGGAAGTCCTCTCGAAATTTGACTTCAAATGATTTGGAACAAATCGGGATTGTTAGTGATGGCAGTGGTTTTTATGAAAAGATGAGCCTCTATAAAAATCTGCTCATTTATGCAAAATTATATGACCTTAAAGCTTCTAGAGTAGATACAGTGCTTGATCAAGTTGGGTTATCAGATGCCAAAAATCTTATCGCAGAAAAACTATCTACAGGTATGAAACAGCGAATGTTCTTGGCTCGTGCTCTTCTAAATGCTCCCAAAATCCTCTTTCTAGATGAGCCGACAAGTGGTCTTGATCCTACCACCTCAAAATCGATTCATACTCTCTTACAAGAATTGAAGCAGACTGGGACAACGATCTTTTTAACAACCCACGATATGAATGAAGCAACCTTGCTTTGCGACCGACTGTCTCTTTTAAATAAGGGAAACTTGATTGAGTATGGTAGCCCACAAGAGATTATCCAGAAATACCATGTGGATAAAAAGGTTCGTTTAAACTATCAAGATGGGCGCGAGCAAGTGATTCCTTTTGAAGAATTGCCTCATCTGGATACGAGAGATCTGATAGCTGTTCATTCGTGTGAACCGACTTTAGAAGAAATCTTTATTAGATTGACAGGAGAAAAGTTAGATGTTTAGAAAATTAAATGCCCTTCTTTGGTTGAGGTTACAAGTTATTATTAGCAATTCAACCTTGTTAGCGACTTTGCTGATGCCCTTTGGTATTGCTATCCTAAATAATGAATTCTTAAACAAGAGTGGAGAATTGAGTATGTTTCTTCTCTCTACGAGTTTGACAATGGTCTTGAGTATGGGAAGTGGTTATATAGTATCGATTATGATAGCTGAGGACAAGGAAAAACGCAATCTTAAATCACTCATACTAAGTGGAGTGACAGCAACGGAGTATACTCTGAGCATGATGGCTCTTCCTCTTCTCGTGATGCTTCTTTCGATGGTTGTTTTACCTCTGTATCTTAAAGTTGATTTGACAAACTACTTTCTTGTTTATGGACTCTATCTGTTTTTGGCAACTATCAGCATGATCTTTCTTAATCTTCTTATCGGTGCAGTATCAGATACTCAGTCTAAGGCGCAAGTGTATAGTATTTTTCCTATGCTGACTTTCTCTTTCTTGCCCATTCTTGCCGTTCAAAACGAAACTGCTCAAAAACTGTTGGACTATTCTTTCATTGGACCTTTGGTAAGTCTGTTAAAAGAAGGTGGCGGAGAGTTATCTTTGAGAAGTCTTGCTCTTTTGCTAGCATGGATCCTTTTGCTAGGATTAGCTAGTCTCTTTGTATTGAAAAATAGTTATAAAGGAAAGTAGGAGTCTTTTATGAAATTACTTAAAAATCTTGGCTGGTTTCTTCTAGCTGTTTTATCCTTTTTCTTTGGTTATGGTCTGGTTCAGAGTATGGCTTTATCAGCTCTTGGACTAGGGGCTTCAATCTTTGGAGTCTTGCCACTCTATATTGCTCTGTCAGGGGCCTATGTTTATGGAGTTTACAGATGGTATCAGACAGAAAAGATTAGCATCCAGACGACGGCTTTCAATCGTTATATCTGGTTGCCAATCCTGGTTTTGCTAGTGGCGATTACAGCCCAGTTCTTTTTACCAGATGATCCGTCGGTCAATCAACAAATCGTATCACAACTGACAGTTGCTCAGCCTGTCTTTGGTTTCTTTATGGTAGTGGTTTTTGCTCCTCTGACAGAAGAACTCATCTTTAGAGGGATGCTGGCGCGCTATCTCTTTCCTAAACAGAACAACAGCAAACAGACAGCTCTGTTTCTCCTCGTATCGAGTGTGCTTTTTGCCTTGATTCACTTTCCAGGGACTTTGCAACAGTTTTTAGTTTATGCCAGTCTGGGATTGAGTTTGGGTCTGGCTTATGTGAGCCGAAAAGGTCTTCTTTATAGCATTTCTTTACACGCTTTGAATAATTTAATCGGCTTTTTGATGATACTCATGCTATAATAGAGTCAGGAGGTCACATGAAACGAGTAATTTTATTAGCAGTGATACAGGCGGTTGTTCTCTTCTTTATCATCGGGGCACTTGCCTATGCCTTTAAAGGCGACTTCTTTTACAACTATCTAGCAGTTGTCTTTGCGCCTATTGCAGGTGTCTTGCGTTTTGCTTCGGCTTATGCGACGGAGATTGTTCTACCTAAAAAGGCAGCTGAGATTGCTGAAAAGCGTAAAAAAGGTTAAGAATCATAATCAGGGAATCCGATGACGTTTTCATCGGATTTTTTGTCTGTTTGTTTTGATTTCTAAAGGCAATCAAACTTTTCTGCTGATTTTCATGAAGTGCCTGCGCTTTTATGGTAAAATAGTAACAGAATAAAAGAGGAGAGAAAACATGAAACGTAGTATGTATGCTGGTCGTGTTCGTGAGGAACACATCGGACAAGAAATGACCTTGAAAGGATGGGTTGGTCGTCGTCGTGACTTGGGTGGTTTGATTTTTATCGACCTTCGTGACCGTGAAGGAATCATGCAGTTGGTTATCAACCCTGAAAAAGTATCTGCAGAGGTTATGGCAACAGCTGAAAGTCTTCGTAGCGAATTTGTCATTGAGGTGACTGGTCAGGTTGCTGCGCGTGAGCAAGCCAATGATAAGTTGCCAACGGGTGCGGTTGAGTTGAACGTGACAGCTTTGACGGTGCTTAATACAGCCAAAACAACGCCATTTGAGATTAAAGATGGGATTGAGGCCAATGACGATACACGTTTGCGTTACCGTTACCTTGACCTTCGTCGTCCAGAAATGTTGGAAAATCTCAAGCTTCGTGCCAAGGTGACCCACTCTATCCGTAACTACTTGGATGAGTTGGAGTTTATCGATGTGGAGACGCCATTCCTTTCTAAATCAACGCCAGAAGGGGCGCGTGACTATTTGGTGCCATCTCGTGTCAATAAAGGGCATTTCTACGCTCTTCCTCAAAGTCCACAGATTACCAAACAGCTCTTGATGAATGCTGGTTTTGACCGCTATTACCAGATCGTTAAATGTTTCCGTGACGAGGACTTGCGTGGGGATCGCCAGCCGGAATTTACCCAAGTCGACTTGGAGACGTCATTCCTTAGTGAGCAAGAAATCCAAGACATCACAGAAGGCTTGATTGCGCGCGTGATGAAAGAAACCAAAGGCATCGACGTGACGCTTCCATTTCCTCGTATGAAATACGATGATGCGATGGCTCTTTACGGTTCTGATAAGCCAGATACGCGTTTTGATATGTTGCTTCAGGACTTGACAGAAATTGTCAAGGGTGTTGATTTCAAAGTCTTTTCAGAAGCACCTGCTGTTAAAGCTATTGTGGTCAAAGGAGCTGCAGACAACTATTCACGTAAAGACATCGACAAGATGACCGAAGTAGCCAAACAGTACGGTGCCAAAGGTCTTGCTTGGGTCAAGGTTGTTGATGGAGAATTAAACGGACCAGTTGCCAAGTTCTTGACTGGGATCCAAGCAGACTTGACTGCAGCACTTGGTCTTGAAGATAAGGACTTGGTTCTCTTTGTAGCAGATACGCTTGAAGTAGCCAATGCAACTCTTGGTGCCCTTCGTGGACGTATTGCCAAAGAACTTGGCTTGATTGATAAGGACAAATTCAACTTCCTCTGGGTTATTGACTGGCCAATGTTTGAATGGTCTGAGGAAGAAGGTCGTTACATGAGTGCCCATCACCCATTTACCCTTCCTGATAAGGATTCTGCAAAAAAACTAAAGTATAGTGAGAACTATTTACAAAGTTGTTCCAAAGAAAAAGGAAGTGTTCTTGAGAGAATTCATGCAGTCGCATATGATATTGTCTTAAACGGTTATGAGCTTGGTGGTGGTAGTCTTCGTATATATAAAAAAGACCTACAGGAATGCATGTTCAAAGCTCTAGGCTTCTCAGTTGAAGAAGCAAATGACCAGTTTGGTTTCCTTCTTGAAGCCATGGACTATGGTTTCCCACCACACGGTGGTTTGGCTATCGGTCTTGACCGTTTTGTGATGCTCTTAGCAGGAGAAGAAAATATCCGTGAAGTCATTGCCTTTCCTAAGAATAACAAGGCAACTGACCCAATGACACAAGCTCCGTCAACAGTAGCACTCAAGCAACTAGAAGAACTCAATCTACAAGTAGAACAAGATGAAACAAGCAAAACAAATTAAGCGGTGGCGCTATTATCTGCGCCGCTTTGCTTATCAGATAAAAATCTTACGAGTTTTACAAAGTATCTCTCGGGAAAAATATGATGAGAAAATCTCGGCTTCTCTGGTCTATGGATTTTTGTCAGCAGTAGCAGTCAATTTCTTTTTTCAACCAGGACACGTTTACTCCAGTGGCGCGACGGGTCTAGCACAGATTATCTCTGCCTTGAGTCATCACTGGTTTGGTTTTTACATTCCGATATCGCTGACCTTTTATGCCATCAATTTTCCGTTGATGATTTTGGCTTGGTATCAGATTGGGCATAAGTTTACAATCTTTACCTTTATCACAGTATCCATGAGTTCCCTCTTTATCCAGCTTGTGCCAGTTGTGACCTTGACAGAGGATCCCATTATCAATGCCCTTTTTGGGGGTGTTGTCATGGGCTTGGGGATTGGTTTTGCGCTCCGTAACAATATTTCTAGCGGAGGTACAGATATCGTCAGTCTGACCATTCGAAAGAAAACGGGTAAGAATGTCGGTAGTATTTCTTTCCTGGTAAATGGAACCATCATGCTGATAGCAGGTTTGACCTTTGGTTGGAAATACGCCCTCTACTCCATGATTACCATTTTTGTATCCAGTCGTGTGACAGACGCGGTCTTTACCAAGCAAAAACGGATGCAGGCCATGATTGTGACCAGTAATCCTGACAAGGTAATCGAAAAAATCCATAAAAAATTGCACCGCGGAGCAACCATGATCCATGATGCAGAAGGAACCTATAATCATGAGAGAAAAGCAGTCTTGATTACGGTTATCACGCGAGCAGAGTTTAATGATTTTAAACACATCATGAAACAGGTTGATCCGACAGCCTTCGTCTCTGTATCTGAAAATGTCCACATCCTAGGTCGATTCGTAGAAACAGACAATTGATAGTCAAAATACCAGCCTCGAGGCTGGTATTTATTTTTCGATAATTTTGTGGGCGATCAACTGGCGGTAACAGATTTGTCTGTTGTTTTTTGCGTCATTGATGATCTGGAGAATGGTTTCAAAGGAAACGCGCCCAAGTTCCAGACTATTGATATCCACATAAGCTACAAGATCAAGTCGAGGATTGACAGAGTCGAAACTCAAGACAGGAACTTTTAGCTGATGCTTACTGATGTAGTCACAAACCCCTTCTGCTAGGAGACTATCGGTTGTGATGATAGCGTCAATCTGCGGATCGTGATTGAACAGGAGTTCACTGAACTGATAACCTTTTTCTTCTAGAAATTCGGTCGCAAAGTAGGTTAAGTTGGTATCAATCGGAAGTTGGTGTTGTTTGAGCGCTGACTCATAGCCCGTTAGACGATCTTGCGTTACGAAGAGTCGTTTTGTACCCCCGATGAAGGCAATTCGTTTGCATCCTTTTTTGATGAAATACTCAGTCGCATCAAAACCGGCTTGGACATTGTCATTATCAACAAGAGGGATAAAGGGTGAAGTAGATTTTCCGAGAATGAGGAAAGGGAACTGCTCATCGGCTACTAGCTTGACCAAGGGGTCTTCTTCTTCAGCGTAGAGGAAAATCAAACCGTCAACACGCTTGCCATAAACCATCTGAGAAATAGCATTGAGGCGCTCTTTCTCATCTTTCCCTGTTGCAATCTGGATAGCGTAGTGGTTTTCAGATGCTACTTGAGCGATACCACGAAGAACGGATGGAAAGAAAGGATTTTGGTAAAAGGCATCCGAGTCGTCAGGAAGCACTAGGCCGATAACCTGAGTATAGCTACTTACCAAGCTACGAGCATTGAGATTGGGATGGTAGTTGAGCTCCTTCATAGCCTTGCGAACTCGTTTTTTGGTTTCGTCGCTAATCGTTGATTTATTTTGAATAACACGGGTTACGGTTGAAGGCGAAACACCAGCAGCCTTGGCCACGTCTTTAATCGTAACGGGCATAAAAATCTCCTATTTATGATAATCTGGATCACGGAAATGTGTCTTGTAAAAAATAGTGACCAGATAAAGAACAAAAAGAATGTTTTGTACAGTGATAAGGGTTGACATATTTTGGCCAAAAAGTCCCAAAATAAGCGTGATCAGAGTTGGTAAACCTAAACAGTTCAAGATGAAATGATAGCACTCTTTAAAGGTCCTAAATGAAAAGAGGCGTGATTTTTTGGTGATATAAAGGAGAAGACTAGCTCCAAGAGAGACAATGAAGAAATTCAATCCGAAGAGGAAGCTTGCACCAAGGACGAGAAAGAGACTGATATAGACACGGTTCTGCTGGTACCAGTCTTTAGAAATCGCTTGGGTTAAAGCTTCCTTACTCTGGAAACTCTCCGTTTGAATGGCGTGGTAGCGAATGCGGGTCAGTTCCTTGCTTTCCTTGCTGATGATGAGTTCTTCAGTATCAAAATGAAGTTGCAAATCCTTTGGCAATTCTTTGCTTGGACTTGGACCAATCAAAAGAGAAGGCTGCTGATTCTTAGTGCCTGAGTAGTTCAGCTTTCCATCAACGATTTGTGCATTCTCTGACAAGTCCATGATCGCTTCATCTGTCAGTGGAGTATAGACATTATCGATAAAGGTATCCAGTGGATACGTTTCCTGCGAGCTGTTTTGAATGGCAATTGGAACCATAGACAAACTGATGAGGAAAATGCTAGTAAAGAGAAGCTGAAACCAGTTGAGTCCGAAACGTTTTGATAGGGGCTTACGAAATCCCCAAATACTAGTAAAATATGAGAATGGATATGGAAGCATAGGCATCTTTCTAAGAGTGTTTTCTATATGAGTATTATTATATAGAGAAATGTACTTTATTTCAAGTTTAGTAAATCAATTCCTTATTGAAAGATGATTTCAATAAGATTTGTAGAAGTGTGTCTAATCTTGTAGCTTTAGCAACAAGCTCCAAAATGAAAAAGGGTGGCGGGGATATATTATCCCTTGTCGCCACCACTTGTAAGTCCTGAAACAAAGTTCTTTTGTAGGAAGAAGAAGAGAATACAGATTGGAAGGGCGATGAGGATAGCACCTGCTGAGAAGTAGGCAATCTTCATATTTTTCACGTTGTTAACGAAGGTTTGGAGACCGACGGCAACAGTAAAGTATTCTTTCTCACGAAGCAAGAAACTAGAGAGGATATAGTCCCCGAAAGGTCCCATGAAGGCCCAGAGAGCTTGCACAGCCACCATTGGGCGAACGAGTGGGAGAACAATTTGCCAGAAGCGACGGAAGTGTCCGGCACCATCTAGTTTTGCAGATTCGTCTAGAGACATTGGCACAGTATCGAAGTAGCCTTTCATGAGCCAAGCGTTCATCGGGATACCTCCACCGACGTAGAGGAAGATGAGGAACCAGCTATGGTTAAGGGCGTTCAACATAAGGGCCATAACGAAGAAGGCTGTCAAAGCGGCCATGGTTGGCACCATTTGGATGATCAAGAAGAAGACCAAACTTTGCTTACGAGCCAAGAAGTTGTAACGACTGTAGGCATAACCAGCAAGTACGATGATACTTGTTTGTACAGCCATTGTAATAAAGGCAATAATCAAAGTATTAAGGTACCAAGTACCATACAAGGTTTCGGTGAAGAGCCCTTTAAAGTTATCAAAGCTAAAGTCGACGTTACTATCTAGTTTAAAGGCTACGACGTTACCAGTCTTGAAGGCTGACATAATGGTAATCAAAAGTGGATAGATAATCACGATTGATAAGCCAATCAAGTAGAGGTAAGTGAGGGTTTGAGTCAGTCTACGTTTGAGTTTGATTGAGTTATTCATCTTAGACGTCCTCCATATCAAATGCGTGTAGTTTCTTGAATGCGATCATAGAGATAGAGATGACAATGATAGAGATAATCAAGGTAACAGCTGCCGCCATAGAGTATTGTGGGGCTGTACCAGTTGTTAAACGGTAAATCCATGAAATCAAGATATCAGTTGAACCGGCTCCACCACCAACGCTACCAGGTCCACCACCATTGAAGAGGTACATGATAGAGAAGTTGTTAAAGTTGAAGGTGTATTGACTAATCAATGTTGGAGCTGCAACAGCCAAGATCATTGGGAAAGTGATGTTGCGGAATTTTTGCCAAGCATTGGCACCATCGATGTAAGCCGCTTCGTAGAGGTCGTTAGGAATAGACTGCAAGATACCCAAGGTCAAAACGTAGATGTATGGAAAACCTAGCCAACCTTGCATCATAATCAAGGCAATCTTAGTCCAAGTTGGGTCCGTTTTCCAAGGTATCAGAGCACCGTCAAGGAAAGGAAGGATCTTAGACAAAAGAGGCAAGACTTGGGTGTTGATAGCACCGACACTATCGTTAAACATGTTTGAGAATGTCAAAATAGTGATGAAGGCCGGAACTGCCCAAGGAAGAAGGAAAATAACACCAAAGATACGTTTTCCCTTGATAAATGGTTGGTTAGCAATGATGGCGGTGAAGATACCAATCACAATCTGCAAAGTAGAAGCAGATAAAGCCCAGATAATGGTCCAAGAAAGAACGGAACCAAAGGCTGAACGGAAGGTACTCAAGCTCCAGATATTTGTGAAGTTCGTTAAACCAACCCAATCCAACAATTTATTTGGTGGCAAGTGTTGGAAGTCATAGTTGGTAAAGGCGATCATCAAGGTTACGATAACAGGGAAGATAATCGCAAATGTCATCGCTACATACGATGGGATAATCAAAAGGTATGGGAATCCATTCTCATAAATACCTTTAATCATATCCTTGAAGGTATGAGCTACAGGAATACCGTTGTTGATACGTTTAGCAGTCGTATGTGCATCCTTGATATTAAAGATATAAAAGAGCAAGTAAACGACAACAAAGATAGAGTGGAAGGCACCACGAATCAGCATGAAAAGTGAATTATCACGACCAGGTTTCACACCAAGTGTGATCAAATTGCTCAATTCAGGGCTTGCAAGTGTTAGAAAATACAGAACAAATAGAACAGTAACACCAAGGAAAATGAATCCTTTAGCTTTTTGTTTGTTATAGATTTGTCCTAAACCAGGAATGATTGACAGCAAGGCTGCTTTGCGAGGCTGTTGTTTTTCCATGATTACTCCTTTCATAGGATGCGAGATAAAACTCGGGTTCAATCGCAAGATACGTATATCTGATAAGAAGCGTATCTATATATTCAAAGGGGGATTTTGCTTCCACCCCCCTTGAACAAATCAATTAGTTACCAAATTTTTGTTGGATTGTTTCCTTGATCAATGTTACAGCATCGTTAGCAGCTGTTTTCGCATCTTTCTTACCACTTACAGCATCAAAGAGCATTGTTTTCGCTGGATCCCAAACTGTTGACATTTGAGAAATGTTTGGCATTGGTTGAGCGTTCTTGAACTGTTTGATAACAGCTGTTGTCAACTCATCGTTTTTACCTTCAGCATAAGTACGAGCTTCAGTGTTAGCTGGAATTTCGTTAGTTGCATCGTAGAATGCTTTTTGTTGTTCAGTTGAAACTAGGAAGTCTACAAATTTTTGTGCACCTTCAAGGTTCTTAGTGCTTGATGGAATGATCCAAGCTTTACCTCCGCCAAAGGCTGCGTAGTCTTTACCATTTGGAAGAGTTGGGATAGTCGCAACACCGTAGTTTACTTTAGCATCTTTGAATGCTTGAGCTTTCCAAGGACCATCGATGATAGCAGCTGTTTTACCTTCTTGGAATTGAGTTTGAATCAAGTTGCCAGCACCTTCAGTATCTTGCATACCTTTAGGCCATTTTTCATACCAAGATTTAGCGTAGTTGATACCTGCGATAGCGCCGTCGTTTGCAAGACCGATGTCTTTAGGATCTTTACCGTTTTGGCCAAATACATAACCGCCGTTACCAGCAAGGAGTCCGTATGCGTAGTAGAAGTTTGTCCAGTCAGCAAGGAAGGCAGTTGTTTTACCATCTTCACCAGCGAAAGCGTATTTGCTGTCTTTAGCAAGGTTTTCTAAATCAGCAAAAGTTTTAGGAGCTTCTTTTAGCAAGTCTTTATTGTAGTACATTACGAGAGACTCGATAACGGCTGGAGCACCGTACACTTTGCCACCAACAGTTACAAGAGATTTTGTTTTATCGTCTGTCTTTGCACCGTCGCTAAGAGTAACTTCTGAAAGTTGTCCGTCAGTACCAAGGCTACCTACACGGTCGTATGGAGCCATCATAACGTCAGCAGCTTTACCAGATTGGTTGTCAAGTGAAAGGTTGTCAAGACCACCCATTTGGTCTCCTGTTTTGATAGTAACTTTTACACCTGCTTCTTTTTCATAAGCTTTTGCAGCTGATTCAGCAAAGGCTTTATATTGGTCTTCAACGTAGAAAGTGAGTTCTTTTGCTTCTGAAGAGCTAGTATCAGCCGCTTTATCAGCAGATTTGCTTCCGCAAGCTACCAAGAGCAAGCTAGCAAGAGTAGCAGTTCCGAGCACAGCAGCGCTCTTCATGAATTTAGATGACATAGTGTATTCCTCCCAAAGAATAACAAAAATAATTTAATGAGAAAACGCAAACGTTTTCTTTTATGTGCCTAGTATAGCACAAACGGAAAACGGTTGCAAGTGTTTTTAGAAAAAATTTTAAAAAATTTTTAAGGTTTCGGAATTGAGAAATTGACTCTAATAGGAAGAAAGTTCCCTAAACACTGATTTTCTTATTTTGTGAGAATTATAGGGAAACGATTGCGTGAATTTGGCTCGATTTTTCAGAAAAGATAGCAAATTTTAGTGACAGACTATCTTAAATCAGAGAATCTTTAAAAAATTTTTCGCTCATTTCATAAAATATCAGTGGGAACAAGTTTTATTTGATAAAAATAATTCAAAAATTTTTTTTAAAAACGCTTGCATTTGTCTTTGAAATACGCTATACTTAATTTAACGCAAACGTTTGCGCCTTGATTGCGCGACGTTTTATAACAAACACATGAGGTGCTATTATGAAAAAACGTCAAAGTGGTGTGTTGATGCACATCTCTTCTCTTCCAGGAACATACGGGATTGGATCATTTGGTCAGACTGCCTATGATTTCGTTGACTTCTTGGTTCGTACGAAGCAACGTTACTGGCAAATCCTCCCTCTTGGGACAACAAGCTATGGAGATTCTCCCTACCAATCATTCTCGGCCTTTGCTGGAAATACGCATTTTATCGACCTTGATATCTTGGTAGAGCAAGGTTTGCTTGAAGCCAGTGACCTTGAAGGGGTTGACTTTGGTAGTGATGCATCTGAAGTCGACTATGCGAAGATTTATTACGCACGTCGTCCGCTTTTAGAAAAAGCAGTCAAACGCTTCCTTGAAGTGGGTGATGTCAAAGATTTTGAGAAGTTTGCTCAAGACAACCAATCATGGCTCGAACTCTTCGCAGAGTATATGGCGATTAAAGAGCATTTTGACAATCTTGCTTGGACAGAATGGCCAGATGCAGATGCTCGTGCGCGTAAAGCTTCAGCACTTGAAAGCTACCGTGAGAAATTGGCAGACAAGTTGGTTTACCATCGTGTGACTCAATACTTCTTCTTCCAACAATGGTTGAAATTGAAAGCCTACGCTAACGATAACCACATCGAAATCGTTGGTGACATGCCTATCTACGTAGCGGAAGATTCAAGCGACATGTGGGCAAATCCACATCTCTTCAAGACAGATGCCAATGGTAAAGCAACTTGCATCGCAGGATGCCCACCAGATGAGTTTTCTGCAACTGGTCAACTTTGGGGGAACCCAATCTATGACTGGGAAGCAATGGACAAAGACGGTTATAAATGGTGGATTGAACGCTTGCGCGAAAGCTTCAAAATCTATGATATCGTTCGTATTGACCACTTCCGCGGTTTCGAATCTTACTGGGAAATTCCTGCTGGTTCCGATACAGCAGCACCTGGTAAATGGGTAAAAGGTCCTGGATACAAACTTTTTGCAGCCGTTAAGGAAGAGCTTGGTGAGCTAAACATCATCGCAGAAGACCTTGGTTTCATGACAGATGAAGTCATCGAGTTGCGTGAACGTACTGGCTTCCCAGGAATGAAGATTCTTCAATTTGCCTTCAACCCAGAAGACGAAAGTATCGATAGCCCACACTTGGCACCTGCCAACTCTGTTATGTACACAGGAACACACGATAACAATACAGTCCTTGGTTGGTACCGTAATGAGATTGACGATCCAACTCGTGAATACATGGCTCGTTACACGAACCGTAAAGAGTATGAAACAGTGCCACACGCAATGCTTCGCACAGTATTTTCATCTGTTAGCTTCATGGCTATTGCAACCATGCAAGATTTGCTAGAACTAGATGAGTCAGCTCGTATGAACTTCCCATCTACCCTTGGTGGAAACTGGTCATGGCGTATGACAGCAGATCAATTGACACCAGCTGTTGAAGAAACTTTGCTTGACTTGACTACAATTTATCGCCGAATCAATGAAAATTTGGTAGAATTAAAGAAATAAGACATTATCAGGAGACACATAAACATGTTACCATTAAACGAATTTGTACAAAAACGTTACAATAAAACCATTGCAGAATGTAGCAATGAAGAGCTTTACCTTGCTCTTCTCAACTACAGCAAGCTTGCTAGCAGCCAAAAGCCAGTCAACACTAGTAAGAAAAAAGTTTACTACATCTCAGCTGAGTTCTTGATCGGTAAACTCTTGTCAAACAACTTGATTAACCTTGGTCTTTACGACGATGTGAAAAAAGAACTTGCAGCTGCAGGTAAAGAGTTGATCGAAATCGAAGAAGTAGAATTGGAACCATCACTTGGTAACGGTGGTTTGGGACGTTTGGCAGCCTGCTTTATCGACTCAATCGCTACACTTGGTTTGAATGGTGACGGTGTTGGCTTGAACTACCACTTCGGTCTTTTCCAACAAGTTCTTAAAAACAACCAACAAGAAACGATTCCTAACGCTTGGTTGACAGAGCAAAACTGGTTGGTACGCTCAAGCCGTAGCTACCAAGTGCCATTTGCACACTTTACATTGACATCTACTCTTTACGATATCGATGTACCTGGTTACAAGACAGCTACTAAAAACCGCTTGCGTTTGTTTGACTTGGATTCAGTTGATTCTTCTATCATCGAAGATGGTATCAACTTTGACAAGACAGATATCGCTCGCAACTTGACTCTCTTCCTTTACCCAGATGACAGCGACAAGCAAGGTGAATTGCTCCGTATCTTCCAACAATACTTCATGGTTTCAAACGGTGCGCAATTGATCATCGACGAAGCAATCGAAAAAGGAAGCAACTTGCATGACCTTGCGGACTACGCAGTTGTACAAATCAACGATACTCACCCATCAATGGTGATCCCTGAATTGATCCGTCTCTTGACTGCGCGTGGTATCGAACTTGATGAAGCAATCTCAATCGTACGTAGCATGACTGCCTACACTAACCACACAATCCTTGCTGAAGCCCTTGAAAAATGGCCTCTTGAATTCTTGGAAGAAGTGGTTCCTCACTTGGTACCAATCATTAAAGAATTGGACCGTCGAGTGAAAGCAGAATACAAAGATCCAGCCGTTCAAATCATCGATGAGAGTGGACGTGTTCACATGGCTCACATGGATATCCACTACGGATACAGTGTAAACGGGGTTGCGGCTCTCCACACTGAGATTTTGAAAAACTCAGAGTTGAAAGCTTTCTACGACATCTACCCAGAAAAATTCAACAACAAAACAAACGGTATCACATTCCGTCGTTGGCTCATGCACGCTAACCCAAGCTTGTCTCACTACTTGGATGAGATTATTGGCCGTGGTTGGCACCATGAAGCAGATGAGCTTGAAAAACTCTTGTCATACGATGACAAGGCTGCTGTCAAAGAAAAATTGGAAAGCATCAAGGCTCACAACAAACGTAAATTGGCTCGTCACTTGAAAGAACACCAAGGTGTGGAAATCAATACAAACTCTATCTTTGATATCCAAATCAAACGTCTTCACGAGTACAAACGCCAACAAATGAACGCTTTGTATGTGATCCACAAATACCTTGATATCAAGGCTGGTAACATCCCTGCTCGTCCAATCACAGTCTTCTTTGGTGGTAAAGCAGCTCCTGCCTACACAATCGCTCAAGACATCATTCACTTGATCCTTTGCTTGTCAGAAGTGATTGCAAACGATCCAGCAGTAGCTCCACACTTGCAAGTTGTAATGGTTGAAAACTACAACGTTACTGCCGCAAGCTTCCTCATCCCAGCATGTGACATCTCAGAACAAATCTCACTTGCTTCTAAAGAAGCTTCAGGTACTGGTAACATGAAATTCATGTTGAACGGAGCTTTGACTCTTGGTACTATGGACGGAGCTAACGTGGAAATCGCTGAGTTGGTTGGCGATGAAAACATCTACATCTTTGGTGAAGATTCAGAAACTGTTATCGACCTTTACGCAAAAGCAGCTTACAAATCAAGCGAATTCTATGCTCGTGAAGCTATCAAACCATTGGTTGACTTCATCGTGAGCGATGCTGTTCTTGCAGTAGGTAAGAAAGAACGCTTGGAACGTCTTTACAACGAATTGATCAACAAAGACTGGTTCATGACTCTCCTTGACTTGGAAGACTACATCAAAGTCAAAGAGCAAATGCTTGCTGACTACGAAGACCGTGACGCATGGTTGGATAAAGTCATCGTTAACATTGCCAAAGCAGGATTCTTCTCATCTGACCGTACAATCGCTCAGTACAACGAAGATATCTGGCACTTGAACTAAGATACAAGATTTATACTAATACACTTTCCTATAAAGCGAGTTTCGATTGAAATTCGCTTTTTTTGAATACCTGAGTAGAAATAGACCTCAGATACACTATTGAAACGGGGCATCTATATAGAGTTATGGCTTACAACTATTAGTTATCATTATTTTTATCTGAAAATTGTAAAAAAGTGTGTTAAAATGGGAACGTGTACAAGCAGTTGTTTGAATATCAAATTAGAATTTGAAGAGGCGCATTATGAGTAATTTAAAAATTGGGAAACGGATTCGTACCTTACGGACTGAAAAAGGATTGAGTAGGGAAGCTTTTTGTGGAGATGAAAAAGAACTGACTGTTCGTCAGTTGGGCCGAATTGAAACAGGAAATAACTTGCCCAGCTTAGCAAAACTAGACTATATAGCTGAAGTGTTAGGAGTTCCGATATCTCAGTTAATTGATGAAGGCATGCTAATTGTTCCTAAAGAGTATTTAAAACTCAAAACAAAATTGATTCGTCAATCTATTCATGGAGATGAAGAGAAAATCCACCAACGTGAAGCTATCTTTGAAGAGATTCAAGAACATTTCTATGAAAACCTTCCTGAGGATGAGCAAGTAGCAGTTGAGGTCTTGCAAGCCATCGATGATGTATATGTTTCTGAAAATGCTGAATTTGGAGAGGGTTTAATTGAAGAGTATTTTAAACAAACAATGTTACAAACAGAGTACTCAACAAATGACTTGCTGATCTTGTACTTGTACTTTTTATCTCTTACTGTTAATTCAATACGAGACGAAGTTACCTTGAAAAAAGTTTGTTTAAATATTGTATCTCAAACAAACTATGCTGATATCAATTATACCCACTTACTACAAAGAGTACTGATAGGTTTAGTACTTTATCAGCTTGACATCAATTATCAAGAATTTATTCCTGTAATCTTGAGTTCTCTAAGAGAAGTCATGGTTGAAGTAGGAGATACTAGTTTAAAACCAACTGTAGACTACATAGAAGCAAAATATCACCTATACGGAGAAAAAGATAAAGAGAAAGCTCTGCAATACTATGAAAAAGCTATCAACGGAGCAGAATTTTTGAATGACATGAATTTTAAAAATCGAGTGATAGAGGAACTAAGAGAAGAGTTCCCAGAGATATAAATAAAAAATAGGACATAAATGTCCTGTTTTTTTACTCTCATAAGGTATACACTGTTATTGTAAATAAGTTAAGAAGATTGCAATGCTAGAAATGTTCCTATTTAAACAGAATGTAGGTTAGCAGCTGGGAGGAAAATATGGCAAAAAAAATTACCTATTTTATTGGCGAAAAGTTTGTCAGGACGGACTATTTAATTATTAAAAATAGCTTAGATAGCGGACGTTTGTGTAAAGTAACACTTGACAAGAGATTGTTTAAGTTAATTCTCTTGCTTCCAAATGAAATGCGAGAAATAAAAATGGACTCTAACTTAAAAAATAGGATTAGGGTTATTGACATAACAGATGAGAGTGAGTGAAGATCCTAGAGCGCGATTCATAATTAGAAAATAAAGTAGAAAGAGGCCGTAAGATGATTAAAGTAGAGAGAGTTACTAAAAGTTTTGGAGATAAAGTTGCTTTAAACAATATTAGTTTTGTAGTAAACGAAGGAGAGATTTTTGGATTCCTAGGTCCGTCTGGTTCAGGAAAAACAACAATGATCAATATTTTGACAGGACAGCTACGTGCTAATAGCGGAAAGACAGAATTGTTGGGGAAAGATTCTCAAAAATTGCTCCCTTCAGATTTTGAAGAGTTAGGATTAGTGGGAGATACAAGCGGTTACTATGAAAAATTAAGCCTGTACAAAAATTTGCTATTTTTTGCAAAATTGTATGGCACTTCAACAAATCGAATTGAGGAAATTCTAAAACAAGTTGATCTATATGATAGTAAAGATACTCCAGCTGAAAAACTTTCTACAGGTATGCGTCAACGAATGCTTTTAGCTCGTGCCTTAATCAACTATCCTAAGGTATTATTTTTAGATGAACCTACCAGTGGATTGGACCCTACTACATCAAAGAAAATTCATAAACTATTACATGAGTTGAAAGAAAAAGGAACAACAATCTTTTTAACCACTCACGATATGAATGAGGCAACTCTTTTATGCGATGATTTGGCTCTTTTGAATAAAGGTCATCTTGTTGAGCAGGGAAGCCCTAAAAATATCATCCAAAAATATAACACGGAAAAGAAAGTTGAACTTACTTATAGCGATACAAGTAGAGAAATAATCAACTTCGAGGCCCTGAGAGAAGAAAACTACCAAAAAATTATGATGATTCACTCATGTGAACCAACACTTGAAGATATTTTTATTAAATTGACAGGAGAAAAATTAGATGCTTAAACGAATTTTAGCCCTTATTTGGTTGAGGACACAAGTATTATTGAATAACAAAAACACTTTAGTTCAGGTAATATTCCCGTTCTTTCTAGTTCTGCTTTTCCAAAATTTCATGAATACTGATGGAACTCAAGGGAAGACATTGCTATATAGTAGTTTAACAATGGCTTTCTCATTCTCTTCAGGTTCAATGATTTCAAGTTCGATTGCAGAAGAAAAAGAGAAAAGAATTTTTAGAACTCTTGTTTTAAGTGGAGTTCGCCGTGGTGAATATCTTGTTTCTGTTCTATTTTATCCTGTAATTTTTGCCTCAGCAGCAATTATTACCTTCCCTATAATGGTTGAATTTAATTTTGGAACAGATTACCCTATATATCTTGCTGTAGTTTCATTAGTAGCCTTATGTACTATACTTCTGAATTTAGTTATTGGCTCTATATCAGAAACACAAACACAGGCGCAAGTATATGGTTTAATTCCCATGTTAGCTTTATCATTCTTGCCAATGTTTTCACAAGTTAGTTCAGAAATTAAGAATTTTATGGATATAACCTTCTTGGGAATTTATGTTGACTTCTTTAATAAAGCTGATTTTAAATTAAATTTTGATAGTTTAATCGTATCTCTTTTATGGATTGTTGGATTATTTGGACTAAGTTATTGGGCTCTCAAAAATACAAAAAGACCAAAACTTCGAAAACTAACCATCGATAAACTTCATAAATTGTCACTGCTAAAAGTATAGTATAGGATAGGAGGGGAAATGGAGATAAATTTTAAATATCTAGGTTTCTATAATCAAACCCGCACCTCAATCAAGGATGCGGGTTTTGTCTTATCTGAAAGTTTTATTTACAGTGCTTTCCCAACCAAAATCTCTGCTTCGATGGTAATCTCTGTCAGTTGGCTCCAGTCAATCTTGGTATGGTCAACGTGAAAGAGAAGGGGTGTCATGGAAAGCAAAGCTTGGCGTTGCTCTTCTGTGATGAGTTTTGTCAGGGAGGCTATTTGGCTAGATTTGATGCTGAAGTGTTCTTGGAAATGTTCTCTGATATCTTGGTTGGAATAGTCCTTCTTTGTCAGCTGGTCCTGCACCATTTGACGGATTTCTGTGAGGTGATTTTCAGTTGGGATGACCTTTATCAAGATACCGTCTTTGGATAAAACGCGGCGAAATTCTCCATAGTTGGCTGGTGAAAAGATATCAAGCAGAATATCCATGCTGGCGTCTTTTATAGGGAGACGAGCTAGGTCACCGACAAACCAGTTGACCGCCCAGTTGGGTTCACTCTTGGCAGCGATTTGAACGGAATCTTTGGAAATATCAAAGGCGTAGAAGGTTTTGTCAGAGTGACTTTCTTGGAGCTTGCGAGAGTGGAATCCTTCGCCACAACCGATATCCAAGATAGTTTTGGCAGTTTCTAGTCTTGCAAGCAGGTCTGAGATGGTTTCTAAGATAGCCTGATAAAAGCCAGCTTCAAGAATTTGCTGGCGGTTCTGGAAGTTTTCCTTGTCGTAGTTGGCAGATTGCTTGATTTGAGGTGCTAGATTGACATAGCCGAATTTTGCAAGGTCAAAAGAATGTCGATTATCACACTTGAGACTGGTTTCAACCAAGGTCAGCTTTTCTTGGCAGATAGGGCAGGCAAAAGCGGTAGCAGAAGCAAAACGCTGGAGTTTAGGTTTGAGGTTTGTATTCATAGTTTTAGTCTAGCAAAAAAAGAACTGGATGGCAAATACATCCAGTCTGTTTTTTAGTATGTTAGAACGTAGTATTTCTTCTCCCTACGACGGATAACCGTTAGACAATATCATATTCGGTATATTCAGCAGATTCTCCAGATTCGTATGTCAACACGAAGTATCTTTTCTTACCACGGCGGATAACGGTGAGTTCGTTTTCTAACTTATCTGCGTCACTCAAGACATAGTCAAGGTCTTGGATACGTTCGCCGTTGACATAGATAGCTCCATTTTGAACATCTTCACGGGCTTGACGTTTTGAGTTAACCACACCAGAAGATACGAGAAGTTCTACGATATTGTGGTTTTCGTCTGCTTTTACTTGGTAGTTTGGCACACCACGAAGTCCTTGTTTAAGTTCTTTGACAGAAAGGTTTTTGATATTCCCGACAAATAGTTGTTCAGTGATGTTAAGGGCTTCTTTGTAGGCTTCTTCTCCGTGAACAAGTGTTACGACTTCACGAGCCAAGACTTTTTGAGCCAAGCGTTCGTGTGGCGCCGCTTCAAACTGTTTGCGGATGTCTTCAATCTCATCAAGTGACAAGAAAGTAAAGATTTTCAAGAAGCGAACAGCGTCAGCGTCCATAACGTTCATCCAGAATTGGTACATTTCGTATGGAGAAGTCTTTTCAGGGTTGAGCCAAACCGCGTTTCCTTCAGATTTACCAAATTTCTTACCAGTCGCGTCTGTGATGAGTGGAACAGTGATTACGTGACCAGTCTTGTCAGCCTTCCGACGAAGTAATTCGGTACCAGCTGTCATATTTCCCCATTGGTCAGAACCACCGATTTGGAGGGTTACATTGTGCTCTTGGTTAAGGACAAAGAAGTCATACCCTTGCATGATTTGGTAGGCAAACTCAGTGTAAGAAATTCCGGTTTCGATCCGTTTTTTAACAGACTCTTTACTCATCATGTAGTTGACAGTGAAGTATTTTCCGACATCACGGAGGAAGTCAATGAAGCTGATGCTGCCAAACCAGTCGTAGTTGTTGACCATGACAGCTTTATTTTCACCATTTTCAAAGTCAAGAAAGCGAGACAGTTGTCCTTGGATAGACTTGACCCAGCCATCTACTGTGTCTTTTGTTTGGAGACTACGCTCAGCATCTTTGAAGGACGGATCTCCGATGAGACCTGTAGCACCGCCAACGAGCGCATAAGGTTTGTGACCTGCTAGTTGCAAACGACGACTTGTCAAGATTGCGACGAGGTGACCGAGGTGAAGGCTGTCAGCAGTTGGATCATAGCCAGTATAATAAGAAACTTGACCTTCTTCTAGGGCTTTGCGTAAAGCTTCTTCATCAGTCGTTTGAAAGATCAAACCACGCTCTTTTAGCTCATCAAAAATGTGCATGTGTCTTTTCTCCTTTTTAAAATATTGTTTCTACCTATTGTATCACAAACTTGGGCAATAGCCTAGTAGAATAGGGAAGAAAGTGGCTATTTTATTGAAAGTTTCCCTTTTATGATATAATAAAGAAAGCGAGGACATTCATGAAAAAAAGAAACAATGAATCAAAAACAAAGCTGCTGAATTTTTTTCAGCAACAGACTGTAAGATGGAAGAAAAAATCAGTAAGTAAAAAGAATAATAAAAATAGTTCTTCTGATAAGGTCAAAAGAGTAGGATCTATTTTGGCTAAGGTTTTGAGTGGCTTTAAAGTAGTTTTCAACACCCTCTTTATCCTAGGCTTTATCGGTGGCATGTTTGGCGCTGGAGTGGCTATGGGCTATGGCGTTGCTCTATTTGATAAGACTCAGGTACCTCAAGCAGAAGAGTTGGTCAAGCAAGTGAAGGATATTGCCTCTATCTCAGAAATCACTTATTCTGACGGGACTACCATCGCTTCGATTGAGGGCGATTTGTTGCGAACTTCAGTAGCTTCGGATGCTATATCAGATAATCTTAAAAAGGCTATCATTGCGACAGAGGACGAGCATTTCAATGAGCACAAGGGAGTTGTGCCTAAGGCCGTTATTCGTGCGACCTTGGGAACTTTTGTTGGTCTGGGGTCATCCAGTGGTGGTTCGACCTTGACTCAGCAGGTTATCAAGCAGCAAGTGGTGGGGGATGCTCCCACTCTAGCTCGTAAGGCCAAAGAAATCATTGATGCTCTAGCTTTAGAGCGGACTATGGGTAAGGATGAGATTTTAACAACCTACCTCAACATAGCTCCTTTTGGTCGCAATCACAAAGGTCAAAATATTGCAGGTGCCCAGCAAGCTGCAGAAGGAATTTTCGGTGTTAATGCTTCAGATTTGACGATACCTCAAGCGGCCTTTATCGCAGGCTTGCCACAGAGTCCGATTAGTTATTCCCCTTATGAATCTGATGGCAGTATGAAGAGTGATGAGGATATGGCTTTGGGAATCAAGCGTGCCAAGGACGTCCTCTATAATATGTACCGGACAGGTGCTCTGAGTCAGGAAGATTACGACAAGTATAAGAATTATGACTTTAAGCAAGACTTTCTACCATCAGGTAGTGTCAACGGAAGCTCACGCGACTATCTCTACTATGCAACCCTGGCAGAAGCAACTGATTGCATGTATGATTACCTCGTCCAACGAGATAATGTCTCTGCGCAAGAGTTAAAGAATGAGTCCATCCAGAAAGCTTATCATGACCTAGCAACCAAGGAAATTGAAAACGGTGGTTATAAGATTACGACAACCATCAATAAAAACGTTCATACCGCAATGCAAAATGCGGTTGCGACCTACGGATATCTGCTAGATGATTCGACAGGCCAGCCTGAAGTAGGGAATGTCCTCATGGACAACCAAACAGGAGCCATTCTTGGATTTGTTGGTGGTCGTAATTATCAAGAAAATCAGAACAATCATGCTATCGATACCAAACGTTCTCCAGCTTCAACCACTAAGCCGATACTGGCCTATGGTATCGCGATTGACCAAGGTTTGATGGGAAGCGCAAGTATCTTGTCTAACTATCCGACAAACTTTTCAAACGGCAATCCCATCATGTATGTCAATAGTCCTGGTACGGGCATGATGACATTGGGAGAAGCCCTTAACTACTCATGGAATATCCCAGCCTACTGGACTTATCGTACACTTCGAGAGAAGGGTGTTGATGTCAAAGGCTATATGGAAAAAATGGGTTACGAGATTCCAGAATATGGTATCGAAAGTTTACCGATGGGTGGGGGAATTGAGGTTACAGTCGCCCAGCATACTAACGGGTATCAGACCTTGGCTAATAATGGGGTCTACCACAAGAAGCATATGATTTCCAAGATCGAGACGACGACGGGACAAGTGATTTATGAGCATAAAAGTCAGCCTGTCCAAGTTTATTCAAAGGCGACAGCGACCATCATGCAGAGTTTGCTTCGCGAGGTGATTTCATCTCGAATTACTTCTATCTTCCAGACCGACTTGGCTTCTATCAATCCAAGTCTAGCTCGCGCCGACTGGATTGGAAAAACTGGTACGACCAATGAAGATGAAAATATGTGGCTCATGCTTTCTACGCCACGCTTGACTCTGGGAGGATGGCTAGGTCACGATGACAACCGACCGCTAGCTAAGGGCGCTGGTCATTACCGCAATGCCAACTATATGGCTCACTTGGTCAATGCCATTCAACAAGCCGAACCTGGCATATGGGGAAATGAGCGCTTTAGTCTAGATCCAAGCGTGACCAAGTCTCAAGTCCTCAAATCGACAGGAGAGAAACCTGGCAAGGTCACAATCAATGGCAAAGAAGTCACCGTTTCAGGTTCTACAGTAACGAGCTATTGGGCTACTAAAGAAGGGGCGCCAGTAACTACTTACCGCTTTGCCATCGGAGGGAGCGATGCCGATTATCAAAATGCTTGGAAGAGCATTTTAGGAAGTTTACCCACTCTTCCTACCCCAACTCTCCCAAGCTCAAGTGGTAGTTCGGGAACAAGCTCATCAACTCGCTCAAATCAATCAAATCGATAGAATAAAAAAGTAGCATGATTCATTCAATAATATTTTTTCATGCTACTTTTTTCTTTTTTCATTTCGTGTTACAATAGGAGAATGAATAAGTATCAAAAGAAGATTTTTAAGGGAACTCTATATTCACTGTTGTCAGGTCTAATTTGGGGAATTTGTGGTATTTTAGGAGAATATTTTTTCGCCCATTATCAGGTGTCGTCTGGCTGGATCACTTCCATGCGCTTGCTAGTGGCAGGGAGTTTGGTTTTAGTTTTATCAGCCTTTCAGTTACGCACCCAGTTATTGGATATCTGGCGGGACAAGAAAAATTATCTGCCTTTTTTAGCCTATGCTATTCTAGGTATTTTTTCTGTGCA
This sequence comes from bacterium, assembly GCA_905221345.1. Classification (GTDB taxonomy): domain Bacteria; phylum Bacillota; class Bacilli; order Lactobacillales; family Streptococcaceae; genus Streptococcus. Next base: position 91,682 of record CAJNCW010000006.1, read on the forward strand.
GTTTTTCTTTTATCTCTGTGTTGAGTATTCGAATGCGACGACGGCGACCATTTTGCAATTTATCAGTCCAGTTTTTATCTTGTTTTATAATCGAATTGTATACCAGAAGAAGGCTTCCATCACAGCCATTCTCTATGTTTTGATTGCCATGCTAGGTGTTTTTTTGATGGCTACAAAAGGAGATCTGTCCCAGTTGTCCATGACTCCCTTAGCTTTGGTCACTGGACTCCTCAGTGCTGTAGGTGTTATGTTCAACGTTATCCTGCCTCAGCGTTTTGCACGTGACTATGGTTTTGTGCCAACCGTTGGTTGGGGGATGTTGCTAGCAGGTGTTTTTAGCAATTTTCTTTATCCTGTTCATCAGATTACCTTTCAACTTGATGTGACGAGCCTTTTGATTTGTTTTACTATTGCTGTGTTTGGAACGGCTTTCGCTTTTTTCCTTTCGATGAAGGCTGTGCTGCTCGTTTCACCGTTAGTTGTGTCAGTAGTGAGTGCTAGCGAACCTTTATCTTCCGCATTGTTAAGTGTGCTATTTCTAGGTATGGTTTTGGATGGTTTTCTGGCTTTGGCCATGATTTTGATTATCGTTCCGATGGTTTTCTTATCAATCGAGGAAACGAAGGAGAGGTAAAATGTTTTGTTCGAGTGCTTAAGGCTTCAAATTTGAGGCCTTTTTTGGTAGAATAGGTATCATTATAAGGAACCAGGAGGCGCCTATGACTGCTACAAAAATGAACGCTCAAGAAATTATCCAATTTATCGCCAATGCTGAAAAGAAAACCAGTGTCAAAGTAACCTTTGAAGGGGAACTCGCAACTGCTGTGCCTAGCTCTGTTGTCAAACTAGGAAATGTTTTATTCGGGGACTGGAAGGATGTCGCTCCGCTTCTCGAAGGTTTGGTAGAGAATCAAGACTATGTTGTTGAGCAAGATGCTCGTAATTCGGCCGTTCCTTTGCTAGATAAACGTGCTATCAACGCACGTATCGAGCCAGGTGCTATTATCCGTGACCAAGTGGAAATTGGTGACAATGCTGTTATCATGATGGGAGCAGTTATCAATATCGGTGCTGAAATCGGTGCAGGAACCATGATTGATATGGGGGCCATCCTTGGTGGACGTGCTATCGTTGGGAAAAACAGCCACGTTGGTGCAGGGGCAGTTTTGGCAGGTGTGATTGAACCAGCCAGTGCCGATCCAGTTCGTGTCGGAGACAATGTTCTTATCGGTGCCAATGCAGTGGTTATTGAAGGAGTCCAAATCGGCAGTGGTTCAGTTGTCGCTGCAGGAGCTATCGTGACGCAAGATGTCCCAGAAAACGTTGTAGTAGCAGGTGTTCCAGCTCGTATCATCAAAGAGATTGATGCCCAAACTCAACAAAAAACAGCGCTAGAAGATGCGCTTCGTACCTTGTAAAAGTAAAAAAGAGGCGGAACCCTTTTTCCAGCCTCTTTCTGCTATCAAAAGGAGGATAGATAGATGTTAGATTTGATTCAGACTAGACGAGATTTGCACCAGATTCCAGAGATTGGCTTGGAGGAATTCAAGACTCAGGCTTATTTGCTGGATGTGATTGAAAAATTGACTACGGGCAAGGACTTTGTTCAAGTTCGTACTTGGCGGACAGGAATTTTGGTCTACCTGCAGGGAAGTCAGCCGGAGCGAACCATTGGTTGGCGAACAGACATTGATGGTCTGCCTATTGTCGAACAAACAGGTCTACCTTTTGCTTCTCAACACCAAGGTCGCATGCATGCCTGTGGCCATGATTTTCATATGACCATTGCCTTGGGCTGTCTCGAGTGCGCCCTTGAGGAGCAACCCAAGAATAATTTGCTCTTCCTATTTCAGCCTGCTGAAGAAAATGAAGCTGGTGGCATGCTCATGTATGAGGATGGCGCTTTTGGAAATTGGTTGCCAGACCAATTTTATGGTCTCCATGTTCGTCCAGATTTGAAGGTCGGTCAGATTGCGACCAATACCCATACGCTCTTTGCAGGGACTTGTGAGGTGAAGATTCGTTTTAAAGGAAAAGGAGGACACGCAGCTTTTCCGCATGAAGCTAATGACGCCTTGGTGGCTGCTAGTTACTTTGTGACCCAAGTACAGTCAGTTGTCAGCCGCAATGTCAACCCAATCGAGGGGGCGGTGGTGACTTTTGGCCTTTTCCAAGCTGGAACAACCAACAATGTCATCACAGACACAGCTTTTTTACATGGAACCATTCGGGCCTTGACACAGGACATGAGTCTCTTGGTACAAAAAAGAGTCAAAACAGTCGCAGAGGGAGTTGCGGCAGCCTTTGGTATGGAAGTAGAAGTGGAACTCAAACAAGGGGGCTACCTACCTGTTGAGAACAATCCAGCCTTGGCGCGTGAACTAATGACATTCTTTGAAGAGAAAGATGGAATCGAGTTGATTGATATCGAGCCTGCTATGACAGGTGAGGACTTTGGTTACCTCCTTTCAAAAGTTGATGGCGTTATGTTCTGGCTAGGTATCGATAGTCCCTACGCCCTTCATCACCCTCAGATGAGCCCTAAGGAAGAAGCCTTAGCCATTGGGGTAGATGCGGTCTCTAGTTTCTTGAAAAAGAAGGCAGCAGAGTAGAGGAGTTGTCTATGAAAGCAGAACTACGCAAGAAAATTTTGCAAGAAATGAAGACTCTATCTCAGGAGCAAAAACAGGCTATGGACCAAGTTTTAACTGAGCGATTTTTAAATCACCCCTTTTACCAAGAAGCTAAGGTCACCGCAACTTATCTCTCCTTTCCGCATGAATTTCAAACGCAAGAACTGATTGAGCAGGCGCTGAAGGACGGCAAGAAGGTTTTGATACCCAAAACCTATCCCAAGGGGCGCATGGAGTTTGTGGTCTATGATCCGCAGCAGTTGGCAAAAACTTCCTTTGGTTTACTGGAACCGCAAGGAGACTTGGAAGTGGTGGAACCGTCTCAGATTGATTTAATTCATGTTCCGGGCTTGGCTTTTACAACAGAGGGCTATCGGATTGGATATGGTGGAGGATACTACGACCGCTATCTAGAACATTTTGCTGGACATACCATGAGTACAATCTATCCTTGTCAGGTTCAGGAGTTTAACTTGGAAGACCATGATATTCCCGTCCAGGAGGTGCTAATCTATGAAGAAAATCTTTGATAAACGTTATCCTGTGACTAGTTTCTTTCTCCTAGTAACAGCATTGGTATTTCTCTTGATGCTGATTACTACGGGTATCAACTTTGATCAAGCCAAAACTCTGTTTCAGTTTGGAGCTATGTATGGACCGATCATTCGCCTGTTCCCAGAGCAGATTTGGCGCCTATTTTCGGCTATATTTGTGCATATTGGATGGGAGCATTTCATTGTCAATATGATTTCACTCTACTTTCTTGGACAACAGGTGGAGGAGATTTTCGGCTCTAAGCAATTTTTCCTTCTTTATCTCTTATCAGGAATGATGGGCAATCTCTTTGTTTTTGCTTTCACACCGAAAGTCCTAGCAGCAGGTGCCTCCACTTCTCTCTATGGATTATTTGCTGCGATTATCGTTTTGCGCTATGCGACTCGCAGCCCCTATATCCAGCAGTTAGGGCAATCCTACCTGACGCTTTTCGTGATAAATATCATTGGAAGTATTCTGATTCCAGGAATCAGCCTAGCAGGCCATATCGGTGGCGCAGTAGGAGGTGTCTTTCTAGCAGTCATCTTCCCAGTCAAAGGGGAGAGAAGGATGTATAGTACTGGCCAGAGAGTCGGAGCCACTGTACTTTTTATTGCATTGGCCGTTTTCCTTTTCTACAAAGGGATGAGATAAGTGCAAATAAAAGAAGAACTAGGATAGTCAACTATCCTAGTTCTTCTTTGTATATAAGGTATTTTTTATTTCCCCTCAGCTAACTCTTTTCCGAGTTGGATGAGGTAATCTTTCAAATCATCCTTGACTTGTGGGTGTTTGAGAGCGTAGTCGATGGAGGTTTTCATAAAGCCAAACTTGTCCCCGACATCGTAACGAGCCCCTTTGAACTCACGAGCAAATACACGTTGTGTTTTATTGAGGGTGTCGATTGCATCCGTCAGCTGGATTTCATTTCCAGCACCTGGTTTTTGGTGTTCTAGAATTTGGAAAATCTCAGGCGTGAGGAGGTAGCGTCCGATGATAGCAAGATCACTAGGAGCATCCTCTGGCGCCGGTTTTTCAACGAAGGTTTCAACGCTGTAAAGGCCGTCTTTTCCTTCGCCTTGCGGAGCAATAACTCCATAGGCAGATACTTCATCGTGAGGGACTGGCATGACAGCGATAGTGGACGCGTGGGTACGCTCGTAGTCATCCATGAGTTGTTTGGTAAGCGGAACAGCCTTTTCGTTAGTGATATCCATCAAGTCATCGCCAAGCATCACGACAAAAGGTTCATTTCCAACGAAAGCTTTGGCTTGCAAAACAGCATCTCCGAGACCACGTGGATGCGTTTGGCGGATAAAATGCAGGCGCATGCCAGTTGTCTCATCAACTAGTTTTAAAAGATCTGTTTTCCCTTTTTCTTTGAGGTTGTATTCCAATTCGAAGTTTGAGTCGAAGTGGTCCTCAATGGAACGTTTTGACTTACCCGTAACAACCAAGATGTCTTCGATGCCAGATTTGAGAGCTTCTTCGACGATAAACTGGATAGTTGGCTTGTCTACAATTGGCAACATTTCCTTGGCCAAGGCCTTAGTTGCAGGGAGGAAACGAGTTCCTAGTCCGGCGGCAGGGATAATTGCTTTTCTTACTTTTTGTTTCATAATATTCCTTTCTATAAGGGTCTAAGACCATTCGTTTTCTGCTTTAAATTCATTGTTCATGATGTCGTTAATTGCTTCCTTGATATTGACACCTTCGTAGATAACTCGGTAAATAGCCTGTGTGATAGGCATGTAAACCCCCAATTCCTGAGCTAGTTCGTAAGCTGCTCGAGTCGTTGAAATGCCTTCGATGACCATGCCCATGTTTGTTTCGATGTCTGCGAGGGATTCTCCACGACCGAGGGCATCACCGGCTCTCCAGTTACGAGAGTGGACAGATGTCCCCGTTACGATCAAATCCCCAACTCCAGAAAGACCGCTATAAGTCAGAGGGTTAGCTCCAAGAGCTACTCCTAGACGGGTGATTTCAGCCAAGCCACGTGCGATGATGGCCGCCTTGGCATTGTCGCCAAACCCTAGACCATGTAATGCACCTGCACCAACTGCAATGATGTTTTTAAGAGCACCAGCGGTTTCAACCCCGATAACATCCGTATTGGTATAGAGGCGGAAGTAGTGATTGCTAAAGAGATTTTGAACGTACTGAGCAGTTTCAAGGTCTTTAGAGGCTGCGGTGATCAAGGTAATATCCCGTACAATGGTTTCCTCAGCGTGGCTAGGTCCTGAAACAACGACAATGTCACTACGAAGGTCAGCTGGGATTTCCTCTTCAAGAATGGTTGATAGGCGTTTGTGGCTATCTGGTTCCAAGCCTTTGGAGGCATGCATGATGACAACCTTGTGATCAAGTACCTTTGCTACTTGTTGGGCAACCAGTCTCGTTACTTTTGTTGGGACCACAAATAAAACAGCATCCACATCCTTTAGTGTTTCTTTCAAGTCATGATAGGCTTTGATCTTTTCGTCGAGTAGGATATCTTTGAAGTATCGTTTATTTGTATGCTGGTTATTGATTTCATTGATCTGGTCAGAAATATTTCCCCAAATTCGAACCTCGTGTCCATTGTCATTTAGGACCTGCGAAAGGGCAGTTCCCCAAGAGCCTGGACCCAAGACAGCGATGGTCTGTTTCTTCATCTTTTCCTCCTTGTAAGAGTTCTCCTTTCATTTTATCATAAAAAGCCTTTTCATGCACCTACTTATAGGCAAAGATAGGAATTTAGGATAAAATACTTCTTTGACAAGATTCCTCTTTTTTGCTAGAATAACATCAACATGAAAGGAATAAGAGGAGCTGACGAATTTCGTCACTCCCTTTTGTCTATATGATTAGGAGGAAGTATGCTGATTAAAAAAATTAAAGCCTACAAATGGTATGCCCTGGCGTCTTTGATGATGACAGGTCTAATGATTGCGAGTTCGCTCTTGCAACCACGCTATTTGCAGGAAGTTTTAGAGGCCTTACTGGCTGGTCAGCACGAGGCTATTTATAGTATTGGGGCCTGGTTAATAGGAGTAGCCCTCGTGGGGCTGGTTGCAGGTGGTATCAACGTTGTTCTTGCGGCCTATATCGCTCAAGGAGTATCTTCCGATCTTCGGGAAGATGCTTTTCGCAAGATCCAAACCTTTTCTTATGCCAATATCGAGCAGTTTAATGCTGGAAATCTGGTTGTTCGTATGACCAATGATATTAACCAAATTCAGAATATGGTGATGATGATTTTCCAAATTCTCTTCCGTCTCCCAGTGCTCTTTATTGGTTCCTTTATCTTGGCGGTTCACACCCTTCCGTCGCTTTGGTGGGTAATTGTCCTTATGGTAGTGCTGATTTTTGCGCTTACAGGTACCATGATGGGGATGATGGGGCCACGATTTGCTAAGTTTCAAACCCTTCTTGAACGGATCAATGCCATCGCCAAGGAGAATCTACGTGGGGTACGTGTGGTCAAGTCTTTCGTGCAAGAAAAAGCGCAATTTGAAAAGTTTACAGAAGTTTCAGATGAGCTTTTGGGACAAAATATTTATATCGGCTATGCTTTCTCAGTAGTTGAACCTTTCATGATGCTGTTTGGTTACGGGGCGGTCTTCCTCTCTATCTGGTTAGTGGCAGGGATGGCTCAGTCTGATCCGTCAGTTGTGGGTTCTATCGCTTCCTTTGTCAACTATCTCAGTCAGATTATCTTTACAATCGTCATGATTGGATTTTTAGGAAATTCTGTCAGTCGGGCTATGATTTCGATGATGCGTATCCGTGAGGTTCTAGATACAGAGCCAGCGATGGCCTTTAAAGATCTCCCAGACGAAGAGTTAGAAGGAAGTCTCTCTTTTGAAAATGTGACTTTCGCCTATCCTAATGACGATGAACCTATGTTGAAGAATGTGACCTTTGATATTGCGCCTGGTCAGATGGTCGGTGTGGTTGGGGCGACTGGAGCAGGGAAGTCCACTCTGGCTCAGTTAATTCCACGACTTTTCGATCCACAGGAGGGTTCTATCAAGATTGGTGGCAAGGATATTCGAGACGTTAGCGAGGGAACCTTGCGTAAAACAGTCTCCATCGTCTTGCAACGGGCTATTCTCTTTAGTGGAACCATTGCAGATAATCTCCGCCAAGGAAAAGGTAATGCCAGCGTGTCAGAACTAGAACGTGCGGCACGTATCGCCCAAGCCAGTGAATTCATCGGACGCATGGAAAATAAATTTGAGAGTCAGGTCGAAGAACGGGGCACCAACTTTTCTGGTGGACAAAAACAACGGATGTCCATTGCCCGTGGGATTGTCAGCAATCCCCGTATCCTGATTTTTGACGATTCGACTTCGGCCTTGGATGCCAAGTCAGAGAGGCTCGTACAGGAAGCTTTGAACAAGGATCTGAAAGGGACAACAACGATTATCATCGCTCAAAAGATCAGTTCAGTCGTCCATGCAGACAAGATTTTGGTCTTGGACCAAGGACGCTTGATTGGAGAAGGACGGCATGCAGACTTGGTAGCTAACAATGCCGTCTACCGTGAAATCTACGAAACACAAAAGGGAAGGGAGGAATAAAATGAAAACAGTTCGATTTTTCTGGAATTATTTTAAAGTTCACAAGCTCTCCTTTGTCATTGTGATTCTGATGGTTGTGGTTGCGACGATTGCCCAAGCCCTCTTTCCAGTCTTTTCAGGACAAGCAGTGACCGAGCTTGCTAATCTAGTCCTAGCCTATCAAAATGGCACTTCAGAACTAGCCTGGCAGAGTTTATCAGCCCTGATGCTGAATCTGGCCATGGTTGTGCTGGTCTTGGTTGTGTCCAGTTTGATTTACATGATTTTGATGACCCGTATTATTTCTGAGTCGACAAATGAGATGCGTAAGGGCCTCTTTGGCAAGCTTTCGCGTTTGACTGTTTCTTTCTTTGACCGCCATCAAGATGGCGATATCCTTTCACGCTTCACTAGTGACTTGGACAATATCCTTCAGGCTTTCAATGAAAGTTTGGTCCAAGTTATGAGCAATATTGCTCTTTACATCGGCTTGATTTTTGTCATGTTTTCAAAAAATGTGACGCTGGCGCTAATTACTATTGCCAGTACACCAGTAGCCTTTCTCATGCTGGTTTTTATTGTAAAAATGGCTCGCAAGTACACCAACATCCAGCAACAAGAAGTCGGAAAACTCAATGCCTACATGGATGAAAGCATCTCAGGTCAAAAGGTTGTCATCGTTCAAGGAATTCAAGAAGACATTATAGCAGGATTTGTGGAGCAAAATGAGCGCGTGCGCAAGGCGACCTTTAAGGGGAGAATATTCTCAGGTATCCTCTTTCCCGTTATGAATGGGATGAGTTTGGTCAATACGGCCATTGTTATTTTTGCAGGTTCTGCGGTCCTGCTGAACGATCCAAGTATCGAAACAACGACAGCCCTAGGTTTGATTGTCATGTTTACCCAATTTTCTCAGCAGTACTACCAGCCGATTATCCAGGTGGCTGCGAGTTGGGGGAGCCTCCAGTTGGCCTTTACTGGAGCGGATCGTATCCAAGAAATGTTCGATGCAGAAGAAGAGATTCGTCCGCAAAATGCACCAGCCTTTACGGAATTGCGAGAAGGTGTTGAAATCAGTCATATTGATTTCTCTTATGTGCCAGACAAGCCGATTTTAAAAGATGTTAGCATTTCAGCTCCTAAGGGGCAGATGATAGCAGTTGTCGGTCCGACTGGTTCGGGGAAAACGACAATCATGAACCTTATTAATCGCTTCTACGATGTGGATGCAGGTAGCATTTCTTTTGATGGTAAAGACATCCGTAACTACGACTTGGACAGTCTGCGGAGCAAGGTCGGGATTGTCTTGCAGGATTCGGTCTTGTTTAGTGGAACAATCCGAGACAATATCCGCTTTGGTGTGCCAGATGCCAGTCAGGAAATGGTTGAAGCTGCTGCTAAGGCAACTCATATTCATGACTACATCGAAAGCTTGCCTGATAAGTATGATACCCTTATTGATGATGAGCAAAATATCTTCTCAACTGGGCAGAAACAATTGATTTCCATCGCTCGAACCCTGATGACAGATCCTCAAGTCCTAATCCTAGATGAAGCGACTTCCAATGTGGATACCGTAACAGAAAGCAAGATTCAACATGCCATGGAGGCAGTTGTAGCAGGTCGAACCAGTTTTGTCATTGCCCATCGTTTAAAGACCATCCTCAATGCCGATCAGATTATTGTCCTCAAAGATGGAGAGGTTATTGAACGTGGGAATCATCACGAGTTGCTCAAACTCGGAGGCTTCTACTCGGAACTGTATCACAATCAATTTGTCTTCGAATAAAAAAAGAAGTTGTCCTCTTGGACAGCTTTTTCTTATCCATAAAAAATACTTATCACGGTCTTTAAAAAAACATATTAGACAGGAAAGGGTTGGAGTGATAAGATAAGACTGTCGCAAGAAAATCGAAAGGAGACACATCATGGCTAGAACGGTTGTAGGAGTTGCTGCAAATCTATGTCCTGTAGATGCAGAAGGGAAAAACATTCACTCATCTGTATCCTGTAAATTTGCAGAGAGCATTCGTCAAGTCGGTGGTCTCCCTTTAGTGATTCCTGTAGGGGATGAGTCCATTGTTCGCGATTATGTGGAAATGATCGATAAACTCATCTTGACAGGCGGGCAAAATGTCCATCCCCAGTTTTATGGAGAGAAAAAAACCATCGAGAGCGATGATTACAACCTTGTACGCGATGAATTTGAACTAGCTCTCTTGAAAGAAGCACTTCGTCAGAATAAGCCTATTTTGGCAATCTGCCGTGGTGTTCAGCTGGTCAATGTTGCTTTTGGTGGTACTCTCCACCAAGAAATTGAAGGTCACTGGCAAGGCCTGCCTTTTGGAACCTCTCATTCTATTGAGACGGTAGAAGGAAGCGTGGTGGCTAAGTTGTTTGGCAAAGAAAGTCAGGTCAACTCAGTCCATCGTCAAAGTATTAAAGACCTGGCGCCTAATTTCCGTGTGACTGCTATTGATCCAAGAGACCAGACCATCGAAGCGATTGAGTCTATCGACGAGCATCGCATTATCGGTTTGCAGTGGCACCCAGAGTTTCTAGTCAATGAAGAAGACGGCAATTTAGAACTATTTGAGTATTTATTAAATGAATTGTAACGGTTAGAGTCTCTAGCCGTTTTTATTCGTTCTTTCAGATTTTTTATATTTTAGCAAATTTACGCAAACGTTTGAATTCTGATAAAAATTGGGAAAATTCAATAAAAAAGCTTGAAAAAATCGAAGGTAAGCGTTATGATAGAAAAGAAGAAATTTTGGAGGATTATCATGTCACATATTAAATTTGATTATTCAAAAGTTTTAGACAAATTTGTTGCCCCACATGAAGTGGAATACATGCAAGCACAAGTAACAGCTGCAGACGAATTGATTCGTAAAGGAACTGGTGCTGGTAGCGACTTTTTGGGTTGGTTGGACCTTCCTGAAAACTACGACCGCGAAGAATTCGACCGCATCTTGAAAGCTGCTGAGCAAATCAAGTCAGATAGCGATGTATTGGTTGTAATCGGTATCGGTGGATCTTACCTTGGTGCCAAAGCAGCCATCGACTTCTTGAACCACCACTTTGCTAACTTGCAAACAAAAGAAGAGCGCAAAGCTCCACAAATCCTTTACGCAGGAAACTCAATCTCATCTACTTATCTTGCTGACTTGGTAGAGTATGTAGCTGATAAAGACTTCTCAGTAAATGTGATTTCTAAATCAGGGACAACAACAGAACCAGCGATTGCTTTCCGTGTCTTCAAAGAACTCTTGGTTAAGAAATACGGTCAAGAAGAAGCTAACAAACGTATCTACGCAACAACTGACCGCCAAAAAGGTGCTGTTAAGGTTGAAGCAGATGCCAACGGTTGGGAAACATTTGTTGTTCCAGATGACATCGGTGGACGCTTCTCAGTATTGACAGCAGTTGGATTGCTTCCAATCGCTGCATCAGGAGCAGACATCAAAGCCCTTATGGAAGGTGCCAACGCAGCTCGTAAAGACTACACTTCAGACAAACTTTCAGAAAATGAAGCTTACCAATATGCAGCGGTTCGTAACATCCTTTACCGTAAAGGCTACGCTACTGAAATCTTGGTAAACTACGAGCCATCACTTCAATACTTCTCAGAATGGTGGAAACAATTGGCTGGTGAATCAGAAGGGAAAGATCAAAAAGGTATCTACCCAACTTCAGCAAACTTCTCAACTGACTTGCACTCACTTGGTCAATTTATCCAAGAAGGAACTCGTATCATGTTTGAAACAGTTGTCCGTGTTGACAAACCGCGTAAGAACGTGATCATCCCTACTTTGGAAGAAGACCTTGACGGACTTGGTTACCTTCAAGGAAAAGACGTTGACTTTGTAAACAAAAAAGCGACTGACGGTGTTCTTCTTGCTCACACAGATGGTGACGTACCAAACATGTACGTGACTCTTCCTGAGCAAGATGCCTTCACTCTTGGTTACACTATCTACTTCTTCGAATTGGCAATTGCCCTTTCAGGTTACTTGAATGCCATCAACCCATTTGACCAACCAGGTGTTGAAGCCTACAAACGTAATATGTTTGCCCTTCTTGGAAAACCAGGATTTGAAGAATTGAGCAAAGAGCTTAACGCACGTCTATAATAGAAGAAAAGAGTGGCCTGACCACTCTTTTTACTCTCTTTACTCATAGACATTGGACTCAGGCGAGACTTGTGATATAATATAGAAAGCAAAAAGGCAGACGCCTAGAGACTTTATAGGAGAAACTATGTCAAAAGATATCCGCGTACGCTACGCACCAAGTCCAACAGGACTACTACACATCGGAAATGCCCGTACAGCATTGTTTAACTACCTTTACGCACGCCATCATGGTGGAACTTTTATTATTCGTATCGAAGATACTGACCGTAAACGCCATGTTGAGGATGGAGAGCGCTCACAGCTTGAAAATCTTCGCTGGTTGGGCATGGATTGGGATGAGAGCCCAGAAACTCATGAAAACTATCGCCAGTCTGAACGTTTGGACTTGTATCAAAAATATATTGATCAACTGTTAGCTGAAGGTAAAGCCTACAAATCTTACGTTACAGAAGAAGAATTGGCTACTGAGCGCGAGCGCCAAGAAGCAGCTGGTGAAACCCCTCGTTACATCAATGAATACCTTGGTATGAGTGAAGAGGAGAAAGCAGCTTACATCGCAGAACGTGAAGCAGCTGGGATCATCCCAACTGTTCGCTTGGCGGTTAATGAATCTGGTATCTATAAATGGCATGATATGGTCAAAGGTGATATCGAGTTTGAAGGTGGCAATATCGGTGGCGACTGGGTAATTCAAAAGAAAGACGGTTATCCAACTTACAACTTTGCTGTTGTTATTGATGACCACGATATGCAAATTTCTCATGTTATCCGTGGAGATGACCACATTGCCAACACTCCAAAACAACTCATGGTTTATGAAGCGCTTGGTTGGAAAGCTCCAGAATTTGGTCACATGACTTTGATTATCAACTCTGAAACGGGTAAAAAATTGTCTAAACGTGACACCAACACCCTTCAATTTATCGAAGATTACCGTAAGAAAGGCTATCTTCCAGAAGCTGTCTTTAACTTTATTGCCCTTCTTGGTTGGAATCCAGGTGGCGAAGATGAAATTTTCTCTCGTGAGGAATTGATTAAACTCTTTGATGAAAATCGTCTCAGCAAGTCACCAGCTGCCTTCGATCAGAAGAAACTAGACTGGATGAGCAACGACTACATCAAGAGAGCCGATCTAGCTACTATCTTTGAAATGGCTAAACCATACTTAGAAGAAGCAGGACGTTTGACTGACAAATCTGAAAAAATGGTAGAACTCTACAAGCCACAAATGAAGTCAGTAGATGAGATCGTTCCGCTGACAGATCTTTTCTTCTCAGATTTCCCAGAGTTAACAGACGCTGAGCGCGAGGTCATGGCAGGAGAAACCGTTCCGGTTGTTCTAGAAGCCTTCAAAGCGAAACTAGAAGCAATGACAGATGAAGAATTTGTGACAGAGAATATCTTCCCACAAATCAAAGCAGTTCAAAAAGAAACAGGTATTAAAGGGAAAAATCTCTTCATGCCTATTCGTATTGCTGTATCAGGTGAAATGCATGGTCCTGAACTGCCAGATACCATTTTCTTGCTCGGACGTGAAAAGTCAATCCAGCATATCGAAAACATGCTGAAAGAGATTTCTAAATAAAAGGACTGCTAATGGATATCTGGGAAAAGATGTATGAAGAAGCGCGAACCTTATACAATCCTCATGAAGTTTCTGACTTTGTGTATGCTAACCATGTTGTTGCTGCGGTAGAAGCAGAAGATGGTCAACTATTCACAGGATTTTGTATGGAGGGCACTTGTGGCGTTTTTCATCTCTGTGCAGAACGAGCGGCTCTCTTCAATATGTATCAATTTTCAGGACAAACTAAAGTTAAGAAAATCCTCGCCTTTCGAGATCAACCTCCTTACGGCGAAGGATCAGGTATGCCCTGTGGCGCCTGCAGAGAATTTCTCTTAGAATTGAATGCTGAAAATAAAGAAGCAGAGTTCATGATGGACTACAAAACAAGAAAAACAATCAAAGTTGCCGAATTGATCCCGTACTGGTGGGGAGAGGAACGTGCGACTAATTGGAAAGCGGAATAGAGAGAGTCGGTTAAACTGGCTCTTTCCTATTATCATAGAAAAAATGTATAGGAGATTGAAAAAGTCCTTGACAAAGTGTAAAAAGTAGGTATAATAGAAAGAGTTGAAAAGCTCAAGGTCCGTTGGTCAAGGGGTTAAGACA
>CAJNCW010000007.1 GCA_905221345.1 bacterium
CGAACACAGCAGTTAAGCCCTAGAACGCCGGAAGTAGTTGGGGGTTGCCCCCTGTGAGATATGGAAGTCGCTTAGCTCTAGGGAGTTTAGCTCAGCTGGGAGAGCATCTGCCTTACAAGCAGAGGGTCAGCGGTTCGATCCCGTTAACTCCCATAGGTCCCGTAGTGTAGCGGTTATCACGTCGCCCTGTCACGGCGAAGATCGCGGGTTCGATTCCCGTCGGGACCGTAAGATAACGGAAGTTATTTTAGACTCGTTAGCTCAGTTGGTAGAGCAATTGACTTTTAATCAATGGGTCACTGGTTCGAGCCCAGTACGGGTCATATTTGCGGGTTTGGCGGAATTGGCAGACGCACCAGATTTAGGATCTGGCGCTTAACGGCGTGGGGGTTCAAGTCCCTTAACCCGCATAGTAGGAATTAGCCGGCTTAGCTCAGTTGGTAGAGCATCTGATTTGTAATCAGAGGGTCGCGTGTTCAAGTCATGTAGCCGGCATTAAAAATAGAAGAGGTCAATGCGAACGTAGTTCAGTGGTAGAACACCACCTTGCCAAGGTGGGGGTCGCGGGTTCGAATCCCGTCGTTCGCTTAGAGAGGCCGGGGTGGCGGAACTGGCAGACGCACAGGACTTAAAATCCTGCGATTGGTAACGATCGTACCGGTTCGATCCCGGTCCTCGGCATATAATAATGAGCACCCTTAGCTCAACTGGATAGAGTACCTGACTACGAATCAGGCGGTTAGAGGTTCGACTCCTCTAGGGTGCATTTTTTCTATTTAATTCGGGAAGTAGCTCAGCTTGGTAGAGTACTTGGTTTGGGACCAAGGTGTCGCAGGTTCGAATCCTGTCTTCCCGATTTGATGGCGGTGTAGCTCAGCTGGCTAGAGCGTCCGGTTCATACCCGGGAGGTCGGGGGTTCGATCCCCTTCGCCGCTATAAAGATCTTGTTGGACCTTTAGCTCAGCTGGTTAGAGCTCTCGGCTCATAACCGAGTGGTCGTAGGTTCAAGTCCTACAAGGTCCATTGTATATTTTGGAGGATTACCCAAGTCTGGCTGAAGGGAACGGTCTTGAAAACCGTCAGGCGTGTAAAAGCGTGCGTGGGTTCGAATCCCACATCCTCCTTTTTATTATTAACGCGGGATGGAGCAGCTCGGTAGCTCGTCGGGCTCATAACCCGAAGGTCGTAGGTTCAAATCCTGCTCCCGCAATTTGGCTCGGTAGCTCAGTTGGTAGAGCAATGGATTGAAGCTCCATGTGTCGGCGGTTCGATTCCGTCTCGCGCCATTTTATAATAGTTATGCGGGTGTAGTTTAGTGGTAAAACTACAGCCTTCCAAGCTGTTGTCGCGAGTTCGATTCTCGTCACCCGCTTTGAACTTTGTTCAGATTACCAAGTTTTTGACTTGGGCGCGTAGCTCAGGTGGTTAGAGCGCACGCCTGATAAGCGTGAGGTCGGTGGTTCGAGTCCACTCGTGCCCATTAATAGGAGAATTACTCAAGAGGCTGAAGAGGACGGTTTGCTAAATCGTTAGGTCGGGTAACTGGCGCGGGGGTTCGAATCCCCCATTCTCCGTATACAGAGAGCTATAAAGCGAGTGTAGGAGTTTAAGTCAACTTATACCTATTAATTAAATATTTTGGAGAATTACTCAAGAGGCTGAAGAGGACGGTTTGCTAAATCGTTAGGTCGGGTAACTGGCGCGGGGGTTCGAATCCCCCATTCTCCGTGATACAATTTGAGAATCTTTATCAACTCTAGTGGGTTGAAGAAAAGCTAAGATCGAGAAAGGACGAATTTCATCCTTTCTTTTTTGATGTTGAGAGCGATGAAAATTCTTTTTTTGAAGTTTTCAAAGTTCCGAAAACCAAAGGCATTTCGTTTGATGAGTTTAATGAGATTATTAGTCGCTTCCAATTTTGCGTTGGAATAAGGTAACTGAAGGGCGTTGACAATCTTCTCTTTATCTTTGAGGAAGGTTTTAAAGACAGTCTGAAAGAGAGGATGAACCTGCTTTAGATTGTCCTCGATAAGTCCGAAGAATTTTTCCGGTTCCTTGTTCTGAAAGTGAAAAAGCAAGAGCTGGTAGAGCTTATAGTGGTGTTTCAAGTCTTCTGAATAGCTCAAAAGCTTGTCTAGAATTTCTTTATTCGTCAAGTGCATACGAAAAGTAGGGCGATAAAATCGCTTATCACTCAATTTACGGCTATCCTGTTGAATGAGTTTCCAGTAACGTTTGATAGCCTTGTATTCATGAGATTTTCGCTCAAATTGGTTCATGATTTGGGCTCATAGCACGACTGAGATGTTGTACAATGTGAAAGCGATCTAGAACGATTTTAGCACATGGAAAAAGCTGTTTAGCTAAGGCATAGTAGGGACTAAACATATCCATCGTAATGATTTTCACCTGACAACGAACAGCTCGATCGTAGCGCAGAAAGTGATTTCGGATGACAGCTTGTGTCCTGCCTTCAAGAACAGTGATGATATCGAGTTTTTCAAAGTCCTGAGCAATAAAGCTCATCTTTCCCTTAGTGAAGGCATACTCGTCCCAAGGCATAATCTCTGGAAGACGAAAAAAATCATACTTAAAACGGAAGTCATTAAGCTTGCGAATGACAGTTGAAGTTGAAATGGAAAGCTGATGAGCAATATCGGTCATAGAAGTCTTTTCAATCAACTTTTGCGCAATTTTTTGGTTGATAATACGAGGGATTTGATGATTTTTCTTGACTAGGGAAGTCTCAGCCACCGCCATTTTCGAGCACTGATAGCACTTGAAACGACGCTTTTTAAGGAGAATTCTAGTAGGCATACCAGTTGTTTCAAGGTAAGGAATTTTAGAAGGTTTTTGAAAATCATATTTCTTCAGTGATTTCCTTGTAGGTATCTCTATTGACGACATCTAGAATCTGGATATTAGGGTCTTTAATATCGAGTAGTTTTGTGATAAAATGTGCACTTAATTTGATAATTCAAACAAACAAAATGGGCTCCATAATCTCCATAGTGGTTTTACTCACTACAGAATTATAGAGCTCTATTATCTAATGCTGTTTCAGTAACTTTCATACTAGAAAAAATCATAAATAGACTAGATTTAGTGGTATACTAGGGTTAGGGACTTTAAGTGGCTGGGGGATAATCGAGATGAAAAATGGAGTAAAATTTCATAGTATTTTTTATAGATTTATACTATTTATCTTTGTAGTATTTCTAACTGTGATTCCAATGATCTTAGATGCAAAAAAAAAGCGAATTTGCGCTTCTTTAACCTATCCTTGATTGTTGGGCAAGAGGAGTTGAGGATTGTTACAGTTGTAGTTTTGCTCCTTACTTTTCTTCTATCTTTCTTGTTTAAATGGAAATGTTCGATTCATAAAAAAGGAACTTATCTAAGAAAAATTGATTTATTTGTGGATTGGAATGCGATTAGAGGTCTTAGCCATGTCTGGATCAATGAATATCATCGTGGACCTCATGGTTTCCCGTTCTATAATCGTAAGACACTGGTTATTTATAGAGAAAATTATCAACCGGTTTGCCTTTATAATATTTCAATATTGGCCTTATATGTGGCTAAATGTTATCATCCAAAATTGAAAACCAATATAGTTTCAGCAACGTTGGCAAGTCTCTTCAATATGGCTTTAAATGCATGCTTCTTGTACGAGATGTTTAGTAAAAATTTGGTGAATATAAAAGCTGAAGTCTTTATGTTTTGGCTGCTTTTGTATGCTGTTAAAGTTTTTGCACTTCCATTGGTCATGCTTGGACACGAAAATCACTGCTATGGGGTTTCTTTGGTACATAGCACGGCATATAAAAAGAATGCTTCGAAAGCTATTAACCTGTAAATTGTTGACAGGAAGCCAGCTATTTATATATCTGTTGCTTTCTACATTCAAAAAGCACTATATGTTGCTAGTTGCATATAGTGCCGTTGTTAAGTCCAGCTAGTGAGTGAGATTTCACCACTATTGAGCCAGATTTCTGTCTGGTCATCAAGCTGGATAAGGAGTTGTCCTTTGTCGGAGATGTCCTTGGCGACTCCTTTTTTTTCAGTCTGTTCTTGGATAAAACTGACCTCTCTTCCTAGAACAAGAGAGTGTTCTTTATAAAGATAGAGTAGTTCTTCGGGTGCTGTTTGGTAGAAACAACGCCAAATTTCTGAGATTAGTTCGTTTCGTGTGATAGGAGCTGGTGGTGTAAAGAGACTTCCAGCTTTTTCTTTTATCTCTTTGGGAAAATCGCTGATGGCAAAGTTGATTCCAACGCCGATAATGACATCTGTTACTAGACCTGTTTCCACGGACGTCATGGCTTCGGTGAGGATACCTGCTATTTTTTTATTTTTAAAGTAGATGTCATTTACCCATTTGATACCCACGTCAATCAAGGTGAGGTTTTTAATAGCTTTGTAAATGGCGCCTGCTGTAAGTAATGTGTAGGCAGGAAGCTGGTCATAGGTGAGATTTGGCTGAATATGTAATGACATATAAATACCTCCCTGAGCAGGAGAGTAGTAAGGGCGCTGAAAGCGGCCACGACCTGCTGTTTGACATGTGGAAAGATAGAGACTATTTCCCAGCCTTCCACCTTCAATACCTTCTTTTGCATCTGTTTGAGTAGATTTTGTTTCAGGCTTGTAGAGAATGCTTAAGTTGGTTTTCTCTTGAATCAAATCAGGCAATATCAGATCGCCTTGAATAAGCTTGTAGCCTCTATTTTTGATACTGTCAATTTCTAGCCCTTCTTGTTGGAGACGTTGGATCGCTTTCCATATGGATGTACGACTTAAATTCAGTTCTTCTCCGATTTTTTCTCCGCTAACATAATCGTTTTCTCTAGCTAATATTTGGTAGACTAGCTGGTGTGATTTCATTGATTTTCCTTTCTAGCTAAGAGGGAGTGAGAGTATTCTTTTCGAGTTTGACTAGGTGATTTATGAAAAAACTGCTTGTAGGCTTTTGAGAAATGTAGTGGATCTGAAAAACCCACAGAATATGCAATGACTTTGATCGTTTCAGTGGTGTGTTCTAGTAACTGTTGAGCACGGTTCATTCGAACGAAAAGTAAATATTCTTTTGGAGAGAGTTGGTGAAATTCTTTAAACACACTAGTTAAGTAACTTCTATGAACCGATAGCTCTTTTGCTAAATCTTGAATTGTGAGTGATTGAGGGTAGTGACTATCTATCAATCGTTTGCAGTCAAGATAGAGTTGGTGGGTTGATGAAATATTCTTTTTTTTCTGATTAGGAGCAATAGTTCCTAAATGAAACATTAATTCATGAAGTTGCCCCATGATATGGAGTTGTGCTAGTTCGTTTGATTTTGTTACCTGAGCAAAATGGACAATACTATCAACGAGTTTTGCAGTTGTATGCGTATGACAGTTTTTTGACTGGATGAGGTAGGATTGATCAGAAATTTGAGACAGAGCAAAATAGTCAGGCGCCCTTCCTCCAGTAATCCCTAACCAGTAGTAAGCCCAAGGATCCTGGCTATCTGCTTGATAGAAGGTTAATTCATCTGGTTTTAATAAAAAGAAATCTCCTGCCTTTAAATCAACAATTTTACCCTTATAATGGAATTGACCTTTTCCTTTAGTAATGTAATGTAGTACATAGGTATCTCGAATAGCTGGGCCAAAAGAGTAGTTAGGCGTGCATTCTTCATAACCGTAAAAGCTAAGAGAAAGATCAATTGTTCCAGTCTGGTATTCTGAAAAAACGAGCATGGGGCACCTCCTACCTAACATTTTACCATACTTTAGAGACATTTTTCTATTTTAGAAAGCGCTTTTATGTGATAAAATTTTATCAAGAAATCGAAGAGGTGATATATATGGGAGTTCGAATAGAGAATAATCTATTTTACGTTGAGAGTAACGGTTTAAGTTTGATTATTGAAAATAGGGATGGGTTCTTATTATTAAAACATTTAGGAAAGACTATTAAGAACTATAGAGGTGCCAATAGTGTTTGTGAACGAGATCATGCTTTTTCTGGTAATCCAACAGCTACTAATCGAACTTTTAGTTTGGATACGCAACGTCAAATTTTTGGACAACATGGTTTGGGTGACTATAGAAAACCAACTTTACAGGTTCAGCACGATGCAACTGAAGTAACAGACTTTCGATTTGTAGAAGCAAAGATTTTAAAAGGTCAGAATGGTCCACAGGGCTTACCTTCTCCTCACAGCATGGATGATACAGAGACTCTTGTCTTGATTTTAAAAGATCCTCAAGCTAAACTTAGTCTGACGCTTTATTATACTGCTTTTGATAATGATGCGACAATTGCTAGTTACAGCAAATTGGAAAATAATAGTAATCAGGAAGTTGTCATCCACAAGGACTTTTCTTTTATGGCTGATTTTCCCGCTGCGGCTTACGAGATTGTAACTCTGCAGGGTGCTTATGCTCGTGAAAAGACTGTTCGACGTCAACAGGTAGAACAAGGAATCTTTTCAATTAGTTCGAGCCGTGGTGCTTCTGGTCATGCTCAAACACCAGCTCTTCTATTATGTGATCAAGGAGTTACAGAGGATGCTGGAAATGTGTTTGCTCTGCAACTACTGTATAGTGGAAACTTCGAAGCTTTTGTCCAAAAGAATCAGTTGAATGAAGTTCGGGTAGCGATTGGAATTAATCCAGAAAACTTTTCTTGGAAGTTAAATCCTGAGGAAAACTTTGAAACACCGGTAGCTTTAGTGACCTATTCAGATAAGGGATTAACTGGTATTAGCCATGAAAGTCAAAATTTTGTACTTAAGCACATTATGCCAAGTCAGTTTTCTAAAAAAGAACGTCCAATTCTAATCAATAACTGGGAAGCAACTTACTTTGACTTTCAGAGAGAAAAACTGTTAGAATTGGCAGATGAGGCTAAGAAAGTTGGAATTGAACTTTTTGTATTAGATGATGGGTGGTTTGGTAATCGCTTTGATGATAATCGTGCTTTAGGTGATTGGGTTGTTAATGAGAAAAAACTGGGTGGAAGCCTAGAAAGTCTGATTTCAGCGATCCATGAAAGAGGTTTGCAGTTTGGGCTTTGGTTGGAACCTGAGATGATTTCTGTAGATAGCGATTTGTATCGCAAACATCCTGACTGGGCTATTCAGGTTCCAGGTTATGAGCATACCTATTCTAGAAATCAATTAGTACTTAATCTTGCCAATCCCCAGGTAGTAGGATATTTGAAAAATGTCTTAGATGAACTCCTCTCTCATCATAAGATTGACTACATCAAATGGGATATGAACCGCAATATCACTAATCTGGGGAATGGTTCAGTTTATCTGGAAACCCAGATGCAATCTCATCAGTATATGTTGGGGCTTTACGAACTCGTTTCTTATCTGATAGAGAAACACAGTCATATTCTCTTTGAGTCCTGCTCTGGTGGTGGTGGACGAAATGATCTTGGTATGATGCGTTATTTCCCACAAGTCTGGGCTAGTGATAATACTGATGCTATAGCACGTTTACCAATTCAATACGGCTCATCTTATCTCTATCCAACTATTTCCATGGGAGCTCATGTGTCAGCAGTACCGAATCATCAGATGGGACGAATGACACCATTGGAAACTCGTGGTCATGTGGCAATGATGGGAAATCTGGGCTATGAGCTTGATTTGACAAGTTTATCAGATGAAGAGAAGTCTGAGATCGCTAATCAGGTGAACTTGTATAAAGAATTGCGGCCAGTAGTCCAGTTGGGAAACCAGTATAGGTTAATCAATCCCGATGCTGCATCCAATGAAGCAGCTGTACAATTTAACTATGGAAATCAAACAATTGTAACCTACGCCCGAATCTTATCAGTTGTAGAGACCATGGAAACAACTTTAAAGTTAAAAGATTTGGATGAAGAGGGACGGTATGAATTACAGGAAAATGGTGTAGTTTACTCAGGTGCAGAACTCATGTATGCGGGTATTACTATGGAGCTTCCGCAGGGAGATTATCTCAGCAGGCAGTTACATTTCATTAGAAGATAAGGAGATAAAATCATGAGATGGTATAAAAAGATGAGCTTAATTGCTACTACAGGACTCTGCCTTTTGGGACTGTCAGCTTGTAGTAGTCAAGAGGAGTCAACTGATGGCAAGGTAACGATTGAGTTTTTTAACCAGAAGACCGAGATGGCGGATACCTTGCAAAGGATAGTGGATGATTTTGAGAAGGAACACCCTAATATTGATGTGAAGTTGACAACAGTGCCCGCAGCAGGTATTGTCCTAAAAACGCGTGTTTTATCAGGGGACGTGCCAGATATTGTCAATATCTACCCTCAAAATATGGATTTCCAAGAGTGGGCTAAGGCAGGTTATTTTGCAGATATGACAGGGAAATCCTATCTTGAGAACGTTAAGAATGACTATGCTAAAAAGTATGCGATTAATGACAAAGTTTATAGTGTGCCTTTAACGGCCAACCTTTATGGAATCTATTACAATAAAACAAAGTTTAAAGAATTAGGACTTGAGGAACCGAAGACTTTTAAAGAGTTTCAAGAGATTGTTAAAAAGATAAAAGATAGTGGAAATTCTCCATTTGCAGTTGCAGGCAATGAAGGCTGGACATTAAATGGTTACCACCAACTTTCTCTCATTACTCTTACAGGTAGTGGAGACGCGGCTAATAATTACCTTCGCTTTTCAAAACCAAACGCCATCTCTGCAGATGATGCTATTTTAAAAGCAGATGCAGAACGACTCGATTTATTAGCAGATAATGCTCAAGATGGTTGGCGTGGTGCCTCTTATAATGATGCGGTGGTAGCATTTTCGAGTGAAAAAGCCTTGATGATGCCACAAGGATCATGGGCATTAGCCGCAATTAATCAACAGGATCCAAAATTTGAGGTGGGGATGTTTGCCTTCCCAGGAGAAGAAGTAGGAAAAGAAGTCACTGTTGGTGCAGGGGACATGGCATTATCAACTTCAGCTACTACCAAACATCCTAAGGAAACCGAAGAATTTATCAGCTATATGACTAGTCCAAAAGCTATGCAGTCATACTATGATGTAGATGGATCACCAGTTGCGGTGAAAGGCATACAGGAAAAAGAAGACTCAGCGCTTGCAGCTATTTCTAAACTGGCCTTTACGGATAAACATTATGTTTGGTTGGGCCAACGCTGGAACTCTGAAGAAGACTTTTTTAATCTAAGTGCAGGTTATCTGATGGATAAAAATCTGAAAAATATGGCAAACAATCTCAATGCTTTCTTTAATCCAATGAAGGCAGATTTGGACTAGAATAGGAGTTAAGATGATATGGCTATTCGAAAATTTTTAAATAAATACTGGGGTTGGACATTTTTACTCATCCCGCTTGCTTTACAAGCTATCTTCTTTTACTTTCCAATGGTACAAGGTGCTTTCTATAGTTTGACTAACTGGACTGGATTGACCTATAATTACAAATTTGTTGGTTTGAATAACTACAAATTGCTTATGATTGATGGGAAATTCTTCACAGCCATAGCCTTTACTTTGATTTTAACTCTGGCATTGATTATTGGAGAGATTACGATTGGGATGGTTGTCGCACGAGCCTTAAATTCTAAGATGAAGGGGCAGACCTTCTTTAGAGCTTGGTTCTTTTTCCCGGCTGTTTTGTCTGGTTTGACAGTTTCCTTGATTTTTAAACAATTCTTCAACTATGGTCTTCCAACGATTGGGAAAATTTTAGGAATTAGCTTTTTACAAGAGAGTCTATTAGGGACACCTGTAGGAGCGGTAGTAGCAACTATTTTTGTTCTTCTATGGCAAGGAGTAGCAATGCCAATTATTCTCTTTCTTGCTGGTCTTCAGAGTATTCCAAATGATATTTTAGAGGCAGCATCAATTGATGGTGCAACCAGTAAACAAACTTTTTGGAAGATTGAATTACCCTATTTGCTGCCAACGATTTCTATGGTTTTTATCTTGGCCCTTAAGTCCGGTTTGACAGCCTTTGACCAGATTTTTGCATTGACAAGTGGTGGTCCAAATAATGCTACAACGTCTCTTGGACTTTTAGTCTACAACTATGCCTTCAAGAGTAATCAATATGGATATGCGAATGCAATTGCCTTGATTTTATTCTTAATTATTGGAATTGTTTCTCTTATCCAAATCAAGCTATCAAAGAAATTTGAAATCTAATAGAGGAGTCCTACACATGAAAAAAGAAGAAAAATTGAATCAGTTTTGGAAATATGTCCTCTTGATAGTCGGTGGTATTCTTATACTTGTTCCTTTGTTGGTAACGGTATTTAGTTCTTTCAAGACAACTAAGGATATCATGAATCATTTCTTTAGTTTGCCCAATCCTTTTACCTTAAGTAATTATGAACGATTAATTTCGGATGGAATTGGAGGCTATTTCTGGAATTCAGCAGTTATTACGGTGTTATCATTGATTGTAGTAGCTTTCTTTATACCAGCTGCAGCTTATTCCATTGCTCGAAATATGTCCAAGAAAAAAGCCTTTGCAATTATGTATTCGCTCCTGATCTTAGGGATATTTGTTCCATTTCAGGTGATTATGATTCCCATCACAGTTATGATGAGTAAACTCGGTCTAGCAAATATGTGGGGGCTAGTAATACTCTACCTAACTTATGCTATTCCACAGACTCTCTTCTTGTATGTTGGTTATATAAAAATCAGTGTACCAGATAGTTTGGACGAAGCTGCGGAAATTGATGGGGCTGATCGTTTTACAATTTATCGTCGAATCATTTTTCCAATGTTGAAGCCCATGCATGCGACAACTTTGATTATCAATGCTCTCTGGTTCTGGAATGACTTTATGTTGCCACTGTTGATTCTGAACAAGGATTCTAAGATGTGGACTTTACCTCTCTTCCAATACAACTACCAAGGTCAGTACTTCAATGACTATGGTCCAAGTTTTGCATCTTATATTGTGGGAATTGTAACGATAACCATTGTCTACCTCATCTTCCAAAAACATATCATTTCAGGAATGAGTAACGGGGCAGTGAAGTAAGAAAGTGCTTAGGGAATTTATAATTCCATACATAGAGGAACAGTTCAGCTTGTTGACAATTCTATGTAGAAAACAAGAAAGTAGTACTTTGTAGCTTGCAGTCTATATTAGTACGAGTTCGATGTGAACAAAAATCTAAAAATATCTTTCATTTACGAAGCCAGGTCATATGAGACTTGGCTTTCATCAGAAAAAGGAGAACATCTATGACCATTCAAAATAAAACTATGTTGATTACTTACTCAGATAGTCTTGGAAATAACCTTAAAGACTTGTATGAGAATTTGGAAGAACATTTTGGCGATGCTATTGGGGGAGTTCACCTTCTACCATTTTTCCCGTCAACAGGTGATCGTGGATTTGCACCAGTTGACTATGATGAAGTGGATCCAGCTTTTGGTGATTGGGAGGATGTTAAGCGTTTAGGTGAGAAATATTATCTTATGTTTGACTTTATGATTAACCATATTTCTCGCCAATCTAAATATTATAAGGACTATCAAGAAAAACATGAAGCTAGTGAATTCAAAGATCTCTTTTTAAACTGGGATAAGTTTTGGCCAGAAAACCGTCCGACACAAGCTGATGTAGATTTAATTTACAAGCGTAAGGATCGTGCGCCAAAGCAGGAGATCGTTTTTGCAGATGGTTCAGTAGAACATTTGTGGAATACTTTTGGTGAGGAGTAGATTGATCTTGATGTGACCAAAGAAGTAACGATGGCATTTATCCGTAAGACCATTCAACATCTAGCAAGTAACGGGTGTGATTTGATTCGTCTAGATGCTTTTGCTTATGCAGTGAAGAAATTGGATACCAATGATTTCTTCGTGGAACCAGATATTTGGAATTTATTGGACAAAGTTCGAGATATCGCTGCTGAGTATGGGACAGGGCTCTTACCTGAGATTCATGAACACTATTCGATTCAGTTTAAAATAGCGGACCATGATTACTATGTTTATGATTTTGCTCTTCCAATGGTAGCCCTTTATACTCTTTACAGTTCCAAAACAGAGCGCTTGGCTAAGTGGTTAAAGATGAGCCCGATGAAGCAATTTACGACACTAGATACTCATGATGGGATTGGAGTGGTAGATGTCAAGGATATCCTGACTGATGAGGAAATTGACTATGCTTCAAATGAGCTCTATAAGGTTGGAGCGAATGTCAAACGGAAGTACTCTAGTGCAGAGTATAACAATCTAGATATCTACCAAATCAATTCAACCTATTATTCTGCGCTTGGAGATGATGATGTCAAGTACTTCCTCGCTCGTCTGATTCAAGCCTTTGCTCCAGGCATTCCTCAGGTTTACTATGTGGGTCTATTAGCAGGAAAAAATGACTTGAAATTATTAGAAGAAACCAAAGAAGGTCGAAATATTAATCGTCATTACTATAGCAATGAGGAAATAGCAGAAGAAGTTCAACGTCCTGTGGTGAAGTCTCTTCTCAATCTATTTTCTTTCCGTAATCGATCAGAGGCCTTTGACCTAGAAGGAACTATTGACATTGAAACACCAACAGCTCATAGCATTGTAATCAAACGTCAAAATAAAGATAAGTCCGTAACAGCAGTAGCAGAAATTGATCTGCAAAGTCAGACCTATCAAGTAGTGGAAAACGGCAGAGAAATTCGGTTTTAGTACCATATCAATAACAGAGTTTTTTGTGGCGAAAACGTGTTCATTGTTCCCAAATGACGGAAAAAATGGTAAAATTAAAAGATAGTTTAGCATTTATCTTCTGGAGAAATCCAGAACAGAAAGGATCCGTTTTGAAATCAATTGGATTACTGGATAAGATAAGAGGGCTTTCGAAAAAAGATTTCTTTTTGTATCTGATGATTATAAGTATCTTTTTACCTTTTTATTTGTTCTTAGCACTCTTTGCTTTATATTTGATAGGTTTACTTGTTACTGGGGAGATGAAGGGAATTATCAAAGGATTAGCAAAACATCCTGTACTTCTCTTTTTTATTGCCTACAGTAGTATCATCTCTATCGTCGCCAAGAACTGGCTTGGATTGGTTGCATCTTTACTGATGTTTCTCTTCCTCATTTTCTTTAGTTTTTACCAGAAACGTCTGACACATGCTTTCTTTCGACTGATTCTGCAGACAATCTTGTTTGGTAGTGTGCTCTCTGCTGTTTTTGCTACTTTGGAGCATTTCCAAATTGTAAAGAAATTTAATTATGCCTTTCTTTCGCCCAATATGCAAGTATGGCACCAGAATCGTGCAGAGGTGACCTTCTTTAATCCGAACTACTATGGGATCATTTGTTGCTTCTGTATCATGATTGCCTTTTACCTCTTTACAACGACGAAGTTAAGATGGTTGAAAATCTTTTGTGTTCTAGCAGGTTTTGTAAATCTTTTTGGTTTAAATTTCACGCAGAATAGAACTGCCTTTCCTGCCATCATTGCTGGTGCAATCATTTATCTTTTTACAACCATTAAAAACTGGCGTGCCTTCTGGCTCAGTATTGGAGTTTTTGGGATTGGCCTTTGTTTCCTCTTCTCAAGCGATTTGGGAGTCCGTATGGGTACACTAGATTCTTCAATGGAGGAGCGTGTTTCAATCTGGAATGCGGGTATGACTTTGTTCAAGCAAAATCCTATCTGGGGTGAGGGTCCACTGACCTATATGAATTCCTATCCGAGAATTCATGCACCTTATCACGAACACGCGCATAGTCTTTACATCGATACTATTTTAAGTTATGGTTTGATTGGAACCATTCTCCTATCCATTTCTTCAGTTATCCCGGTTCACATGATGATGGATATGAGTCAGGAGTCTGGGAAACGACCAATTATCGGTCTTTATCTCTCCTTCCTTACAGTAGTCGCTGTACATGGTATCTTTGACTTGGCTCTCTTCTGGGTTCAGTCAGGATTCATCTTCTTGCTGGTTATGTGCAGTCTACCACTGGAACATCGAACCTTGGTGTCCGAAATGACAGATTAAGTTACTCAAGAACGGAGATCTTCTACTCTAGGTAGGGGGTCTTTTTTGTTGGAGAAAATTATTTCTAAATCGAAATAGTTGACAGATGGAACGAAAGGTGTTACAATAGAGAAAATTCGATATAGAAATAAATTGGAGGAAGTATGAAAGATAGTCATTTAGTTGCTCATTATATTCGTTTGTTGAATGGGCGGATTTTTCAAAAGTTGCTGAGTCAGGATCCTGAAGCTCTTTATCGGAGTGAACAGGGCAAGATTCTCACTGTTTTATGGAATAGTGAGACAGGATGCGCTACGGCGACAGATATTGCGCTTGCGACTGGTCTCGCCAACAATACGCTAACAACCATGATTAAGAAACTTGAGGAGCAAAACCTAGTTATCATTAGCCCATGTGGAATAGATAAGCGGAAAAAATACGTCAAATTGACTGAGCGGGGTTGGTTCCAGAAAGAAGTTGGTCATCGTGTTAGTCAAAAGTTGGATGCGATTTTTTACAAAGGTTTCTCAGAAGATGAAATTCGCCAGTTTGAAAATTATCAGGAACGTATTTTAGCCAATCTGAAAGAGAAAGAAAAAGAGGCTTAAATCATGTCAAAACAAGTCCAAAATGCGCAAAATTTATATATTCATGCCATTCAAGACGGGTGTGTTGCTGAGGCTCAAGCCCAATCTGTAGGAGATACCTACATTCAGCACTCTACAGGTGTGCCAGATGGGAAAGAAGGTTTTGCGGCTTTCTTTGCAAATTTCTTTGAGCGCCATCCTGAGCGTGAGATGAAGATTGTTCGCACTATTGAAGACGGCAATCTGGTCTTTGTCCATGTTCATCAATATCTCAATGGCGGGGAAGCTCAATGGGTGACGACGGATACTTTCCGTGCGGATGAGAATGGTCGTATCGTGGAGCATTGGGACAATAAAGAAGTCATGCCTAAGGTAGAAGACTTGACCAACCGAGGGAAGTTTTAGAAGGAGATACTAAAATGAAAGCTGTGCTTGTTAAGGAAGCTGGAGGACCAGAAGTTCTGCAGGTTGTGGAAGTTCCAAAACCGACTGTTAAAGAAGGTTGGACCTTGGTCAAGGTGCAAGGATTTGGAATCAACCATAGCGAGATTTTTACTCGTCAAGGACTATCGCCGTCCGTTCAATTTCCACGGATTTTAGGAATTGAATGTGTGGGACTTGTAGAGGAGACCAATCGTCCCGATTTGCAGGTCGGGCAGCAAGTCATCTCCATAATGGGAGAAATGGGTCGCGCTTTTGATGGTGGTTATGCTGAGTATGTTTTGCTACCAGATGAACAGGTTTATCCTGTGAGGACAGAGCTTGCTTTGGAAAGTTTAATCGCACTGCCTGAAACCTACTACACAGCATTTGGCTCTTATATCAGTCTCAAGATTAAGGAGGGAGACCGAGTTCTGGTTCGGGCAGCGACTAGTGGTGTTGGGATTGCTTTTGCAAAACTTCTCAAGGGACAATTTCCAAAAGCCTATCTAGCGGGAAGTAGCCGTAGTCTGAGCAAGGAAAAGCAACTAAAAGAGGCGGGATTTAATCAAGTAATTTTGGACAAGGATGGTGTTTTGCAAACGGAAGAGCAGTTTGACAAGGTCTTGGATCTTGTCGGTCCGAGTGCCATTCTTGATACATTTGCTCGGACGGCAGATGGTGGTATTATCTGTTCTTGTGGCTTGCTGGGCGGTCAGTGGACTATTCCAGACTTTGACCCTATTGAAATGCTTTATCGTAATCTTTACTTGACTACTTTTGCTTCTGGCAATGTGTCTCAAGACAAGCTTCAAGCTTTGGTGGACTTTGTGGAGCGTTATCAGGTAGACGTACGACCTGAAAAAGTATTTTCTATTGAACAAATCCAGGATGCGCATGCTTATCTGGAAAGTAGCCAGTCTTTTGGCAAGGTTATCGTAAAAAATGAGGAGAAAGAATGATTGAATATAAAAATGTAGCGCTACGCTACACAGAAAAGGATGTCTTGAGAGATGTCAATTTACGAATTGAGAATGGGGAGTTCATGGTTTTAGTTGGGCCTTCTGGGTCAGGTAAGACGACCATGATTAAGATGATTAATCGTCTCTTGGAACCCACTGATGGAAATATTTATATGGATGGCAAGCGCATCAAAGACTATGATGAGCGTGAGCTGCGCCTTTCCACAGGTTATGTTTTACAGGCCATTGCTCTTTTTCCCAATCTAACAGTTGCAGAAAACATTGCTCTCATTCCTGAAATGAAGGGCTGGACTAAGGAAGAGATTGCTCAGAAAACAGAAGAGCTTTTGGCTAAGGTTGGTTTACCAGTAGCTGAGTATGGACATCGACTTCCTAGTGAATTATCTGGTGGAGAACAGCAACGGGTGGGCATTGTCCGTGCCATGATTGGTCAACCTAAGATTCTACTCATGGATGAACCTTTTTCGGCCTTGGATGCCATTTCGAGAAAACAGTTGCAGGTTCTGACGAAAGAATTGCATAAAGAGTTTGGTATGACAACGATTTTTGTGACCCATGATACGGATGAGGCTTTAAAATTGGGGAATCGGATTGCTGTTTTGCAGGACGGGGAGATTTGTCAAGTGGCAACACCTGAGGAAATCTTATCTGCACCTGCAACCAGCTTCGTAGCAGATTTATTTGGAGGTGTTCAACATGGCTAATTTGATTTCTACCTTTCAGGAGCGCTTTGGTGATTGGGTAACAGCCCTTGGTCAGCACCTCCAGCTCTCTCTTCTGACCTTACTAGTGGCCATCTTCCTGACCATTCCGCTCGCTATCTATCTCAATAGTCACAAAAAAGCAGCCAATTGGGTGCTGCAAATTGCAGGAATCTTTCAAACCATTCCTTCAATGGCCTTGCTGGGTCTCTTTATCCCTCTCATGGGGATTGGCACACTGCCAGCACTGACTGCTCTGGTGATTTACGCTATTTTCCCAATTTTAGAAAATACTGTCACGGCTTTGAATGGGATTGATCCTAGTTTAGAGGAAGCTGGAATCGCCTTTGGGATGACCAAGTGGGAGCGACTCAAGAAGTTTGAATTGCCTCTAGCTATGCCCGTCATCGTATCAGGAGTTCGGACGGCAACAGTTATGATTATTGGGACAGCGACTCTGGCAGCTCTTGTCGGAGCTGGTGGACTAGGTTCTTTTATCCTTCTAGGAATTGATCGTCGCAATGCCAGTCTGATCTTGATTGGAGCAATTTCATCCGCAGTTTTGGCTATTCTTTTCAACAGTCTCCTTAAATGGATGGAAAAGGCCAAGCTTCGGACGGTTTTTGCAGCTTTTGCGGTCCTAATCCTCGGACTAGGCGCTTCTTACACGCCAAGCTTGATACCAAAACAAAGCAAGGATCATCTGGTTATTGCTGGGAAATTGGGTCCAGAGCCAGAAATTCTCATGAATATGTATAAACTCCTCATCGAGGAAAATACGGATATGACTGTGACAGTCAAACCAAACTTTGGTAAGACTGACTTCCTTTATCAAGCTCTGAAAAAAGGCGATATTGACATCTATCCTGAATTTACAGGTACAGTGACTGAAAGTTTGCTTCAACCAGCACCTAAAGTAGGTCATGAGCCAGATCAGGTTTATCAAGTGGCGCGTGATGGCATTGCCAAACAGGATCATCTGGCCTATCTCAAACCTATGTCTTATCAAAATACCTACGCTGTAGCTGTTCCGAAAAAGATTGCTCAAGAATATGGCTTGAAGACCATTTCGGACTTGAAAAAAGTAGAAGGACAGTTGAAGGCAGGCTTTACTCTCGAGTTTAATGATCGTGAGGATGGAAATAAGGGCTTGCGATCAATGTATGGTCTCAATCTCAACGTAGCGACCATGGAGCCAGCTCTTCGCTATCAGGCAATTCAGTCGGGCGATATTCAAATTACGGATGCCTATTCGACAGATGCAGAATTGGCGCGTTATGATTTGCAGGTCTTGGAAGATGACAAGCAACTCTTCCCCCCTTATCAAGGGGCACCACTTATGAAAGAAGCTCTTCTCAAGAAACATCCTGAGTTGGAGACAGTTCTCAATAAACTGGCTGGTAAAATTTCTGAAAGTCAGATGAGCCAGATGAATTATCAAGTCGGCATTGAAGGCAAGCCTGCAGAACAAGTAGCCAAGGAATTTCTACAAGAACAAGGTTTGTTGAAGAAATAAATGGAGAGGAAAATCAGGTGGCAGCCACTAGCAATTTTCTTCAGCAGACAAAATCCCATCTCGAATTATAGACGAGATGGGATTTTTAGTGTTAGAGTAAGATAAACAAGAGAGCAATCAAAGCCGCTAGTGTACCCCTTATAATGTGGTGCGATATATGTTGGTTTTCTTGCTGTCGCCCATTCCAGTAAGCACCGTAGCAGATGATGCTAGAGCCCACTATCCATAAGATGATCGTTGCTAGTGGAACGAAGAAAAAGATAGCAAGAGCTAGTGAAGTGAGACAACTGCCGACCAAGATGCACGTGTTTCCCAGACTGTAGTTCTTTTGTTTCATGGCTGCGAAAGCTGCCGCGAGATGAAGGAGGGAGAAAATAAGAGCCAATACAATCGTTAGAATTCCTAGGATAATAGAAGTTAACATGGTTGATTCCTTTCTTCGTGATAGGATTAAATTTCGAGTGATTTTGTAGAAGTCATCTCAATCACATCTAAGTAAAATCTCACCACTTGGTCTTCGGTATAAGATTTTCCTTTTTTAAGCCACCAGGTCAGTGTTTCGATAAAGTTTGTTACTACAAAATGTTTGAGGTAGGAAGCCGGAATGTTTGGATAGGCCTCTTGCAAATCCTCCGCCACCATGGGGTAAACATGGTGTTCGAGTTCCTTGTGTAGTTGGCGGAGAAAGTAGTCGTTTTTGGAAAAAAGAAGACTGGTGACATGGTCTTGGTTTTTTTGAAAATGTAAAAAGATATGTGCGAGGTAGTCTTCTGTAGTCAAGTGTTCTTCCCTTTCAAAGAGATGATGAAAGAGGTAGCGACAGAGTTCATCTAAAAGCAGTTCCTTGCTTTCATAGTGACAGTAAAAAGTGGAACGCCCAACATCTGCCAAGTCAATGATATCTTGGACAGTAGTAGCATCATAGCCCTTGTCGTTCAAAACTTGTAGAAAAGCTTGATAAATGGCTTTTTTCGTCTTACTGACCCGACGATCTCTTTTTTGCATATAGACACTTGAGACAAACTGTTCAGAACTGAACAAGGCTGACAGTTTGCTTCTATCCTTTCTTTGGATTTTAT
This sequence comes from bacterium, assembly GCA_905221345.1. Lineage (GTDB taxonomy): Bacteria > Bacillota > Bacilli > Lactobacillales > Streptococcaceae > Streptococcus. Next base: position 19,258 of record CAJNCW010000007.1, read on the forward strand.
TAGATAATACAAATGAAAGAAGTATATATACCTATTATACCAAAGGAGGGAGAGAAATGAGTTCTAAAACATCTATCTGGCTAGCCTTTTTCTTGAATCTATCATTTTCTGTTGTCGAATTTATTTTTGGAGGCATCTTCAATTCAAGTGCGGTATTAGCAGATGCGGTTCATGATTTGGGCGATGCTCTTGCCATAGGCTTATCAGCTTGCTTGGAAACTATTTCCAATCGTCAGGAAGACAAACGTTACACTCTTGGCTACAAACGCTTCAGTTTGCTAGGTGCCATGCTGACTGCCTTGATCCTTTTGACAGGATCTTTCATGGTGCTCTTGGAGAATATCCCTCGTCTCCTATCCCCTCAGCCTGTCAACTACCAAGGGATGCTGTGGTTGGGAGTTATTGCGATTCTTATCAATCTCTTGGCTAGTCTAATCGTTCGTAAGGGTCAGACCAAGAACGAAGCTATCCTGACCTTGCATTTTCTAGAAGATATTCTAGGATGGCTAGCGGTTATTCTGGTTGCTGGTGTTTTGTATGTGACTGACTGGTACTTTCTCGATCCACTCTTGTCTCTTTTAATTTCTAGTTTTATCCTCTGGAAAGCCATTCCTCGTTTTTGGTCAACACTCAAGATTTTCTTAGATGCTGTGCCTGAAGGGATCGAGACCGCTAAGCTAGAGAAAGAGTTAGCAGCGCTAGATAATGTTAAAAGTGTTAATCAACTCAGTATTTGGTCCATGGATGGTTTGGAAAATGACGCCATTGTTCATGTTTGCCTAGAAGAGATTGAACATATGGAGTATTGTAAAGAATCCATTCGTAATTTACTCAAAGATTATGGTTTTCAAAATGTTACCATTGAAGTTGATGCAAACCTAGCAAGTCACCAAACCCATAAGCGAAAAATTGAGGAGTTGGAAGTAGGTCAAAGTTATGGACATTATCATTCATAAGAAGTCGATTTTCCATTTGTTGATTATTTTTGATGAATTGTAAATGTAACATATTTACTCCATTATGAAATTGTGATAGACTACATATATCACTGAAAGGAGATAGACGATGTTACAGCTACAACACATTTCAAAAGTCTATCATACGGGCGATCAAGAGTTCCACGCGCTAAAGGATATCTCGATTCGCTTCCGTGAGAATGAGTTTGTCTCCATTCTTGGGCAATCGGGTTCTGGGAAAACCACCCTATTAAATATCATCGGGGGACTCGACCAATACACATCTGGTGATTTACTCATCCAAGGAAAATCAACAAAGCAATTTAAAGACCGCGATTGGGATAGCTACAGAAACCACACCATCGGTTTCATCTTTCAGTCTTATAATCTCATCGGGCACCAAACTGCACTCTCTAACGTAGAAATTGCAATGACTCTTTCGGGTGTTTCAAAAGCAGAACGTAAGAAACGTGCTATCGAAGTGCTCGAACGCGTAGGCCTAAAAGACCATTTATATAAGAAACCAAGTCAAATGTCTGGGGGACAAATGCAACGAATCGCGATTGCGCGTGCTCTTGTTAATGATCCAAAAGTCGTTTTAGCCGACGAACCGACAGGAGCGCTCGATTCTGAGACTTCTGTTCAAATCATGGATTTATTAAAAGACATTGCCAAGGAACGTTTGGTTATCATGGTGACGCATAACCCAGAGCTGGCGCAGAAGTACTCCACACGTATCGTACAAGTATTAGATGGAAACATCTTGAGCGACTCAAACCCATGCGAACCAACAGAGGAGACAAAGCAAGTCGACATCCAGTTCACGAAGACGAAGATGAGCTTTATAACCGCCCTTGTACTCTCCTTTAATAACCTATTGACGAAGAAAGGTCGTACCTTACTAACAGCTTTTGCGGGTTCCATCGGGATTATCGGGATTGCTCTTATCTTAGCCCTTTCCAATGGTGTGAGTGACTATGTTAAAAAGGTGCAGGAAGATACTCTCGTCTCTCTCCCACTGACGATTAGCGAGCAGAACCAGAGCAACTTGTTGGCGACCTCTCCAGATTTGAGCGAGAAGCCTTACAAGGATAATCATGACCTCGGTATCAATACGGTTTTAACGAATTTATTGAAAAAACAAATCGGAAAGAACGACTTAGCTTCCTTCAAGACTTACTTGGAGGAACACGCTTCGAAGGTCGAATCTCTCACAAAAGACATTCGTTACCGATACAATTTACAACCGTTTATCTATGCAAGTGATACTTCCAACGGACCCAAAAGTATTCTGCCTTCAACCTTAGCTGATGAAATAGAAACAGCGAATCAAACGATGAAGGGATACTTACAAAACCTCAACTACTGGAGTGAACTTTCTAGTGATTCTTCAATGCTAGAAAGCAAGTACGACGTGTTGGAAGGACGCTTCCCACAAGATAAGTCCGAGCTCGTCCTTATCGTAGATGAAAACAATCAAATTAGCGATTTGTTGCTCTATAGTTTGCGTTTCAAAGATCCCAGTGAATTGAACGATACGAAGAAGCTCGACGAACTCTCTTCTCAAACGTATCAATATAGTGATTTTATCGGAAAAACTTTCAAAGCAGTTGTCAATACAAACCGTTTTGTGAAAGAAAATAACTTATGGCTCAATAAGATTGATAATGCTTCTTATATGAAAACTCAAATCGAGAATGGGCTCCAACTTAAAATTGTGGGTGTCCTTCGCCAAAAAGACGGCACAAGTTCAGGCGTGAATACTCCTTCAGGAGGAATCGCCTACACAAGCGCCCTTATTGATTACACTTCCGAATACATTCAAAATAGTGATATCGTTAAGGAACAGGAAGCCAATCAAAATCTAAATGTATTTACGGGTAAAGACTTTGCAAAAGATCCTAAACCATTCAGTTCGGAGAATTTAACCGAAGAAGAAAAAATTCAGTTGGCTAAAATGACGCCTGAAGAACAGGCGCAGTATGTCCAACAATATAACGACAATTCGGCTTCAACTTACGAGGAAAACCTCGCAAAAATGGGCGTCATCAACAAATCCAAACCAGCTGCCATTGAGCTCTACACCTCTTCGTTCCAACAAAAACAAGACTTAAAAGAGTTCATAAACGCCTATAACACAGCGAAAAAAGAAGCTGGAGAAGACGATAAAGTACTCGCTTATTCAGATGATATCCAATCTATCATGTCTTCAATTACGACATTGGTTGGCGTAGTGACAACAGTACTCGTTGGCTTTGTGGCCATCTCACTCATTGTATCTTCTATAATGATTTCGATTATCACGTACATTTCAGTTCTCGAACGTACAAAAGAAATCGGAATCCTACGTGCAATGGGGGCTTCGAAGAAAGATATTCGTCGTATCTTCACTGCTGAAACAGCCATTGAAGGATTGATCTCTGGGGTGCTCGGTATCACGATTACCTTTCTTGCGACATTCCCAATCAATGCGATTGTTGCGAAAATGACAAATGTGGGAAATGTAGCACAATTACCAATAGAAGTAGCTCTAATCCTTATCGGTATTTCGATTGTCCTTACCATGTTAGCCGGTCTAATCCCTTCACGCATCGCTGCTAAGAAAGACCCAGTCGAATCGCTTCGTAGCGAATAACAACTAAACCACAAAAAGGTGGATAAAGGAATATTTCTTTATCCACCTTTTTCTATTCGTTCCTAGTACTCTCTCTCAATGTCAGTCTGGTTCCCAGCATAGTCAGGCTAGGGATTTTGCGACCGTGGAGAACTTCCTTGTTAAGAATATCCATACCTGCTCGGCCCATTTCCTCAGTATAGACCGTGATACTAGAGAGGGGAGGGTAGACTTGCTTGGTCAGGCTAGTGTCGTTAAAAGAAATGAGGCTGACGCGGTCTGGTAGGCTGATTCCTGCTTCTTGGAGAGCACGGAGGGAACCGATGGCTAAACTATCGCTGGCGGCGAAAAAGGCTGGTGGGAGTTGTTCTCCTAGCTTGTGAATTGCCTCCTTCATCAAGTCATAGCCAGACTGGGCAGTAAAGCTCCCCTGAAAGATCAGTTCTTCATGGTAGATTCCCTTTGTTTGGGTATAGTCTTTGAAATTTTCTAGCCGCTTATCCTGAATAATTTCTTCCTGGTCGGTTGTTTCCTCAAGACCTGTTAGAATGCCAATCCGATCTAGTCCCTGGCTGAGGAAATGGTCTACAACTTGTTTTACAGCAGTGTAAAAGTCCGTGATAATACAGGTATGACCTAGTGAGAGGGTGTCACTATCTATAAAGACTAAAGGTTTTTGGTATTCTTCAAAGGCAGAAATCTGAGATCGGCTGAACTTTCCGATGCAAAGTATCCCAATCACTTCCTCGCTCAGTGTAAAAGGATGATCGTTAAAATAGCGCAAGATATCATAGTCCAACTCTTGGGCTCTTTTTTCAATACCGAGACGAATCTGATAGTAGTAGAGGTCATCCAACTCCCCTTGTTCGCTGACCCATTGGATAATGGCAATCTTTTGTTTGGGTTTGTGGGATTCGCCTGTCTTGAGGTGCTTAGTATAACCCAGCTCTTCAGCGACAGTTAAAATACGGTGTCTGGTTTCTTCTGTAACAGATAGGCTCTGGTCGCGATTGAGGACACGAGATACGGTCGCGATAGAGACAGAGGCTAGCTGTGCAATGTCTTTTAAGGTAGCCATAAATCCTCCTTCTTTTAGGTTAGTATATCATATTTTTCTTCTTTTTACCGATTGTTTAGTAAAACTTTAGTAAAAAGGATTGACCTTAGCAAAAGCCTTGGATACAATAGAAGAAAACGATTACACGTTAAGATGACTTAACGGACAGTCAAAGGAGAATTCATATGACACAACATCTTACTGCTGAAGCCCTTCGCAAAGACTTTCTTGCCATTTTTGGTCAAGAAGCAGACCAAACTTTCTTCTCACCAGGTCGTATCAATCTGATTGGTGAACACACAGACTACAACGGTGGGCACGTTTTTCCAGCGGCTATTTCCTTGGGAACATATGGAGCGGCTCGCAAGCGTGACGACCAAGTCTTGCGTTTCTACTCAGCTAATTTTGAAGACAAGGGTATCATCGAAGTACCTCTTGCAGACCTCAAGTTCGAAAAAGAGCACAGCTGGACCAATTATCCAAAAGGGGTTCTTCATTTCTTGCAAGAAGCTGGGCACGTGATTGACAAAGGGTTTGATTTTTATGTTTATGGGAATATCCCAAATGGTGCAGGCTTGTCCTCTTCAGCATCCTTGGAACTTTTGACTGGGGTTGTGGCAGAGCATCTCTTTGGTTTAAAACTAGACCGTTTGGATTTGGTTAAAATCGGAAAACAAACAGAAAATAACTTTATCGGAGTTAACTCTGGTATCATGGACCAGTTTGCTATCGGTATGGGTGCTGACCAACGTGCTATTTACCTAGATACCAATACGTTAGAATACGACTTGGTGCCACTTGATTTGAAGGACAATGTTGTTCTCATCATGAACACCAACAAACGCCGTGAATTGGCGGACTCTAAATACAATGAACGCCGTGCTGAGTGTGAAAAAGCCGTGGAAGAATTGCAAGTTGCCTTGGATATTCAGACCTTGGGTGAATTGGATGAGTGGGCCTTTGATCAATACAGCTATCTGATTAAAGACGAAAATCGTTTAAAACGTGCTCGCCATGCTGTGCTTGAAAACCAACGTACTCTTAAAGCTCAAGCAGCACTTCAAGCAGGTGATTTGGAAACATTTGGTCGTTTGATGAATGCTTCTCACGTTTCTCTAGAGCATGACTACGAAGTAACTGGCTTGGAATTGGATACCCTCGTTCATACTGCTTGGGCTCAAGCAGGTGTTCTGGGTGCTCGTATGACAGGGGCAGGATTTGGTGGCTGTGCCATTGCCTTGGTTCAAAAAGATGCGGTCGCAGCTTTTAAAGAAGTAGTTGGCAAACGCTATGAGGAAGTCGTCGGCTATGCCCCTAGCTTCTATATCGCTGAAGTTGCAGGTGGCAGTCGAGTTTTAGACTAGGAGAGAAGTAAATGGACGCTGTAATATTTGATTTAGATGGCTTATTAGCTGATACTGAGATCATTTCTCTAAAAGTTTATCAAGAATTGCTTAAAGATTTTGGAATTCCTTTCACAGAAGAAACATATTCTAGAGAATACAGTGGACATAGGGAAGAGGAGAATGTTCAACGATTTTTGGATACCTATGATTTACCTTGGAACTTTGACCAAACCTTGGAAAAAGTTTATGAACTGGAAGCTCGAATATTAGCCAAAGGTGTAAATTTAAAAAAAGGTGCTAAAAATTTGCTTGCTTTTTTGCAAAGAGAAGGTATTCCAATCGCTCTAGCAACTTCAAGTGTTGAATCTAGAGCTAGAATGATTTTGGATAGTAATGGTATACTGTTCCTATTTGACCATCTAGTTTTTGCAAAAGATGTAAAGCGAAGCAAACCTTACCCTGATATATTTTTAAAGGCCTGTAGTGATTTGAATGTTTTACCAGAGAATTGCTTAGTATTAGAGGATAGTGAAGCAGGGATTGAAGCAGCGTATAGAGCTGGGATACCAGTTATTTGTATTCCAGACTTAAAAATGCCAGCACAGTCTTTCTTAAATAAAACAGAACAAGTTTTTCAGGATTTAGATGCTGTCAGAGACTATTTAGAAAGTAAGAAGGAGAATCAATGAGTCAGGGGGTTCTAGATGCATTTATCACGGAAGTCATTGCTGGAAGTTCATTTGAGGAAATGGATCGAATCTACCTAAGCAATCGTGTTTTGGCTCGAGTGGGCGAAGGTGTTTTGGAAGTTGAGACTGATCTAGATGAGTTGATTGACCTCAAGGACCAGCTGGTCGAGGAGGCGGTTCGATTAGAGACGATTGAGGATAGTCAGACTGCGCGTGAAATCCTTGGTGCTGAACTAATGGATTTGGTAACCCCTTGTCCAAGTCAGGCCAATCGTGACTTTTGGACAACCTACGCCCAATCTCCCGAACAGGCAATTGCGGATTTTTACCAGCTTAGCCAGAAAAATGACTACATCAAGCTCAAGGCCATTGCTAAGAATATCGCTTATCGTGTTCCATCTGATTACGGAGAACTTGAAATCACCATCAATCTGTCTAAGCCTGAAAAGGATCCAAAAGAGATTGCGGCGGCTAAGTTGGTGCAAGCTAGCAATTATCCCCAGTGTCAGCTTTGTATAGAGAACGAGGGATATTATGGTCGGGTTAACCATCCAGCTCGTAGCAATCACCGCATTATCCGTTTTGAAATGGCGGGTCAGGAGTGGGGCTTCCAGTATTCGCCCTATGCTTATTTTAATGAGCACTGTATTTTCTTAGATGGGCAGCATCGTCCCATGGCTATCAGCCGTCTCAGCTTTGAGCGTCTGCTAGCTATCGTAGAGCAGTTTCCAGGCTATTTTGCGGGCTCCAATGCCGACCTTCCGATTGTGGGGGGGTCTATTCTAACCCATGATCACTATCAGGGAGGCCGTCACGTATTTCCTATGGAATTGGCTCCTTTACAAAAGGCATTTCATTTTACTGGTTTTGAACAGGTCAAGGCTGGGATTGTCAAGTGGCCTATGTCAGTGCTACGTTTGACCTCGGATTCTAAAGAGGATTTGATCAACTTGGCGGATAAGATTTTGCAGGAATGGCGCCAGTATTCAGACCCTGCAGTGCAGATTTTGGCAGAAACAGACGGGACACCGCATCACACCATCACACCGATTGCCCGTAAACGCGATGGCCAGTTTGAGTTGGACTTGGTCTTGCGAGACAATCAGACATCGCCAGAGCATCCTGATGGCATCTACCACCCCCACAAGGATGTCCAACATATTAAGAAGGAAAATATCGGCTTGATTGAGGTCATGGGCTTGGCAGTCTTACCACCTCGTTTGAAAGCAGAAGTGGAGCAAGTTGCTAGCTACCTCGTGGGAGATGGTGATATAGTTGCCGACTATCATCAGGAATGGGCCGACAAACTCAAAACCCAACATCCAGACCTAGCAGATAGAGAAAAAGCCCTTGAAATCGTTAAGGACTCTGTGGGTGCTATCTTTGTGCGTGTTTTGGAGGACGCAGGGGTTTACAAGCAGACGGAACAAGGACAGGCAGCCTTTATGCGCTTTGTAGAACAGGTCGGAATTTTACCAGACTAGGAGCTTTCTCCTTGCACAGTCCTATAAAAAGTAGTATCATAGTGTCGTTTGAATTATCAGGAGGAAACGATGAAAGATTTTCATTTTGACGCTATATCTGCCTTTGAAAATTACGAAATAGAAAAAATGAGAGATGGTCACGTTGTGGTGACGACGAAAGTAGTGGACTCGTCGCTCAACTACTATGGCAATGCTCATGGTGGCTATCTCTTTACCCTCTGTGACCAGATCAGTGGATTGGTGGTCATCTCGCTGGGGCTTGATGGAGTGACGCTCCAATCCTCTATCAACTACCTCAAGGCAGGAAAACTCGACGATGTACTTACCATTAAAGGAGAATGCGTCCACCAAGGACGCACAACCTGTGTGGTAGATGTCGATATCACCAATCAAGAAGGCAGAAATGTCTGCAAAGCAACCTTTACTATGTTTGTCACAGGCCAGCGGTCAGCAGAAAGACAGGTGAGGATATAAAACACTAAGAGCTGACCTGCACTCTAAGGGTTAGACATTTCTCTGTCGAACTTTTGGAGTGCAAGTTAGTTTTAATTCTCGCAGATGAACCAACCGCTTCACTAGACCCTAAAAACTCTGAGGAGCTACTTTCTATCCTGGAATCTTTAAAAAATCCGAATCGGACCATTATTATTGCGACCCACAATCCTCTTATCTGGAAGCAAGTGGATCAGGTCATTCGAGTTACCGATTTATCTCATCGATGATAAGAGAACATTATGTTAGAAGAAAGAGTCACAAACACACTTTGTGGCTTTTTTATTTCCATAAAAATGGTAAAATAGTAAGAGTAGAAATGGAGTTTGAGACATGAAAGTAATCGATCAATTTAAAAATAAGAAAGTCCTTGTTTTAGGTTTGGCTAAGTCTGGTGAATCTGCGGCCCGTTTGCTGGACAAGCTGGGTGCTATTGTGACAGTAAATGACGGCAAGCCTTTTGAGGAAAATCCTGCTGCTCAAAGTTTGCTAGAAGAGGGAATCAAGGTTGTCACAGGTGGCCATCCTTTGGAACTCTTGGATGAGGATTTCGCTCTGATGGTGAAAAATCCAGGTATCCCTTATAGCAATCCCATGATTGAAAAGGCATTGGAAAAAGGGATTCCAGTCTTGACTGAGGTGGAGTTGGCTTACTTGATTTCAGATGCGCCGATTATCGGTATTACTGGCTCAAATGGAAAAACGACCACAACGACCATGATTGGGGAAGTTTTAACTGCTGCCGGCCAACATGGTCTCTTGTCAGGGAACATTGGCTATCCTGCTAGTCAAGTGGCTCAAACTGCAACAGCCAAGGACACGCTTGTCATGGAACTTTCTTCTTTCCAGCTGATGGGTGTCCAAGAATTCCATCCTGAGACTGCGGTTATTACCAACCTCATGCCCACTCATATCGACTATCATGGTTCTTTTGAGGAATATGTAGCAGCCAAGTGGAATATCCAGAACAAGATGACAGCGGATGATTTCCTTATATTGAACTTTAACCAAGATTTGGCAAAAGAATTGGCTACCAAAACACAAGCCACTGTTGTTCCATTTTCAACACTTGAAAAGGTTGACGGAGCTTATTTGGAAGATGGTCAACTCTACTTCCGTGGAGAAGTAGTCATGGCAGTTAATGAAATCGGAGTTCCAGGTAGCCACAACGTAGAAAATGCCCTTGCGACCATTGCAGTAGCTAAGCTTCGTGGTGTAGACAACCAAACCATCAAGGAAACTCTTTCAGCCTTTGGTGGTGTCAAACACCGTCTCCAATTTGTGGATGAGATTAAGGGTGTCAAATTCTATAACGATAGCAAATCAACCAATATCCTGGCCACTCAAAAAGCCTTGTCAGGATTTGACAACAGCAAGGTCATCTTGATTGCAGGTGGTTTAGACCGTAGCAATGAGTTTGACGAATTGGTGCCAGACATCACAGGGCTCAAGAAGATGGTCATCCTTGGTCAGTCTGCTGAACGTGTCAAACGGGCAGCGGATAAGGCTGGTGTTGCTTATGTGGATGCGACAGATATTGCTGATGCGACCCGCAAGGCTTATGAGCTCGCGACTCAAGGAGACGTGGTTCTTCTCAGCCCTGCCAATGCTAGCTGGGATATGTATGCTAACTTTGAAGTACGTGGCGACCTCTTTATCGACACAGTAGCGGAGTTAAAGGATTAATATGAAAAAAATTGTCTTTACAGGTGGGGGGACGGTTGGACATGTCACCCTCAACCTTTTGTTAATGCCCAAGTTCATCGAAGACGGCTGGGAAGTCCACTATATCGGGGATAAGCATGGAATCGAACACCAAGAAATCCTCAAGTCAGGCTTGAATGTGACCTTCCACTCCATTGCGACTGGGAAGTTGCGTCGCTATTTCTCTTGGCAAAATATGCTGGACGTCTTCAAAGTTGGTTGGGGAATTGTCCAATCCCTCTTTATCATGTTACGACTGCGTCCACAGGCTCTTTTTTCTAAGGGAGGATTTGTCTCTGTACCGCCGGTTATCGCAGCGCGTGTGTCAGGAGTGCCTGTCTTTATTCACGAATCGGACCTGTCCATGGGCTTGGCCAATAAAATTGCCTATAAATTTGCGACCAAGATGTATTCAACCTTTGAGCAGGCTGCTGGTCTCGTAAAGGTCGAGCATGTGGGGGCTGTGACCAAGGTTTCAGACCAAAAAATTCCTGAACCAGATGAATTGGTGGATATTCAAACCCACTTTAATCCTAAATTGCCTACAGTATTGTTTGTCGGTGGATCTGCAGGAGCTCGTGTCTTTAACCAATTGGTGACAAAACATAAGCAAGAACTGACAGAGCGCTACAATATTATCAATCTCACTGGAGATTCTAGCCTCAACGAGTTGAGTCAAAATCTCTTTCGTGTTGACTATGTGACGGACCTCTATCAACCCTTGATGGAGCTGGCAGATGTGGTGGTGACGCGTGGTGGTGCCAATACGATTTTCGAGCTCTTGGCCATGGCGAAACTCCATCTCATCGTACCATTGGGTCGTGAAGCAAGTCGAGGAGACCAGATTGAAAATGCAGCCTACTTTGTTAAGAAAGGCTATGCAGAAGAGCTTCAAGAAAGTGACTTGACCTTGGAAAGCTTGGAAGAGAAACTCAGCCACCTGCTTAGTCACAAGGACCAATACCAAGCTAGCATGAAAGCTTCGACTGAATTGAAATCTCTTGCAGATTTTTACGATCTACTAAGAAAAGACCTATCATAAGGAATATCAATGTCAAAGGATAAGAAAAAAGAATCAAACCCCAAGAAAGAATTGTCTGAATGGCAGAAACGAAACCAGGAATACCTGAAGAAGAAGGCTGAGGAAGAAGCAGCCTTAGCTGAAGAGAAAGAAAAGGAAAAACAAGCTCGAATGGAGGAAAACTCTAAGATGTTAGAGGAAGCCAAGAAATCATCGAGTGAGTCAGACGAGGAAGCCGCAAGTCCGAGAAAGGAACCATCCGAAAAAGAAGAAAAATCTCAAAAGGATGATCCTAAAGTCAAAGAGGAAAAAGAGAAGAAGAAAAAAGAAAAGCAAGAGAAACCAGCCAAACCTAAAATTGCGCCTGTTCATATTTGGCGGGCAGTTAGTATCTTGGTGCCGAGTGTTCTGGTTCTCCTCCTTTCAATCTATCTCTTGACTCCTCTTTCGACTATCAAGCATATCGAGGTTAAGGGGAATAGTAAGACCCAGGCGGATGACATTAAACAGGCTTCTGGAATTCAAGATAGCGACTATACCTTAGCCCTATTGTTGGATAAGGAAAAATACGCTGAGCGTATCAAGTCTAACCATTGGATAGAGTCTGCGAAGATTGACTATCAATTTCCGATTAACTTTACGATTGAGGTTAAGGAATTTGCTATTGTCGGGTATTATGTATCTGGCGAAGACCACTACCCGATTCTTTCTAGTGGAACTGTTGAGTCAAGTCCTGTTAGTCTAGTGAGTTTACCAGAGACCTACCTTTCTGTGATGTTTAATGATGAAGGGCAAATCAAATCCTTGGTTAGTGGTTTATCTAGTATTAGTGAAGAAATCAAGAATTCTATCCAGAAAATTGAACTGGCTCCAAGTAAGGCGACTGCTGATCTTCTTAAAATCACCATGGTTGATACAGATGAAATTCTGGTTCCCTTGTCAGAGTTGAGCAAGAAATTACCATACTACAGCAAAATCAAGCCTCAATTGTCAGAACCAAGCTTCATCGATATGGAGGCAGGAATCTATAGTACTAGCTTAGCTGATAAACGTTTAGAAGAAGCAGAGGAAAAAGCTAAACAAGAAGCTAAAGAAGCAGAGAAGAAAAAACAGGAAGAAAAAAAAGCTGAAGAAAAGAAACAAGAATAAGAATCTTCAGTTTTTACTTGACAAGTATCGTTATAAATAATAGAATAGTAGAAAACTTTTAAAGCAGTCCAGAGAGGCAGCTAAGGTTAGACAGTGAAAGGGTAGAGACTACCCGTTTTTCGTGGAACCTAGCTGCTAGCAGGTTCCTTTTTTTGAGCAATGGACTGTTAGCAAAGAATAGGAGAAAAGAATGCGTGAGAGTCGCCCGGTCATTGCTCTGGATTTTCCAAGTTTCGAGGAAGCCAAAGAATTTTTAGCCCTTTTTCCAGCAGAGGAAAAACTCTATGTCAAAGTTGGAATGGAGATCTACTATGCAGTAGGTCCTGAGGTTGTGCGTTATTTAAAATCATTGGGGCACAGTGTTTTTTTGGACCTCAAGCTACATGATATTCCAAATACGGTTAAATCAACCATGAAAATCTTGTCAAGTCTGGGTGTCGATATGACCAATGTTCAGGCTGCAGGTGGGCTTGAAATGATGCAGGCCGCGCGTGAAGGCCTTGGTGATCAAGGGATTCTTATCGCGGTGACCCAATTGACCTCAACATCCGAAGAGCAGATGCAAGACTGTCAAAATATCCAAACTAGTCTGCAGGAATCAGTGATTCACTATGCTAAGAAAACAGCTGAAGCTGGATTGGATGGAGTGGTTTGCTCAGCCCAAGAAGCCCAACTCATCAAGGAAGCTACAAACGAAGATTTTATCTGCTTGACACCAGGTATTCGACCAGCAGGTGCTGAAGCAGGGGATCAAAAACGAGTGGTAACCCCTGGTCAAGCCTATCAAATCGGTAGTGACTACATTGTAATAGGCCGTCCTATCACACAGGCAGCAGACCCTGTAGCAGCCTACCATGCTATCAAGGAAGAATGGACACGCGATTGGGTCTAAAGCGTATTTGATTATAGATTTAAGGATAAGAAGGAGTATACCATGACACTTGCTAGAGACATTGCTAGCCATCTATTGAAAATTCAAGCGGTTTATCTCAAACCAGAAGAACCTTTCACTTGGGCATCTGGGATCAAGTCACCGATCTATACGGATAATCGTGTGACCCTAGCTTACCCGGAAACTAGAACTTTGATTGAAAATGGTTTTGTGGATGCTATCAAAGCAGCTTTCCCAGAGGTAGAAGTCATCGCTGGTACAGCGACAGCAGGGATTCCTCACGGAGCTATCATCGCGGACAAGATGAACCTACCATTTGCCTACATTCGTAGCAAACCAAAAGACCATGGGGCCGGAAACCAAATCGAAGGCCGTGTAGCCCAGGGGCAAAAAATGGTAATTGTAGAAGACCTGATTTCAACTGGTGGTTCAGTTCTCGAAGCGGTAGCAGCTGCCAAGCGTGAAGGAGCAGATGTTCTCGGTGTAGTGGCCATTTTTAGCTATCAACTAGCAAAAGCAGATAAGAACTTTGCAAAAGCAGGTGTGAAACTGGTGACTCTCTCAAACTACAGTGAGCTCATCCACCTAGCTCAGGAAGAAGGCTACATCACACCAGAGGGATTGGATCTCTTAAAACGCTTCAAAGAAGACCAAGAAAATTGGCAAAATGCCTAAAACATAGAAAATCAGGTAGTCACTAGGATTACCTGATTTCTTTTTATTTTCGGAAAGTATTAGTCAACTTTTCCACCTTCAACCACTAGATCATCTGCCTTAGCAGCATCACCGTAAGTTGGGTGAAGTGTTTTTTCATAGGCCTTGTGGAAGAAGTTTTCCTTGCCTAATTTTTCAATGTCTTTATTGATGAAGTCGAGTAATTCTTGGTTTCCTTTTTGAACTGCTGGCGCAATGGTATCTGGGTCACCGAGAGAAGTAATTCCTACTTCAAATCCTTTATTTTCGAGAGCCCAAGCTAGAACTTCCGTATTGTCAGTAGAGAAGGCATCTCCGCGTCCGTCAAGAAGGGCTTGGTAGGCATCGCTATATTGGTCATATTTTTGGAGTTTTACTTCTGGGTGATTTTTCTCAAAATAAGTTTCAGCAGTCGTTCCCTTTGTAACAATCAAGGTTTTGCCTTCTAATTCTTTGACGTCTTTGATGACTTTATCTTTTGGTGACACAACACCGAGTGATACTTTCATGTAAGGAAGGGCAAAATCAACTTGTTTCTTACGTTCATCAGTTACTGTAAAGTTAGCAAGAGTAATATCCACCTTGTTTGAAATCAAGTATTCCGCACGGTTGGCAGCATCGACTGAAACGTATTTAACCTTTACACCAAGGTCTTGAGCTAATTGGTTACCCAATTCGATATCGTAGCCTTGGTAAGAACCGTCGTTGTCAACATAACCAAATGGTTTTTTGTCTCCAAATACGGCGATTCGAAGTTCACCGCTTTTTTTGATTTCGTCGATAGTGCGGGCCTTGGCAGTTGCTTTTCCTGATGAAGCATCAGAGCTTCCACCTGAGCTACAAGCTGTGACAAAGATAAGCGCAAATGCTAGAGCAAAAACAGTTAGAATTGGTTTGAGTAGTTTCATAAAAATCTCCTTTATAGATATGAGCCGAACTGGCTAAAGTCAAAAACGTTTAAAAATTCCTGTGCTCGTTTGGTTTGTGGATTGGTGAAGAATTCCTGAGCCGTTCCTTCTTCAGCAATTTTCCCTTGGTCAAGGAAGATAATGCGGTCCGCAATGGCTTGGGCAAACTGCATTTCGTGGGTTACCAGAATCATGGTACGCCCTTCTTGAGCCAAGTCATTGATAAGTTCCAGAACCTCACGCACCATTTCTGGGTCCAGTGACGCCGTTACTTCATCAAAGAGGATAATTTCTGGATGCATGAGAAGGGCACGGACAATTGCCACTCGTTGCTTTTGTCCACCAGATAATTGTCGAGCAAAGCTGTCTTTTTTATCAAGTAGTCCGACGCGTTCCAGTAATTGCAGTGCTTCTTCAGTCACCTCTTTCTTATCTCGACCTTGTGCCTTGATAGGACCTAAGATAAGGTTCTGCAGAACGTCCAGATGGGGAAAGAGTTCATAACTTTGAAAGACCATGCCAATCTTTTGACGAACCAAGTGAAAGTTTTTCTGGTTTCCAATAATGGATTGACCATCCAGAAGAATATCTCCACCCTGAATGGTTTCTAAGCCATTGAGACAGCGAAGTAGGGTACTTTTCCCGCAACCAGATGGTCCTAGAATGACGACAACTTCCCCCTTTTTGATATCCATGGAAAGTTCTTGGAGGATGGGATTATCTCCGAAGGATTTTTTTAGGTCCTTGATTTCTAAAATAGTATCAGACATTTAGTTCCTCCAATGATTTTCTAAGTGAGTGGATAGTTTGGAAATAGGAAAACAGACTGCGAAATACAGGACTAGGATGGTTCCATAAATCCAAAAGGAAGCGGTTGGGATGGTCAAGCGATTGCTGTCAATGATTTGTTGACCAACCTTGGTAACTTCCACAACCCCAATCAAGACAACCAAGGAAGTCGTTTTAATCATCCGAGTGACAAGATTGATTGCTTGTGGCAGCAGTCTTCTCAAGACCTGAGGGATGATGATGTGGTAGTAAAGTTGGAAGGTCGTCAACCCCAGCGCCTGTCCGCTTTCAAACTGATGTTTAGGGAGGGAAGTGATGGCTCCACGGACCAAGTCTCCCATTTCAGCTGTACCCCAGAGAGTAAAAACGATAATGGCCGAGGTCTCGCCTGAGATGTTGATATTAAAGTTTCGAGCCAAGCCGAAATATACGATGAAAAGTAGTACCAGCTGGGGCATGATACGGATAAATTCCAGATAAAAGCGTGTTAAAAAACGAATAACTCTAGAATGGGTGGTCATGATGATTCCCATGACTATTCCGAAAATCATTGATAGAAGGACGGAGAGAATGGAAATTCCAATCGTGACACCCAATCCTTGTAGAATTCGCAGGAGATTATTTCCCTGAAAGAGTACTTGCATTCCCGAATCCTGCATGACGGAGCCTCCTTTCTATCCAGCTAAAGACTAGCGAGATGGGTAACAGCATGATTAGATAAGCAACTACCAACATGGCCAGTGCAATGTCTGTCTCATAATAGAGTCCAATCAAGTCCTTGGCGACGTACATGAGATCGGCTAAGGCTACCGCAGAGAAAACTGAGGTTTCTTTGATGAGAAAAATGACATTGGCACTAAAGGACGGTAGGGCTACCGCAGTCGCTTGCGGAAGAACCACATAGCGAAAGACCTGTATAGGCGTTAGACCAATGGCTAGACCAATCTCGTGCTGGGTTTGACTAACTGCTTCCAGTCCGCTTCTGAAAGATTCAGCCATGTAGGAGCCACCTAAAAAGATGAGTCCGACTGTGGCACAGACTTCTGAAGAAAGAACAATCCCTATTCGGGGAAGCCCGAAGTAGAGGAAGAAGAGCTGAATCAAAAGGGGCGTGTTTCGTGACAATTCTATATAAGCTGTTGCTAGCTGTGAAAAGATAGGAACGCGATAATGCCGAATGACACTAACGATTAGACCAACAAGAAAAGAACCCAGAATTCCCCAAACTGCGATATGTAAGGTCAGAAAGAATGCCTTTTGATATAGTGGTAGATATTGTTCAACAATGGACCAATCCAAAAGAGAACCTCCCATCTAGGAATAATAAAGTTATTGTAGCACTAAAAAGCTTATTTGGATAATAAATATTTTTTATCGCAACGATAGAAAATATTTATGTGTAAAAGTGACAAAATACATTATAATTGACAAATGTAGATTTTGGGAGTATACTTAGAACTATAATTGACAAATGTAGATTTTGGAGGGATGCTGATGCAGATTTCAGATGCAGAATGGCAGGTTATGAAGATTATTTGGATGCAGGGGGAACAGACCAGCACGGATTTGATTAGGGTTCTGGCAGAGCGGTTTGACTGGTCCAAGTCTACAGTTCAGACCCTTTTGGCTCGTCTGGTTGAGAAAGAGTGTTTGACTCGGAAAAAAGAGGGTAAGTCCTTTGTTTATTCAGCCCTTTTAACTCTGGATCAAAGCCGAAACTTGCTTGTCCAAGATATCAAGGACAAGGTTTGTTCTCGTAGGATAAAGCAGTTATTGGCTGATTTGATTGTCGAATGTGATTTTACTCAGGCTGATTTGGAAGACTTGGAAGCTGTGATTTCTAAGAAAAAAGCCAGCGCAGTTGCTGAAGTCAGATGTAATTGTATGTAAAGGAGACGTCATGTTAAATAGTATTGTAACCCTTATTTGTATTGCCCTTATCGCGTTTATCTTGTTTTGGTTTTTCAAAAAGCCTGAAAAGTCTGGACAAAAGGCCCAGCAAAAAAAGGGATACCAAGAGATTCGAGTGGAAGTCATGGGGGGCTATACGCCTGAGTTGATTATTCTCAAGAAATCAGTGCCAGCCCGCATTGTCTTTGACCGTAAGGATCCGTCACCCTGTCTGGATCAGATCGTCTTTCCAGATTTTGGAGTACATGCGGACCTGCCTATGGGTGAAGAGTATGTAGTGGAAATCACACCTGAGCAGGCTGGGGAGTTTGGCTTTGCATGTGGTATGAACATGATGCACGGTAAGATGATTGTAGAGTAGGAGGAGATGATGACAGAAATTGTGAAAGCAAGCCTAGAAAATGGCATTCAAAAAATCCGTATCCGAGCTGAAAAAGGCTATCATCCAGCCCATATTCAGCTTCAAAAAGGGATTCCGACTGAGATTACCTTTCATCGTGCCACCCCTTCAAACTGTTACAAGGAAATCCTTTTTGAAGAAGAAGGAATTCTAGAACCAATCGGCGTGGATGAAGAGAAGACAATCCGTTTTACACCCCAAGAGTTGGGGCAACATGAATTTTCATGTGGGATGAAGATGCAAAAGGGAAGCTATACAGTCGTTGAGAAGACTCGAAAATCTTTGTCACTTTTGCAACGTTTTTGGATGACCAGTATCTTTACTCTGCCGCTGGTTATTCTCATGATTGGAATGTTGGCAGGGACTATCAGTCACCCAGTCATGCATTGGGGAACCTTTCTAGCCACAACCCCTATCATGCTAGTGGCAGGTGGTCCTTATATCCAGAGCGCTTGGGCTAGCTTTAAAAAGCACAATGCAAACATGGATACCTTGGTAGCGCTGGGAACTCTAGTAGCCTATCTTTATAGTCTAGTAGCCCTCTTTACTGGCCTCCCTGTTTACTTTGAAAGTGCTGGATTTATCCTCTTCTTCGTTCTTTTGGGGGCGGTTTTTGAGGAGAAAATGCGAAAAAACACTTCCCAAGCTGTGGAGAAATTACTGGATTTACAAGCTAAAACAGCAGAAGTCTTGCGAGATGATCGCTATGTTCAAGTTCCCTTGAATCAAGTCAAGGTAGGTGACTTGATTCGAGTACGTCCTGGTGAAAAGATTGCAGTTGATGGTGTTGTAGTCGAAGGTATGTCTAGTATTGACGAATCCATGGTGACAGGTGAGAGCCTGCCAGTGGACAAAACGGTTGGAGATACCGTTATTGGCTCAACGATTAATAACAGTGGAACTCTTGTCTTTACGGCGGAAAAAGTTGGTTCAGAGACTGTCTTGGCTCAGATTGTAGACTTTGTGAAGAAAGCCCAGACCAGCCGAGCACCAATTCAAGACTTGACGGATAAAATTTCAGGAATCTTTGTCCCAGCAGTTGTCATTTTAGCGATTTTAACTTTTTGGATTTGGTTTGTCTTGCTTGAGGCTAGCTTTGTGACCTCTCTACTTTATGGGGTGGCAGTTCTGATCATTGCCTGTCCTTGTGCCCTAGGTCTTGCAACACCAACGGCTCTCATGGTGGGGACAGGACGGAGTGCCAAGATGGGAGTTCTTCTTAAAAATGGAACTGTCTTACAGGAGATTCAGAAAATCAAAACTCTCGTCTTTGATAAGACAGGAACTTTGACGGAAGGAAAACCAGTGGTCACTGATATCATTGGCGACGAGACAGAAGTACTTGGCTTAGCTGCCTCTTTGGAAGAAGCCTCTCAACACCCACTGGCTCAAGCCATTGTCAAGCGAGCGAGTGAAGCAGGACTTGAGCTTCATACTGTAGAAAATTTCCAAGCCTTGCATGGAAAAGGTGTTTCAGGACAAATCAATGGGAAACAAGTTTTGCTTGGAAATGCTAAAATGCTAGATGGAATGGATATTTCTAGTGCTTATCAAGAAAAACTAGAAGAACTGGAAAAAGAAGCTAAGACAGTTGTGTACTTGGCTGTTGACAATGAAATTAAAGGCTTACTTGCCTTGCAAGATATTCCCAAGGAAAATGCCAAGCTCGCCATCAGTCAGCTGAAAAAACGTGGTCTCCGAACAGTTATGCTGACAGGAGATAATGCAGGTGTCGCGCATGCCATTGCAGATCAGATCGGCATTGAGGAGGTTATTGCTGGTGTCTTGCCAGAAGAAAAAGCGCATGAAATCCATCAACTGCAAGCGGCTGGTAAAGTAGCCTTTGTTGGTGATGGTATCAATGATGCGCCAGCCCTCAGTGTAGCGGATGTCGGGATTGCCATGGGCGCAGGAACTGATATTGCTATTGAGTCGGCAGGGATTGTTCTTACTCACAATGATTTGACTGGAGTTGTTCGTGCCTTTGATATGAGCAAGAAAACCTTCAATCGAATTCTTCTCAATCTTTTCTGGGCCTTTATCTACAATGTTATCGGAATTCCGATTGCAGCAGGAGTCTTTTCAGGGATTGGTCTGGTGCTCAATCCAGAACTGGCAGGTCTAGCTATGGCCTTTAGTTCTGTATCTGTTTTAACCAGTTCACTTATGCTAAACGTTACTAAAATAGACTAAAAGCGGTGCTTACCGCTTTTTTTATTATAAAACAGTTCTATGAAGCGTTTTCAATCTGTGCTGTAATAGAGAATAAAAACTTCTGAGCACATTCTTAGGATACTCAAAGTAAATGTGGTAAATTAGGATTGTAAATTTACTGAATCGCTTTCAAACAACATATAAAAGC
Source organism: bacterium (assembly GCA_905221345.1). Lineage (GTDB taxonomy): Bacteria > Bacillota > Bacilli > Lactobacillales > Streptococcaceae > Streptococcus. The sequence continues at coordinate 39,725 of CAJNCW010000007.1, forward strand.
GCTTTTTGTAAATGTATGAAATTATTTTGAAGGAGAGTTATTATGACTCAAGGGAAAATTACTGCATCTGCAGCAATGCTTAACGTATTGAAAACATGGGGCGTAGATACTATCTACGGTATCCCATCAGGAACACTCAGCTCATTGATGGACGCTTTGGCTGAAGACAAAGATATCCGCTTCTTGCAAGTTCGCCACGAAGAAACAGGTGCTCTTGCAGCGGTGATGCAAGCTAAATTCGGCGGCTCAATCGGGGTTGCAGTTGGTTCAGGTGGTCCAGGTGCGACTCACTTGATTAACGGTGTTTACGATGCAGCTATGGACAACACTCCATTCCTTGCTATCCTTGGATCACGTCCAGTCAACGAACTCAACATGGATGCCTTCCAAGAATTGAACCAAAACCCAATGTACAACGGTATCGCTGTCTACAACAAACGTGTCGCTTACGCTGAGCAATTACCAAAAGTAATCGACGAAGCTTGCCGTGCTGCAGTTTCTAAAAAAGGTCCAGCTGTTGTTGAAATCCCAGTAAACTTCGGTTTCCAAGAAATCGACGAAAACTCATACTACGGTTCAGGTTCATACGAACGTTCATTCATCGCTCCTGCTTTGAACGAAGTTGAAATCAACAAAGCTGTTGAAATCTTGAACAATGCTGAACGTCCAGTTATCTATGCTGGTTACGGTGGTGTCAAAGCTGGTGAAGTGATTACTGAATTGTCACGTAAAATCAAAGCACCAATCATCACAACTGGTAAAAACTTTGAAGCTTTCGAATGGAACTACGAAGGGTTGACAGGTTCTGCTTACCGTGTTGGTTGGAAACCAGCCAACGAAGTGGTCTTCGAAGCAGATACAGTTCTTTTCCTTGGTTCAAACTTCCCATTTGCTGAAGTTTACGAAGCCTTCAAGAATACTGAAAAATTCATCCAAGTCGATATCGACCCTTACAAACTTGGTAAACGTCATGCCCTTGACGCTTCTATCCTTGGTGACGCAGGCCAAGCAGCGAAAGCAATCCTTGACAAAGTGAACCCAGTTGAATCAACTCCATGGTGGCGTGCAAACGTTAAGAACAACCAAAACTGGCGTGATTACATGAACAAACTCGAAGGTAAAACTGAGGGTGAGTTGCAATTGTACCAAGTTTACAATGCTATCAATAAACATGCTGACCAAGATGCTATCTACTCAATCGACGTAGGTAACTCTACTCAAACATCAACTCGTCACCTTCACATGACTCCGAAAAACATGTGGCGTACATCTCCACTCTTTGCGACAATGGGGATCGCCCTTCCTGGTGGTATTGCTGCTAAGAAAGACAATCCAGATCGCCAAGTATGGAACATCATGGGTGACGGTGCGTTTAACATGTGCTACCCAGACGTGATCACAAACGTTCAATACGACCTTCCAGTTATCAACGTTGTCTTCTCAAACGCTGAGTATGCCTTCATCAAGAACAAATACGAAGACACAAACAAACACTTGTTTGGTGTTGACTTCCCTAACGCTGACTACGCGAAAATCGCTGAAGCACAAGGAGCTGTTGGATTTACAGTTGACCGTATCGAAGACATCGATGCAGTCGTTGCAGAAGCTGTTAAACTCAACAAAGAAGGTAAGACAGTTGTCATCGATGCCCGCATCACGCAACACCGTCCGCTTCCAGTAGAAGTACTTGAACTCGATCCAAAACTTCACTCAGAAGAAGCCATCAAAGCCTTCAAGGAAAAATACGAAGCAGAAGAACTCGTACCATTCCGTCTCTTCTTGGAAGAAGAAGGATTGCAATCACGCGCAATTAAATAATTCCTCTCATCGAAAATCAAATGTAAACATTGAAGATTTTATTCTTTGATTTTCATAGAGCGGTACCAAAAAAGATCGGAGTAATCCGGTCTTTTTCTGGAGGATAGTAAATGAATTTAAATCAATTAGATATCATCGTTTCAGATGTTCCTCAAGTCTGTGCTGACTTGGAGCGTATTTTGGATAAAAAGTCCGATTATGTTGACGACAGTTTTGCTCAGTTCACGATTGGCAGTCATTGTCTCATGTTGTCACAAAGTCATTTGGTTCCTTTGGAAAACTTTCAGTCAGGCATCATTCTCCACATCGAGGTTGAGGATGTAGAGCAGAACTACCAACGGTTGAAAGATCTTGGTGTCGAGATTTTACACGGTCCGGCTGTAACTGATTGGGGAACGGAATCGCTACTAGTTAAAGGCCCTGCTGGTTTAGTGATTGATTTTTATCGTATGAAATAGGTCGCTTAATCATTTGAAGCTCACCTTAATCATTCTTAAAACAGAATGTGAGAATATGAACTATTGAAAGATCGGAGCAATCCGGTCTTTTTCTTATCACAAGATTGTGATAGTTTACATCTTCATAACAAAAGCTTCAAAGTCTTGATTGTTTTGAAAAAAGATTATAAAATATGATTCATGAAAATGAAAGAGGTTTTGAAAATATCTGAAAAATAAATGAAAATTTTAGGTTGGGTTGCAACCTTTATGTCCGTAATGATGTATGTGTCTTATTTTCCACAAATCATGAACAACCTAGCGGGTCAAAAAGGGAACTTCATTCAACCCTTAGTCGCAGCCATCAACTGTAGTCTTTGGGTTTATTACGGCTTGTTCAAAAAGGAAAGAGATATTCCCCTTGCTGCTGCCAATGCACCGGGTATCGTTTTTGGTTTAGTAACGGCTATCACAGCTTTGATTTAAAAAGAAGACTGGTTTCAGTCCTTTTTTGTACATAAAAATAGATTCTCAAGTAAAGAAAGTCTAACGAGAGTTGAGGAAAACAGCCCATTGACAGCGAGCTTTCTGAGTGCTGCTTTATGGTTTCCTCCATCAAGTAAAAGGGCATTTCGTCACTATTTTTATAAAATCTTCTCTCTACTTTATAATGTGTGAAAAAGAGTTCAATTAGATCAAGCTTTTTGCTATAATGAAGTGAGAAAAATAGACAGGAGAATAAGATGTCAGAACCATTATTTTTACAATCAGTTATGCAAGAAAAAATCTGGGGTGGAACCAAGCTACGTGATGAGTTTGGCTACGACATCCCAAGTGAAAAAATCGGAGAATACTGGGCTATTTCAGCCCACCCAAATGGTGTTTCCAAGGTAGCAAATGGTCGTTTTGAGGGAATAGACTTGGCTACTTTATATGCGGAGCACCGTGAATTGTTTGGCAATCGTCCAGAACCTGTATTTCCACTCTTGACCAAGATTCTTGATGCCAACGACTGGCTCAGTGTCCAAGTTCACCCAGACGATGCCTATGGACTAGAGCATGAAGGCGAACTTGGAAAAACAGAATGCTGGTATATTATTGCTGCGGACGAAGGTTCAGAGATTATTTACGGTCACAATGCCAAGTCAAAAGAAGAACTCCGCAAGCAAATTGAGGACAAGAACTGGGATGCCTTGCTGACCAAAGTGCCAGTTAAGGCTGGAGATTTCTTCTATGTGCCAAGCGGTACCATGCACGCTATCGGTGCAGGCATCTTGATTCTTGAAACACAACAGTCTAGCGATACCACCTATCGTGTCTATGACTTTGACCGTAAGGATGACAATGGCAACTTGCGTGAACTTCACCTTGAAAAATCTATCGATGTTTTAAACATTGGAGAGCCTGCCAATAGCCGTCCTGTAACTATCAAAGCTGATGATTTGCGTTCAACTTTACTTGTCTCTAATGATTTCTTTGCAGTTTACAAGTGGGAAATTACTGGAAAAGTTGATTTTGAAAAGACTGCTGACTACAGCTTGTTGAGTGTCTTGGCTGGTCAAGGTCAATTAACTGTTGACGGGAAAAACTATCCAATCCAAAAAGGCAGCCACTTTATCCTACCAAGCGATGTTGAAGCTTGGACCTTGGAAGGGCAAGGCTTGGAATTGATTGTTAGCCATCCATAAAAAAGAAAGGGCCTGAGCTTACTACTCAAGTCCTTTTTGATTACATAAATTGGGCGATAAAAACCACGATGATGATAATAGGAATGATAAAGCGAAGAAGGAAGAGCCAGACTTGGAAAAGTCCCTGTTTCCATGCTCTTTCATCAAGATGGAGTTCCTCCATAGCAAGAGCCTTCTTAAAGATATAGCCTGTAAAGAGAGAAAGGCAGAGAGCTCCAAATGGCATGAGGAGATTGGAAACCAAGAAGTCCATAGCGTCAAAGAAGGTCTTCCCAAAAATGTGAACATCAGCCATGACACCGTAAGAAAGGGCTGAAGGAATACCAAAGACAAAAGTCAAGATTCCTAAAATAGCACTCCACTTGGCACGCTTGCTGTTGTCCTGATTGGTGATATTACCCACATTGATTTCCAGCATCACGACAGAAGAAGTGACCGTCGCAAAGAGGAAGAGCAAGAGGAAAAGGATGTAGAAAATAGTTCCAAAAGGCATCTTGTCAAAGAGTTGAGGCAAGACGATAAAGAGCAGGCTTGGTCCCCCTTCAGACTGGATATTGAAGGCTGACATGGCTGGGAAAATGGCTAGTCCCGCCATGATGGATACCGAGATGTTCATGGCTACGATGGAAATCCCTGACTGGACCAGATTGGTTTTCTTGTCCAAGTAGGATGCATAGGTCAGCATGGCTGTAACCCCTAGTGAGAGGGCAAAGAAAGATTGACCTAGAGCGTAGAGTAGTCCAGCGCTAGTTAGTTTTGAAAAGTCTGGTTTGAGGAAGTAGAGAACGCCTTCCAAGGCATTTGGCAAGCTGAGAGACCGTCCAATAATCACGACAAAGATGATAAAGAGTAGAGGCATCATGACTTTCGAGGCTCTTTCAATCCCTTTTTGAACCCCACGTGATACAATAAAGATATTCAACAAGATAAAGGCGGCTTGAGCTCCTAGGGCAATAGCTGGATTTGAAATGATTGAAGTAAATAACTGAGCATAATCACCCGTTCCGCTAAGCTGGAACAATTTTCCAAACTCAATACCTAGATAGACTAAAATCCATCCTCCAATAACACTGTAAAAGGAGAGAAGGATAAAGAGGGCAAAGGCACCAATCCAACCGATAAAATTGTACTTGCTATTGTTGCCAAGTTTTCCAAAGGTTTTGATAGCGGAAACGCCAGCACTGCGGCCAAGGGCAAATTCAGCAAGGAGTAACGGGAAACCGATTAAAATGGTGGAAATGAGAAAGACTAGTAAAAAGCCTCCACCGCCATTAGCAGCAGTCATGTAGGGAAATTTCCAAACGGCACCAAGTCCAATGGCTGAGCCAGCAGATGCTAGAATAAAGCCTAGTTTCGAGCCCCATTGCGATTTTTCTGACATAGTTGAAACTCCAATCTCGTTTTTTAAAATAAGAAAAGGCTACTTGAGTTGTCAAATAGCCTTCTCTCAATGGCTCTTTATGAACCTTCTGTTTGATTGATAGACTTGACTATCCTATCATGTTTTCTAAGGTCTGTCAAGAAAACCATTTTCAAGTTTTCACACCTTTCTCAAAAAGTTAAAAATTTTTCGTAAAAACACTTGACTCTGACCTAAGGGGAGGGAATATACTATGATTGTAAGGAGGAAGTCATGTACCATATAAAAGAAGCTGCGCAGCTTTCAGGTGTCTCTGTCAAGACCCTGCACCACTACGATAAGATAGGGCTCTTGGTTCCCTTAAAGTCGGAAAACGGCTATCGAACCTACAGTCAAGGGGATTTGGAACGCCTTCAGGTCATTCTGTATTACAAATATCTAGGTTTTTCTTTAGAAAAAATAGCAGAGCTGTTAAAGGAAGAAAGGACAGATTTATTGCCTCATTTGACTAGGCAGTTGGACTATTTGACTCGAGAAAGGCAACATCTGGATACCCTGATTTCCACCTTGCAAAAAACCATTCAAGAACAAAAAGGAGAAAGAAAAATGACGATTGAGGAAAAATTCACTGGATTTAGCTATCAAGACAATCAAAAATACCACCAAGAAGCGGTAGAGAAATATGGACAAGAAGTCATGGATCAGGCTCTCGAGCGTCAAAAAGGTCGCGAAGACGAGTCTACGGCCGCCTTTAACCAAGTTTTTCAAGCCTTGGCACAAAACCTTCAAGCTGGTCTGCCTGAAACAGCAACCGAAAACCAAGAAGAAGTAGCTAAGCTCTTGCAAGCTATTCGTACTTATGGATTTGATTGCTCTATTGAAGTATTCGGCCATATCGGTAAAGGCTATGTTTACAACCCAGAGTTTAAGGAAAATATTGACAAATTTGGACCTGGAACAGCTCAATACACATCAGATGTCATTGCCCACTATGTTCAAACTCAGACAAAATAAGCATCGCTGGAGATTTGTCCTGCTCCGCTAAAAAAGCTAAATCTTCTGTTTAACTTTTTTAGGGGACAGGTCATTTTAGTTGTTATCTTTTTGAAAAGTATTCTGGTCCTAGACTCTTTACTTTGTTGCTAAAAGAAAATTCATTTTTAAAGTTCTTGCATTGTCAACTCTAAGTGATTAGTTCGCCTTGATAAAATCACTAAAAAAGGATATGATAGTAGGAGAAAAATGAGGTTAAGAGTGATGGATAAAAATAGAATTGGAACAGAGACACAGCAGGTGCTTGAGGATGTTTTGGATAAGGCTGGATTGCGTGAGGGGTCTCTCTTTGTCCTTGGACTCTCGTCTAGTGAGGTTTTAGGTGGGCAAATCGGCAAGGATTCCAGCCAAGAAATTGGCGAAATTATTGTGAAGACGATTCTGGATATCCTGGAGGAAAAAGGGATTCATTTAGCTGTTCAAGGCTGTGAACACGTCAATCGTGCCCTCGTCGTTGAACGTCAAGTGGCGGAGCAGTTTGGTCTGGAAATCGTCAGTGTCCTTCCAACTCTTCATGCAGGCGGTTCAGGTCAGCTAGCTGCCTTTAAGTTTATGAAAGAACCTGTTGAGGTGGAGTTCATCACGGCTCATGCGGGATTGGATATCGGAGATACTGCAATTGGTATGCATGTCAAGCATGTGCAGGTTCCGATTCGACCAGTTTTGCGTAAGATTGGTCATGCCCATGTAACGGCTCTAGCTAGTCGTCCAAAACTAATCGGGGGTGCGCGTGCGCAGTATCCAGAAGATTCTATTAGAAAGATATGAGAATGAAAAAAAGAAAAGAACAGTTTCAAAAAAACCTAAAGTATTCTATTCGTAAATTGACTGTTGGAGTTGGTCCTGTAGCAATCGGGGCCTTTCTTGTTGGTGCCAGTTTGTTATCAGCTGGTAGAGTCCAAGCAGATGAATTAGCTGAAGTGAATTCAGTCCATTACCGTTATCTGGCGGAGCAAGAATTAACCGAATCTGAAAAATCCTTGATTCATCATGAAGTTCCTACAGAATTTCATGACGAAGATATTATTTATGTCGTTTATCGCAAGAAGGCAACTAACAGTCAACAACTTCCCTATACAGGAAGTAAAGAATTTGCTTTAGCAGGTCTTGGTCTTGCAACAGCATCTTTAGCTGTTTTTTTGGTGTCTAAAAAACATCGTCGGAAAGTTCTTGGAGTGCTTTTGATTAGTTCTCTTGGTGTCAGCAACTTCATTCCTTTTGCTACTTTTGCCTTTGAGAATAAAGAGTTACTTTCTTACAATCAAACGATCTCGGCCTCCTCAAATGAAGAATTAGCGAAAGGTGTGATCGATATTGAAGGATATGAGTATATTGGTTATTTTAAAGGAACTGACACAAAAGTAGCAAGTTTTTCTAAAAAAGGGAAGCTCCTCGATCAAGATAGTTTGCCAGCGTATACTGAAAAACTTGAGAGCAAAGGTACACAAGAGTCTGGTCAAGAAGGTGATTCCCTTGTCCAAGATAGTTTGCCAGCCTATACTGAGAAACTTGAGAGCAAGGGCGCTCAAGAAGTAGGTAAAGAAGGCGAGTCCCTTGTCCAAGATAGTTTGCCAGCGTATACTGAGAAACTTAAGAGCAAGGGCACTCAAGAAGTAGGTAAAGAAGGCGAATCCCTCGTTCAAGGCAATTCCCCAACGTATACTGGGAAACTTGAAAGCAAGGGTACTCAGGAGTCTGGTAAAGAAGGCGAGTCCCTTGTTCAAGATAGTTTGCCAGCGTATACTGAGAAACTTGAGAGCAAGGGCACTCAAGAAGTAGGTAAAGAAGGCGAATCCCTCGTTCAAGGCAATTCCCCAACGTATACTGGCAAACTTGAAAGCAAGGGTACTCAGGAGTCTGGTAAAGAAGGCGAATCCCTTGTCCAAGACAGTTTGCCAGCCTATACTGAAAAGCTTGAAAGTAAAGGTACTCAGGAATCTGGCAAGGAAGGCGAATCCCTTATTCAAGATAGTTTGCCAGCCTATACTGAAAAGCTTGAAAGCAAAGGCACCCAGGAATCTGGCAAGGAAGGCGACTCCCTCGTTCAAGATAGTTTGCCAGCGTATACTGGAAAACTTGAAAGTAAGGGTACCCAAGAAGTAGGTAAAGAAGGCGACTCCCTTATCCAAGATAGTTTGCCAGCGTATACTGGAAAACTTGAAAGCAAGGGTACTCAGGAGTCTGGTAAAGAAGGTGAATCCCTTGTTCAAGATAGTTTGCCAGCCTATACTGAAAAACTTGAAAGCAAAGGCACTCAAGAAGAAGACAAAGAGGGTCAATCTCTAATTCAAGATAGTTTGCCAGCGTATACTGGAAAACTTGAAAGCAAGGGCACTCAAGAAGTAGGTAAAGAAGGCGAGTCCCTTGTCCAAGATAGTTTGCCAGCCTATACTGGAAAACTTGAAAGCAAAGGCACTCAAGAAGAAGGCAAAGAGGGTCAATCCCTCGTTCAAGATAGTTTGTCAGCCTATACTGGAAAACTTGAGAGCAAAGGTACACAAGAACCCGGCAAGGAAGGTGAGTCCCTCGTTCAAGATAGTTTGCCAGCCTATACTGAAAAACTTGAAAGCAAAGGTACTCAGGAATCTGGAAAAGAAGGTGAATCACTAATTCAAGATAGTTTGCCAGCCTACACTGAAAAGCTTGAAATTAAGGGTACCCAGGAAGCTGGCAAGGAAGGCGACTCCCTTGTTCAAGAGGACCTTCCAGAATATACAGTAACTGAAGGAACAATTACTAAAGACACAATCGCAGAGATTGACTACCAGACGGAAATCATTGATGACCCTACAAAATACACTGACGAAGAAACAGTGGTTCAAAACGGTGGAAAAGGGATCCAAGTTACCAAAACGACTTATAAAACTGTCGAAGGTGTTAAGACTGACCAAGTTTTAAATACAACAATCACTGTCATCAAAGAACCAGTCACTAAAAAAATAAGTCGCGGTACGAAACCAATAGAAGGCACTCTTGTAGAAGAAAGTCTTGAAAAAATTCCGTTTAAAGAGATAGTCGAAGAAGACGCGCAACTGAAAAAGGGCGATAAAGTTACGGTCCAAGAAGGAAAAGACGGTCAGAAAAAGGTTATCAGAACCTACAAGACCATCAAAGGAATCAAGACGCAGGAAGCGCCTGAAATTCTTGAACAGGTCATCGAGTTAGCCCAAGACCGTATTGTTAAACTAGGTACCAAAAACTTCGAAAAGCCAGTGTTGACTTTTTCAAGGGTTGATATTCAGGATTTGAAACGCTCATCTCAGATTCAATATAATCTGGAAAATCCAAGCAAGGCAGCGATTAAATCGATCACTTTAACTCTGAAAAAAGGCGACGAAGTTGTCAAAACCATGACGGTTTTACCGGATAACTTGACTGCAACTCTAACAGATTTGCAGTATTATAAGGATTATAAACTCGAAACAAAAATGGTTTATGATCGTGGTGAAGGAAACGAGGAAGAAATTCTCAAAGAAGAATCACTGAGAATTGATTTAAAAAAGATTGAAGTTAAAAATATAAAAGAAACAAGCCTCATAAGTGTTGACGACAATGGCGTGGAAACGGATAGTAGCTTCTTAACCTCTGTTCCAAGTGATGTAAGGCCTTACTATCTAAAAATTGCTACACGTGATAATAAGATGACGCGTCTTGCGATTGACAAAATTGAAGAAGTGATAGTCGATGGAAAAACGCTTTATAAGGTCACTGCCAAAGCGCCTGACCTCGTTCAGCATACAGATGGTAACCAGCTCAGTGAAGAATATGTCCATTATTTCGCCAAACCAAAAACTCATAAAGAGAATGTCTACTACGATTTCAAGGAACTTGTAAAAGCAATGCAGGCCAATCCATCTGGTGAATTTAAAATTGGTGCGGACTTGAATGCGGTTAATGTTCCTGTAGCTGGTAAATCATATGTAACGACGAAGTTCCGAGGCAAGCTATCAAGTGTAGACGGTCAACGATACACGATTCATAACTTGGAACGTCCACTATTAGGCGATACTGAAGGCGCACACATCCATGACCTTAACCTTGGTAAGGTAAACATTCATATGCCATGGGCAAATAGAGTTGCTCCCTTGGCTGCTGTTGTAAAAAACACAACGATCAATAATGTGAAAGTAACGGGTACAGTTGTTGGAAATAATGACGTATCAGGTTTGATCAATAAAATTGATAATAACGGCAGATTAACAAATGTGGCATTCATTGGTAAGCTTCATGCTGGTGGGAATCAAGGCGCCTTTCTTGCTGGAATTGTTGGAGAAAACTGGAAAGGTTCTGTTGAGAAGGCCTATGTTGATGCACAAATAACGGGTAATAAAGCGAAAGTTGCAGGCATCGCCTATTGGTCACAAAATGGTGGGGACAACCATGCAGTTTATCGGGACGGAGCCATTAAAAAATCTGTAGCTAAAGGTACTATCGATGTGAGAGAACCGACTAGCGCGGGTGGTGTTGTAGGCAGTACAAATGCCTTGGGCTCCGTTGAAGACACTGTTTCAATGATGAAAGTTAAAAATGGTGAGATTTTCTATGGCTCATCTGATATTGATGATGATCCTTATTGGACAGGTGACCGCTTAAATCGAAACTTTGTTGTTACTGGTGTGAGTGAAGGAAAATCTTCATATAGATATTCTAAACAACAGCATCGTATTAAGCCTATTTCGCAAGAAGAAGCGGACAAGAAAATTGCTGCTCTGGGAATCACAGCGCATGAGTATGAAATTAAAGAGCCTATTGTAGATAAATTAAACCGTTTGACACACCGTGAAGACGAGTACAAGGCCATTCAAGACTACAGAGCTGACCGCGAACTTGCTTATCACAATATTGAAAAATTACAACCATTCTATAATAAGGAGTGGATTGTCAATCAAGCTAATAAACTAGATGCTAGCTCAAACTTGGTGACCAAAGAAGTCCTTTCTGTTACTGGTTTGAAAAATGGGCAGTTTGTAACAGACTTGTCAGCTATTGATCAGATCATGATTCACTATGCTGATGGTACCAAAGAAGAATTGGCCGTTACTGCCAAAGCTGACTCTGATGTAAAACAAGTCAAAGAGTACGAAGTGACCAACCAGAATATCGTTTATACGCCAAATATGCTAGTGAAAGATCGTTCTGGTTTGATTGCAAAGACAAAAGAAACATTATCCAGTGTAGAATTGATTTCTCCTGAAGTGCGCGCTCTTATGGACAAGCGGAACAAACCGCAAGAAAACACGGATGAACGAAAAAATGGTTACATTCGCGATTTATTCTTAGAAGAAAGTTTTGATGAAGTAAAACAAAATCTTGGAAACTTGGTGAAACAAATTGTTGAAAATGAAGATCATCAACTAAATGATGACGAAGCTGCTCAACGTGCTTTCATTAAGAAAGTTGAAGACAATAAGGCCAACATTATGATGGGGCTTGCTTATTTGAACCAATACTATGGCATTAAATATGATGGATTGTCAATCAAAGATATTATGATGTTTAAACCAGATTTTTATGGTAAGAACGTGAATGTCTTAGATCGCTTGATCACCATCGGCTCAAAAGAGAACAATCTTAAGGGCGACCAATCCCAAGATGCGTATAGTCGAGTGATTGCAGGTGCTACAGGTAAAGGAAGCCTTCATGAGTTTCTAACATATAACATGAAATTGTTTACAAATGAAACCGATATGAATGTTTGGTTTAAAAAGGCAATTGAAAAGAATGCTTATGTGGTAGAACAGCCATCATTGAACCCCGATTTTGCTCATAAGAAGTATCGTCTGTATGAAGGGATTAATAATGGCGTGCATGGTCGGATGATTTTGCCTCTATTAAACTTGAAGAACTCGCATCTCTTCATGATTTCGACCTATAATACCATTTCTTTTAGTGCTTTTGAAAAATATGGTAAAAATACTGAGGAGGCTCGTGAAGCCTTCAAGAGTGAAATCAATAAGAGAGCAAAAGAGCAGGTGAACTACTTAGACTTTTGGTCAAAATTAGCTGCCGATAATGTACGTAATAAGCTCCTCAAGAGTGAAAATAGTGTTCCAACACCTGTTTGGGATAATCATGATGCGCCGGGTATCGGTTGGGCAAACCGATATGGTCACAAGGATGGGAAACCAGATTATGCTCCGATTCGAGAGTTCTTTGGACGGATCCATAAATATCATGGCTATCAGTATGGATATGGTGCTTACGCTTATATCTTTGCCGCTCCAAATCAGCAAGATGCTGTCTACTTTGTTATGACAGAGTTGATAAGTGATTTTGGTACATCGGCCTTTACGCATGAAACGACTCATGTGAATGATCGTATGGCTTACTATGGCGGTTGGTATCACCGTGAAGGAACGGACTTAGAGTCCTTTGCGCAAGGTATGCTCCAGTCACCATCGTTGACAAATCCAAATGGTGAATACGGTGCCTTAGGTTTGAATATGGCTTATGAACGTCAGAATGATGGCACTCAAATCTACAATTATGATCCAAACAAGTTAAAGAACCGTGAAGAAATTGATCACTATATGAAGAACTATAACGAGGCTCTGATGATGCTGGACCATCTAGAAGCAGATGCAGTTATTGGAAAACACTTGGACGACAACAGCAAGTGGTTCAAAAAGATGGACCGAGAATGGCGTACGAACGCTGAGCGAAACAATCTGAAAGGCGAGCCACATCAATGGGATAAATTACGTGATTTAACGGATAATGAGAAGAAATTGACGATTACGAGCATCGATCAATTGGTTGATCATAACTTCGTTACAAAACATGGTATGCCAGGAAATGGACGTTATCGTTCGGAAGGTTTTGACAGTGCTTACCAAACCGTAAATATGATGTCGGGTATCTTTGGTGGTAATACTAGCAAGAGTACAGTTGGTTCGATTTCATTTAAACATAATGCTTTCCGTATGTGGGGATACTATGGTTATCTTAACGGATTTATTGGTTACGCTTCAAACAAATATAAGGCGGAAGCCAACAAGGAAAACAAAGGGTTGTTGGGTGATGACTTCATTATCAAGAAAGTTTCTAATGGCCAATTTGATACTCTTGAAGCATGGAAGAAACATTGGTATAAAGAAGTCTATGACAAAGCTCAAAACGGCTTCACTACAATCGAAATCAATGGCAGATCTATCTCTACTTATGCTGAGTTGAAGTCCTTATTTGATGAAGCTGTTCAAAAAGACCTAGATAGCATGGAAAATCCAAATATAAAGAATCATTATAAAAATACTGAAGATCTTAAATGGAAGGTTTACAAACAGCTCCTTCAAAAATCAGATGGATTCTCTGGAAATTTATTTGCCAAAGCATCGTTATAAAGTCGAAATGACTAAAAAGGTGGATCAGCTTAAGCTGCATCTGCCTTTTTGTGCTATACTTAAGATATGCATAGAAAAACAGTGATTGATTTTAGGGCTTTGGGCGAGAGATACACCTTTACCCAGCCGATCAAAGAGTTAAAAACGAGAGATTTATCAGAAGTGGCGGACTTGCTGGCACAAGTAGAAAGCTACCAAGAGCAAGGTTATTATGTCGTGGGCTATGTCAGCTATGAGGCTGCACCTGCTTTTGAGGAAAAACTAGCAGTTCACAAGTCTCCTCTACTGGGCGAGTACTTGCTTTACTTTACAGTTCATGATAGGGTAGAAACATCGCCTATTCCTCTGACTTATGAGGAAGTAGATCTGCCTTCAAAGTGGCAGGAAGAAACATCTGCAGAGAACTATGAAAAGGCCATTGCCCAGGTTCACCATCATTTGCGTCAGGGGGACACCTATCAGGTCAACTACACTATCCAACTCAAGCAAGATTTAAGTGCCAATCCTTTTGCCATCTACAACCGCATGGTGGTAGAGCAGGAGGCGGGATATAATGCCTATGTTGAACACGATGAGATGGCAGTGATTTCCATGAGCCCAGAGCTCTTTTTTGAGCAAAATGACCGGGAATTAACGACTCGCCCGATGAAGGGAACAACCCAGCGTGGGGTGACTGACCAAGAAGACCTTGCCCAAGCTAGTTGGCTAGAACAAGATCCTAAAAATCGCTCTGAGAATATGATGATTGTGGACCTCTTGCGTAACGATATGAACCGTATTTCTGAAGTTGGAAGTGAGCATGTAGAACGTCTGTGTCAAGTGGAGCAGTATTCAACCGTTTGGCAGATGACTTCGACCATCAAGAGTCGGTTGCGAGAGGATGTGGACTTGGTTGCCATTTTTCGCTCTCTATTTCCTTGCGGTTCCATAACGGGAGCTCCGAAAATTGCGACTATGGAAATCATCAAGAACTTGGAGCCTCAACCCAGAGGAGTTTACTGCGGAACGATTGGTCTCTTGCTTCCAAATGGGCGACGGATTTTCAATGTTGCCATTCGAACCATTCAACTTTACAAGGGACAGGCTATCTATGGAGTGGGTGGCGGCATTACATGGGATAGCACTTGGCAATCTGAATACCGAGAGGTTCATCAAAAGGCGGCTGTTCTCTATCGTAAACAAGCACGTTTTCAATTGATTACAACTGGAAAAATTAGCCAAAATCAACTGCTGTTTGAAAATCAACATCTGGAAAGACTGACAAAGGCGAGTCGATATTTTGCCTTTCCTTTTGACTCAGAGGATCTGAGACAAAAGATAGAGGAAGAGTGTCAAGCTTGTGCTTCCTACCAAGACTACCGTTTGCGAATCAGCCTCAGCAAATCTGGAGAGATGAAACTCAGTCGCCAAATCTTAACACCCCTTAGTCCAAGTTTCTGTCAGGCTAAACTCTGTTTACAGGAAGCGGATTTACAGCGACCCTTTACCTACTTTAAAACAACTCATAGACCGCATTTGAGCCTAGGGGAGCAAGAGAAGATTTACCACAATAAGTCAGGAGAATTGCTTGAGACCTCCATTGGAAATCTGGTTCTGAAAATTGCCGGAAAATTCTATACACCGCCTATCAGACTAGGAATTTTGCCAGGAATCTACCGCCAGCATTTGCTAGAAACAGGACAGGTAGAGGAAAAAGTCTTGACTTTGGCAGACTTGAACCAAGCAGAAGCTGTCTATGGCTGTAATGCAGTCAGAGGCTTGTATGAGTTGACGGTTAAATCTTAGTTTTGGATTATTCTTGATAGGTCTGAACACTGAGTGCTAACAAATTGAAGGAGTTTTAAGTTCAGATTAAAACATCCCTTGAATTGAAGAAACAAGTCTGGTAAAATAAAAGCGAAAGCGATATCAAAAAAGGAGAAAATAATGAAAAAAACAGTTTTGCTGAAAGTGGTTTTTGCGATCCTTCCAGTTTTGGGTCTATTTGTCCAACCAGTCACTGCAGAAGAAAATATTCATTTTTCTAGCTGTAGAGAAGCATGGGAAAATGGCTATTCTGATATTCATAGAGGAGAGCCTGGCTACTCTTCTAAACTAGATCGTGATGGTGATGGGGTAGCTTGTGAGCGTGCCAATGCACCTCGGGGAGTCTTTAAGCCACGCCAGTCGGGTTCGCAATCCAGTGTCACAGCTAGCGGATGGGTCAAACAGGATGGCTATTGGTATTATTTTGATGAAAATGGGCATGCAGTCAGAAATGCTTGGAAAGGTAGCTACTACCTTAAGTCAGATGGCAAGATGGCAGCCAGCGAGTGGATTTATGATGCTAGCTACCAATCTTGGTACTATCTAAAATCCGACGGTTCTTATGCGAGAAGTACTTGGCAGGGTAGCTACTATCTCAAGTCAAATGGTAAGATGGCAGCAGGTGAATGGCTATATGATTCCTATTACCAATCTTGGTATTATCTAAAAGAGGATGGAGCTTACGCCCGCAATGCTTGGCAAGGTAGCTACTATCTCAAGTCGAATGGTAAGATGGCAGCAAGTGAATGGGTTTATGACACCAGTTATCAAGCATGGTACTACCTAAAATCAAATGGTGTTTATGCTAGAAACACCTGGCAAGGTAACTATTACCTCAAGTCAAATGGTAAGATGGCTACAAATGAGTGGGTTGATGGCAGTCGCTACTATGTAGATGCTTCTGGTTTATGGAAACCATAAAGCAAATAAATTCTAGGTAAATAATGCAAACCTTTGCATGAAGGGTTGAATTTTGTTATACTATATCTGTAAGCATTTTCAATTAAAAAGGAGAAGACGATGAGTCAAAAGATTATTGGGATTGACCTTGGTGGAACATCTATCAAGTTTGCAATTTTAACTCAAGAGGGAGAAATCCAAGAAAAATGGTCTATCAAGACCAATATTTTGGATGAAGGAAGCCATATCGTAGATGATATGATTGAGTCTATTCAGCATCGTTTGGACTTGCTTGGATTGTCAGCTACGGACTTCCGAGGCATTGGGATGGGATCACCTGGTGTGGTTGACCGTGAAAAAGGGACTGTTATTGGTGCCTACAACCTAAACTGGAAAACCCTTCAACCGATTAAAGAAAAGATTGAAAAAGCCTTGGGTATTCCATTCTTCATCGATAATGATGCCAACGTAGCTGCTCTTGGTGAGCGCTGGATGGGGGCTGGTGAAAACCAACCAGACGTTGTCTTTATGACACTTGGTACGGGTGTTGGTGGCGGTATCGTGGCAGAAGGCAAATTGCTTCACGGTGTTGCTGGTGCAGCAGGTGAGCTTGGTCACATCACTGTTGACTTTGACCAACCAATCGCATGTACTTGTGGTAAGAAAGGCTGTCTTGAAACAGTAGCTTCTGCAACAGGGATTGTCAACTTGACTCGTCGTTACGCTGATGAATATGAAGGCGATGCAGCCTTGAAACGCTTGATTGACGATGGTGAAGAAGTAACAGCCAAAACTGTCTTTGATCTTGCAAAAGAAGGAGACGACCTTGCCTTGATCGTTTACCGTAACTTCTCACGTTACTTGGGAATCGCTTGTGCCAATATTGGCTCAATCCTCAACCCTTCAACGATTGTTATCGGAGGTGGGGTATCAGCTGCGGGAGAATTCCTTCTGCAAGGTGTTCAAAAAGTCTATGACGAAAATACCTTCCCACAAGTACGTACATCCACTAAATTGGCTCTTGCAACTCTAGGAAATGACGCTGGAGTTATCGGAGCGGCATCACTTGTATTGCAATAAGATAATAAAAGGAGGAAAACACTACTTTAAAGCCAGTGATTTTCCTCCTTTCTTTTTTTATGCTATACTAGTTAGGACAATAAATGAGGTGAGAATAAATGACAAAAGCAGATGCGATTTTTAAAGAGAATATTGAACGAATCCTCAAAGACGGTGTCTTTTCTGAGCAGGCTCGTCCCAAGTACAAGGACGGGACCGTTGCCAATTCCAAGTACGTAACGGGTGCCTTTGCCGAGTATGATTTGGCCAAGGGGGAATTTCCCATCACAACCTTGCGACCTATTGCTATCAAATCCGCCATCAAGGAAGTACTCTGGATTTACCAGGATCAGTCGAATAGTCTAGAAGTGCTCAACGATAAGTACAATGTTCACTACTGGAATGACTGGGAAGTGGGAGATACGGGAACTATTGGTGAACGCTATGGGGCAGTCGTTAAGAAACACGATATCATTAATAAGATTCTCAAGCAGTTGGAAGCCAATCCTTGGAATCGTCGCAATATCATCTCTCTCTGGGATTACCAAGCTTTTGAGGAGACGGACGGCCTCCTTCCATGCGCCTTTCAGACCATGTTTGATGTTCGTCGTGTTGATGGGGAGATCTATCTGGATGCGACCTTGACCCAGCGTTCTAATGATATGCTGGTGGCTCACCACATTAACGCCATGCAGTACGTGGCTCTTCAAATGATGATTGCCAAGCATTTCGGCTGGAAGGTTGGGAAGTTTTTCTATTTTATCAACAACCTTCATATCTATGATAATCAGTTTGAACAAGCAGAGGAATTGCTCCGTCGTGAGCCGTCAAACTGCCAACCACGCTTGGTTTTAAATGTGCCAGATGGGACCAATTTCTTTGATATCAAAGCGGAAGACTTTGAGTTAGTTGACTATGATCCAGTCAAGCCACAACTGAAGTTTGATTTGGCTATTTAAGAAAATAAAAAGAAGTTGAGAAATCTCAACTTCTTTTGTTGCTTAATGTGATACGCGGCGGCGAGCTGCTTTTTTACGGTTTTCTTCGATGAAAGCTGCTTTTTGCTCTTCTGGCTCAATCACTTTCTTTTTAATTGCGTATACTGCACCTGCAACGGCAGCGACAGTTCCTGCGACACCTGTTACAAGACCTTTAGCGAATCCTTTAGCCATGAGTCTTCCTCCTTTATCTTCCCGATCAGCCAGGCTCCTCAAGAGATAGCATTTTTCTGACTGACCTTTTTGTGATATAATAATAGTAACGAAAAAATGGGAATTTTTCAAGGAAAAGAGATGAAAACGAAAATAATTGTGATTGTTGGGCCGACTGCTGTTGGGAAGACAGCCCTTGCTATCGAAGTGGCAAAGCGTTTTGGTGGAGAGGTGGTCAGTGGTGACAGTCAGCAAGTATACAGAGGGTTGGATATTGGGACGGCCAAGGCTAGCCCAGAGGAGCAAGCTGTTGTTCCTCATCATTTGATTGATGTCAGAGAGGTGACCGAGTCTTACTCGGCTTTTGATTTTGTTTCAGAAGCTAAGGCAGCCATAGAGGACATCCAAAGTCGTGGCAAGCTTGCTATTATCGCTGGAGGGACTGGGCTTTATATCCAGAGCTTGCTGGAAGGCTATCATCTAGGTGGGGAAACACCTCATGAGGAGATTGTAGCCTATCGGGCTAGTTTGGAGCCTTATTCGGATGAGGAGTTAGCCCATCTCGTGAAGCAAGCAGGCCTTGAAATTCCCCAGTTCAACCGTCGTCGTGCCATGCGAGCCTTGGAGATTGCCCATTTTGGTCAGGATTTGGAAAATCAGGAAAGTCCTTATGAACCACTGATTATCTGCTTGGATGATGAACGCAGTCAGCTTTATGACCGTATCAACCACCGAGTGGATTTGATGTTTGATGCTGGCCTTTTGGATGAGGCCAAGTGGCTCTTTGACCACTATCCAGATGTGCAGGCAGCCAAAGGCATTGGCTATAAGGAACTCTTTCCTTATTTCCGTGGGGAGCAAACTCTTAAGGAAGCGAGCGAGAGTCTCAAGCAGGCGACTCGTCGTTTTGCCAAGCGTCAGTTGACCTGGTTCCGTAATCGCATGCAAGTCACCTTTTATCAGATAGGAGAGCTTGACGTGCAGGACCGCATTTTAAGCCAGATAGAGGAGTTTTTAGATGATTGAAACGGAGAAAAAAGAGGAACGGGTCCTACTCATTGGTGTAGAACTGCAGGGAATGGACAATTTTGACCTCTCCATGGAAGAATTGGCCAGTCTGGCTAAGACAGCTGGGGAAGTCGTAGTCGATAGCTACAGGCAAAAACGGGAAAAGTATGACTCCAAGACCTTCGTTGGTTCTGGTAAGCTGGAAGAAATTGCTCGAATGGTGGATGCTGAGGAAATCACGACTGTCATCGTCAATAACCGTCTGACACCACGGCAAAATGTCAATCTAGAGGAAGTTCTGGGAGTTAAGGTTATTGACCGTATGCAGTTGATTCTGGATATCTTTGCCATGCGGGCTCGAAGCCATGAAGGAAAACTCCAAGTCCACCTAGCTCAGCTTAAGTACCTCTTACCCCGCTTGGTTGGTCAGGGAATTATGCTCAGCCGTCAGGCAGGGGGAATTGGTTCCCGTGGACCTGGTGAAAGCCAGCTGGAACTGAACCGACGTAGTGTTCGCAATCAAATCACAGATATTGAGCGTCAGCTCAAAGTGGTTGAGAAAAACCGGGCGACAGTCAGAGAAAAACGTCTGGAGTCAAGCACCTTTAAGATTGGTTTGATTGGTTACACCAATGCCGGGAAGTCAACTATCATGAACACCTTAACCAGTAAGACCCAGTATGAAGCAGACGAGCTCTTTGCGACTCTAGATGCGACGACAAAGAGTATCCATCTGGGGGGCAATCTTCAGGTGACTTTAACTGATACGGTTGGGTTTATCCAAGATTTGCCAACAGAATTGGTGTCCAGTTTCAAGTCAACCTTGGAAGAAAGCAAGCATGTAGACCTTCTGGTTCATGTCATTGATTCCAGCAATCCTTATCACGAGGAACATGAAAAAACGGTTCTGTCTATCGTGAAAGACTTGGATATGGAGGATATTCCTCGTCTGACCCTTTATAATAAAGCGGATTTGGTGGAGGATTTTACGCCTACTCAAACGCCGTATGCCCTCATTTCTGCCAAGTCTGAGGATAGTCGTGAGCAGCTACAAGCATTGTTTTTGGAAAAAATCAAGGATATTTTTGAAGCCTTTACCCTGCGCGTGCCTTTTTCAAAATCCTACAAGATTCATGATTTGGAAAGTGTAGCGATTCTTGAAGATCGTGACTACCAAGATGATGGAGAAGTGATTACAGGCTATATTTCTGAGAAAAATAAATGGAGGTTAGAAGAATTTTATGACTGATATCAAAACTTTGGCTCTAAAATATGGGGGCTATACGAGTCTAGACAAGGTCTATCTGGATCAGCTTCTAGCTGGTAAAACAGAGCAGGAGCAATTGGCACTTATTACTCCTCCTCCGAGTGTAGTCAATGCTTACTTTGCTGAACTCTACCAGAAAAAGAGTTCTGAAGCTGCGACGGATTATTTTGCAGAACTTAGTCAGGAACTGAACCTCTACAATGCTGAGCCAAGTTTCACCTTTGAAAATAAGCCCTTTATTCGACTTAATTTATCTGGTAAATCTTTTGGTTTTTGCTATGAGAGTAAGGGCCTGGGGCGAATTTTCTCTGAAAATGAAGAGGAAATCTCGGATGACTTGCTTTTTGAGATTGCGCAAATTTTCCCCCATCAACTCGTCTTTGAAGAGTCTGGAAAGATTTATATGAAGCATGTCGGGGACGAGGAAGTTGTTAGTGTAGAAAATCTCACAGCTTTGACAGACTTGGAAAACTTAGCAGATGGTCGCAAACGTCTCAAAGGCTATAGCCAAGAGGATTTACTGCAAGAAGCTGCTGCTTTTTCTGGCAAGCGCTATTTCCGATCGGAAAACCGCACAGCCATGTTATATATTGATTAATTAGAAAGTATCGAATGGATATTCAATTTTTAGGAACAGGGGCTGGTCAGCCCTCCAAAGCCCGCAACGTTTCAAGTCTCGCATTGAAACTCTTGGACGAGATTAACGAAGTCTGGCTCTTTGACTGTGGAGAAGGAACGCAAAATCGCATTCTGGAAACCACGATTCGACCACGGAAGGTCAGCAAAATCTTTATCACTCACCTGCATGGAGACCATATCTTTGGCTTGCCAGGGTTTCTCTCTAGCCGTGCCTTTCAGGCCAATGAAGAGCAGACAGATTTGGATATTTATGGACCACAAGGTATCAAGTCATTTGTCTTAACCAGTCTTCGTGTGTCAGGTTCTCGTCTGCCCTACCGCATTCATTTTCATGAGTTTGACCAAGATTCTCTAGGTAAAATTCTTGAAACAGATAAATTCACTGTGTATGCAGAGGAGCTGGACCACACTATTTTCTGCGTTGGTTATCGTGTCATGCAGAAAGACTTAGAAGGTACCTTGGATGCTGAAAAACTCAAGGCTGCTGGTGTTCCGTTCGGCCCACTTTTTGGAAAAATCAAAAACGGTCAGGATGTTGTCCTAGAAGACGGCACTGAAATCAAGGCAGCAGACTATATCTCAGCTCCTCGTCCGGGTAAGATTATTACTATTCTTGGTGACACCCGAAAAACCAATGCCAGCGTGCGTCTAGGCGTCAATGCTGATGTCCTGGTCCATGAATCGACTTATGGCAAGGGCGATGAGAAAATTGCCCGTAATCATGGTCACTCTACTAACATGCAGGCTGCGCAAGTAGCAGCAGAAGCCGGTGCCAAACGCCTCTTGCTCAATCATATCAGTGCTCGTTTCCTCTCAAAAGATATCAGCCAGCTCAAGAAAGATGCGGCTAGTATTTTTGAAAATGTCCATGTGGTCAAAGACTTGGAAGAAGTGGAAATCTAGCAGTTATTGAAAGGACGAAGCATGTCTACTATCTTGATTACTGGAGCCAGTGGTGGCTTGGCCCAAGAAATGGTCAAACTCTTACCAGAAGACCAACTGATTTTGCTAGGTAGAAACAAGGAAAAACTAGTTCAACTGTATGGAAATCATCCCCATGCATAATTAATTGAAATCGACATTACTGATGACTCAGCCCTAGAAACTCTGGTAGCTGAACTCTATCTCCGCTATGACAAGATCGATGTCTTGGTCAACAACGCTGGCTATGGGATTTTTGAAGACTTTGACCAGATTTCTGACCAAGATATTCACCAGATGTTCGAGGTCAATACCTTTGTCCTGATGAATCTGTCTCGTCGTCTTGGAGCTCGCATGAAGGAGAGGGGAAAGGGGCATATCATCAATATCGTCAGCATGGCAGGTTTGATAGCGACTAGCAAGTCCAGTCTCTATTCAGCAAGCAAGTTTGCGGCTATTGGTTTTTCAAATGCTTTGCGCCTCGAACTCATGCCCTATGGTATCTATGTGACGACTGTTAATCCAGGACCTATCCGTACAGGATTTTTTGACCAGGCAGACCCAGATGGCAGCTACCTCCAGTCTGTGGACCGTTTTCTCTTGGAACCAGATGCAGTCGCTAGAAAGATTGTCAAAACCATAGGAAAAAATAAACGAGAACTCAATCTCCCAGTTTTATTGAAGCTAGCCCATAAGTTTTATACCCTCTTCCCCAAATTAGCCGATAAGTTGGCAGGGGGAATCTTTAATTATAAGTAAAAAAGCTATTCCTTTAATGAATAGTTTTTTGATTTAATTTCTTGAAAGAAGAGTGTTTTAAAGTTAAAAATCAAGCTTATTCGTGCCTATTCATAGCTTTTAGGGTATAATACAAATAAAAGAGTTCTAGAAGAAACTTAGAGTACAATCTAGGTACAAAAAGATAGAATCATGGATACAGGAGTAAAAAATGGCAAAAAAGAAAAGAGTTACCTTACCCAAGGAGTTTAATGAACTACTAACTGATGGAAATATTGACCAATTAAAGTCCGTATATGATAAGTGTGAGTTAACTGCACATGATGGAAGATTTAGCTTATGTACACCTCTGCATATGGGAGGAGTCCCGGATGAATTGGTTATTTGGCTTGTCGAACAGGGCTTAGATATCAATATCCCTGATTATTATGGAGCAACTCCTTTGTATCGTCAGGCAACCATGGGAAGAGAGACTGTAAAACTCTTGCTCGAATTGGGTGCAGATATTGAAAAAACCAATACTTATGGCAATACACCCTTGCATGTGGCAGCTGAGTTTTTTCATCCTAAGACCGTTGCGCTTCTCTTAGAAAAGGGAGCAAAGGTCAACCCTAAGAATGATAGGGGACAAACTCCACTAGACTCCGTTCTCACTGTCTGTCGGGGAATCTATATTGCCCAAACAGCTGAAATCGCCGCAATGCTTCTGGATGCTGGTGCTAAGAAAACACCAGCTATGAAAGAAAAGGTCGAAAATATTGGTAAGGATTTTGAATTTCATAGAGAAGGAATCAATCTCGACTATCTAGAAGCCGCAGATCAGGGTCTAGAAAAACTTTATGCTTTGTTTGATGTTAAGCCAGTCGCCAAACGAATAACCCATGATGGCAGTGCACCAATCTTGGTCAAAGAAGAAATTTGGGAGGAGCAATATGAGGAACTTTGGTCCTTCTTGATTCCTTCAAGTGGAGCAGCAAAAACTGTTCAGGGGGAAGTTATCCGTATACCAGGCAGAGTTCGAGATGAACTGGATCGAAACGGTGGGGCCAACTGGGACAGGGACTATAGAAAAATGCTTCAGGCTCTCCCTCAATACTTGTCTCTAGGAAGCTCTCTTTCAGAACAAGAATTAGAAGAGACTAAAGAGCTTATTGCTCAAGTTCATGGGAAAGATTTTGATGACGAGCCTCGCCTAGACCGCCTGTGTCAGCTAGCTATTGCTTGGATTAAGCAAAATCCTGAACCCCTTCTCCTAGAAAAAACAAGTTATAAGCGGTAAAAAGCATTGGAAGACAGATAAAACAAAGAAATCATGGTGAAATGATGCAACTAATTGACAAAGTTAAAAAAATAGAAACTTATATTTGTGAGTATTTTGAAGACTGGGATTTGGATGATCCCGTGGAAGAGGAATACCTAGATGATTATCAGAATATTTCTGGTGCTTCCGAGGAAGAGCTTCAAGCCTTTGAGAAAAGACTTGGTATTCGTCTACCTAGTGACTTCAAAGAGCTTTATAGATACAAAAATGGGAGTAAATACTTCTCTATTTTACCTTGTGTGATTGACCAGAGAGAGCTGATTTTTTCTCTCATGAGTCTACAGGAAATTGAGGCATGTAAAAAGTACTTTCAAAATAGAGATGCTCTGTTAACAGAATTTCCCGACTATTTTTCTAGTCAAGACCTAGAAAACATGCATGATAGTAGAATTAAGCCTTATCTTTTTAATAAAAAATGGCTTCCTTTTGCTCAGTATTGTGACTCTTGTTATCTTATGCTGGATTTTGATCCAGACCAGGAGGGTCAGGAAGGTCAGGTTATTTGCTACATCCATGATCCTGATGAAATTATCTATGTAGCAGAAAGTCTTACGGAGTTGATTGAAGAGATAATGGATGAGATCATATGAACAGATAAATGTATCAAGTTCAAAATATAACAGATAACATTTGTTTAACCTTCCTTTACGACAGAGGATTAAAATAACTTGCACTTTGTCAGATTGATTAGACTGTGAGACTGAGTTTGGGAGCTTTTTATTGATAGGTGCTATTCTACAGTATCTATTTTGAGCTGTTTTCTTGTCAAATTTGACCAAGTATTGCAAATCGAATCTTAAAATAGTATACTAGAACCAGCAATTATGAAAACGTTTGCATTTTTGTTAATTATAGGAGACAAACTATGGAATTGACAGCTATTTATCATAGGCCAGATTCCGAGTATGCTTATCTTTACAAAGAAGGTCAGCTACATATCCGAATCAGAACCAAGAAAAATGATGTCCAGAAGGTTATCTTGCATTATGGAGATCCCTTTATTTTCATTGAGGATAAGTATGAAGCCAAGAAAGAAATGACCAAAGTAACCTCAGATGCCCTATTTGACTATTGGCAGGTTACTGTCTCTGTTGATTTTGCTCGCATTCAGTATCTCTTTGAGCTCCTTGATAAAGAAGGTCAAGGTGTTTTCTATGGTGATAAGGGTTACGTAGAACATACTCAAGAAAACTTGGATGCTGAAGGGAATGGTTTCAAGCTTCCTTATATTCACGAAATCGACGGTTGCCAAGTTCCTGACTGGGTTTCAAATACCGTTTGGTATCAGATTTTCCCAGAACGATTTGCTAATGGAAATCCTCATTTGACGTCAGATGGGAGCTACCTCAAGTCTGTTGACCGATTTCTCTTAGAACCAGATGTAGTCGCTAGAAAGATTGTCAAAACCATAGGAAAAAATAAACGAGAACTCAATCTCCCAGTTTTATTGAAGCTAGCCCATAAGTTTTATACCCTCTTCCCCAAATTAGCCGATAAGTTGGCAGGGGGAATCTTTAATTATAAGTAAAAGGAGTTCCTTACAAGAGGAACTTTTTTATAGTATTTAACCAAGTGTCAAAAATTGTTTGATTTTGTTTTAAAACTACACTCATATTTTTTAAAATCCTCTACAAATTTTAGAAAAAACAATCAAAATTATGATTTTTTAGTTTGGAGGATTGAAGTTATCTATATCATTTTATAGAATAAGTATAAAGTCCATTGAAGCGTTATCCGTTATCGAAAATGGAAGCGGTTACTAAAGGGAGGGTTTTATGGAAAAAGGCCATTGGAATCGTAAAAGAGTCTACAGCATTCGTAAGTTTGCTGTAGGAGCTTGCTCTGTCATGATTGGAACCTGTGCGGTTGTTCTATTTGGAGGAAGTGTCATTGGAGAATCATCAGTTTTCGCGGATGAAACTCCAATTACCCACACTGTGGAACAAGCAAAAGAGGAAAGTCCGGCAGTGGAGGAAAAAGAGGATCAATCTGTAGAAGAGCACAAGGATGCTACAAGTATCGACCAAAGTCAAGCTGCTCTCATTGAAACAAGCAAACCAGTGAATAAAGAAGATGAATCTGTAACTTCAAAAGAGGAAACAACGTCTTCTAAACCTGAAGAAACAGCTCCAAAGGTAGAATCTCAAGCTTCAAGTCAAGAAAAGCCTGTCAAGGAAGATTTGAAAGCTGTGACAAATGAAGAAGTGAATCAGATGATTGAAGATAGAAAAGTGAATTTTAATCAAAATTGGCACTTTAAGCTTAACGCAAACCCCAAAGAAGCTGTGAAGTCAGATGCAGATGTGTCAACATGGCAAAAATTGGATCTTCCACATGATTGGAGTATCTTTAATGATTTTGACCATCAGTCACCTGCCCAAAACGAAGGTGGGCAGCTCAATGGTGGTGAAGCTTGGTATCGCAAGACCTTTAAACTTGATGAAAAAGATCTCAAGAAAAATGTTCGTGTGACCTTTGATGGTGTCTACATGGACTCTCAAGTCTATGTCAATGGCCAGTTAGTTGGGCATTATCCAAATGGTTATAACCAGTTCTCATATGATATCACCAAATACCTTCACAAAGATGGTCGTGAGAATGTGATTGCTGTCCATGCTGTCAACAAACAACCAAGTAGCCGTTGGTACTCAGGTAGTGGTATCTATCGTGATGTGACCTTGCAAGTGACTGATAAGGTTCATGTTGAGAAAAATGGGACAACCATCTTAACGCCAAAACTTGAAGAACAGCAACACGGCAAGGTTGAAACTCATGTAGCCAGCAAAATAGTCAATACAGATGATAAAGACCATGAACTGGTGGCAGAATATCAAATCGTTGAACGTGGTGGTCAGGCTGTAACAGGTTTGGTTCGTACAGCGAGTCGTACCTTGAAAGCACATGAATCAACAAGCCTAGATGCGATTTTAGAAGTTGAACAACCAAAACTCTGGACAGTTTTAAATGACAAACCTGCCTTGTACGAATTGATTACACGTGTTTACCGCGATGGCCAGTTGGTTGATGCCAAGAAGGATTTGTTTGGTTACCGTTACTATCACTGGACTCCAAATGAAGGTTTCTCTTTGAATGGTGAACGCATTAAATTCCATGGTGTTTCTTTGCACCATGACCACGGAGCGCTTGGAGCAGAAGAAAACTATAAGGCAGAATACCGCCGTCTCAAACAAATGAAGGAGATGGGGGTTAACGCCATCCGTACAACTCATAACCCTGCAAGTCCACAGACCTTGCAAATCGCAGCAGAACTTGGTTTGCTGGTTCAGGAAGAGGCTTTTGATACATGGTACGGTGGAAAGAAACCTTATGACTATGGTCGTTTCTTTGAAAAAGATGCCACTC
This sequence comes from bacterium, assembly GCA_905221345.1. Taxonomy (GTDB): domain Bacteria; phylum Bacillota; class Bacilli; order Lactobacillales; family Streptococcaceae; genus Streptococcus. The sequence goes on from CAJNCW010000007.1 coordinate 67,594, forward strand.
ACCCAGAAGCTAGAAAAGGTGAAAAATGGTCTGACTATGATCTTCGTACCATGGTCGAAAGAGATAAAAATAACCCAGCTGTCTTCATGTGGTCTATCGGGAATGAAATCGGTGAAGCCAACGGTGATGCACACTCACTTGCAACGGTTAAACGCTTAGTAAAAGTGATTAAAGATGTTGATACTACACGTTATGTTACCATGGGAGCAGATAAGTTCCGCTTTGGAGATGGTAGTGGTGGCCATGAGAAGATTGCCGAAGAACTTGATGCGGTTGGTTTCAACTACTCAGAAGACAACTACAAGAAACTTCGTGCGAAACATCCAAAATGGTTGATTTACGGTTCAGAAACATCTTCAGCAACCCGTACACGTGGCAGCTATTATCGTCCTGAAAGTGAATTGAAACATAGTAACGGACCTGAACGTAACTACGAACAGTCTGACTATGGTAATGACCGAGTTGGCTGGGGTAAAACGGCAACAGATTCATGGACCTTTGACCGTGACAATGCTGGCTATGCTGGACAGTTTATCTGGACAGGTACGGACTATATTGGTGAGCCTACGCCATGGCACAACCAAAACCAAACTCCCGTTAAGAGCTCTTACTTTGGTATCGTAGATACAGCCGGTATTCCAAAACATGACTTCTATCTCTACCAAAGCCAATGGGTTTCTGTTAAGAAGAAACCAATGGTTCACCTCCTTCCTCACTGGAACTGGGAAAATAGAGAATTGGCATCGAAAGTTGAAGATGCCGACGGAAAAATCCCAGTCCGTGCTTACTCAAACGCTTCAAGCGTAGAATTGTTCTTAAACGGTCAATCTATCGGAGTTAAGACCTTCAACAAAAAACAAACCAGCGATGGACGGACTTATCAAGAAGGTGCAAATGCTAAGGAACTCTATCTTGAGTGGAAAGTTGCTTACCAACCAGGTACCTTGGAAGCTGTAGCTCGCGATGAAGCTGGAAAAGAAATTGCACGTGACAAGATTACCACTGCAGGTCAACCATCAGGTGTTCGTCTTATCAAGGAAGAACACGCAATCGCTGCAGATGGAAAAGACTTGACCTACATCTACTACGAAATCGTTGACAGTCAAGGAAATGTAGTGCCAACTGCCAATAATTTGGTTCGTTTCCAATTGCATGGACAAGGTCAACTGGTCGGTGTTGATAATGGGGAACAAGCCAGCCGTGAACGCTACAAGGCACAAGCAGATGGTTCTTGGATTCGTAGAGCCTTTAACGGTAAAGGGGTTGCCATTGTCAAATCAACTGAACAAGCAGGTAAATTCACACTGACAGCCCATTCGGATCTCTTGAAATCTGGTCAAGTAACAGTCTTTACTGGTAAGAAAGAAGGACAAGAAAAGACTGTTTTAGGTACAGAAGTACCAAAAGTGCATACTGTTATAGAGAAAGAACCAAGAATGCCGAAGACTGTTGCTTTTGTCTATAGTGATGGTAGTCGTGAAAAACGTCCAGTAACATGGTCTCCTGTAGATGTAAGCCAAGCTGGAGTTGTGACTGTTAAAGGTATGGCAGATGGACGTGAGGTAGAGGCTCGTGTCGAGGTTCTAGCAATTGCCAAAGAACTACCAACTGTTAAACGTGTTGCTCCAGGAACAGACTTGAGTGCTGTTGACAAATATGTTTCTATTGCCGTTACGGATGGAAGCGTACAAGAATACGAAGTTGATAAGTGGGAGATTGCGGAAGCAGATAAAGCCAAACTGTCAGTTGCTGGATCACGTATTCCAATGACTGGTCAACTGGGAGGCGAAACCGTTCATGCTACCCTTGTGGTAGAAGAAGGCAATCCAACTGCACCTGTAGTGCCAACTGTAACTGTTGGTGGTGAAGCCGTTACAGGCCTCACTAGTCAACATCCAATGCAATACCGCACTATTGCTTATGGTGCCCAATTGCCAGAAGTCACAGCAAGTGCTGAAAATGCTGATGTTACAGTCCTTCAAGCAAGTGCAGCAAACGGTATGCGTGCAAGCATCTATGTTCAACCAAATGATGGTGGCCCTCTTCAAACTTATGCAATTCAATTCCTTGAAGAAGCGCCAAAAATTGCCCATTTGAGCCTACAAGTGGAGCAAGCTGATGCTCTCAAAGAAGACCAAACAGTCAAATTGTCTGTCCTTGCACACTATCAAGACGGAACACAAGCAGTTTTACCAGCAGATAAAGTGACCTTCTCTACAAGTGGTGAAGGGGAAGTCGCAGTTCGTAAAGGAATGCTTGAGTTACATAAACCAGGAACAGTCACACTCAAAGCAGAATATGAGGGGGCTACAGGTCAAATCGATCTCACGATCCAGGCCAATACTGAGAAAAAAGTAGCCCAATCTATCCGTCCAGTAAATGTAGTGACTGACTTGCATCAGGAACCAAGTCTTCCAGCAACAGTAACGGTTGAGTATGACAAAGGTTTCCCTAAAGCCCACAAAGTCACTTGGCAAGCCATTCCAAAAGAAAAACTCGACCACTATCAAACCTTTGAAGTTCTAGGTAAAGTTGAAGGCCTTGACCTTGAAGCGCGTGCTAAAGTCTTTGTAGAAGGCATCGTTTCAGTTGAAGAAGTTAGTGTGACTACACCAACTGCAGAAGCACCACAATTACCAGAAAGTGTTCGTACCTACGATTCAAATGGTCATGTTTCATCAGCTAAGGTTACATGGGATGCGATTCGTCCAGAGCAATACGCCAAGGAAGGTGTCTTTACAGTCACTGGTCGCCTAGAAGGTACGCAATTAACGACCAAACTTCATGTTCGTGTGTCTGCTCAAACTGAGCAGGGAGCGAATATTTCTGACCAATGGACAGGTTCAGAATTGCCACTGGCCTTTGCTTCAGACTCAAATCCAACCGACCCTGTTTCAAACGTCAACGATAAATTGATTTCCTTTAATGACCGCCCAGCTAACCGTTGGACAAACTGGAATCGTAGTAATCCAGAAGCTTCAGTTGGTGTCCTATTTGGAGATTCAGGTATCTTGAGCAAACGTTCGGTTGATAACTTAAGTGTCGGATTCCACGAAGACCATGGGGTAGGTGCACCGAAGTCTTATGTGATCGAATATTATGTCGGTAAGACCGTTCCAACAGCACCTAAAAACCCTAGCTTTGTAGGTGAGGAAAACCATGTATTTAACGATCCAGCTAACTGGAAACCAGTTACCAATCTAAAAGCCCCAGCTCAATTAAAAGCTGGAGAAATGAATCATTTTAGCTTTGATAAAGTTGAAACCTATGCTGTGCGCATTCGCATGGTGAAAGCAGATAACAAGCGCGGAACTTCTATCACAGAGGTACAAATCTTTGCGAAACAAGTTGCGGCAGCCAAACAAGGACAAACAAGAATCCAAGTTGACGGCAAAGACTTAGCAAACTTCAACCCTGATTTGACAGACTACTACCTTGAGTCTGTAGATGGAAAAGTTCCTGCAGTAACAGCAAGTGTTAGCAACAATGGTCTGGCTACTGTTGTTCCAAGCGTTCGTGAAGGTGAGCCAGTTCGTGTCATCGCTAAGGCTGAAAATGGCGACATCCTAGGAGAATACCGTCTGCACTTCACTAAGGATAAGGACTTACTTTCTCGTAAACCAGTTGCCGCGGTCAAACAAGCTCGCTTGGTACAAGTAGGGCAACCACTTGAATTGCCAACGAAGGTTCCTGTTTACTTCACAGGTAAAGACGGTTACGAAACAAAAGACTTGGCAGTTGAATGGGAAGAAGTTCCAGCAGAAAATCTGACAAAAGCAGGTCATTTTACTGTTCGAGGCCGTGTCCTTGGTAGTGACCTCGTTGCGGAGTTCACTGTACGAGTGACAGACAAACTTGGTGAGACTCTCTCAAACAACCCTAACTATGATGAAAACAGTAACCAAGCCTTTGCTTCTGCAACCAATGATATTGACGACAGTTCACATGACCGTGTAGACTATATCAATGATGGAGATCACAATGAAAATCGTCGTTGGACAAACTGGTCTCCAACACCATCTTCTAATCCAGAAGTATCAACAGGTATTATCTTCCGTGAAAATGGTAAGATTGTCGAACGGACTGTTGCGCAAGCCAAACTTCACTTCTTTGCAGATAGTGGTACGGATGCACCATCTAAACTTGTTTTGGAACGCTATATCGGTCCAGACTTTGAAGTGCCTACCTACTATTCAAACTACCAAGCCTATGATGCAGCCCATCCATTCAACAATCCAGATAACTGGGAAGCTGTTCCTTATCGTGCGGATAAAGACATTGAAGCTGGTGATGAAATCAACGTAACATTTAAAGCCGTGAAAGCCAAAGCCATGAGATGGCGTATGGAGCGTAAAGCAGACAAGAGTGGTGTTGCGATGATTGAGATGACCTTCCTTGCACCGAGCGAATATGCTCAAGAAAGCACTGCATCGAAGATTCTTGTAGATGGAAAAGAACTTCCTGATTTCGCTGAAAATCGTCAAGATTATCAAGTAACCTATAGCGGACAGCGTCCAAAAGTGACCGTTCAAGAAAGCAATCAAGTGGCTTCAACTGTGGTAGATAGTGGAGACGATAGCCTTCCAGTACTTGTTCGCCTTGTTTCAGAAAGTGGAAAACAAGTCAAGGAATACCGTATCCAGTTGACCAAGGAAAAACCAGTTTCTGAGAAAACAGCCCCTGCTATTCAAGAAGAGAATCCAAGTCTTGAGGTTGTCGAAAAGGAACTTGCCTTCCAGACTGTTGAAAAAGAAGATCCAAGTCTATATGTAGGTGAAAGTCGTGTAGAACAAGAAGGACAAGTTGGTAAGGAACGCATTCTTACATCTGTTAGTCCAGACGGAACTCGTGAAGAGAAACTCCGTGAAGTGATCCAGGCTCCTGTTAACCGGATTCTTCTCGTTGGAACTAAGCGAGGTACAGCCCAACCACTTGATGGAGCTGCAGGTTTGGTTCATGAAAAACCAGAACTTCTGGTTGAAGAAGAGGCAATTGATTTCAAAGTTCAAGAACGTAAGACTGACAAACTTTATGTGGGTGAAAGTCGTGTTCTTCAAGAAGGTCAAAAAGGTGTTCGTGTCCACCTAGTAGAAGTCGAAAACGGTAAGCGTACATCGAAAGAAACCTTTGATAAGATAGTTGCGCAAGATCGTATCGTGGAAGTTGGAACTAAGCGAGGTACGGCTCAACCGCTTGATGGTGTCAAAGATTTGGTTTATCACAAACCAGAGCTCCTAGTGGAAGAAGAGGAAGTTGATTTCCAAGTTCAGGAACGTAAGAACGATAAACTTCCAGTAGGGCAAACTCGTGTGATCCAAGAAGGCCAAAAAGGTGTACGTGTTCATCTCATCGAAGTGGACAATGGGAAACGCACTCTAAAGGAAACCTTTGATAAGGTAGCATCGCAAGATCGCATTGTGGAAGTGGGAACTGCTGTAGCACAAGAAGGACCAAATCCACAAGTTCCTGTCAATCCAGATGCGCACCAACTGACTCAAACAGGAGCACAATCTCAAGAAGAAAAAGTGACACAAACTGAAAAAGGTCACCTTCCAAATACAGGAAGTGCAGAAGGTCAAGCAGCCCTAGCAGCAGGATTGGCTCTCTTGGGCTTAGGTGCAGGCCTTGCAGCTACTACTCACAAAAAAGAAGATTAAGTTTAGTTACAAGCTAAACTGAACAGGAAAAGGCCAGAGTGACGCTCTGGTCTTTTTCGTCTGAATTGTAATAGTAAATAAATGTTTAGAATAGTCAATCCTATTCCAAATGGATTTTGTTCAGAATTCATAAAGTGCTCTTCACACTTATAAAAAGAGAGGTCGTGTTTGAAAATAATTGATAAATATGCTACAATAGTAGGCACTGGAAATTTTTATAAATGATTTTTTAATGAGAAAAATCGGATAAAATCCATTCAACTTTCGAAGGACTACGATCAGATGAGAAAGCGTAAGATTCCTTACCTTTCAGAGATTTGGTATGGGAATGGTTTTTTAGATGTCAATCATGGTGACAGAGTTGATATACTTATAAAAATTTTAAGGATTAAGTAAATCCGTTTATGCATTTGATAATGTTCAAATAGAAAAAATGGAAGAACAGGTGTTCTCACATGAAAATATTCAAGGATAGAAGAGAAGCTCCAAGTAGATTTACACTCATGAGGTGCTCCTGTATTTCGTAGGTGAAATATCATGGTAAGCCAGTTAATCCTATCTTGATTATCAGTGGGATGAGCCTGTTTTCTTGGGTTGTCTTGCTGTTACGATGGTACATGAACATTGCTAGAAAATGATCGCAAGACTTGCTAAATATAAAGAATAAAGGATGACAGATGAAACATTTCGGTCTTAAGAAACAGAAACGAACAAGTATTTTTTTCCGAAGAGCAATTTTTACTATTTTGATCATTGCGATCTATTTACTTGGTCGCCATATTTTACTTCCAGGATACAATGGCAATACAGGTTTTTCACAAATAACTGAGCAAAATCCCTTGGCCTATTTGTATTCCTTGGCAGGAGTAGATGTCTCTCAGATTTCCATGTTTTCTCTGGGATTAGGTCCATGGATTACGACGATGATTGTCTGGCAGGTCATCAACTTGAATAAAAGGTGGAATATCCAGTCCTGGTCATTGAAAAAATCGGATTTTGTGCAAAAGATTCTCACTTTGATTTTTTCCGTGTTACAGGGGATAGCTGTTATGTACACAGCTCGTTCGGAAAATGGACGCTTTTTGCTTCTTGTGGATGATTGGATTTATAATATAGCTGTACTAACAACCGTTGTGGCAGGAAGCTTTGTTATTATCTGGTTGGCTGGTTTGAATGCTAGCAAGGGGGTAGGCGGGCAGACAATTATTATTATTTCAGGAATTCTGCTACAATTTGCTAACCAATTAGTGGTATTGATAGGACAATCTGTTTTGTCTAAAGAAGGACTAGTCTTTCTAGTGGGTGCGGCAATTTCGTTTCTGATCTTAGGCTATATTGCTGTAGTCTGCGAGAGAGCTGAAATTCGTTTGCCTCTAAATCGAGTCATGTTAAGTAGCCGTTACTATGGCAAATCTTACCTCCCTATCAAATTTCTTCCCTCTGGGGGAATGCCTATCATGTATGCCTCGAGTGTTATTATGTTGCTTCAGTTGGTATTAGACTGGTTTGGACATGGTTTTACAAAAAATTTTGGTAGTTTATTTGACTTTACAAAACCCCTAAGTTTGGCCTTTTACTTGCTTGCTGTCTATCTTCTTGCGATTTTATTTGCTTATATCAACTTAGAACCAGAAGAAACAGCAAAACGTTTACAACGTCAAGGGGAATACCTAGATTATATCCAGCCTGGGAAAGCAACTTTAAAAGTTTTGAAACATTACATTTCCTTGCAGTCGAACGTAGGAGCATTCTACCTGATTGTTTTTATTGGTTTACCCTATTTCATTAATTTCTTCCTACCTCTTCCAAATTTACTTTTGACTATACCAAGTACATTGATCATTTTAGTCAGTATGCTCTTGCCTTTGCATGAAGAAATACGTATCTTGAGAATTGGGACTTACTACCACAAAGAATTAGAATTTAAAGGAGAATAGAGGGATATGTTTTACTTTGTACCATCTTGGTATAGACAAGATCGGAAATGGTATTCTACCACTCTGCCTTTCTATTACGTGTCTAAAAATATGATGTTTGATGATGCGGTGAATTTGCTGCGAATGTTTCAGCAATCAGGAGAGGCAAATACCACTCTGATTTTGAACTATTCACCACATATTCGAACCTTTCTTTATCAGCAAAGAATACTGCCAGAAACGGTATGGAATTTATTTGACACCATACAAGGTCTGACGGATGTATCTGTACGTAAAATTCGTCTGGAAGATATTAAATGGCCTCAAGGAGCAGAATTCTTCTATACTCCTTTTATGATTGAGGTATATTTAAATCAAGAACACTATGCTAAAATCAACTTCTCACAAACAGGTAATTTCTTTGATATTACTTATTTTGAGGGTGGGCAGACAAATCATCAGTTGATTTTTGATGATCGTGGATTTGTTTCAAGCATCATCTATTTTGAAAATGATCAGCCTTACTACCAAGATTATTTGAATTTACAAGGTATATGGCAGTTTAGAGAATTTTTGGGTACAGAAAATCATCAAGTACTTATCAACCCTGAGGCGCAGGCTACATTTGCAAAAGAAGTCTACCAAGATATCGAAGAATTGATCCATGAAAAACTAGATCAGTATCTAACTTCTGCGCTAACCAAGGATGATACGATTGTGATTTCGTCAGATGTGCAGCACAATCACTTTTTCCAAAAGATTAAGGAAAACCATCATGTTATCTTGTCTTTTTTTGGAGATCGTTATCCAATCACAAACCAGGAGCAGCTGTTAACGGATTTGACAGACACGCCGTTCTTCGTTGTTGATAGTTTAAATAAAATTGAAACGATAGCAGCTAGTATGGATCTAGAACAGTTGCCGGGATTTTATGAGATTCCGCCTTATGACACTCATCTAAACCTAGGGCACAGCCAGAGAAAAAAAGAGTTAATTGTTTACGTCAATTACGACAATCTACCAGCAGATCAAATTCAATATGTGTTTACGACTTTGTTTGAAATGATGTTGAAAAATGAATGGATTGACTTGTTGGTTGGAACAAAAAGTCAGGATTTTGGCCGAGAGGCTTATATAAAACAGATACTAGAAAGCTATCGATCTCTTAAGCCAGAATATGAACAAGAATTGATTTTTGTTGATAAAGAGAAAAGAGCGAGAGGTGAAAACCGAGTTCTTGATGATGAAGAGGAGATTGTTCGCGAACGGATTGATATTGAGACCATTCATAGCGACATCGATTTGATTAAAGCTCTGAAGTACGTTCGTATTATACTAGATTTGGGAACTCCAGCTGATGTGTTGACTCAGATCGCTGGCATTAGTGGAGGGATCCCTCAGGTTAACTTGTATAGCTCTTCTTATGTGAAGCATGGAGAAAATGGTTGGATTCTAGATGATATTTCAGATTTTGAAGGGGCACTCTTATACTACCTCACAAACTTAGAACATTGGAATCAATCTCTAGTTCACTCAGTCAAGAAGATTGAACAGTACACAAGGGGTGAGATTGTCGATATGTGGAAAAATACCATAAAGGAATTAAAAGGAAATGAAAAAAATTAGTGTTCTGCAAATTGCTGATGAAAATTGGCAGGAGCAATATGAAATTCCTAGTAATATAAAATGGACATTTGTCAAACCAGAAGACATCGTCTCTTTATTGCCAGAAGATATTGGGATCTTAAATAGAGAAGTTGAGGCGGAAAACGGGAAAAAAAAGAAGAAAAAAGTAGACAAACCGTTTGATGTCGTGTTGGTCGATACTGCTGAATATTTAGAGTATGTCACTATCTTGGATCAGAAAATTCAGGTTTACCGTCTGTTCTATCATGAGCGTTGTCAAATCACTACAAAAACGTTGGAACGATTTCTTTTGCGTAAAAAGGCCGTGAAAACAAATTTTGAAAATCCAGAGCAGATGTTACATATATTTTCACGTGGTTTTTTCTCTAAGCAAAATGGAACGAAACTAAGTGTTAATCATCTAGTCGCTGCACCATCTTTTGAGGGCCAAATCAACTACGAAGGGACAAACTATCTTCGCTTGTGTGGCCGATACGGTGAAGATTATCAGACTATCGCGACCTATCAATATAATGTTTTTCTGAGTGGGGAGATGCCCGTAGATTTATGGCCTGAGTTCAGAGTTTCAGAAGGTTGTTCGATCCGCTACGTTGTTAAAGGTTTTCCAGCTGGAAATTCTCCCATGCAAGAATGGATTTATGATGAAACGAGCTTTGATCGGCCTCTGACGTTAGATGTAAATGATTCGTATTATTTGAGTATCAGTATTCAAGCAAAAGGACAAGGAATTGTAAAACTTGGTCCCTGCCACTATCGAGACTCCCATCTAGGCTATGGAGACTTGTTAGTCGGAGGAAAACGAATTAGCGATAAGAATAGAGAAGAACTGATTTATTTCTTCCATCCAGGAGATTTGAAACCACCGTTGAACATCTATTTCTCAGGGTACCGTCCTGCAGAGGGATTTGAGGGATACTGGATGATGAATAATTTGGGGTCGCCATTCTTACTAGTAGGGGATCCACGTTCAGAAGGGGGCGCATTCTATCTTGGATCAGAGGAGCTCGAACAAAAACTTCTCCAAGTGGTTCATAACTGCTTAGATGAACTTGGTTTTACGAAGGAACAACTGACCTTGTCAGGTTTATCAATGGGGACTTTTGGTGCTCTTTACTATAGTTCTAAGTTGGAGCCTCACGCCGTCATTGTCGGAAAACCTCTTGTCAACTTAGGAGATATGGCAGAAAATGAGTCAACTATTCGTCCGGGAGGATTTCCAACGTCACTGGATTTGGTTTACCGCACAATAGGAGAATTATCAAGTGAAGCTACAGCTCAGCTTAACGAACGTTTCTGGACAGCTTTTGAGTCAGCTGATTTCTCAAAAACAAAATTCATTATCTCCTTTATGTATCAAGATGACTATGATATGTCGGCCTATCCCGATATGCTAGATGAATTGGGACAGCGAGATTACCGCGTCAGCGTCATCAGTAAGGGGTTGACTGGACGACACAACGACGATACACAAGGTATTGTCGAATGGTTCTTTAATCAATATAAAACGCTATTAACGAATAGTTTTGAAAGGGAGTTTAAATCGTGAGATACAAGGAAGAAGTCTATTTTGCTTATTGGGATATCCAAAGCGTATCTCAGTATCTATACGGTTCATCTGTCAAACTGTTAGATGGTGGTCATGTTTTGTATGAAAATCAGTTCATGCCTTCGGGGACAGTTATTCATGAGTGGCACTCACGGGCAAACTATCAGGCTTTACGCAATGCGAGTCAGCTTCCTGACATGAAACGTGGACAAAACTATGTCTTTGGTAGCCATATAGAAACCATCCCAGAAAATTCAACATACTTAAAAGTTGAATTTATGGATGCTCGAGATGAAGAAATTTCGAATCAAATCATTAAGCAGGGAGAGAGAGTCAGCGTATGTGTTCCAGATAATACACAATATTATAAGGTACAGTTAGTCAGCTCGGGTTGTCATCGCTTTCTGTTTGAAGGGATCTATGTTGCTGAAGAGCAGTTGGCAGATTATACGGTAGATCGCTACTGGATATCTGATTTGCTTCATCAGGACTCCGAGAAAGAAACGATGTATGTTTGCTTTACGGAACCCGAACTCAATCGAACAGGTTTTATCCCAGAACATGTTCGTGAGCATTTTTCAAATGTACTGATTGTTAATTCGTCATATAGAGAAGCGCTCCTATACATGGAGGAACGTTTTTACGAAACCTTGCTTGAAACGATTGAAGAATTAGCGCAAGAGCATCTTTTTGAAAAAGTGGCTTTTGTTGGTTATGGAGCGATTTCTAATATTGCGGCCTTGCATTACTCCAAACAATTTGGAAATTCATACGCTCTTGTGACGGATGAGTTTTTAAGTGAACTAGACTATCAACGCTTGCTAGAACGTTACCGTAACAGAGTAAATCCGCCTATTTTTAAAGAATTATTGCTACAGCAATTTAATCCGACAAAAGTTAAGGAATATGCGAACTTGAAGACTAGACCGCGTGAACTAGCAAACATTGAATATTTATTAGATAAGTCATTTTTACTTCAAGCGATTGACTTGGAGAAGATTGAAGAGTGGATGAGAGAGAATGAAAACTAAACGATTCAATTTGACCAACTCCTATAAACTAATGCGTTACAAAAAGATTTTGGAGAAGGTTAATAAACTATCTGATAGTTATGCAGCTATGTCAAATGAGAAACTGCAAGCTCAGACAAAATGGTTTAAAGAACGCCTTTCTGGAGGAGAAAGCTTGCAGTCCATTTTGCCAGAAGCGTATGCAACCATTCGTGAGGCAGCCAAGCGTGTTTTAGGATTATATCCTTATGATGTTCAGGTTTTAGGGGCCTTGGTTATGCAAGACAATCAGATTGCAGAAATGAGAACAGGGGAAGGAAAAACCTTGACAGCTATCCTTCCTTTATACCTAAATGCCTTGACGGAAAAAAGTACAATCTTAGTCACGGCCAATGAATATTTGGCGGCGCGTGATGCCAAGCAAATGGCACCCGTTTTTCGATTTTTAGGAATGACAGTTGGGGTTGGTGTCTCGGACGATCCGACAAAAAAACTTAAAATTCCTCAAAAACAACAAATCTATAAGAGTGATATTGTCTATACAACACATAGTGCGTTAGGGTTTGATTATCTGGAAGAAAACTTGGCGACATCTCGATCAAAGAAGTTTTTGCCCAAATTTTATTTTTGTTTGGTCGATGAAGTAGATGCAGCCTTGCTAGATAGTGCACAGATGCCCCTAATTATTTCAGGTTCTCCTCGGGTTCAATCTAACCTCTTTCTCTCGTGTGATGAGTTTGTAAAAACTCTAAAAGAAGGGGAAGATTTTAATTTAGATTCCACTCGGACGTCTGTATGGTTGACGAGAAAAGGAGTAAAGGAAGCAGAGGTTTATTTCCGCGTTCAGAATGCCTATGATCCAGATAATTACCAGCTCATTCGCCAAATTAACCTAGCTTTGAGAGCCAACCATCTATTTGAAAAAGATCGTCAGTACACGGTGGATAATGGCGAAGTTAAACTGATGGATGAGGCGACAGGACGCCTCTTGGAAGGAAACAAACTCCAATCAGGACTGCACCAAGCACTAGAAGCCAGAGAACGTGTGAAAATCACATTGGAAACGCGCTCGATGGCCTCTATTACTTATCAAAATTTATTTAGAATGTTTCCCAAATTAGCAGGGATGACGGGTACTGGTAAGGTTTGTGAGGATGAGTTCAGAGATGTCTACGACTTGGGAGTCGTAGTTGTTCCTACACGAAAACCCAATTTACGAATTGATTATCCAGATGAAATCTATCTCACGATTCCTCAAAAGTTATATGCTTCATTGGAGTATATCAAAAAATTACATAAAAAAGGTCAGCCAGTTTTAATTGCGACAGGATCAGTTGGAATGTCTGAGATTTATTCTATGCTCTTACTCCAAGAGGGAATCGCCCATAATGTGTTGAACGCCCATAATGCAGCGAAAGAGGCTGAGATGATCGCCCTGGCTGGTAGACGTTCTGCAGTGACGGTAGCAACATCAATGGCAGGTCGTGGAACAGATATTATCTTGGAAGAAGGGGTTGCTGAGTTGGGTGGACTTGCTGTTGTGGGAACAGAGAGAATGTCCAGTGAGCGAGTGGATTTGCAGCTTCGCGGTCGTGCCGGACGACAAGGCGCTCCAGGGTTGAGCAAATTCTTTATTTCTCTTGAGGATGATCTTATTTCTAAGTCTGGTAGCAAATGGATTAGTGAGTACTATCACAAAGAAATTGCAAAACCAGAGGAAAAACAAAAGATTCATTTGACCTCTCGTCGTATTAGATATGCGGTTGAAGAAGCTCAGAAGAATAGTGATAACGCGTCAGCGGCTTCCAGACGTTCAACGGAACGATATGATGAAAGTATCCGTATTCAGCGGCAGATTATCTACAATAAGCGTAATAAGCTTATCTCTCATCCAGACTTTGATTTGACTTATTTCTTGTCTATCCTATCGGATGCAGTGGACATTTATACAAGTAAAACACCGTTTAAAGAGCGGGCGGATTTATTTCGCTTTGTTTTGGATAACATTAGTTATTACTGCGAGGATATTCCAGATGATCTAGATGTCACGGATTTACGGCAAGTTAAAAAGTTTTTATCTGACCTCCTTGTTTCAGAATACCAGCAGAAAAAAGACAAAATCAAGGATTCAGAGTTGTTCAATCAATTTCAACGAACGGTTGTTTTGAGAGCGATAGATGACTGTTGGGTTGAGCAGGTTGACTATTTACAGCAATTTCAAGGTTTAGTGTCTAGTCAAGGGTATGCCCAAAAAAATCCTGTCTTTGAGTTTCATAAAGAAGCTTTTAAATCATACAAAAGAATGAATGCGGATATAAATCTAAACATTATAAAAAACATGGCATTGAGTTACATCAATATTAAGCCTTCTGGAAAATTAGAAGTTTTCTTTGGCTAATACTTTGACAGATTCTGTTGTAGACTTTATAATGATGATATAACTGTATTTTTGGAGAAAATCATATTATGAGTAAAAATAATAACAAAGAGCTAAAGGGATTTAAACGTTTGATATCAAAGTTTAAGCAAAAGGGTAGGGAAGATAGTGATTATCGTAGCCTGGATGTAACTAAATCAAAGCCCCTTAGTCGAAAACTCAAAGAGCAAAAGGAAGTTATTCTGAATGCTAGTGAAGATCTCGAGTTACCAACAGAGTCAGTTTCTGTCATGGAAGCCTTAGAAGACTTTCAGGAAAAGAATAGTCTGGGTGTAGCTGACTTGATAAGGAATGTTAGTCAGAGCTTGTCAACTAGTGCTTTAGCTTCCCTCAGCCTTTCTGTCGCAGATTCGTACAGTGAGTCGTTTAGTCAGAGTATATCAGCGAAAGGATTCTCGCTTCGAGAGTCCATGTCTGAGAACTACTCATTAGTGGTCTCTGCTTCGGAATCCGAATTTGAGTCCCTTTCCTTGGTTGATAGTCTCTCTATTTCTGAGCATTTGATAGGGGAGTCTCTTTGTCAGGATACAGATGAACTCTCTTTGAGTGAAAGTGTTGCATACTCAGAGTCCCTTTCTTATAATCAAAATCCTAGTGTATCAGAGTCCCTCTCCTTGAGTGAATCGGAACAAGCGAGTCAGAGTGTTTCCGAGTCAGAGTTCTATAGCCAAAGCCATAGTGAGTGGGAATCGATTTCGGAATCTCAAAGTCACTCAGAAGCAGATTGGTGGAGCTATTCCGAATCAGAACAAGCGAGTCAGAGTGTTTCCGAGTCTGAGTTCTATAGCCTAAGTCAGAGTGAGTGGGAATCGATATCCGAATCTCAAAGCTCTTCAGAGCAAGAGTGGTGGAGCTATTCCGAATCAGAACAAGCGAGTCAGAGTGTTTCCGAGTCTGAGTTCTATAGCCTAAGTCAGAGTGAGTGGGAATCGATATCCGAATCTCAAAGCTCTTCAGAGCAAGATTGGTGGAGCTATTCCGAATCAGAACAAGCGAGTCAGAGTGTTTCCGAGTCTGAGTTCTATATCCAAAGCCAGAGTGAGTGGGAATCCGTTTCGGAATCTCAAAGTTACTCAGAAGCAGAGTGGTGGAGTTATTCCGAATCAGAACAAGCCAGTCAGAGTGTTTCCGAGTCCGAGTTCTATAGCCAAAGTCAGAGTGAGTGGGAATCAATATCCGAATCTCAAAGCTCTTCAGAGCAAGATTGGTGGAGCTATTCTGAATCAGAACAAGCGAGTCAGAGTGTTTCCGAGTCCGAGTTCTATATCCAAAGCCAGAGTGAGTGGGAATCCGTTTCGGAATCTCAAAGTTACTCAGAATCAGAGTGGTGGAGTTCTTCCGAATCGGAACAAGCGAGTCAGAGTGTTTCCGAGTCCGAGTTCTATAGCCAAAGCCAGAGTGAGTGGGAATCCGTTTCGGAATCTCAAAGTTACTCAGAAGCAGAGTGGTGGAGTTCTTCCGAATCGGAACAAGCGAGTCGGAGTGTTTCTGAGTCCGAGTTCTATAGCCTAAGTCAGAGTGAGTGGGAATCAATATCCGAATCTCAAAGCTCTTCAGAATCAGAGTGGTGGAGCTATTCCGAATCAGAGCAAGCGAGTCAGAGTGTTTCCGAGTCCGAGTTCTATAGCCTGAGCCAGAGCGAGTGGGAATCGATATCCGAATCTCAAAGTCACTCAGAATCAGAGTGGTGGAGTTCTTCCGAATCAGAACAAGCGAGTCAGAGTGTTTCCGAGTCCGAGTTCTATAGCCTGAGCCAGAGCGAGTGGGAATCGATATCCGAATCTCAAAGCTCTTCAGAATCAGAGTGGTGGAGTTCTTCCGAATCAGAGCAAGCGAGTCAGAGTGTTTCCGAGTCCGAGTTCTATAGCCTAAGCCAGAGTGAGTGGGAATCGATATCCGAATCTCTTTCCTTGAGTGAGATGATTTATCATCTACTTTCTGAGTCCGAGTCGTTAAGTTTGAGCGAAATTCTCTATATCAGTGAGTCCGAATCCTTAAGTCAAAGCCAACAAATATCTGAGTCTTTAAGTCAAAGTCAGAGTGTAGCTGATTCGGTGAGTTTCAGGAAAGCATCCCTATCTCAATCCTATAGTATGTTAGAATCAGAATTCGGTTCCTATAGACAGAGTGTGGCGGAGACAGAAGTATTCGCGCATGACTTGCATACTTCGGAACGTCTGTATAAGAGCCTCTCTGAACTGGACATGAGCCCTCTAACTCATCAGCAAAAAGTACAAGAAGTGATGACAGCTGAAATTTCTGAAGAAGAATTGTCTCAAGCACCTATTGCTGAGGAGCAACAGGAGCTTGAAAATAGAGAAGAAACGATAGAGGATGAAAGTTTGCAAGCCTCTCTGAAACATCTGTCTCACTATTCTGAATCAAAAGGAACAAATTTAAGGATGACGGAACGCCAACTCTATCACCTACTCAGACCAGGTTCGCAGCCCCTAGCACGTGACTTAAGAAATGTTGCAAGTGAATTGTCTGGTTTGGCTGCTATTACTCAAAAAAAGGAAGATGATAAATCATCCTAAAAATATCAGAACTTGCAATCATTAAATAGAAATAATAAAAATCAAAAGGAGTCACTATGATTAGAAATATGATGTCAAATAGTAACAAAGGTTTGGGTACTACAGATGTACTACCAGTTGACCAATCTCGAATAGAAGTTTTGAATGGAACAGTTGACTACAAAAATGTACCTTTAGGATCTTATGATATCCTAGGGAGATTTGCTTCAGCAGGTCAGAGAGAGTATACGGAAGAGCTGAATTTGATTCAATCAATGGGCTTTAATGCTTACAGAATCTCGATTTCTTGGGCACGCATCTTTCCAAATGGTGAAGAGTTGCAGCCGAGTGAAGAGGGATTGAAATATTATGAAGCAATCATCGATGACGTATTAGAAAAAGATATCGAACCGATTGTGACCTTGAGTCACTTTGACCTTCCGTTGAATCTATACGAAAAATATGGAGCTTGGAAAAGCCGCAAGATGATTGAACTCTTTGAGCGTTACGCAGAAGCTGTCTTTCAGTACTTTAAAGACAAAGTGAAGTATTGGATCACCTTTAATGAGTTTAACGTTTTGCACCATTTGCCGTTCCTTGGTGGAGGATTATCTTTTGGAGCAGATGACAATCAAGAACAGGTGATTTGGCAAGCAGCTCATTATCAATTAGTTGCTTCTGCACGTGCAATCAAGCTCGGAAAAACAATCAACCCAGAGTTTCAGTTTGGTGGGATGATGGTTGTTAGTAAAAACTACAGTCAGCAAACTGAAAATGCTATTGATGTAATGGAAGCAGAAGTCAAAGATAGGGAAAATTATTTGTTTACAGACGTGCAAGTTCGTGGATACTATCCAAATCACTTTTTGCGTCGTTTGGAACGTGATCAAATCGCCTTGGATATTGAAAATGACGACCTCTTTGTCCTAAGAGATGGGAAAATTGACTTTGTCAGCTTCAGTTATTATGCATCAAGCAATTCCCAAGAAGTTTTTATCAACAAATATGCAAGTAATGGCCAAAATCGAAATCACATTGATTCTGTGGGACTTCGTCTCGTAATGAACAATCTCTACGACCGTTACCAAAAACCACTCTTCGTCGTGGAAGATGATGTGGTCTTGGATGATTCAAATAGTGTAGCAACTGAAGAATTGAAAACAAACATCCAAGAGATTGTGAAAACAGTCGAGTATGATGGTGTGGAATTACTTGGCTATACACCACTTACTTGGACGGAACTAAATTTTTAAAATAGGAAGTAATAACTGAATTTCTTCTACCCTAGAAGTAGTGTTCGTATTTTTACTTTTGAAAATGTCTGATCTGTCAATCAGGCATTTTTTTAGAAATGGATGAACTTTAAGCTAAGTTCGGGTTTTGCTTGATGGTACATCAGGATATTTTCCTTATTTGGAGCTTAGAAAAGAATAGCAATTTACGTTATTTTATGCTACAATGGGGATAGTGGTGTAAATCAGAATAAGTAAGAAATAGAGGGAGCAAAATGAGACTGAAGAAAACATTGTTCGGTAACTACCGTGCTAAGGAAGTCGAAGATTGTATCGAAGCATTAGAGGAAGGATTCGATCGTGAAATTCAAAAGAAGAATGAAAAAATCAAATCCCTACGTAAAAAAATCGACTCTATGAAGAATCAAGAAAAAGAGATTGGTGAGGCAATCATTTATGCTAAATCTCTTGTCATTGAAGCTCATGATAGGGCTGAAAAAGAAGCTAAAGAAGTTTTAGAAAAGGCACAAAAAGACTACTTGGATACGAGAGAATCTATTCTCGAAGAGATCGATACTCTGACCAAAAAACGGGCAGAGGCTGAGAGATTGTATAATTTACAAAAAGAAAAAATTAAAAATATCATTAGTCGAATTGATGATTTTCTAGAACTGGACGATATCGATGGTAAACCAAAAGATATCAAAAAAATTCAAGAATTGCGTAAAGAACTTGAGAGACCAGAAGAAGTTGCTAAGGAGAAAGAAGAGGTGGTGCCTGAAAGAGAGAAAGTCCATCTCGAACAACCCCTTGCAAAAACAGGAACAGATAGTACCATTTCTGTCAGCTACATCACTTCACGTCGCGCAAAACCTAAAAAGAAAGACGAAGATAAGTTAGATGATGATAAGGGCAAGAGAATCAAACGTCTTTCGAGAATTAAACGAGATAACTTTTTGTAAGAGGATAATCAAATATGACAATTTATAACATCAATTTGGGAATTGGTTGGGCGAGTAGCGGTGTAGAGTATGCGCAGATCTACCGTGCAAAATTGCTTCGTAGTGTGGGCTTAGAAGCGAAGTTCATCTTTATGGATTTTATATCTGCTGATAACATTGAACATTTGACAAAGAATATCGGCTTTGAAGATTCTGAGGTTATCTGGCTTTATCAGCACTTTACAGATGTCAAAATTGCACCGACGACCTATACGTTAGCGCAGGTCTTAGCGAGTTTCGATAAAGAGCCTCTCGAAATTATCCGCGACACCGATATGAAGACGATTCGACTTGTATTTGGTGATGGTGATTTTGTGACTTGTTATGCCTGTGATATGGAAAAAGAGTTGATTGAGCGCTCCGAAATTGTTTCGCGTGGCTGCCTGATTCAAAAAGAGTACTACACTTATACGAAGAATTTTGTTGAGTATTTTAGTCCGATGGATGGTCATGCGCAATTATATCAACGTACCTGGCTCAATGAAGATGGTAGTGTGGCATATGAGGAAATCATCAATGAGGTCGATGGTAGACAGGAAACACAAGTATATCGTTTCCCAAATCATGTTTTCTATTCTAAGCAAGAGTTTGTCGCGCATTTTATGAGAAGTCTGGCTTTGACGGACAAAGATTTGTTAATCTTAGACCGAGAGACAGATATTGGTCAAGCTATCTTTGCTAATAAGGGCGATGCAAAGCTAGTCGTAATCGTTCATGCAGACCACTTTAGTGAAAATCCTGCTGAGAAAGACTATATTTTGTGGAATAACTATTATGAGTATCAGTTTGAACATGCCGAAGAAGTAGACTATATCATCAACTCGACCGATGCGCAAACGAACCTACTCAAGGAACAATTTGCTCAATATACAAACATCAAACCAAAGGAAATCTTGACTATTCCAGTGGGAAGTCTGGATCAATTGCGTCATCCAGAAGGCGAGCGCAAGCCGTTTGGATTGATTACAGCTTCGCGCCTAGCCAGTGAAAAGCATATCGATTGGTTGATTCACTCCGTAGCGAAGGCGCATGAGCAATTACCTGAAATCACTTTTGATATCTATGGTACGGGTGGCGAAAGAGGCATGTTGGAGCAGTTGATTCATGAGTTAAATGCAGAAGACTATATCCGTCTGATGGGGCATCACCACATGGCAGATGTGTATCGAAATTACTCTGCTTACCTGTCTGCCTCCACAAGTGAAGGATTTGGTTTGACCTTGTTAGAGGCAGTTGGCTCTGGTCTGCCAATTATTGGTTTTGATGTACGTTATGGAAATCCAACCTTTATCCGTGATGGGGAAAATGGCTACTTGATTCCTGAGGCACGTCCAGATGATCTGGATGCAATGACAACGGAATACGCAGAAAAGATTGTTCAGCTATTTACTCAACATTCCCAAGAAGATCTATCCCGTGTATCCTACGAGGTGGCAGAACCATATCTTGATGAGCATATCGCTCAACGTTGGTACGATCTGGTTCAATCTGCACAGCATCAGTAGATATTCGAAAAGAAAGGCATAAACACTATGATTTGTTTATTTGAACGCTATGATCAAGCGAGTTTTGATTTGTTACGTTCACTTAAGACAGCTGGGCTAGACTGTCCTGTTGTCGTGATCCGAGACGATGGCTACCTCGCACCTGATGTCGAGTCGCCTTACAGCTACTTTACTGGAGATGTGGCTTCGGAAGACGATCTACCTCTTTATTTTAACCTTGTTCCAAAACCTCATTTGTGGGAAATCCGCTCGAGCAATGTTAATGGTGAAATCTTGGATATGGGCAAGAAACGTGCCAATATCTTTTACCGTCAACCGACACACGAACGTCGCGTGCGTGCAGTCGAGTGGTTGGATGATCAAGGTCATGTACGTGCTGCTGACATTTACAATCGCAAGGGGCGCCTCTTTGCACAGATTACCTATGATGATGCTCAGCGTCCAACCCATACACGCTACTTTAATCAAGATAACGTAACGGTGATTATGGAAAATCATCTGACAGAGGATATTATCTTAACTCTTGATGGAAAACGCCATATTTTCAATTCTAAGCAAGAGTTTGTAATCTTTTACTTGCGTTATCGTGGGTATGATACAGATCGCATTATCTACAATTCTCTAGCAACACCATTTTTAGTAGCTGTTGGTCTGACTCCAAAAGAAGGACGAGCAGAGGATATTCTCTTCTGGCAGGAGCCGATTGGAGAGGAGTTGCCAGGTAACATGAAAGCAGCGATGCAGTTGCCTCATCGCAACATCCGTATCGCAGTACAGGACAAGCAAGTTTATGATAAAATCCTCAAGCTTGCGACACCAAAAGAGAAGAGTTACTTCCGCAATGTTGGTTATCTCTATCAATACCATCGCCTCAATAATATGAATCCAGAAGCTTTGATCCTGACAAATAGTGACCAAATCGAGCAAATTGAGTCACTTTTGACTCAATTACCAAATGTTCATTTCCATATTGGAGCGATTACTGAGATGTCAAGTCGTTTGATGGAATTAAATCGCTATCCGAATATTTCCCTCTACCCTAATATTCGTCCAGCTAAGGTGAATGAACTCTTTGCTCGCTGTGACTTGTATCTGGATATCAATATCAGTGATGAAATTCTCAATGGTAGTCGAACAGCTTTTGAGAATAATATGCTGATTCTTAGTTTTGAGACGACTTGTCACAATCGTCGTTTTGTTGCAGAAAGCCATATTTATCCGGTGGAAAATGTATCAGCCATGGTAGGTAAGATTCAGGGAGTTCTCTCTCTTCCATCTGAGATGGAGGCTGCCCTTGCTAAGCAAAAACAGGCGGCGAATCAGGCTGATCTGGAAGCCTACAAGGCCATTTTATAAGTGAATAAGACAAGGACTTGCTTTCGACGAAAGCAAGTTCCTTTCTATCAATAGAAAAGGAGGAACACATGTCTAATAAAGACAATGGCATTTTACAAGAACATATACGAGAACAGCTGGATAATCGAAAGAAACCCCTAAAAAGGGAGAAGCAAGATTTTAGTATGATTGCCGTGCTGGGGGGAGTTCTCTTTCTCGTCACTCTTTTGGTCACACTACTCATGCAGTTGGGCCACTTTTTCTAGGATCTTTTCTGGATGGAGGTGGTCTCTAGAAAAGTTGAACCTTGACGATTGGCTCGTCAAGGTTTTTTGTCCCTCTCTAACTGCATTGGTGTGAAAGGGTAGGGAAGAAGAGATTTCGAAAGATAATAAAACGTTTTCAATTATTTGAATCTTAAAAGCGAATTTTAGGTAAAAATTAGGCGTTTTCATTGGTTATTTCGAGTATAAATAGTTGAAAAGGAGGAGTTGTTTTGGTAGAATGGTAGATGGTATATACTGGATAAAAACAACTGGTATATCCCAGATGGAATCTGCTTTTTCTGAGTCAAAGGGATAAAAACTGAGACTGACTGCGGCTTTTATTGGCTTTGGTTTTGAGAGGGCAGCGCAACTACGCTTTGTTAATGATCATGAGGTTAACAAAGGGTCGCATTTGGATAAAAGAAAGGAATCGAATGTTTCGAAGTAAAAAATTTAACAAAGATTTCGAGATCGTAGATGAGAAAAAGCGTTACAAGCTTTACAAGTCGGGTAAAAACTGGGTAAAAGCCTCGAACTCTCAATTGGATCTCTTCCGTATCGGTGGGATGGGCGAAGTTGTCTCTAGCACCCTGTCAGACACTGAAGAACTTGATCACGCACACCTTAGTTTTAACACGCTAGCGGGTATAGGGGGAATCCTGGCCGCGGGGGCTGCAGGATTTGTGATGACTCAAGAGCAAACTGTTTATGCGGATGAAACATCTGAGTATACAGAAAAGGATAAAACAGTCATCGCTGCTGAACCAAAGGCAGCTGAAACAACTGAAACAAGTACTAACTCAATCATCGCTCAAGCGCAAGCAGAAGTAAAGAAAGCTCAAGCAGAACAAGCATCTGCCTCAGCTTCTGTATCAGTCAGTCAATCTGTTGAAGCTCAAGCGAGTGCGAGTCAGTCAGCTTCAGTCAGTCAATCTGCCTCAGCGAGTCAGTCAGCATCTGCAAGTGCTTCAACATCAGCAAGTCAGTCAACTGCTCCAGCATCTGAGTCAGCGAGTCAATCAACGTCAGCTCCTGTATCAGCTTCAGCAAGTGCAAAAGCATCTGCATCAGTAACCTCTACACCATCAGAGTCAGCGAGCACTCAAGCACCTGCCTCTGTAGTTGAGAGCACATCAACTGTTAGCGAACCATCAGCTCAGGCTTCTGTATCTACCTCAACTTCTGCATCGCTCAACATTAAGATCAACCCTGCAGCAAGTCTTGTATCAGGCAGTGCTAACCAAAGTTTGGCAAGCGCAGCTCTTAGCACAAGTCAAGCAGCAACAACCAGCAACAACCTCGCGGCTGGTATTGTAGCAGACAAGAACCAAGCCCAAGGTAAGGATGCAACCAAGCAAGCTGAAGAAAATCAAACAGCAGATAAGCAAGTAACAACTGCGCCAAAAGAAGGTTATTCTGGTTTTAGAGCGAGAGGGAGAGGGAATGGTCATCAGGTTGAGTCGGACGGTATATATCCACCAGATATATACTACAGACTTGCAACGCCTGTAAATCTAGAATTCACACCTGGAAAAGTAATTGATACGAAAGTGATTATCAAACAAGTCCAATCAGATCCGAGAGCACAAGGAATGGAGACTCAATTGGGCGCAGTTGTTGATAGCTCAGGGAAGGTGATTTCATCTCAGTTTACCAGTGGTACCACATGGTTGAAGGAAACAGTTACGAAACATCCAGACGGTTATCTAGTCACCCTAAAAGGAACAGTACCAAATAATATAAGACCTGGTAGGTATTATATGGTTGTGGACCGTACATTCAACGATCCTAGATATCCTTTAAATACTCCACAGAGATATCAAATACAAGGTTTTAATGCTACTGGTAAAGCCCGTGATATAGCTAGTGAATCTCGCTCTACTAGTCTTTCACAATCGTATAGCCAATCAGCAAGTGCGAGCCACTATGCGTCCATTAGTGCGAGCCAAAGCGCTTCAACTTCTATCTCAGCAAGCATCAGTGCTAGCCAATCAGCATCAAGCTCAGCAACAGCAAGCCAAAGTGCTTCGGCAAGTGCAAGCATCAGTGCATCAGTAAGCGCGAGCCAAAGTGCTTCAGCATCAGCATCAGTAAGTTCAAGCCGTTCAGCCAGTGCATCAGCGAGTGCCTCACTTAGCGCAAGTCGTTCAGCGTCAGCGAGCGTAAGTTCAAGTCGTTCAGCCAGTGCTTCAGCTAGCGCATCACTTAGCGCAAGTCGCTCAGCGTCAGCGAGCGTAAGCTCAAGCCGTTCAGCCAGTGCATCAGCGAGTGTCTCACTTAGCGCAAGTCGTTCAGCATCAGCATCAGTAAGTTCAAGTCGTTCAGCAAGTGCCTCAGCAAGTGCCTCAGCGAGTGCCTCACTTAGCGCAAGTCGCTCAGCATCAGCGAGCGTAAGCTCAAGCCGTTCGGCAAGTGCCTCAGCGAGTGCCTCACTTAGCGCAAGTCGTTCAACATCAGCGAGCGTAAGCTCAAGTCGTTCGGCAAGTGCCTCAGCGAGCGCCTCAGCGAGCGCCTCACTTAGTGCAAGTCGTTCAGCATCAGCGAGCGTAAGCTCAAGCCGTTCGGCAAGTGCAAGCCAATCAACTTCAGCATCAGTATCAGCTAGCCAAAGCGCTTCAGCATCAGTAAGTGCAAGCCAATCAACTTCAGCATCAGTATCAGCTAGCCAAAGCGCTTCAGCGTCTGTATCTGCAAGCCAAAGCGCTTCAGCGTCTGTATCTGCAAGTCAATCAACTTCAGCGTCTGTATCAGCTAGCCAATCAGCAAGCGCATCAGTAAGCGCAAGCCAAAGTGCATCAGCTTCAGTAAGTGCAAGCCAATCAGCATCTGTATCAGCTAGCCAATCAGCCAGCGCCTCTGTATCAGCAAGTCAAAGTGCTTCAACATCAGTAAGCGCGAGCCAAAGTGCCTCAGCTTCAGCATCTAACAACCAGAACTCAGCTTCTATCTCAGCAAGCGCGAGCCAGTCTGCGTCTGTATCAGCAAGCCAAAGCGCTTCAGCATCAGTAAGTGCAAGCATCAGTGCAAGCCAATCAGCATCAAGCTCAGCAAGTGCAAGCCAAAGTGCTTCAGCAAGTGCAAGCGTAAGTGCATCAGTAAGCGCAAGCCAAAGTGCATCAGCTTCAGTAAGTGCAAGCCAATCAGCATCTGTATCAGC
>CAJNCW010000008.1 GCA_905221345.1 bacterium
CTTCGATGCGCACCCGCATAGCGGGTGGTTTATTTGTCTCGCACCTGACGGAGCGAGACGGACTAATAGTCACATAATGAAAAATCCTGTGAGGTTTAACTCACAGGACTATGTATTATGCAAAACAATAATTATCCTTTAAATCAGATTTTGATATCGGCTTATCCTCAAAATCAATAGAGTCCTTCTTGATAATATCTATACTCTCACGAGTTCTAAGAGATGAAATTATAATACAAGCTAAAAAATACCAGTGAATTACTTGCAATAATTCTACATTATTTTTAGATTCGATTATTTCATCTAATTCTTTATCTAACTGTTCCTGCAACGAACCTTCAACCTTTTTAGAATTTTCTACTATCATTGAGACATCTAACTGAGCTTCTACAAATGACAATACAACTTTTGTTAGAGCTGGATATTTATCTTCATACTTACAAATTGCATCTTTTATTATATACTTTTCTTGAAAATGAGTATATAGGAGATTATATGCAATCATTTTTTTATGTTTTTTTGTATCTCTAATATAAAAGAGCAAAACAAGTGATGCAACAATTATTAAAAACAAAATTGTTCCCATTTTATTCTACCTCCTTTTGTTATAAAGCAATTTTTCCAAATCAGATATTCTCTGATTTCTATCAGAAATTGTTTTGTTTAGTTCCTCAATTAATCTAGCTTGGCTTTTAAAGGTAGTATCATAATCTTTACGCCGTTCTTCTTGTAGTTTGGAAAAAAGATTATATATCCCTAGTGCTACTAGAATACAAATAGCTAATGGTACATTAAACCAAAAAAAATCCTTAAACAAGTTTAGCCACTCCAACTATGCAATCCTCCTATGAAAATCTCTAAACTAAATATGGTATCCTATATACTATTATACCATACTTGTCAAGTACTATATCTTGTGTCTTCTTATGTAAATGAGCACACCAAATCGTGTGTATTTACAAAAATTTTTTCAGTTTCAATACAGAATTTAATCCTCCATAAGTAAATATCTCATATACCTCTAGGTCTGATTGTCTATATTAACAAATTATATTTTGAATTGTCTCAAAACATGACTACTATAACTTTTACGATAGTTCATATTTACTAGTAACTAAGTATAAGAAAAGTACTTTAAGTGCTACACCCAGAAATCCAGTCTTTTATTTCTTTCAAAATTTTATAAGCCTGTTTCATTTTAGAATTGTCCTCTAAATATCCAATACCTTTGGTCGTAATCCTAACAAGAGACAAATTCTCAATATAAACATCTCCAGACATATCTCCAGTAACACTAGTACCTGTCAAAAATCCATCATCAAACAAATTACGATAGACATCCATTAAATACAGGTGGGGGATTTCCAGAACGGAAGCGTTTATTTCATTTTCATCGGCTGGCTCTCCATGCTTCATTTTCTGAAAATAATAATTAAGGATTTTATACACAACTACCCAATAATCATTTTTTGCCATGAATACAGTCTCCTTTTTTAAAAGTATATGCCTCTGTACTACATTCTCATTATAGTCCTTTTAACATCCTCCTGCAAATAACAAGATATCCTTATTCCCATTTTTTTAAAGAAAAAGGGCGCTGGTAAAGGATAATCTTCACCAACTCCCTGTTTTTCTAGGTATTTAATCCCAGTTCTACCAAGATTTGACGTTTATAGGCAATTTTTTGGACTTCCTTGTCCTCATCTTCAGACCAGTCTAGTTTGACTTCAGAGACAATCTGTCCAGGCCGATTTTTTAGGATGTAGATGCGGTCGCTGAGATTGAGGGCCTCTTCAATACTATGCGTGATGATGAGGGTAGTCAGTTGCAACTGCTTGTGAATCTTAAGGTACCAAGCGTGGAGTTCCATCTTTGTCATCTCATCCAAAGCACTAAAGGCCTCATCCAAAAGAAAGAGCTTGTGCCCGAAAAGGTAGGTACGAAGCAAGGCCACACGCTGACGCATTCCACCACTGAGCTCATGAGGATACTTATCCCGTACGGCTGTCAGCTGGAAGGTCGCAAGGATGTCGTCTGCTCGGGCAATGGCCTCCGCCTTATCTACCTTTTGAATCAAGAGGGGCAGGATGATATTGCCAAGCACCGTCTTATGCTCCAAGAGTAGATCCTTTTGCAACATATAACTCACGCGCCCCTTAGGATTTTCCTCGTCGTCAAGGACAATTCGCCCAGATTGGACTTCTAAAATCCCAGCGATTAGGTTAAAGAGAGTGGTCTTTCCAACACCACTAGGTCCCAGGATAGAAACTACTTCACCTGACTTCACCTGCAAGTTGATATCCTCTAAAATCCTTTCATCGCCATAGGCATAGCTTACATGTTCGAGTCTAATTTCTGTCATTATTTTACAAATTCGTTAGTGAAGCCTTTGTCTGCCAAGTCTTCTTTAAGGATGCCATTTTCTTTGTCCCATTTGTAGAAGGCATTCCAGCGGTCAGCGTCAAATTGTCCCCATTTTTCCTTGTCACTTACGTATTCTTTTGACAAGTATTTTTGAGATTCGATGACAAAGTCACGTTTTTCCTTGAGTTCAGGTGCATTCTTGATGAGGATATCTGCAGCTTCTTCTGGATGTTCCATGGCATATTGGTAACCTTTTTTGATGGCTTGGATGACTTTACGAGCTTCTTCTTTGTTGTCTTTGAGATAGTCGTTGTTAGCGATGATAACTGGTGAGTAGTAGTCAAACTCTTTGACATAGTCTTTCAAGTACATGAAGTTAGCGTCTACGCCCTGAGATTTGGCAAGGATACCATCCCAACCGTAGTAGATCCAAGCAGTGTCAAAGACGCCATTGGCAATCGGTGTGATGGAGTTTGAGTCGTTATTTGGTACTTTTTCGACCTTCTCAAAGTCTCCACCTTGTGATTCTACCAAGGTTTTCAACATAGCAAGCTCAGTCGGGTCATTCCAAGTTCCGTATTTCTTGCCAACCAAATCTTTTGGACTGGTGACATTGTCAGATTTACGTGAGATGATTCCTGATGTATTATGCTCAACGATAGCGGCAACGGCAGTAATGCCTGCTCCTTTTTCCAATTTCTTAGCCATGTAGTCTTGGAAATAGATAGCAAATGGCGCCTTGCCATTGATCACCAAGTCAGATGAACTTTCTTCAGGTGGCAATTTCAAATCAACATCCACTCCAGCTTCTTTGAAATAACCTTTTTCCTTGGCAACATAAAGCCCTGTGTGGTTAGTATTTGGCGTCCAGTCTAGGATAAAGTCAATCTTCTTAACTTCTGCTTCTTTGTTGTCCTTAGAAGCAGTTCCTTGACCACAAGCCACCAGCACGACAGCTACAAGAGCTGTCACAAGCGTTAAAAACACTTTCCATGTTTTCTTCATTTTGATTTCCTCTTTTCTTTTTCTAAAACATCCTTATCTTAGGGACGTTTCCATTTAATCACATATTTTTCGCTAATATCAACCAGCTTCATACCCAAAAGGCTGACAATCGACACCAGAATAATAATGGCAAACATGGTATCATACTGAAACAGTTTTTTAGACTGAATCATATAAACACCAAGTCCTTCAAAACCTCCCAACCACTCAGATACCACTGTTGTGATAAAAGCGTAGGAGACACTGACTCTCAGACCTGCATAAAAGTAAGGCAGACTGACAGGGATTTTAAAATGCCACAGAATTTGCCAAGGCTTGGCTCGCATCAGACTAAACAAGGTCAGCATATCCTTGTCACAATGCCTAAATCCATCCAAAATACTGACGATGATAGGGAAGGTTGTTGTCAGGATTATCAAGACAATTTTGGGCAAAATTCCATAGCCTAGCCACAAAACCAGGATAGGCGCTATAGCAATGGTCGGAATGGTCTGAACAACCACCATCATAGGGTAGATAAGATCATTGAGCCAAGCCAGACTATCCATGAGTACCGCCATGATGCAGGCAATCAAGACTCCTAAAACTAGACCTAGCAAAGCCACTCTCAAGGTCGCCCAGCTATGGTGCCAGAGAAATTCTCTGTCACGAACAAAGGACTGGAGGATCTCAAGAGGAGTTGGCAGGATAAACTTGGGTAAAAGTTTGAAGATTCCCGCTAACTGCCATACCGACAAGACTCCTAGAAAACCAAATAGACTAATGTGACGTCTCAGTATACTTTTCAAGTTTCTCATCAATACTTAAAATCTCTCCTACATTTATTTTGACATTGGCAAAGACATTATCTGCCTCCTGCCCAGCCACTTCAAGCGCTTCTTTGAGAATACGCATGAGCTCATCAAACTCCCCTTCCAAGACCGTTTCAAAGGGTATCACCACCATAGTCACGGACTGAGCTTGCAGATAGGTAATAACCTGATCGATAATAGCAATCCGGTCAATCCCCTGTGATAGGGGCAAGACTTGCAAGGCAATGCTTGCTTTCATAAAAACCTCCTTTTCTCAGGTTCCCTTTTTACAAAAAGAAAACCTCTTCCATATATGGAAAAGGTGCAGAATTCGGCTAAGTATCCTTCCCTACGCTGGCATTACCCAGATCAGGTGCGGTCGAAGTTTAACACTTCCTCTCAGACTGTACACAGACTCCCATATCTTATATGGACATATAGTAACGCAAATACAAGGAAAAGTCAAGGAAACTGCTTACAGAAAATCTTGAAAAGAGTTTGAAGGCAACTGCTTCAAACTCTATCATAGTTTTCTTATTTAGCCTCGTACCAGGTTGCCCCTTCATTTTCATCTGCGATAAGGGGAACGCTGAGTTTGATGGCTTCTTCCATGGTTTGTTTCACTAGAGCTTTGACGGCTGCTAGTTCTGATTTCGGAACCTCGAGGACGATTTCATCATGCACTTGCAACAGCATCTTGGTCTGATAACCACCCGCTACCAAAGCCTTGTCTAGCTGGATCATAGCGATCTTGAGAATATCTGCTGCTGAGCCTTGGATAGGAGAGTTGATGGCAGTTCGCTCTGCAAAACCACGAATGTTAAAGTTACGCGAATTAATATCTGGCAACTCACGACGACGCTTGAAGAGAGTCTCTACGTAGCCCTTATCACGCGCCTCACGCACCACCTCATCCATGTAGTTTTTAATACCTGGAAAACGTTCAAAGTAAGTATCAATGTAGGCTTTTGCTTCCTTACGGCTGATGCCCAGATTATTAGACAAACCAAAGTCTGAAATCCCGTAAACCACTCCAAAGTTTACCGCCTTGGCATTACGACGGTCGTTTGGAGTCACATCCTCAGGACGTTCAATGCCAAAGACCCGCATGGCCGTCGAGGTATGGATATCTGCTCCCTCTTGAAAGGCCTTAATTAGGTGCTCATCCTTGGAAATATGAGCCAAAACGCGCAATTCAATCTGCGAATAGTCGGAGCTGAGAAGGACACTATCCTCCCACTCAGGTACAAAGGCCTTACGAATGAGACGGCCTTGTTCCAAACGAACAGGGATATTTTGCAAGTTTGGATCCACACTAGACAGACGCCCAGTCTGAGTCAAATCCTGCACATAGCGCGTGTGGATCTTGCCATCATCCAAAATCCAATCCTGCAAGCCAATCACATAGGTAGATTGAATCTTGGCAATCTGACGGTAATCGAGGATTTTCTTAACAATCGGAGCAATAGGAGCCAGACGCTCCAGCACATCCACTGCTGTCGAGTAACCTGTCTTGGTTTTCTTAGTGTATTCTAGAGGAAGACCCAGCTTTTCAAAGAGAAGGACGCCCAACTGCTTAGGCGAGTTGATATTAAACTCCTCACCAGCCAGTTCGTAAATCTCTTGAGTGAGTTGCTCAATGACGACCTCATTTTCAGCCTGCATCTCAAGTAAGGTTTCTTTTTTGACCTTGATCCCAGCAATTTCCATCTTGGAAAGGACAAAAGCCAGAGGTTGCTCCATGTCATAGAGAAGGTCTAACTGCCCATGTTCACTGAGTTTTTCAAGTAAAACCGGCTCAGTCTCAACCAATACAGCAACCTTACGAGCCAAATGCTCCAAGAATTTCTCTCGTTCAGGGATAGCTTTCTTGACCCCCTTACCGTAGAAAGTCTCATCATCGACCAAGTATGTTTGACCGTAGAGACTCGCAATGGTTGAGATTTCATTATTCTCGACTGTTGAAAGTAAGTATTTTGCCAAACGACTGTCAAAAGCAGGTGCCTGCAGGTTCAAGCCCAAGCGATTTAACAGAACCTTCGCTTTCTTAAAGTCATACACTTTCAGAGGTGTTTTTTCTAAAAATTCCTTGAGAATCGGCTCCTGCAAGAGATCAAGTTTGTCTGTAGCGTAAAGTTTATCCCCACAAGACCAGGCAAAACCAACCAAGTCATCTGTATGGTAGTTCTCACCAAAGAGTTCAAAGTGGAAGATAGAGTCTGCGCTCAGCATGTCTTGACTGACGTGGTCAACGATAGTGAAATCCAAACTTTCAGGCGCATCCGTTGATGACACATTTAGAGCTTGCTTGAGCTGTTTGAAGCCCATCTCATCGTAAAATTTCCCAAGATTTTCCACATCTGGACCATTATAAACCAAATCATCTAGTCCAATCTCAATCGGTGCCTGAGTATCAATGGTTGCTAGCGTTTTCGATAAAAAGGCTTGTTCCTTGTCATTAATGAGATTTTCCTTCATCTTAGAAGCCTTCATCCCATCGATATTTTCATAAATACCCTCAAGCGAACCATGCTCCAGCAAGAGCTTTATACCCGTCTTTTCACCGATTTTCGTGACACCAGGAATATTATCAGACTTATCCCCCATAAGGGCCTTAAGATCAATAAATTGAGCTGGTGTGAGGCCCATCTTTTCCATAAGGTAATCTGGTGTAAAGGCCTCAAACTCAGCCACACCTTTCTTGGAAATCTCGACCACCGTATGCTCATCCGTCAACTGGATCAAATCCTTATCTCCGCTAACGATAGTCACATCGAAGGAATCCTTCTCAGCCAAGCGACCTAGGGTCCCGATGATATCATCGGCTTCATACTGAGGCAACTCATAATGGCGAATCCCAAGGTGGTCTAACAACTCACGAATGAAGGGAAATTGCTCACGAAACTCATCTGGAGTTTTAGCGCGACCACCTTTGTAGTCTGCATACATCTCTGTTCGGAAAGTCGTCTTACCTGCATCAAAGGCTACCAAAACATGGCTGGGCTCAACCCGCTCTAAGACATGATTCAACATGAGTTGAAAACCGTAGATTGCATTGGTATGAAGGCCGTTAGCATTTTTAAAACGATCCAACTGCTGATAGAGCGCAAAAAAAGCTCGAAAAGCAACGGAGGATCCATCAATTAATAATAATTTTTTCTTGTCCATACACCCATTATAAAGGAAAGCAAGGAAAAATACCATTGAGAAGAATAGGAAAATGGTGGAGAAACTCTCTCTTTTTGTCTACTTTCTGTACCCTAGATTCTAGCTCCGTTACTATCTACTTGATAGCCATCCACAGTAGTATTCACTGCTAAAGCCCCTGAAGCATTGACGTAATAAGACTTTCCTCCTACCTGGAACCACTGACTAGACTTCATAGCCCCTGAGCTCTCCAAATAATACCATGTTCCATTTTCCTTGAGCCAGCCTGTCTGCATCTCCCCTGATGCCTTTAGATAGTACCAATGCGAGCCATCCTTTACCCAACCTGTTGACATAGTCCCGTTTTCTTTGAAGTGATACCAACTGCCATTTATTTTCTTCCAACCAGTTGCGAGTTTCCCATTCTCACGGTAATTCCAAATACCGTTTTGCTTCTTCCAACCATTCTCCACCGATTCTGTTTCCATATACTGGACGTATCTCCTCATTCCACTATAGGACAGGTAACTAAGCCACTTATAACCGTCCTTTTCTACGATTTGATCGTAGCTAACATTTTCACCAGGATAGTAGTAGTCAATAACTTGCGCTGTACTTGACGGTTGGTTTCGAATGGCAGACTTTTGAGTAAACGTATGAGTCCCACTAGATGCTAATCCTGACCTAATAGAATTTCCAGTTCTACCACCATTCCCTACCAAGTCCTTAAAATGGATAAAGCCTGTCATAGAGCTAGCTTTTACGCTGCGACGATTGTATTTCTCCCTAACTCCATAGTTATACTCTTCGATCTCAATCGTATCCCCTGATATATTTGATACCCAGGCCACATGCCCATAATAACCTTCTGTCGACCAAGCAATAGCCCCAACTTCTGGCTTAGTATCCACACGGTAGCCTTCTCGCCTTGCACGATGTCCCCATTCATTCGCATTTCCATAAGCAGGCGGAATTTCAAAGCCATTTACACTACTCAAACGAAAGGCTGCAAAAGACGTACACTGGCGAGAATACATCCGCCACTGGTCGATTTCCACACTACCATTTTTATAGTGAAGCGGGTAGTCATCTCCACGCGCTACACTATCAGCTTTAACCGATTCACCACCAAACAAAAAAGCACTCGTAACCAACAATGTAGCCAATCCTACACCCAACTGCGTATATCTACTCTTCTTAACTCCTGATTTTAAAAACGTCATTCATTCTCCTTATATAATATAAATTTCCGAGGTTCCCCTCGTTTATACTATTCGGGAAAAAAAGAAAAAAGTGAGCAAAGCCCACTTCATTTTAGGATTCTTGGTCTAGATAGCGAATCAAATTCTTCTCTGTCAAGATATCTGAGTAGGTGAAGGATTCAACATAAACATTAGCTTGTTTGTCTCCCTCAACATCCCCAAATTCAACGATAAATAGGGACGGATAAACCTCAATTAGCTTACCCAATCTATTTTTTTGGCGCTTACGGCCATTCTCTAAAGTCATTTCAACGACTTGTCCCTCATGCGCCTTGATTTCTTCTTTGATTTTTTTCATCTTGGCTACATCTGTAAATGCATCTGACATCTTATGCCTCCCTCTTTGAGATACTTGAAAATTTATTGTATTCTTTTTGGAAAATCAATTCCACCGTTCCACGAGCTCCACTACGGTTTTTCTCGATGATAACCTCAACCTTGTTATTTGGAATTCCTTCCTCTTCTTCACCCGCACGATCATAGTAGTCGTCACGGTATAGAAAGGCTACGATATCCGCATCCTGCTCAATAGAACCCGATTCACGAATATCAGACAAGACTGGTCTCTTATCCTGACGCTGTTCCACTCCACGGGATAACTGGCTGAGAGCAATGACTGGAACTTTCAATTCCTTGGCTAGAATTTTTAGCTGACGAGAAATTTCAGAAACTTCTTGTTGGCGGTTCTCACGACCAGTCCCTGTGATAAGCTGTAGGTAGTCGATCAAAATCAAGCCTAGATTGCCTGTTTCTTGAGCCAGTTTACGTGAGCGCGAACGAATTTCCGTGATCCGAATCCCTGGCGTATCATCAATATAGATACTCGCGTTGGCTAGATTCCCTTGAGCAATGGTATACTTTTGCCATTCCTCATCAGTCAATTGACCCGTACGGATAGAATGGGACTCCACCAAGCCTTCGGCCGCCAACATACGATCTACTAGACTTTCCGCACCCATTTCCAGTGAAAAGATAGCTACAGTCTTGTCCAACTTGGTTCCGATATTCTGAGCAATGTTTAAAGCAAAGGCTGTTTTACCGACCGCAGGACGAGCTGCGATAATAATCAGCTCTTCCTCATGGAGACCTGTCGTCATATGGTCCAAATCACGGTAGCCCGTTGCAATACCTGTGATATCCGTTGTTTGTTGTGACCGAACTTCTAGGTTCCCAAAGTTGATATTTAGAATATCACGGATATTCTTGAACCCACTACGATTGGCGTTTTCACTTACATCAATGAGCCCCTTTTCAGCCTGCGCAATGATTTCATCTACAGGCTTAGAAGCTTCATAGGCTTGGTTGACAGACTCTGTCAACTTGGAAATCAAACGACGTAGCATAGCCTTTTCGGCTACGATTTTAGCATAATATTCCGCATTAGCTGAAGTTGGTACAGAGTTGACAATTTCGACAAGGTAAGACAAGCCACCAATATTTTGGAGATCCCCTTGGCTATCCAAAATCGTCCGAACCGTTGTCGCATCAATCGCTTCTCCACGATCCGACAAGTCTACCATCGCTTGGAAAATCAACCGATGAGCATACTTAAAGAAGTCACGAGAATCAATGTATTCTCGGACAAAAACGAGCTTACTCTCATCTATAAAAATAGCCCCCAGAACAGATTGTTCTGCCAAAATATCCTGAGGTTGAACTCGCAGTTCCTCTACTTCTGCCATCCAACTTTCCTTCCTTTTACAATCTTGTCAAGAAGTTGTAAACTTAACCTTCTTTTACACGAAGATTGATGACACTTGTAACATCTTGATAGATCTTCACTGGTACATCAATCAAACCTACTGCTCGAATTGGTGCTTGCACTTGAATATTGCGTTTATCAATCTTAATACCAAACTGCTTTTGCAATTCTTCTGCAATTTTCTTATTGGTGATTGAGCCAAAGGTACGGCCATCTGGTCCAACCTTTTCAACAAACTCTACAACAGTTTCTTCTGCTTCAAGCTTGGCTTTGATTGCTCTTGCCTCTGCTAACATCTCTGCATGAGCCTTTTCCTCTGATTTTTGTTTTCCACGCAATTCACCGATTGCCTGAGCAGTCGCTTCCTTAGCCAAATTCTTTTTAATCAGGAAGTTTTGGGCGTAGCCAGTGGGTACTTCCTTGATTTCGCCTTTTTTCCCTTTTCCTTTGACATCTGCTAAAAAGATTACTTTCATTCTTCTTTCTCCTTTTCCTTTAGTTCATCTAAGACAAGTTGAGTCAATTTTTCTCCAACTTCTGACAGACCCATATTCTCGATTTGTGCAGCAGCTAGATTAAAGTGACCACCGCCACCCAACTCTTCCATAATGCGTTGGACATTGATTTTACTGCGGCTTCGAGCTGAGATAGAGATAAATCCTTGTGTATTTTTTGCTAGAACGAAACTAGCCTCAATACCAGACATAGCCAACATAGCATCGGCAGCCTTACTGATGACAACCGTATCATAAGTAGTTGAGTCCTTAGCTTGGGCAATTAAGACATCTGAACCCAATTTACGTCCTTGTAAAATGAGTTCATTTACCTCACGATATTCTTCAAAATCTGTCGCAGCAATCTCCTGGATAGCAATACTGTCACTTCCCCGTGTTCTGAGGTAGCTAGCTACATCAAAGGTTCTACTCGTTACTCGTGACGTAAAGTTTTTGGTATCCAGCATCATACCAGCCATCAGTACACTAGCCTGCATACGACTCAAACGATTTTTCTTAGAATTTTGGAACTGAATCAATTCTGTGACCAACTCACTCGCACTACTTGCTCCACTTTCGATATAGGTGATTACAGCATTCTCTGGGAAATCCTGATCACGTCGATGATGGTCAATGACAATAGTTTGAGTGAACAGTTCGTAAAAATCTTTCGATAAAGTCAAAGCCGTCTTCGAATGATCCACTAAAATCAACAAAGAGCGCTTGGTGACCAATCTCATCGCATTAGCCAGAGGCAAGAGCTTAGTGACACCCTCTTTTTCCAAGAATTTGACGGCACGCTCGATATCTGGTGACATTTGATCTGCATCGTAGACAGCATAGCTATTTTCAGTGATATTGCTCGCAAACAACTGCATGCCAACCGCAGACCCCAAGGCATCCATATCCAGATTCTTATGACCAACTACAAATACCTGATCCACACTGCGAATCTTATCTGAAATAGCTGTCATCATGGCTCTCGTACGTGTTCTCGTTCTCTTAACTGAAGCTGCGGAACCACCACCGAAATAGACTGGGTTCTTGGTTTCATCATTTTCCTTGACAACCACTTGGTCCCCACCACGAACCTCCGCCAAATTCAAGTTCCTTAAAGCAACTTTCCCTATCTCATCATGATTGCCATCACCATAAGAAAATCCCATACTTAAGGTTAGGGGTAACTGCCTCTGTTTTGATTCTTCACGAAAGGCATCAATGACAGAGAATTTATCATTCATCAATTCCTCGAGTACTGTGTAATCAGTAAATAAATAAAAGCGATCCATCCCCACACGCCGAGAAAACATGGCATACTTACTAGCAAATTCTGAAACAAAATTTGCCACAAAGCTATTGATATGACTAATATCGGAGTCGGAGGTTGCATCTTCTAGATCATCGTAGTTGTCTACCGAGATAACCCCAATCACTGGTCGACTGGTTACCAATTCGACAGTTGCTTCGTACTCCCCAGAAACATCAAAGAAATACAAAACACCCGAAACCTTGTCCATATGAACGGCATAGCGTGTTTCCCCCAAGTTAGCATAAGAACCAGGGTTCCCCACAGAAGCCTTGATGATAGTTTGAATCAAGTCAACATCAATTTCGCCTTCTTCAGTAGTCAAAATCAACTCAGCATAAGGATTAAACCATTCCACTTCGCCACTGGATAAATCTAACTTCAGAACACCAACCGGCATTTGATCGAGCAGCGTATTCAAGCTATCTTCTGCTTGATGGTTTACGTATTGGATTTGTTCAATTTCGCTCTTTTCATACTGTTTTTTTTGCCAGATGAATAAAAGCAGATAAAGAAGTACAAATAAAAACAAAACACTGATTGTTACAGCAATATTACGCGAAAAAATAATCAGCAATGTTAAGATTCCGAAAGTTGCAATCCCCAGTAGAACTGCAGAAATCGGAGTTAAATTATTTTTTTTCATTCTAAACCTCTTGCGCATTATTATATCACAAATACCCTTAAAAAGCGACCTTTAAAAAGAGGTAAGCCTTTCTTTCATGATTGATTTCTCTAACTTCAGACACAAAAAGAGGAGGGAATCATCACCCTCCTATCCACGTGTTCAGATTACTATCATCTAACGTTCCACGATAAGAGCTGTTCCCATTCCCCCTCCGATACAGAGAGTTGCTAGACCAGTTTTAGCATCACGTTTCATCATCTCATGTACCAGGGTCACTAAGATACGGCAGCCTGAAGCTCCAATTGGGTGACCAAGAGCAATCGCACCACCATTGACATTGACAATATCTGTGTTAAATCCAAGTGTTTTCCCAACCGCACAAGCCTGAGCAGCAAAGGCTTCATTTGACTCAATCAAGTCGAGATCATCAATTGTCAAATTGCCTTTTTCAAGAGCCTTGCGAGTTGCATAAATCGGCCCACATCCCATCATCTTAGGATCCAAACCTACACTTGCATACGAACGAATGCGAGCAATCACTGGAAGTTCTAATTCTTCCGCTTTTTCATCACTCATGACCAAGACAGCCGCTGCTCCGTCATTGATACCCGAAGCATTTCCTGCCGTAACAGAACCGTCTTTTTTGAAAACAGGACCTAGCTTAGATAAGCTCTCCAAGCTGGCATCTTTTCTAGGAAATTCATCTGTATCAAAGACGATAGGATCGCCTTTGCGTTGAGGAATGACCACTGGCACAATCTCTTCCTTAAAGCGTCCAGATTCTATAGCCGCTACTGCTCGTTTTTGTGATTCCAAAGCAAGAGCATCTTGATCACCCCGGCTAATACCATATTCTTCAGCCACATTTTCAGCTGTAATTCCCATATGGTATTCGTTAAAGGCGTCAGACAAACCATCCTTAATCATGGTGTCTACCACTTTCGAATCTCCCATACGTGCACCCCAGCGAAAGTTTGGCAAAACATATGGAGCCTGACTCATGTTTTCTGCACCACCAGCTACGACAATATCTGCATCGCCACATCGAATCGCTTGAGCAGCCAACTGAACTGCCTTCAAACCAGAACCACAAACCTTGTTGATAGTAAAGGCTGGTGTAAATTCGGGGAGTCCTGCGTGAATGCTCATTTGACGAGCTACGTTTTGACCTAAACCTGCGCCTAGGACATTTCCCATAATCACTTCATCTACCTGCTCTGGTTTCACACTCGCCTTCTCCAAAGCACTCTTAATAACCAAAGCTCCCAAATCAACAGCAGAAACATTCTTCAAGCTTCCTCCAAAGGAACCAATAGGAGTTCGTACTGCTGAAACAATCACTACGTCTTTCATAACTACCTCCATTTATACCTTGTATAATGATGCAATACAAAAGTGGTTTACAATTGTGTAAACCACTTTTACATAGTTGTCAAGATTTTATGATTCCTTAACTTCTAGCAAACCAACTTCACCATCTTCGCGGCGATACAAAACATTTGTTGTTTGATCTTCGACATCAACATAGATAAAGAAATCATGCCCCAACAAATCCATTTGAAGAAGCGCTTCTTCCAAATCCATTGGTTTCAAATCAATTTGTTTTGAACGAACCACTTTTGGTTGCACAACATTTGCATCTTCAACTAAGGCATCTGTAAAGAGTTGGCTAGTTGCAACTTTATTTTTATTCTTGCGTTCGATTTTTGTTTTATTTTTACGAATCTGACGTTCGATTTTATCTGTTACGAGGTCGATAGAGCCATACATATCTTGAGAAATATCTTCTGCACGAAGGGTAATTGATCCAAGTGGAATCGTTACTTCAACCTTTGCTGTTTTTTCACGGTAAACTTTCAGGTTTACACGTGCATCCAACTCTTGTTCAGGTTGAAAATATTTTTCGATCTTTTCGAGTTTAGAAACTACATAATTGCGAATTGCTTCTGTTACTTCTAGGTTTTCACCACGGATACTATATTTAATCATATAAGTACCTTCTTTCTAAACATTTTTATTTTTCTAACTATATTATAACGCTTTCATTTTCATTTTGCAAATTTTTCCTCATCTTACAAGGGAAAAAGTTTTGACTTCCAAAACACCTGCTTCTTCCAGAAGCCTTTTCACACGATTAATAGTCGCTCCTGTTGTATAGATGTCATCAATCAGCAAAATCTTCTTAGGAAGTGAGGTCTCATCTTTAATGAAAAATGGGGTCTCAGTAGC
This sequence comes from bacterium, assembly GCA_905221345.1. Classification (GTDB taxonomy): domain Bacteria; phylum Bacillota; class Bacilli; order Lactobacillales; family Streptococcaceae; genus Streptococcus. The sequence goes on from CAJNCW010000008.1 coordinate 14,929, forward strand.
TAATCTTTCTGAACGATTCTTAGAAGAACTAGCTTTCTCTTCTCTTTTTCCCAATAAATCATAAAAAGAGAATCCCGCTGCCTCAACCAAACCTTCAACCTGATTAAACCCTCTCTCAAGCAATCTTTCAGGACTTAAGGGAATCACCACAAATTCATAGTCCCTATACTTTTTCAACTCCTCAGCAAGAACAGAAGCGAAAACTTTTCTAAGAAGAAAATCCCCATCAAACTTATATCGACTAAAGAAGTCTTTCATCTCTTGGTTATAGGTAAAAATCGCCTTATGATCAACTTGGATTCCTTCTTTACACCAAAATTTACAATCTTGACAATATGTTGACTCTCCTTTTTTCATGCAACTCGGACAATGCACCTGTTCAATACTTTCAAAACTTAAAGAACAGGTTAAACAAAGAGGTGTTTCTTGATTCTTCAAGAGCAAGAGACTGCTAAAAGTCAAATTACTCTTTGTAGTTTGGCCACACAATAAGCAACTCATAAACCTGCCTCCTTGTTCATTTGTTTGATTTCCTTGATTGCCTTTTTGATTGAAGTATTTAATCCATCATGAAAAAAGAGCAATTCACCAGTTGGTCTATCCATACTACGCCCGACTCGTCCTCCAATCTGAATCAAGCTAGACTTGGTAAAAAGGCGATGATTGGCCTCCACTACAAAAACATCCACACAAGGGAAGGTAACTCCACGTTCCAAGATTGTCGTACTGATAAGTATCGTCAACTCTCCATCTCGAAAAGCTTGCACCTGCTCTAATCGATCTTCTGTAACAGAAGATACAAAACCAATTTTCTCATCTGGAAAATACTCCTGCAGGATTTCTTTTAGTTTCTCGCCTTTTTTAATTTCTGATGCAAAGATTAACAAGGGATAACCTGTTCTTCTCTGCCTCTCAATAGAGGTCTTTAATTTGGGTGACAACTGACTCTTATCTAAGTAACGATTAAAATCCGATAACCAAACTGGCTTTGGAATAATCAATGGATTTCCATGAAATCGTCTTGGCAAGCTCAATCGTTTTAATTCTCCCGTGCGAACCTTCTTATCTAACTCATCTGTAGATGTCGCTGTTAAAAAGATTCTCAGACCATCCTCCTTTACACTATTCTTTACAGCGTAGTAAAGCATAGTGTTGTCAACATAAGGAAAGGCATCTACTTCATCTACTATCAATAAATCAAAGGCATGATAGAATTTTAATAACTGATGCGTCGTTGCAACAACTAGGGGAGTTCGAAAATAGGGCTCTGATTCACCATGAAGTAGTGCTATCTCACAAACAAAGTCATTCTGCAGTCGCTTATACAGTTCCAAACACACGTCTATGCGAGGACTTGCCAAACAAACTGCACCACCATTGTCAATCACTTTGGCCACAACTTGATAAATCATCTCTGTCTTTCCAGCTCCCGTGACAGCGTGAACTAAGGTCGGTTCTTTCTTTTCGACTGCTCGAAGCAAGCCCTCTGACACCTTCTCCTGAAAAGGGGTTAACTGGCCACGCCATTTGAGAACATCTTGTTTCGGAAAATTCTCCTGTGGAAAATAGTATAAAGCTTGATCACTCCTAACTCGCTTCATCAGCAAGCACTCCCTGCAATAGTAAGCACCAACAGGCAAATACCATTCTTCCAAAATAGGACTGTCACAACGTTGACAAAATAGTTTCCCCTTCTCTTTTCTCATTGCTTGCAGTTTCACTGCTGCCTCTCGTTCTTCTTTGGTTAATTCTTTCTCAGTAAACAAGCGACCGAGATAATTTGGATTTACTTTCATACTTCTTTATTCGTAAAAATCTAGCGCTTTAGGTGTTTTTTTAGTACAATTAAATCATGGAATTTAGAACAATTAAAGAGGACGGGCAAGTCCAAGAAGAAATCAAAAAATCCCGCTTTATCTGTCATGCAAAGCGTGTCTATAGTGAAGAAGAGGCTCGTGATTTCATCACGGCCATCAAAAAAGAACACTACAAAGCTACCCATAACTGCTCAGCTTTTATTGTAGGGGAACGAAGTGAAATCAAGCGTACGAGTGATGATGGTGAGCCTAGTGGTACTGCTGGAGTCCCTATGCTCGGTGTCTTAGAAAATCATAATCTTACTAATGTCTGTGTAGTGGTTACCCGCTACTTTGGAGGAATTAAGCTAGGTGCTGGCGGTTTGATTCGTGCTTATGCAGGTAGTGTGGCCTTGGCTGTCAAAGAAATTGGCATTATTGAAATCAAAGAGCAAGCTGGTATAGCCATTCAGATGTCTTACGCTCAATACCAAGAGTACAATAACTTCCTTAAAGAACATAATCTCATGGAGCTGGATACAAACTTTACAGATCAAGTCAATACGATGATTTATGTTGACAAGGAAGAGAAAGAAAATATCAAAGCTGCTCTTGTAGAGTTTTTTAATGGAAAGGTTACTTTAACAGATCAAGGTTTACGGGAGGTTGAAGTTCCGGTAAACTTAGTGTAAATCTGCAAATAAATAGTACCTACTAAATTTATTCGCAGATTCACAGCTTAGATGCTTGATATAAAAAAATCCTATCACTTTGATAGGATTTCTATATTTTACAAATAGCCTTGAGCGCGTTATACTAGTATCATCTTATACAAAGAGGTATATCTATGGCTATTTATAACAATATCACTGAACTAATCGGACAAACTCCAATTGTTAAACTTAACAATATCGTTCCAGAAGGTGCCGCAGATGTTTATGTAAAACTTGAAGCTTTTAACCCTGGATCGTCAGTAAAAGACCGTATTGCCCTTAGCATGATCGAAAAGGCTGAGCAGGATGGCATTCTAAAGCCCGGTGCTACTATTGTTGAAGCAACGAGTGGAAACACTGGTATCGGTCTTTCATGGGTTGGTGCCGCTAAAGGATATAAAGTTGTTATCGTCATGCCTGAAACGATGAGCGTGGAACGACGTAAGATTATCCAAGCCTATGGTGCTGAACTCGTCCTTACTCGTGGTAGCGAAGGAATGAAAGGGGCTATTGCCAAAGCTCAGGAAATCGTCGCTGAACGTGATGGTTTCCTTCCACTCCAATTTAATAATCCAGCTAATCCAGAAGTGCACGAAAGAACAACAGGAGCTGAAATACTGGTTGCTTTCGGTTCTGATGGATTAGATGCCTTTGTGGGTGGTGTCGGTACTGGTGGAACGATCTCAGGTGTTTCTCATGCACTAAAAGCTGTCAATCCAAATATTCAAGTTTATGCAGTTGAGGCAGACGAGTCAGCTATCTTATCTGGTGAAAAACCTGGCCCTCACAAAATTCAAGGTATCTCAGCTGGATTTATTCCTGATACACTTGATACAAAAGCCTATGACGGTATCGTCCGTGTAACATCAGATGATGCTCTAGCACTTGGACGTGAGATTGGTGGAAAAGAAGGCTTCCTTGTTGGGATTTCCTCAGCTGCAGCAATTTATGGAGCAATTGAAGTTGCCAAAAAATTAGGTACAGGTAAGAAAGTCCTTGCTTTAGCACCAGATAACGGCGAACGTTATTTGTCTACAGCACTCTATGAATTTGAAGTGTAGTCTCCTAAATGCACTTAGCCCTTATTATAGGGCTTTTTCTTTGTTCAATTTAAAGAAAAATCTAAGTTCCCTACAGCAAAAGAAAAAGGAAGCAATTTGCTTCCTCTTTTATTATTAGTTATTCAATGCTGCTGCCATTGTAGCTGCAACTTCAGCTTCGAAGTCATTTGCAGCTTTCTCGATACCTTCACCAACTTCAAAGCGAGCGAACTCAACTACTGAAGCATTTACTGATTCAAGGTAAGCTTCAACTGTCTTGCTGTCATCCATGATGTAGACTTGTGCAAGAAGTGTGTAAGCTTGGTCAACTTTAGTGTTGTCAAGCATAAAGCGATCCATTTTACCTGGGATGATTTTGTCCCAGATTTTTTCTGGTTTGCCTTCTGCAGCCAACTCAGCTTTGATGTCAGCTTCTGCTTGAGCAATTACTTCTTCAGTCAATTGTGCTTTTGATCCATACTTCAAGTGTGGAAGGGCTGGTTTGTTAACCATTGCACGGCTTTCGTTATCTTGGTCAATTACGTGGTTCAATTGTGCCAACTCATCTTTAACGAATTGAGCGTCCAATTCTTTGTATGAAAGAACTGTTGGTTTCATCGCTGCGATGTGCATTGACAATTGTTTAGCAAGAGCTTCGTCTCCACCTTCGATAACTGAGATAACACCGATACGACCACCATTGTGTTGGTAAGCTCCAAAGTGTTGTGCATCTGTTTTTTCGATCAAAGCAAAACGACGGAATGAGATTTTTTCCCCGATAGTTGCAGTTGCAGACACATAAGCTGCTTCAAGTGTTTCACCTGAAGGCATTGTCAAAGCAAGTGCTTCTTCGTTGTTAGCTGGTTTTCCTTCAGCAATTACTTTAGCTGTAGCATTAACCAAGTCAACGAATTGAGCGTTTTTCGCAACGAAGTCAGTTTCAGCGTTTACTTCAATTACTGCTGCAACGTTACCGTTAACATAAACACCAGTCAAACCTTCTGCAGCAACGCGGTCAGCTTTCTTAGCTGCTTTCGCCATACCTTTTTCACGAAGCAATTCAATTGCTTTTTCGATATCGCCGTCTGTTTCTACAAGCGCTTTTTTAGCGTCCATAACACCGGCACCAGATTTTTCACGCAACTCTTTTACAAGTTTAGCTGTAATTTCTGCCATTTTGATTCTCCTATATTTTTTAAAAATAGGAGAGCCGGGCTACGCCCCGCCCTCCTAGGTAATTACTATTTATATGAATTAAGCGTTATCGCCTTCTACAACTTCAACGATTTCTTCGATTGAGTCTACTTGAGCTTCTGAAGCTGCAAATTCTGCTTCAACTGCTGCTGCATCTTCTCCTTGGCGTCCTTCGATGATAGCATCAGCCAATTTAGCTGTGATCAATTTAACAGCGCGGATAGCGTCATCGTTAGCTGGGATGATTACATCGATATCGTCTGGATCAGTGTTTGTGTCAACCATCGCTACAACTGGGATTCCCAATTTTTTAGCTTCTTTAACAGCGATTTGCTCTTTATGTGGGTCAACTACATACATTACATCTGGGATACGAGGCATGTCTTCGATACCACCCAAGAATTTTTCAAGACGTGCACGTTGCTTGTTAAGAAGTGCAACTTCTTTCTTAGGAAGAACGTCGAAAATTCCTTCTTCTTCCATACGTTTGATTTCTTTCAAGCGAGCAATACGTTTTTGGATAGTTCCCCAGTTAGTAAGAGTTCCACCCAACCAACGGTGGTTGATGAAGTATTGACCTGAACGTACAGCTTCTTCAGCAACAGCGTCAGCAGCTTGTTTCTTAGTACCAACAAACAATACAACTGCATCATTAGCTGCTGCGTCACGCATAAAGTCATATGCTTGGTCAGCGTATTTTACAGTTTGTTGCAAGTCGATAACGTGAATTCCGTTACGCTCAGTGAAGATGTACTTAGCCATCTTAGGGTTCCAGCGACGAGTTTGGTGACCAAAATGTACACCAGCCTCAAGAAGTTGTTTCATTGAAATTACTGCCATGAGTATTTCTCCTTTTTGTTTTTTCCTCTTCTCGATTTCAACTTGCAAAACGACCCAAGGGCAACAGTTTCACAATTCATCAAGAATGAGTATTATCGTTTACACGACAGGTTTTATTTTATCATATTTCAACAGCATTTTCAAGCTATTTAGTAGAATTTTAGTAGGACTTTCGGCTAAAAACATTAAAAGAGACTCGATTGAGTCTCTTCGTTTTATGCATTAGTTTGGATAGATATATGTTACGTAACCTTCAGAAGTTGTGGTTGGGTTGAACCATCCACGTTTGTTTCCGATTGTACGATCTCCACCATAGTTTGATTCTGATACTTGGATACGAGTTGATGATGAAACTGCTGTAACAACCGCTACGTGTCCGTAACCACCATCATTCCAGCATGCAATCGCACCAACTTGTGGTGTTGATCCTGTACGGAATCCTGCAGCTGCTGCACTTGTAGCCCACTGCGCTCCGTTACCCCAGTAATCTCCAGCCCAAGGTGCCAATGTTTTAGCTCCCCAAGTACATTCACCAGTTGGATAACTTGAAGCATTTGAGCTGTAAGTTGGACGTTGTCTAGTTGGAGTTGGTGCAGGTGCTGGAGTGTAGCTTGAATCCTCATCATCAGATGTTGATGTCGCTTGTACCTGAGCTGAGAAACTTGTGTTTCCAGAAGCAATAACTGACTGTTGTTGGCTTGTTTGACGCTCTTTGTATGCTGCTTCTGCTGCTGCAGCGGCACGTGCTTCTGCCTCTGCTGCTGCTTTCTTCTCTAGCAAACTAGCTTTCTCACCTTCTGCAGTAGCTTTCTCAGCAGCAAGATTCAACTCTGCAACCTTCAACTCAGCTTGCTTAGTTGTCAATGTTTGCGCATCATCAGCAAGTTTTTGTTGGTTCGCAATAACTGTATTAATTGCTTCATTATTGGCTACTTGTTTATCAGAAATTGCTTTTTTATCAGCCTTTTGTTGTTCCAACATTTTGTTGTTAGCCGATACAATCTCGCTCATTGCAGCAACACGCGAAATGGCTTCTGTGATTGATTTTGAGTTCACAATTGTATTAATGTAGCTAGTCGCAGCTCCATTTGTCTGTGCGCTACGTGCTTGTTTTTCTAAAGAAGCATTACGAGCCACGATATTTTTAGAAAGCTCTGTAATTTCTCCTTCAAGTTTTTTAGATTCAGCTTGTAATTTTTCGTTTTCTTCTTGCAAGCTTGCTTGCTCTGCTTGAATTGTTGAAACTTGACCTTGGATCTGATCCACTTGTTTTTGTGCTTCTTGTTGTTGCGCTGTTAAACTACTAATTTTATTATCTTGAGCAGCAATTTTTTCATCAGTTGTTTCTGCACGAACAGTTGTCAACACTGCCGTTTGTGAGACCAATACTGTACTTAACAAAAGTGACGCTAAGATTTTTTTCTTCATATTCTGTTGATACTCCTTCTATTTGAGACATTACTAGTATACCAAAAAAAGACATAATAAATATTACGCCTTTGTTACATTTATATTTCTTTCTTATAGATAAATTTTTTCAAAAATAAATTGAAAAATGACAATCCATAAGAAGTTCAGAACCATTGATGGGACAAGGCTATAGACGATGAATACCGGCATGGAATCTACAGTCAGTTCTACGGCAAGAGCCAAAAGATAGCTCCCCATATCAAACAGAAAACTGATCACAATAATGGTCAACATCCTTGTCCAACGATTTGTCAAAATCACGCTGTTAAACTTGTGGAGCGAAGCACCTATCAAGATAAACAAAAGCGTGGCAATTCCAATCAAGTGGAAAAAATAGATATCATAAACCAAACCCACGATACAACAATAGGCTAGATAGAGATACTCTGACACTTCGATTGTTTCAAATAAGAGAAACAAGAATAGAAAATGACTGGCTAAATGAAAGTGGGGGAAAAAGGATCCCACCAGTTGTCCAATATGAGCATCAATTAGCACAACAAAAGGGAGTAAAAAGAAAATACCAATTTGTTTTAACAATCTCATTTCTAATTCCCCACTAACTCTACCACATGAAGATCTTTGATATCAGCACTTAACTTTACAGTTACCTCTCGAGTTAGATAGTCACTGCTGTGCGTTGTACCAACAATCTCTCCAACAGGAATATCTTTGACATTAAAGTTTCCTAGCCCACCTGTAGTCACCTTGTCTCCAGCACTGATGTCACTATTACTATTTAATTGGCTAATTTTAAGCAGTTCAGCTTCCTTGTCATAACCAACGATAATTCCGTAAATTTCAGTAGAACCATGTTGGATTTTAACAGAGATCTTATCCGTGTTTTCAGCGTTGGTTAAAAGATTGACAGTTGTTGAATGATCTTCCACCTTTGAAACACTACCAACCAAGCCACCGTTTGCAATGACCAACATATTTTCAGAAGCACCATTTGAACGCCCTACTTCCACAGTTAACTCCTGTTTCCAAGAAACTGGAGCTCGCATAATCACATCTGCTGCTAGGGTTTTTGAAGCCTGTAATTTTGACTTCATCTCTAGGAGCTGACGTAGTTGTTCATTTTCTGTTTTTAAACGTTCTGATTGATTAGACTCCACCTCTAGTTGATAGAGTTGTTTTTTTAGACTTTCGTTTTCATTGTAAGTCTGCGTCAAATGACCCAAATCCGATTTGAAAGCATCAAACCACTGAAAAGGTTTTTGAACAATTCTATCTACTAAGGAAATGCCATCTCCTAGTTTTGTCACAATAGCACTTGAATAGGTTGTTACCAATAGTACAGAAACTGCCAGAACTGTGACAAAAACGATGATTAGATATTTTGATTTTTTAAAACGGTTCATATTCCTACCTTTTTACTAAAGATCTACTACTGTGATTTTTTATCAATCTTACAAATCCACTAAGATTTTAAGAAAAATAAGAAACATCCCAACACCAAAATCACAAGAATTGCCAGTGTATCCTTTTGACTCCATCTCAACTGTCTATACTGACTTCTCCCCTTTCCTCCCTGATAACCACGCGCTTCCATGGCAATTGCCAATGAATCTGCACGCTTTAAACTTGTCGCAAAAAGAGGAATTAAAATCGGAATCATAGCCTTTACTTTTTGAATGATACTGCCTTCACCAAAGTCAACTCCACGAGCTTTCTGAGCATTCATAATCCTCGTTGTATCATCCATCAAGGTTGGAACAAAACGCAAACTCATTGATAACATGAGACCAATTTCATGAACGGGAACTTTCACGCGTTTCAGCGGTGCTAAAAGAGCTTCAACTGCCGCTGCCAAACTCAAAGGCATGGTCGTTAACGTTAGCAAGGTTGAAAAGAAAATAATCAACACAAAACGACAGAAAATGATTCCAGCTTGTTGCAAAGCATAATCCGTTATTTTTATAAAAGAAAACTCAAATAGGACATTTCCACTTGAAATGAAAAAGAGCTGAAAAAGAGTCGTAAAAGCGATCAAGAAGAACATGGACTTTAATCCCTGAACAAAAAATGAGAGGGAGACACCCGACAAAGCGATAAATATACCTGTCGCTACAAACAGAATGAGATTGGCAAGGGGATTATTGGCCCAAAATACAATCAAAATCAACAGGATCATGGCAAGCAATTTACTACGAGGATCCAAGCGATGAATGATAGAATCCCCTGGTATATAACGCCCTAAAATCATACTATCCATTTAGCGACTCCTTAAACTCCTCTATCTTGATTGGCAGTTTTTTAAAAGCTACACCTCTATCTGCCAAACGTTTACAAAAAGCAGTAATTTTAGGCACACCTAACTGCACTTTTTCCATAGAGGCTACATCTTGGAAAACTTCGCTCGGTTTACCACTTTTGACTAAACGCCCCTTTTCCATAACATAGACCTGATCAGCATACTCAGCTACATCATCCATCAAATGCGTTACCAGAACGATTGTCATTCCAGAAAGGTGAAGTTTTTTAAACAGGGTCATCAATTCTTTTCTGCCCAGAGGATCTAGCCCTGCTGTCGGCTCATCTAAAACCAAGACAGTTGGCTCCATGGCTAGCATACCTGCTATCGCCACACGTCTCATTTGGCCACCCGAAAGTTCAAAAGGACTGCGCTCAAAGAGTGATTCATCGATGCCTACCAAGGCTAACTTTTCACGCGCAATTTTCTTGGCCTCTTCCTCAGAAACTCCAAAATTTTGCGGTCCAAATGCAACATCTTTCAAAACAGTCTCTTCAAAAATCTGATTTTCAGCAAATTGAAACACTAGACCGACTTGCTTTCGAATCTGGCGAATTTCTTTATTGGTTGATATAGGAGTAATGACAGTATCGAAAACTCGAACAGAACCCTTACTTGGTACCAATAGGCCATTTAAAAGCTGTAAAATCGTTGATTTCCCACTACCCGTGTGTCCTACTAAAGCTGTATAGGAACCATCCTCAATCGTCAAGGAAACATCAGTCAAAGCTGATGAAGATAGGGGAGTCCCCTCTTGATAGGTAAAGCTCACATTTTCTAGAGTAATTCCCATAACTTGTCCTCTAGCTCTCCTTCTGTCAAATAGCCATCTGGCAACTGATATCCAGTTTCTCTCAAAGATTCTCTCAATTGATTAGTAAAAGGCTCATCTAACCCTATCTGGTCAAGGTCATCCCGAGAAAAAAGTTCTCTTGGGCTGCTGGTTGACTCCACTTGGCCTTTTTTCATGACCAAGACACGGTCACTCATAGCAACTTCTTCTAAGTCGTGCGTAATGGAGATGACTGTCATCTGGTGATCTTTTCGAATCTCTTGAACTGTCTGAATCAGTTCTCTGCGTCCCTCAGGATCCAACATACTTGTAGCCTCGTCCAGAATCAAAATAGCTGGTCTCAAGGCAACAACTCCTGCAATAGCCACCCGTTGTTTTTGTCCACCAGACAAACGAGCTGGTTCTCTCTTCTTAAAGTCCAGCATCCCTACCAACTCCAAAGATTCAGCCACTCTCTTCTTCATTTCTTCACGAGGAAGTCCCTGATTTTCTAGGCCAAAGGCAACATCATCTTCAACAGTTGCCCCAACAAATTGATTATCTGGATTTTGAAAAACCATACCAATTTGACGGCGTAAGTCCCAAACATTCTCAGAGGACAGCAATTGCCCATCTATCCAGATTTCCCCAGACTCTGCTTCAAGCAAGCCATCAATCAAACGGATAGTTGTTGATTTTCCACTCCCATTATGACCTACAATCGAAAGCCATTCTCCCCGTTTCACGTGAAACGAGACATTATTAACATCATAATAACCCTGATCTTCTTTGTAACGAAAAGACAGATCTTTTACTTCAATAATCGATTTCATTTCGAACCAAATGTCCCTTTGAATACATGAGCGCTACCCTTGAAATAATCATAACCAGAGTAGATAGTGAAAAACAAAGCTATATAAAGCAACAGTTGCCCAATTAAATTCCAATGTAAGAGCAAAAAGATAATGGCAAACATTTGACTAAAGGTCTTAATTTTCCCTGGCATCGCTGCTGCTAGAACTGTCCCTCCCGTCTCAACAAGCAACAAACGCAAGCCTGTCACCGCAAGTTCACGACAGATGATAATAGCAACAACCCAAGCTGGAGCCATACCTAACTCAATCAACATGATAAAAGCTGACATAACCAACAGCTTATCGGCCATCGGATCTGCAAACTTCCCAAAATTGCTGACTACATTCCATTTGCGAGCAAGGTAGCCATCAAGATAATCCGTTATACTAGCAACTGCAAAGATGATTGCTGCCAGCAGGTGACTGCCTTGTGAATGGCCAAAAGTCAAAATAAGAATAAAGAGAGGTATAAAGAGAATTCTACCAATTGTTAATACATTAGGGATTTGTTCTTTTTTCATTGGTTTTTCCTTAATCTGTAGTGAATGTAAGTGTTACAGTTCCAGTCTGAGTCGTCAACTTGGAAGTATCAACTGTTTGATTATCTACAGTCACAGTAACTCCCTTCACTACACCTAAGGTGATAGTAACGGGATTCTTAGTTGAAACTGTTGTTTTTGCATTTTTATTGTCTGCGGATAGTGTCACACCACCCTCTAGCTCGCTTCCTGAAACACTAACCCAGCTAGTTACATCCGAAACTGCCAGCTGAACCGTAGCTGTTTCCTTACTCGTTTTATACCGAGCTTCAATGCGGTTTCCTTCGCCTGACACTGTAATAGTTGATTCCGTAGTAGAAGATGGGCTAGACGTCTGACTACTAGAAGATGAACTAGATGAGGTTGTGGAACTAGTTGAGCTAACAACACTATAATTAGGCGAAGAAGGACGCGTTGGTTGAGTCTGGATATAATTCCAAACATAATAAGTCACAAAAATTAAAATCGACAAGGCAAATAAAATGAAATAAATCAAGGGCAGATAAGAAGTCTTTTTCTTATTTGATCGTCTGCGACCAGACAAGTCTTCTTCATCGACATCTACCTCTTCATAAGTGATCATACTACCTGAATCATAGGCATCCAAAATAATTCGTTCATCCAATTCAACTGCCCAAGCATATTTTCTCAAAAAAGAACGAGCGTAGAAGGTACTAGGGAGTTGATCAAAATCATCTGTCTCCATAGCTTCTAATAAATTCATCTGAATATCAGTTTTTGTCTGCAGTTCTTCTATACTCAATCCCTGATTAATTCTGGCTAAACGCAGAACCTCACCAATTGTTTTTTTTCTCATACTTAGCATTCCTTCTTTCTAGGGTTACTTATCTTTTAAGCTGGAAAGATTGTAAAATCAACTAGATCACCATCATCTATCAAACGATGACCTGCTTCAAGAACATCGTCTAAAGTAATTTCTTGTAAAATTTTTGGTAAATCCAAAATAGTTTCTCCTCTGTCGACTGGTTCATACTGTGTCGCAATAAACTCCAAGGAGTTCATACTACTGAAAAATTCCCCAAACATCTCACTCTTAACAAGATCGAGATGTTCATCAGTAATATCTGCATCACTACTAAAATGACGAATCGCCTTACGAAATTGATGTGATAGAGAAACGGGTTCCTTCGTATCCATAGTCAACATCACAAAATGAAAACGACTAGTCACCTCAACTTCTAATGAGAGTGAAGCATCTAACTTCCCCGCCTCATATAAATTTTGAAAACGATTTGAAGTCCAACCAAACAACATCGTAAACAACAATTTCAACAAAACACTATAACGGTAGCAATCTGCTTCTGCCACCTCACCTGTTCCCCTAATTCCAATAGCAAGTTTTGGAGAAGAAACCTCCATCCGGAGACTGTCTGTTTCTTTGACAGGCTGTAAAGCAAGTTTTTCCTTCCTTACTACCATTTCTTCCAAATTTCTAAATTTCTTTTGTGAAAAATAGTTCTCAACTGTATCTACATCAAAATTCCCAACTAAAAACAAAGACATATTGACAGGTTTGTAAAATACTGTAAAGTTATCTTTTAAGTCATTCAGCTGAATGTTGTTAATTGATTTTTCACTTCCAACAATGTCTGCTGCCAGAGGAGTATTGGGATAAAGATTGGCTAATGTCGCAAAAAACAGACGCGAATCTGGATCGTCTTGGTACATCTCACGTTCCTGTTGGATGATTTCCCGCTCTCTCCCAACTGACTCTTCCGCAAAGTGAGCAACTGTTACCAACTCCTCAAGTAGATCCAAATTTTCTGATAAATGATCTATTGTCGAAAACAAATAACTCGTTTTTGTAAAGCTTGTAAAAGCATTGCTATCTGCTCCCAAGCGTGTAAAAGATTCCATAATATCTTCAGCATTTTCTCTCTCAAACAGTTTGTGTTCAAGAAAATGTGCAATTCCAGCCGGATAACACTGTAAACCTTTTTTAGATAGTGTAAAGCTTGTGTCTACTGATCCAAATCGAACTGTTACAACTCCGTAAACTTCATTAAATTGTTTCTTAGGAAGGAGAGACACTGTCAATCCATTTGATAGACGAGTCTGATAAACCGTCTCCTTTACAGCAGGATAGTATTTTTCTTCAAAGGTAACTGGTGTCATTCTATTCCTTCCATAAAGTATATCACTTGTAACCGAACACTATTTGCTACTTTGCAGATAGCTTCTTTATCAACTTTATTTAATTTTTCAATCCAATTGTCAAAATCTGATGTAGATTTCCCTAACAAACTATTCAAATAAACTCGCTCGATTAGTGAGCTCTGACTATCTTGCGCGAGCAACAAGGTTCTGCGAATCATCTCCTTGGTCTGTTCAATCTCTAAATCTGTAAAATTACCTTTTTTTAGTTCAAGTAATTGATGATTCATCAACTTTCTAGCTTGATTGCGCTTTTCCCGATCAATGCCAGCATATATCCTCAATTGACCACTAAATAAATCCAATTGACTGGAGATGGTGTAGGCTAGACCAGCATTTTCCCGAACATTTGTAAAAAGCTTAGAGTGAGCAAAACCACCTAATAGACCATTCATTACTACCATGGCCAAATGATGCTTGTCTCCATAGCTCGTAGAACAATGGTAACCCAATTCCAAAACGGATTGGCCCACATTCTTACGAACCATTCCTTCCCGAAGGACGTTTGAATATGGTTGCTTGTACTGAGGGTTGACATGGAGTTGACGCCCAGTAAAGGAAAATGATCTCAACCACTCCTTCACTTCAACTTCATTGAAATCACCTAAGAAAAAGAAATCAATCCGATCTTTATTGAGAGCATCTTGAAAGCAAATGTAGCTACTTTCCGGAGACTCATTTGAAATGCTATTTCGTAAATCACTGTATCTCAATTGAAGACGTTCATCATGAAAGAACAAGTTATCCAATTCCTTATGAGCAAAATAAAATGAATCATCCATATCAGTAGCTAAACTAGCTAATAATTGTTTTCTTTCAATTTCAAACAAGCTTGACTCAAAGGCTCCATCTACAACTAAGGGGGAAAATAAAGTCTGCCTCACCAATTCCAATATTTGAGAAGTCAAGACATTTTTTTTACTCAAAAACTCGTCCCGCACATAGGTAAATGTTAGATCAAGAATATGTGCCTGTCCCCTACGATAAGCACTCGTAGAAATATCTGTTCCATATAAACTTGCCAAGTATCTGCGAAATGCTTGTGATGTTGGGTAAGCTTGATTTGCCGTCTCCAACATACTTGCACTTAACATGCGTCCTGCTATTGTCTCAAGAGATAAGGGAGCAGTAAAACGAATAGTGATTTTATTTGTTTTAAACTTTTTGGATTGAACAAAATGTGCTGAAATTCCAGACACTAATTCCATACCTTACCTCCTTACATATAGAGTTCTATTATACCACGAAAATCAAAATTTTTCTTGTTCTCTTTATAGCTTTCAAAAGTAAAATCGTTTTCATTTCAGCTGACTTTCCTTCAGCTATTTCAGGGAAAATATGGTATAATACCAAAGATTGAGGTGAATTATGGAATACAAATTATTTGAAGAATTTATTACGCTCCAAGCCCTCCTAAAAGAGATTGGAATTATACAAAGCGGTGGTGCTATCAAATCCTTTCTAATAGAGCATCAAGTTTACTTTAATGGTGAATTAGAAAATAGACGTGGAAAAAAAATTCGTGTTGGAGATACGATTGACATTCCTGATTTAAAGATTGACATCACCTTGACACAACCAAGTTTAAAAGAACAAGAAGAATACCAAGCAGATAAGATTGAGAAAGAGCGAATTGCTAAACTTGTCAAAGAGATGAATAAAGGTGTCAAGAAAGAAAAACAAAAAACTTCTTCATCACCTAAAGCCAAACAAGCTCCACGTTTTCCAGGAAGATAACTATGTGGCTTCAACATTTAATAATTAAAACCTTTCGAAATTACAAAGAGGCAAAAATTGATTTTAATCCAAAATTAAACGTCTTTTTAGGCCAAAATGCGCAAGGAAAGACCAATATTCTAGAAGCAATCTATTTCTTAGCCTTGACACGTAGTCATCGTACTCGGACAGATAAAAATCTCATTCATTTTAATGAAGAGCAGCTGCATCTTTCTGGCTTGCTACAGAAAAAAACAAGTTCTATTCCTCTAGAGATTGATTTAACACCAAAAGGGCGTGTGACTAAAGTCAATCACTTAAAACAAGCTCGCCTATCAGACTATATCGGACATATGAATGTTGTTCTATTCGCACCTGAAGATCTCCAGCTAATTAAAGGAGCACCTTCCATTCGCCGAAAGTTTATAGATATAGAATTGGGACAAATTAAATCAATCTACTTGTCAGACCTGTCAAACTATAACCATATACTCAAGCAAAGAAATACGTATCTAAAATCTAGCCATAAGATTGACGAAACTTTTCTTTCAGTCTTAGATGATCAGTTGGTAGAGTATGGTTGTCGCGTTATAAAGCATCGGATAAAATTCATTAAAGATTTAGAGAGATTTGGTCAAAAAAAACACTTAGAAATTTCAAATCAATTAGAAGAGTTGTCAATTTCTTATCAATCATCTGTCAACTTTACTGGTGAAGAGCAGTTGACGAATTCTTTTAAAGTAGCTTTAGAAAAAAGCAGATCAAGAGATTTGTTTAAAAAGAATACTGGTGTTGGCCCTCATCGAGATGACATTACTTTTCACATCAATGGTATGGACGCTAGTTTTGGGAGTCAAGGTCAACATCGTAGTCTTGTACTTTCTATCAAACTAGCAGAGATTGAACTAATGGAAAGTATTACCAACGAGTCTCCTATACTACTGCTTGATGATGTTATGAGCGAACTTGACAATACACGGCAACTAAAATTACTAGAAACCATTTCTCACTCTATCCAAACCTTTATTACAACAACAAGTTTAGACCACTTACAAAACTTGCCTGAAAATCTTAGTATTTTCAACATTCAAAATGGTAAAATTTCTGTAAATCAACATTGACAACTTTGTAAATCATGACCACCCGTCTAACGGGTGGTTTGCACCAGGGCTATAAGCCCAAATTACCAGCCAGCGCCTAAAGACGCTGGCTTTCACGTTGTTCAAGCCTCATTGCTCTTGACTCGTCACTTGCCTCTTAAAGAGACTTTGGTACTACTTACCACTATCCCTAAAGGGATCCTCATATTCTTTTACACTTAATTTATCTAGTGCTATATCATGCTTTACTCGTTCTCGAATTTTCATACTCGTGAAGAAATCATCCACTGGATAATTTCTTTAATCTTGAATATATTTCTTAATTGTGGCTTCATTAAGTCCCACTGTACTCACATAATAACCTTCTGCCCAGAAATGCCGATTTCCAAACTTATACTTGAGGTTGGTGTGTTTATCAAACATCATGAGTGCACTTTTGCCTTTTAAATACCCCATAAAACTTGAAACACTTATCCTTGGTGGAATACTTACTAACATATGTACATGATCAGGCACTAAGTGACCCTCGATAATTTCAACACCTTTATAACTACATAAGCGGTGGAATATTTCTCCCAAACTACTTCGATATTGATTATAAATGATTTTTCGTCTATACTTAGGGGTGAACACAATGTGATATTTACACATCCACTTTGTGTGTGATAAACTCTGTGCCTTTTGTGCCATATTTTATCTCCTTTCGCTTTATAATTGGCTTGAACACCTTTATTGTATCGCGTTTGGAGTTTTTTTGTATAACCTTCGACGCGCACCCGCATAGCGGGTGGTTTATTTGTCTCGCACCTTACGGAGCGAGACGGACTAAAAGTCACATAACAAAAACAACTCCTGAAATTCAGGAGTTGTTTTTCTACTTCTTACATAGAGTAGTTTGGCGCTTCATTAGTAATTTGTACATCATGAGGATGGCTTTCTTTTAGACCAGCCCCAGACATTTCAATAAATTGAGCGTTGTCGTGCAATTCTTTAAGGTTAGCTGCACCACAATAACCCATACCAGAACGGATACCACCAATCATTTGGAAGACAATATCAGCTGCTGCTCCTTTATAGGCAACACGACCTTCAATTCCTTCTGGAACGAGTTTGTTTGCTTCATTGACAGAACCTTGGAAGTAACGGTCACTTGAACCTTTCTTCATTGCAGCGATTGACCCCATACCACGGTATGTCTTGAACTTACGTCCTTGGAAGATTTCCGTTTCACCTGGTGCTTCGTCTGTTCCAGCAAACATTGATCCAAGCATGACTGCATTTCCACCTGCAGCAAGGGCTTTTACAATATCTCCAGAATACTTGATTCCACCATCAGCAATGATTGTTTTTCCATATTCACGCGCAACGGCTGCAGCATCATAGATAGCTGTTACTTGCGGAACACCAACCCCTGCAATCACACGTGTAGTACAGATAGAACCTGGTCCGATACCAACTTTGACAACATCTACACCTGCATCATAAAGAGCACGCGCACCTTCAGCAGTAGCAATATTACCCGCAATCAAAGTGCGGTCTGGGAAGTGAGCACGAATTTCAGCAATTTTACGTAGAACCCCTTCAGAGTGACCGTGTGCAGTATCAATAACAATTGCGTCAGCACCTGCTTCAAAAAGGGCTTCGGCACGTTCAAATGTATCTGAAGTGACACCTACCGCACCGGCAACTAGAAGACGACCAAACTCATCTTTTGCTGCGTTAGGAAATTCAATTACTTTTTCAATATCTTTAATAGTAATCAAACCAGAAAGACGACCTTCTTCATCAACCAAAGGAAGTTTTTCAATACGGTGTTCTTGAAGAATGCTTTCAGCTGTTGCAAGATCTGTACCAACAGGAGCAGTAACAAGATTTTCGCTGGTCATGTGGTTTGAGATTGGCTGATTGTAATCTGAAATAAAGCGAAGATCTCGGTTTGTCAAAATACCAACCAATTTACGATTTTCAAGTGTTTCCACAACTGGAACACCACTGATACGGTAGCGTCCCATCAGTTCGTCTGCTTCAGCAATAGTGTGTTCTGGAGTCAAGAAGAATGGATCAATAATAACACCATTTTCAGAACGTTTTACCTTGCGAACTTCATCTGCCTGTTGCGCAATAGACATATTTTTATGGATTACTCCAAGACCACCCGCACGAGCAATGGCAATAGCCATTTGACTTTCTGTGACTGTGTCCATGGCGGCTGTTATAATTGGGATATTTAAAGTCAGATTATCTGCCAATTTTGTTGTTAAATCTGCATCATTAGGCAACACATGACTTTCTGCTGGAATGAGCAATACATCATCAAAGGTAAAACCTTTTTTTAAAAATTTAGTATCCCAATTAGACATTGAAGTTTCCTCTTTTCTTTCTTTTTGAGCTTGACTCTTTTTGTGTTGTATCTATCATACCATTCTATGAAAATTTGTCAATTATATTTATAACAGAAAACATAAAAAACTATCCCTGTGATTCTATGGAAGAGATAGTTTTACGATTCATATTTTATCTATTATTTAAAATAATTTAGTCCCATTGCTCCCTTAACTTCAGATAGAGTTTGCCCTGCAACCTCACGAGCTTTTTCACTACCCTTTTGAAGCATATTGTACACTTCCCCCATATCCTTAGCAAATTCGATACGGCGCTCACGAATAGGACCAAGTTCGCGTTCGAGTATTTCAAGTAGATAACGCTTCGTCTTCACATCACCAAGACCACCACGTTGATAGTGTTCTTTCATCTCTGCAATGTCTTGAGCATCTTCAGGACGACCAAAAACATCTAGATAATGGAAAACCATATTTCCTTCAATCTTACCTGGATTCTCCACTCGAATATGGTCTGGATCAGTATACATGCTCATGACTTTTTTACGCAAGGTATCAGCATCATCAGCTAGATAAATACCATTATTAAGGGATTTAGACATCTTGGCATTTCCATCTAGACCAGGCAAACGTCCTGCTCTCTCATTTTCTGGATATATCCCTTCTGGCTCCACCAATACATCACAATTATAAGCATTATTGAAGGAACGGACAATCTCGCGAGTCTGTTCAATCATCGGTTTTTGGTCTGTTCCCACAGGAACATAATTAGCTTTGAAAGCTGTGATATCTGCTGCTTGCGCAATTGGATAAACCAAAAAACCTGTCGGAATACTTTCTCCAAATCCTTTCTGAGCAATCTCTGTTTTCACTGTCGGATTGCGCTCCAAACGAGCTAGTGAAACCAAATTCATATAGTACATAGACAGCTCAGCCAACTCTGGGATTTGGCTTTGAACAAAGATAGTCGATTTACTTGGATCCAATCCAACTGCTAGGTAATCCAAGGCAACATTCCCAATCGATTCTACAATCGTTTGAGGGTCTTTGGCGTGATCTGTCAAGGCTTGTTGGTCCGCCAAAAAAACAAACATGTCATACTTGTCTTCTTCCTGCAGCAATACTCTATTTTTAAGACTCCCAACATAATGTCCAATATGCAGTTTTCCTGTTGGGCGATCTCCTGTTAAAATAATGGGTTTCGTCATTTTTTTCTCCTTCGAAATGGTCTCTTCAATTATAGCATTTTTTTGTTAAAATAACAGAAAATTATTTAAATCAAACAACTAACTCGTTGTAAATAAACCTGTAAACTTAATTGACATAAAATTGACAGACAAAAATTTGAATATTTCTCTCTTTTCTAGTAGAATAAATGTATTACATATTATAGGAGAAAAATATTGCTTACAGTATCTGATGTTTCACTACGTTTTAGTGATCGCAAACTTTTTGATGATGTCAACATCAAATTTACAGAAGGAAATACATACGGATTAATTGGTGCTAATGGTGCTGGGAAGTCTACATTCTTAAAAATCTTAGCTGGTGATATCGAGCCAACAACTGGTCACATCTCTCTTGGTCCAGATGAACGTCTCTCTGTTCTCCGTCAAAATCATTTTGACTATGAAGATGAGCGAGTTATTGATGTCGTCATTATGGGAAATGAAAAACTTTATAGCATTATGAAGGAGAAAGATGCTATTTACATGAAGGAAGATTTCTCAGACGAGGACGGGGTTCGTGCAGCCGAACTTGAAGGTGAATTTGCCGAACTTGGAGGTTGGGAAGCAGAAAGTGAAGCGTCTCAACTACTTCAAAATCTTAACATTCCAGAAGAATTGCACTATCAAAACATGAGCGAATTGGCCAATGGTGAAAAAGTGAAGGTTCTCCTTGCCAAAGCACTTTTTGGCAAACCAGATGTTCTTCTCTTGGACGAGCCGACCAACGGGTTGGACATCCAATCTATTACTTGGCTAGAAGACTTCTTGATTGACTTTGATAACACTGTTATCGTTGTATCCCATGACCGTCACTTCTTAAACAAAGTATGTACTCATATGGCCGACCTTGACTTTGGAAAAATCAAACTCTATGTCGGAAACTACGACTTCTGGAAAGAATCTTCTGAGCTTGCTGCTAAATTGCTAGCAGACCGTAATGCCAAGGCAGAAGAAAAAATTAAGCAATTGCAAGAATTCGTTGCTCGATTCTCTGCTAACGCTTCTAAGTCAAGACAGGCAACGTCTCGTAAAAAAATGCTTGACAAGATTGAATTAGAAGAAATTGTGCCATCTAGTCGTAAATATCCATTTATCAACTTTAAAGCAGAACGTGAGATTGGTAATGATCTCTTGACAGTAGAAAACCTAACTGTAAAGATTGATGGTGAAACTATCTTGGACAATATTAGTTTTATCTTGCGTCCAGGTGATAAGACGGCTCTTATTGGACAAAATGACATCCAAACGACTGCATTAATTCGTGCAATCATGGGTGACATCGATTATGAAGGAACTGTCAAGTGGGGAGTTACTACTAGCCGTTCTTACTTACCAAAAGACAACTCGGCTGATTTTGCAGGTGGAGAGTCAATCCTTGACTGGTTGCGTCAATTTGCAAGTAAAGAAGAAGATGACAATACCTTCCTACGTGGTTTCCTTGGTCGTATGCTCTTTTCTGGAGATGAGGTTAACAAACCTGTAAACGTCTTGTCAGGGGGAGAAAAAGTACGTGTCATGCTTTCAAAACTCATGCTCTTGAAATCAAATGTCCTTGTACTTGATGATCCAACAAACCACTTGGACTTGGAATCTATCTCAAGCTTGAACGATGGATTGAAAAACTTTAAAGAATCAATCATCTTTGCCAGTCATGACCACGAGTTTATCCAAACTTTGGCAAACCATATCATTGTTTTGTCTAAGAATGGCGTCATTGATCGTATCGATGAAACCTACGATGAATTCCTAGAAAATGCAGAAGTACAAGCAAAAGTTAAAGAACTTTGGAAAGACTAAATAAGACTTCAAAACTCAGTTGGGTTAACCAACTGAGTTTTCTATCATTCCACGAGGTAACATGAAATCATTTTTTAAAACATATTGGACCTATTTTATTTCTTTCATCATTCCTGTAGTGATTATGTCTGGAGTATATTTATCTCAAGGTATCTACTGGAATAGCGATACATCTCCACTATTAGGAGATGGTTTTCATCAATACGTTATTTTTGATGTAGCTTTACGAAATATTCTACATGGAAATGGCAGTTTGTTTTACACCTTTACAAGTGGCCTCGGACTGAATTTCTATGCTCTATCTAGTTATTACTTAGGTAGCTTTCTCTCACCTCTAGTTTACTTTTTTAATCTGTCGAATATGCCAGATGCTGTTTATCTGACCACTCTTTTAAAATTTGGATTGATTGGTCTGTCAACCTTCTTTAGTCTAAATAGATTATTTAAAGATATTCCGAAATCTTTAAAACTTGCCTTATCTACTTCCTATGCTTTAATGAGTTTCACTGTCAGTCAGTTAGAGATAAAAACTTGGCTAGATGTTTTTATCTTGGTTCCTTTGATTATAACTGGTTTACACCTACTTATAACACAAAAGAAGCGCCTACTATACTTTACAAGCTTGTCAATCTTATTTATTCAAAATTATTATTTTGGATATATGACAGCATTATTTCTTATTTTCTGGTATCTCTGCCAAATTTCTTGGGACTTTAAAACTCGAAAATCATCTTTTCTTGATTTTTTTGTTACCTCCTTTTTAGCAGGAATGGCTAGTTTGATTATGACTCTTCCTACACTGTTTGATTTACAAACTCATGGTGAGAAGTTGACTGCCATCACAAAATTAAAAACAGATAGTAGCTGGTATCTAGATATTTTCGCAAAACAATTCATTGGATCTTTTGATACAACTAAGTATGGATCTATACCAATGATTTTTGTTGGATTGCTTCCTTTTATTTTAACCATTCTATTTTTCACAATAAAATCCATAAGGTTTCACGTGAAACTTACCTATGCAATTTTCTTTATTTTTTTAATATCAAGCTTTTACATAGAGGCACTTGATCTATTTTGGCAGGGGATGCATACTCCAAATATGTTTTTGCATCGCTATGCTTGGATTTTTTCTACTCTGTTAATTTATACTGCAGCAGAAGTCTTAAATTGCCTGAAAGAACTGAAGCTCTGGAATCTATTTGTCTCACTTTTTCTTGTACTGACAGGATTTTTGGCTACTTTATACTTTAAATCACACTATTCTTTTCTAACAGATTTGAATATCCTACTCACTCTTGAATTTCTACTAGTTTATGCTCTTTTACTTCTTGCAGTCATTAGAAAATTTATCTCTGTAAATCTATTCGCAATTCTTTTTTCTTTATTTATAACAGCTGAGATAAGCTTAAATGCATCATCTCAAATGGAAGGAATAGCTAAAGAATGGGCCTTTGCTTCTCGTAGCGCCTATAATAGAGATATCACCGCTATGGAATCCATTCTAAACCAAATTGACAAGCCATTTACACGTACTGAAAAACTGCAAATTCAGACAGGAAATGACAGTATGAAATTTAATTACAATGGAATCTCTCAATTTTCGTCTGTACGAAATCGTTCAGCTAGCACTAGTTTGGACAAACTTGGATTCAAATCCTCTGGAACCAATCTTAATCTTCGTTATGCCAATAACAGTCTTTTAGCAGACAGTCTATTTGGAATCCAGTACAATATTTCTGAAACTTCGCTTGATAAGTATGGCTTTCAAGAGATTTATCAAAAGGATCATTTAACCTTATATAAAAATCAACTCTCTTTACCCATTGCTTTTGCCACTCAATCTATTTACACAGATGTAAACTTTAACAATCACACTCTGGATAATCAGGCTCTATTTATAAACCAGCTTGCTAATCTCAACTTAGATTACTTCTCCCAAATAGCATCTGATAAAACAGATACTTCAGATGGTTTAACGAGCATCACAGGTTCTGCGAATGAAGATGCAAAGATTGATTATCAAATTGAGGTTCCTCAAAATAGCCAAGTCTATCTCTCTTTTTCAAATCTTCATTTTACAAATGATAAGCAAAAGAAAGTTGACATCCTTGTCAATGGTGAAAAAAAGATTTTTACAACTGACAATGCCTTTAATTTCTTTAATTTGGGTTATACTGAAGAACAGAAAGCTTTCAATATCAGTGTTAGTTTCCCTGAAAATTCTCAGGTGTCATTTGAATCTCCAACCTTCTATCGTTTAGATACTCAGGCTCTTACTGAGGCAATTCAAAAAATTAAAGAACAACCTGTAGAAGTATCCACCTTTAAAAATAAAGTCTTTGCTACATATGAAGTTAAACAAGATACCTCTATTTTCTTCACTATTCCTTATGACAAAGGTTGGTCTGCATACCAGGATGGGAAAAAACTTGAAATCAAGCAGGCTCAAACTGGTTTTATGAAAGTTGATGTTCCAAAGGGAAAAGGCACCATTACACTTTCCTTTATCCCCAATGGTTTTGTTATTGGAGCAGCCTGCTCACTAACTGCCCTTCTTCTTTTTGGGATCTATAATCACAGACGAAATTTATCTAAGACAGAAAAAGATTGACCAAAGAATTGGTCAATCTTTTTAACCTTCTTCCATTTTCTTAGGTTGATAAGCTAGCATACCTAAAGCAGTAAATAAAGCTAGAGTTATAATAAGGAAAATCACTTGGTGATGAATATTTCCTGTCATAGAGATTGTTTGTCGTAAGCCTGATACCGAGTAACTCATTGGTAACCAAGGATTGACACCTTTGAAGAAATCATTTGTCAAAGCAAGGGGATAGGTACCTGCACTTGATGCTAACTGTAATAAAAGTAAAATAAGAGAGAAGAAGGCTCCTAAACGGCTATTCCAAGTTGTTAAAGCTGTCACCATAGACATGAAAGCTAAACTTGTGATTATAATTAGAATCAAGGTTCTCATCTCATGATTAGCAGTCAATCCAATAAGATGAACACCTCCATAAACTAAAACACCTGCTAAGACAGCTATAATCCCATTTATTTCAGAACGAGACTTCAACCAAGCCCAACGACTCTCTGGATGACGTCCAGAAGGCAACTTAGCAAAAATCATATTAGTAGATATAGCAGCAACAAAAAGAGCAACTGATATCATATAAGGAGCCATGGCAATCCCATTTACAGGAACTTGGTCATTATCTGTTTTTGAGAGAACTAGAGGTTCAGATAATGTTTCTGCATTTTTAGATTCTGTTGAAGCTGATTTGAGTTGATTATTAGCATTGCCTAATCCTTGTCCTAATGAATCAACTCCCGTCTGTAAATCTTCAAGACTAGAGGTTAAGGTTGTTCCACCTTCTGTTAGTTTTACAGCACCATCTGCAATCTTCATAGCACCACTTCCTAATTGAGATACTGCAGAAAGTAACTGTATTGATTTATCCGTCAATTGACCAGAACCAAATTGTAATTTAGTAAGGCCTGCTATCAGCTCTGGGTTCTTATTATTCAATTGTGCAGAACCAGTTGACAAGCTTTCTATACCTGATACTAATTCTGGAGCTTTTCCAGCTAACGCATCTACTCCAGCTGTCAAGCTTGATGTATTTTCTGTCAACTTACTTGATCCAGAAACTAATTGATCTAGACTAGTTGTTAAACTTGTATTCTTTTCACTTAATTGATTAGCACCAATAGAAATAGTATCCAGTCCTTTAGTGTAGTTTATAACTCCTTTTTCGATTGACTGACTTCCAGGAACTAACTGATTGTCTACAGTAGTTTGCAATGTTGTAAATCCATTTGACAAGGTTGTCAAGGAGCTAGATGCTACAGGTAAGAGTTGATTTGCTTTCGTCTGTACATCAGATAGATTAGTTACTTGTTGTTCTGAATTCTCTATACTTTCTTTTAATCCCCCTACTGTTGTTAAAATTGTTTTTGCTGACTCAATAGTAGAATTAGAATTTTTAGAAATAGCTTCTGTCAGTTCTTTCTTTTGTTCCTCTGTGAGAGATTGATAGGTAGCTGTTGATTGAAGGTTCGCAAGAGTTTTCTCTTGTTCTGTCTGACTTTTAGTCACAATATCCTGAGCAAGAGTTGTTAGATTTGGCAAAGCTTCTGACAATGTACTTTTCAGTTGAGTATTATCTGATATTGTAAGAGCTTGTAGTGTTTTATTTAGTTCTCCTAAGCTTGTTGCTAATTGCGCTATTTCTTCATTTTGTTGAGATGAGGACTCTAATTGGCTTGAAATTTCTTTAATACCAGTATTTAATTGCTCCATTCCATCTCTTAGTGTATCTGATTGATTGGATAATTGACTTGTTCCGTTAGAAAGTTCTTTCACACTACTTGTATAAGCATTTACACCAACTGAAAATTGATTGAGACCTGTATCCAGTTGTGAAACACCACCTGTATAGGACTTTATACCTGTATTTAGCTGATTTACACCTGTCACCAACTCAGGAGTTTTTGAAGCTAATTGACCAAGTCCAGTGTCAACTTGTGAGACAGCATTTGTATAACTTTGTAAACCACTATTAAAAAAACCTAAACCAATATGTAATTGCTCTATAGCAGACACATAGCTTGATAAGCCTTTTGTAAATTGATCCGCTCCATTTGAAAAAGTTACACTTGAGTTAGCTAGAGTATTAAGATTTGTCGTCAATGTTTGACTTCCCGTCACCAACTGATCGGCTCCATTAGCCAATTGTTCACTTCCGTCAGCTGCCTTATTTATCCCAGACTTCAAGTCATTCATTTTTTGAAATAAAGCCTTGGTATACGTTTCGGTAACATTAGTGGAGACGGTTTGTTTTAATTGTGTCATTGCAGAATCACTCATCTTACTTGCAATAAAGCTATGTCCACTTGACGTCTGATAATCAATTTGCATCTGTTCAGGATGATTCGTTAGGATGGAAGTAGCTTTTTCAGATAAGTCACTTGGTAATGTTACCACCATATAGTAGTCCCCATCTTCTAGTCCTTTTTTTCCTTCCTCTTCATTAACAAAGTGAAAATCTAAAGCCTTATTTTCTTTTAAATTGGACACCATGTCTTCACCTATTGTCATTGTCTGTCCATTATAAGAAGCTTCCTTATCTTTATTGACAACTGCCACAGGTAGCTCTGATAATTTCCCATACGGATCCCACATAGATGATAAAAATATGATGTTGTATAGAGCTGGGATGAGAGAAATCCCTATCATTACAATGATAAATGTCGGTTTTTTAAATATTGCTTTCCATTCTTTAAACATATTTTCTCCTTTTTTAAACATATTGTCTAAAATTTTGATATAATAGATTATACATCAAAAAATCAAAATTACAAGGTGGAAAATTATTTTTTGGACACATAGTCTATTTTTGTGCAAGAGGAGGAATTATGAAAGAAAGCAACAAACGTTTAAAAACAAAGCGAATTATCGAAAATGCCATGGTTCAATTATTGATGGACCACCCCTTTGATCAAATTTCTACTGTCAAGCTAGCAGAAAAAGCCGAAATCAGTCGTTCCAGCTTTTACACTCACTACAAGGATAAGTATGATATGATTGAGCATTACCAAAGTAAGCTCTTTCATACCTTTGAGTATATTTTCCAAAAACATGCTCATCATAAAAGAGATGCTATTTTAGAAGTATTTGAATATTTAGAGTCTGAGCCACTTTTGGCTGCTCTTTTATCTGAGAATGGAACCAAAGAAATCCAAAATTTCTTGAGAAATAAACTGCATATTATGCTTAGCACTGATCTTCAGAAACGTTTTATGCAACTACAACTAAATCCAATTGAACTCGAATATAGTAGCATTTATCTAACAAATGCCCTATTTGGTGTTTGCCAGACTTGGATTGCTCACGGAAAAAAAGAAAGCCCGCAAGAAATGACAGACTTCCTTATGAAAATGTTAGGCGATACAAACTAAGAATAAAAAGAACACCGGGTGGTGTTCTTTTTATCTGACTCCGCCAGTAGGACTCGAACCTACGACATCATGATTAACAGTCATGCGCTACTACCAACTGAGCTATGGCGGATAAAATAGTCCGTACGGGATTCGAACCCGTGTTACCGCCGTGAAAAGGCGGTGTCTTAACCCCTTGACCAACGGACCATCTATCTGTAGCAGATATAACCATTATATCAATTTCTTACTAATTGTCAATCACTTTTTAGTTTTTTTCTCTAGAATATCTTTCAGTTTACGAACTTTCAAGCGGGTAATGGGACAACGATGATCTTCATAAAAGACAACTTCTAAATTCTTTCGATCAATTTCTCTAACATTTCCAATATTGACTAGGAAAGATTTATGAGGAGAATAGAATCGCTGGGTATGTTTGTCCTTCTCCTGAATATCTATCATAGTTCCATAGAACTCTTTGGCAAAATTCTTACCAATAATCCGCAACTTATGAGAAACACCTGTTGTTTCGATATACAAAATATCATGGTAAGGGATTTTCAAATCATTTCCCTTATAGTTGTAATCAAAATAGTCTACAACATCTTCGTTTTCAAGCAGCATGCTCTTAGTGTAAAAAATACTCTGCTCGATACGTTTTTTGAACAATTCATCATTGATGTCTTTGTCTACAAAATCTAGGGCTGATACCTGGTATTTGTACGTTAAGGTAGCAAATTCAGATCGACTGGTAATAAAGACAATAATAGCATAAGGATTGTGATGACGGATAAACTGTGCCACTTCAAAGCCCTTTTTCTCAATTCCGTGAATATCGATATCTAGGAAATAAAGCTGATTTACTTCATCATTTTCGATATATTCCTTAAACTCACGAACTTTTCCTGTTGTCTTGTAAGAAATAGGAATATTTGATTCCTCCGAGATTTCATTCAATATTCTCTCAAGTCTCACTTGATGCTCAATAACATCTTCTAAAATTAGTACTTTCATTCAAATTCCCTCTTAAATCTAATAATTTGTCTAAATGTGTTGTCTTCCATCTCTGTTTCTAAAATAATGTTGTCATACTTATCTAAAATCTCTTTGACATTATTAAGCCCTAGACCTCTATTTCTTCCCTTTGTAGAGAAACCTAAGGCAAATAAGTCCTCTGAAGGTGTCATAGTGATTTTACATGAATTCTGGATGACTATAACTGTTTCAAAATCCATTTTAATGACTGCAACTTCCATTTGTTTCAAGTAACTATCTGCAGCACCTTCAACAGCATTATTTAATAGAATACTCATGATACGAACAAGATCAAGTAAATCTATTGACAGTCTAGTAATGACATCTTTTACTTCCAATGTAAACTCTACATCATTATTTCGTGCATATACGATTGATTGAGCAATCAAACTTCGTAAAGCCGAATCTTCTATGTTATTTAAATCAAAGTAAGTATATTTGTCTGACCTCAATTTCTGATTTGCTTTTACTAAGACTTCCTTGTAAATTCTGTCAATTTCTTGTAAATCCCCACTGTCAATTGCCATTTGCATGCTGACAAGCATCCCAGCATAGTCATGACGAAAACCTCGAATTTCATTATACAAGCCCACAATTTCATCTGTATAATTCTGTAAATATTTTTGTTCAAATTTCTTTTGTTTTAGAGCAATCTCTTTTTCAACTTGAACCTTGTAAGAATTCATTGCAAAGAAGGTTAAAAGGAGCCCAACAAAAACTACGGATGATAAAATACTTCCAAAACTATTTAAATGAGAAATAGTACTCACTATATCTGAAATAAAAGAGACGATATGCAAGAAGATAAATGCATATAGCACTTTTTTCAAAAAAGAATAGAGATATTCTTTGTCAAAATATTTAAGTTCTAGGTTGAAATAGGTGATAATTTTTTTAATTATAAAATAGGTTAATAACAAAACTACCAAAAAGAAAAGATCTTCATGTTGTAATGCTAATTGATCTCCTGTTATAGAGGATAAAGTTACCGATATGAATGTATGGGTAGTGTGATATAAAAGAGAAATTAATAAACTAATAAAAATTCCTTTATATTTATCATATTTCTTTAATCCTCTTAAATAACCATATATCACTAAAGGGAATAAAAATTTCTCTCCCCCTAATCCATGTAAAGATACAAAATAAAAGAAAAATTCAACTACTAACTGTAATATAAATAGCCAAATGCTGAACACATATAATTCTTTTTTAGTTGTTTTACAAATCCATTCATAATTTCTGCTAAGAATAAAAAGACCTAGAATAACTATTGCCAATCCGAATAAATTCATTATTTCCTACCCTAATTTTTAATTATTTTCTTTTTTGAAAAAGAAGACTACGTATTACGTCTGGAATTCTCCTTTCCCCACCTTGAATCTCCTGCAATTCTTTCTCCGTAAGCTTTTTAAACTGTTCCAATTTAACTTTGTTTTTCATAATAAAATCTCCTGTATTGTTTTTCTTGTAAGTTAACTTACAAACCTATTATACAAAATGAAGA
Source organism: bacterium (assembly GCA_905221345.1). Classification (GTDB taxonomy): domain Bacteria; phylum Bacillota; class Bacilli; order Lactobacillales; family Streptococcaceae; genus Streptococcus. The sequence goes on from CAJNCW010000008.1 coordinate 45,242, forward strand.
TTATTTAAGAAAAATTTCTTCTCAACTGCACTGTTTTGTACCTGAAATGCACTTTTTTAAGAAAAAAGCTGGGAGTAATCCCAGCTTTTTCTCTAATGTACTGATCCCAGCAGGATTCGAACCTGCGACCGTTCGCTTAGAAGGCGAATGCTCTATCCAGCTGAGCTATGAGACCTAACATGACCATTCTATCAAAAAATAAGAGGTAAGTCAATCTTCTATTTATGATAAGGGGATCCCTGCTGAATGGTAAAAGCACGATAAATTTGTTCAACAAGAACTAATCTCATTAACTGATGTGGCAAGGTCAAACGTCCAAAACTAACAGAGAGATTAGCACGATGCTTGACAACAGGGGATAGTCCCAGACTCCCACCAATAATAAAGGTAAGGGTTGAATATCCCTTTATAGAAGCTTGTTCGAGTTGTTTACTGAATTCTTCTGAGGAGAAAATTTTTCCTTCAATTGCTAACACAACTACAAAATCTCTTTCTCCAATTTTAGAAAGAATTCGATTTCCCTCTATTTCTAATATTTTGTGATTTTCTGACTCACTTGCCTTATCTGGAGTTTTTTCATCGGCTAATTCAATAATTTCTACAGTAGCAAAACGAGAAATTCGTTTAGTATATTCAGCAATGCCATCTTTAAGATATTTTTCCTTCAGTTTTCCAACTGTTATAATTTTTATTTTCATTCTTCTATTCTAACATATCCACACTTCATTTCACATCTTATTCACAAAAAAATTATCTAGAAAAACAACTAGATTCACAGAATAACGTAAGTTATCCACAACTTGTGTAAAACTTTTACCTTTAAGCTTGAATTAAGTTAATAGATTTATACTTTAACCAAATAAAAACAAACGGAGGCGTTTATGAAACACTTACAAACATTTTACAAAAAAGGAGTTACCTTTCTTATCATCATTCTGATAGGATTTTTGAGTGGTGCCTTGGGAAGTTTTGTAACATTGCAGCTTTATCAGAAACAAGGAAGTCAAGCCACAAATAACACTACAAACACTGTTACTCAGACTTCCTACAAAAATGAAAATGCAACAACTCAGGCCGTTAATAAGGTAAAAGATGCCGTTGTGTCGGTTATCACTTACTCAGCAAATCGGCAAAATAGTGTTTTTGGAAATGACGAAACAGATACGGATACCGACTCTCAACAAGTGGCAAGTGAGGGATCTGGTGTTATTTACAAAAAGAATGGGAAAGATGCCTATCTTGTGACAAATACTCACGTTATTAAAGGAGCCTCAAAGGTTGATATTCGTTTAGCAGACGGTACCAAAGTTCCTGGTGAAATTGTCGGTTCTGATACGTTCTCTGATATTGCTGTCGTGAAAATTTCTTCAGAAAAAGTCACAACCGTAGCAGAATTTGGGGATTCTAGCAAGCTAAATGTTGGTGAAACTGCAATCGCAATTGGTAGTCCTCTTGGCTCAGAATATGCTAATACAGTTACCCAAGGAATCATTTCAAGTCTCAATAGAAATGTTTCTCTAAAATCTCAAGACGGCCAAGCCATTTCAACAAAAGCTATTCAAACAGATACGGCCATTAACCCTGGTAACTCGGGTGGTCCACTTGTAAACATTCAAGGACAAGTTATCGGAATTACTTCAAGTAAAATTGCAAGTAATGGTGGAACCTCTGTCGAAGGTCTTGGATTTGCTATTCCATCAAATGATGCACAAAATATCATTAAACAGCTTGAAAGTGACGGTAAAGTAACTCGTCCTGCTCTCGGAATTCAAATGGTTAATTTGGCTAACATCGGAGCTAATGATCTTAGAAAGCTAAATATTCCAAGTAGCATGACTTCTGGTGTAGTGGTAAAATCTGTTCAAAGTAATATGCCTGCATCTGGTCACCTTGAAAAATACGATGTTATTACAAAAGTTGACGACAAGGAGATTTCTTCGTCAACAGATTTACAGAGTGCTCTTTACAATCATTCTATCGGAGACACCATTAAAATCACCTACTATCGAAATGGAAAAGAAGAGACCACAACTGTTAAGCTAGATAAAAGTACAAGTGATTTAGAGTCTTAATTGACATCATTGTAAAGAAAACTTTACAGAAAGTAAAAGATATGTTAGTGTAGAATCATGGAAAAATTTGAAATGATTTCTATCTCAGAAATACAAAAAAATCCCTATCAACCTCGAAAAGAATTTGATGCAGATAAACTAAGGGAATTGGCCAAATCAATCAAAGAAAATGGGCTTATCCAACCCATCATTGTTCGTCAATCTCCTGTAATCGGTTATGAAATCCTTGCAGGAGAGAGACGATATCGAGCTTCTCTTTTGGCTGGTCTGACCTCTATTCCAGCCGTTGTGAAACACCTCTCAGATCAGGAAATGATAATTCAATCGATCATTGAAAATTTGCAGAGAGAAAATTTGAATCCAGTTGAGGAAGCACGCGCCTACGAATCTTTAGTAGAAAAAGGATTTACTCATACTGAGATAGCCGACAAAATGGGAAAATCTCGTCCTTATATCACTAATTTTATTCGTTTACTTTCCCTACCAGAGTATATCTTATCGGAAGTCGAAAATGGAAAACTTTCTCAAGCACATGCACGTTCACTAGTAGGTTTGGATAAAGAGCAGCAAGAGTATTTCTTCCAACTAATCAAAAATGAAGACATCTCTGTGAGAAAGTTAGAAGCACTACTGACAGAGAAAAAACAAAAGAAGCAGAAAAAAAGTGATTCTTTCATCAAATATGAGGAAGATAAATTAAAAAAACAACTTGGATTGAATGTAGAAATTAAACTTTCTAAAAAAGATACTGGAAAAATCATTATTTCTTTTTCAAATCAAGAAGAATATGACAGAATTATCAACAGCCTGAAATAAGGCTGTTCTTTTATTTTCTTAACCCACAAGCTTATCCACTAATTTTTTTAGCAAAAATCCTAATAAAATAAGGTATTTTTTATTTATCCCCAACCTGTGGATAAGAATCATTAACATTGTGGATTCTTTTCCACAAGTTGTGGAAAATTCTCACTATCTATGGTAAAATAAATTTAGCACTAAACTACTAAAATCAGAGTAAAGGAGGAAAAATAGTTGGAAGAAAAGCAATTTTGGAATCGAATTTTAGAATTTGCTCAAGAAAGATTGACACGATCTATGTATGATTTCTATGCCACACCTGCAGAGCTTGTTAAAGTAGAAGATAATACAGCAACTATATTTTTACCGAGACCAGAGATGGAAATGGTGTGGGAAAAGCAATTAAAAGATATCATTGTTGCAGCTGGTTTTGAAATTTATGATTCTGAAATCAAACCTCACTATATTTTCACTAAACCTCAAAGTACTGAGACTGCTCAAGTAAGTGATACTGATAGTATTTCCACTTACGACTACACACCTGTATTGCCAACTATTCCCTATTCTGAGACAGGATTGAAGGAAAAATATACCTTTGATAACTTTATTCAAGGTGATGGGAATGTTTGGGCAGTGTCAGCTGCTCTAGCTGTATCAGAAGATTTAGCTCTGACCTACAATCCTCTTTTTATCTATGGAGGACCTGGTCTTGGAAAGACTCATCTGCTCAATGCGATTGGAAATGAGATTCTGAAAAATATTCCTGATGCGCGTGTTAAGTACATTCCTGCTGAAAGTTTTATCAACGACTTTCTTGAACACCTAAGACTTGGGGAAATGGAGAAATTCAAAAAGACTTACCGTAGCCTTGATCTCTTACTGATTGATGATATCCAATCTCTCAGCGGTAAAAAAGTTGCAACTCAAGAAGAATTTTTCAACACCTTCAATGCTCTTCATAGCAATCAAAAACAAATCGTTCTGACTAGTGACCGAAGTCCTAAACATTTAGAAGGCCTTGAGGAAAGGCTTGTCACGCGCTTTAGCTGGGGCTTAACTCAAAATATCACACCACCCGACTTTGAAACACGTATTGCCATTCTTCAGAGTAAAACGGAACATTTGGACTATAATTTTCAAAGCGATACACTAGAATACCTAGCAGGTCAATTCGATTCAAATGTTCGAGAACTTGAAGGAGCGATCAACGATATCACTTTAATTGCCAGAGTGAAGAAGATTAAGGATATCACCATTGATATTGCGGCAGAAGCTATTAGAGCGCGCAAGCAAGATGTTAGCCAAATGTTAGTCATTCCAATTGAAAAAATACAAACCGAGGTGGGAAATTTTTATGGAGTGAGTGTCAAAGAAATGAAGGGTACAAGACGAGTTCAAAACATCGTTTTAGCCCGCCAAGTGGCCATGTATCTAGCTAGGGAGCTGACAGATAATAGCCTTCCAAAAATCGGAAAAGAATTTGGAGGAAAGGATCACACCACCGTTATTCATGCCCATGCTAAAATTAAATCCTTGATTGACGAAGAAGATAATTTACGTTTAGAAATCGAAACAATCAAAAAGAAAATTAAGTAGCTTGTGGATAAGTTTTCCTTTTCTATCTTTTTTATCCACATTTTTTAAACAAGCTAAAAAGCTTGAGCTCACTAAATAGAAATCAGTTTTCCACAGAATTCACACACTCTATTATTTCTATTATCCTTCTAATACTAAAAATAAATAAAGGAGAATCCATGATCCATTTTTCAATTAACAAAAATTTATTTCTACAAGCTCTAAATACCACAAAACGAGCAATTAGTTCAAAAAATGCCATTCCAATTTTATCAACCATTAAAATTGATGTTACCAATGAAGGAATTACTTTAATTGGATCAAACGGTCAAATTTCTATTGAAAATTTCATTTCTCAAAAGAATGAAGATGCAGGTCTTTTGATTACTTCCTTAGGTTCGATTCTTCTTGAAGCTTCTTTCTTTATCAATGTTGTATCTAGTCTTCCAGACGTAACGCTTGATTTCAAAGAGATTGAACAAAAACAAATTGTCTTAACTAGTGGCAAATCAGAAATCACTCTAAAAGGAAAAGATAGCGAACAATATCCACGAATCCAAGAAATTTCAGCAAGTACTCCTTTGGTTCTTGAAACAAAATTACTCAAGAAAATTATCAATGAAACAGCTTTTGCTGCAAGTACGCAGGAAAGTCGTCCAATCTTAACAGGTGTCCACTTCGTATTGAGCCAACACAAGGAACTAAAAACAGTTGCGACAGACTCACACCGCCTTAGCCAGAAGAAATTGACTCTTGAAAAAAATGGAGATGATTTCGATGTGGTGGTTCCTAGTCGCTCTCTGCGTGAATTTTCAGCGGTATTTACAGATGATATTGAAACAGTGGAGATTTTCTTTGCCAATAATCAAATCCTCTTTAGAAGCGAAAATATTAGCTTCTACACTCGTCTACTAGAAGGAAACTATCCTGATACAGATCGTTTGATTCCAACAGACTTTAACACTACAATTACTTTTGATGTGGTAAACTTGCGTCAGTCAATGGAGCGTGCTCGTCTTTTATCAAGTGCGACTCAAAATGGTACTGTGAAGCTTGAAATTAAAGGTAGAGTTGTTAGTGCCCATGTTCACTCTCCAGAAGTTGGTAAAGTAAACGAAGAAATCGATACGGAGCAGGTGACTGGGGATGATTTGACTATTAGTTTCAACCCAACTTACTTGATTGATTCACTTAAGGCTTTAAATAGCGAAAAGGTAACTATTAGCTTTATCTCAGCTGTTCGTCCATTTACTCTTGTGCCAGCAGATACTGACGAAGACTTCATGCAGCTCATTACACCAGTTCGTACAAATTAAGTGAAAGAGGTTGAGCCTGGCTCACCTCTTTTATGATATAATCGAAAAAGAAAAGGAGAGTAGTATGTATCAAGTTGGAAATTTTGTTGAGATGAAAAAGCCACATGCTTGTACAATCAAGTCAACAGGAAAAAAAGCCAATCGTTGGGAAATCACACGTGTAGGGGCAGATATCAAAATCAAATGCAGTAATTGCGACCACCTTGTCATGATGAGTCGCTATGATTTTGAACGAAAAATGAACAAGATTATTGACTAAGAACCCTTAGATAGAGAGTTAGCAAGTTTTCCCTTTTTGTGTTATAATGTTAGGGATTGAAATGAGAACGGAGAATGAGAAACTATGGCTTTAACAGCAGGTATCGTTGGTTTGCCAAACGTTGGTAAATCAACCCTTTTTAATGCAATTACAAAAGCAGGAGCAGAGGCGGCAAACTACCCATTTGCGACTATTGATCCAAACGTTGGGATGGTGGAAGTTCCAGATGAACGCCTACAAAAACTAACGGAAATGATTACACCTAAAAAGACAGTCCCAACAACATTTGAATTTACAGATATTGCAGGGATTGTAAAAGGAGCATCAAAAGGAGAAGGGCTAGGAAATAAATTCTTGGCTAACATCCGTGAAGTAGATGCGATTGTTCATGTTGTGCGTGCATTTGATGATGAAAATGTTATGCGTGAGCAAGGACGTGAAGACGCCTTTGTGGATCCACTTGCAGATATTGATACCATTAACTTGGAGTTGATTCTTGCTGACCTAGAGTCAGTAAATAAACGCTATGCGCGTGTAGAAAAGATGGCGCGTACGCAAAAAGATAAGGAATCAGTTGCAGAGTTTAACGTTCTTCAAAAGATTAAACCTGTTCTTGAAGATGGAAAATCAGCACGTACCATTGAATTTACAGATGAAGAACAAAAGGTTGTCAAAGGTCTCTTCCTTTTGACCACTAAACCAGTTCTTTATGTTGCTAATGTGGATGAGGATGTGGTTTCAGATCCAGATTCTATCGACTATGTTAAAAAAATTCGAGAATTTGCAGCGACAGAAAATGCTGAAGTAGTAGTTATTTCTGCGCGTGCTGAGGAAGAAATTTCTGAGTTAGACGATGAAGACAAGCAAGAGTTTCTTGAAGCACTTGGTTTGACTGAATCAGGCGTTGACAAGTTGACTCGTGCAGCTTACCACTTACTTGGACTTGGAACTTACTTCACAGCTGGTGAAAAAGAAGTTCGTGCTTGGACCTTTAAGCGTGGGATGAAGGCTCCTCAAGCAGCTGGTATTATCCACTCAGACTTTGAAAAAGGTTTTATTCGTGCAGTAACCATGTCATATGAGGATCTAGTGAAATATGGATCTGAAAAGGCTGTAAAAGAAGCTGGACGCTTGCGTGAAGAAGGAAAAGAATATATCGTTCAAGATGGCGATATCATGGAATTCCGCTTTAATGTCTAATAACATTTAACAAATAGTGTCAATTAGGTTGGAAAAAAATTCCAACCCTTTTGGCTTTTGAAAGGAAAAATAAATGACCAAATTACTTGTTGGATTAGGAAATCCAGGAGATAAATATTTTGAAACCAAGCACAATGTTGGCTTTATGTTGATTGACCAACTAGCTAAAAAACAAAATGTTACCTTTACACATGACAAGATATTTCAAGCTGACCTAGCATCTTTTTTCTTCAATGGAGAAAAAATTTATCTCGTCAAACCAACAACATTTATGAATGAAAGTGGAAAAGCAGTTCATGCTTTATTGACTTACTATGGTTTGGATATTGAAGATTTACTCGTTATTTACGACGACCTTGACATGGAAGTCGGAAAAATTCGTTTAAGAGCAAAGGGCTCAGCAGGTGGGCATAATGGTATCAAGTCTATTATTCAACATATAGGGACTCAGGTATTTAACCGTGTTAAAATAGGTATTGGAAGACCTAAAAAAGGCATGTCGGTTGTTCATCATGTTTTAAGTAAGTTTGATCAGGATGACTATGTGGGTATTTTACAGTCTATTGACAAGGTTGACGATGCTGTAAACTACTGTTTGCAAGAGAAAAACTTTGAGAAAACAATGCAGAGGTATAACGGCTAAATGGTGACTTTATTAGATTTATTCTCAGAAAATGATCAGATAAAAAAATGGCATCAAAATCTGACAGATAAAAAAAGACAACTACTACTAGGTTTATCAACGTCTACTAAGGCTCTTGCAATTGCAAGTAGTCTAGAAAAAGAAAATAAGATTGTGTTACTGACTTCAACTTATGGAGAAGCAGAGCGAATTATCAGTGATCTTCTTTCTCTCTTAGGAGAGGAAGTTATCTATCCTTTTTTGGTAGATGACTCTCCTATGGTAGAGTTTTTGATGTCTTCGCAAGAAAAAATCATTTCGCGAGTTGAAGCCTTGCGTTTTTTAACTGATTCATCTAAGAAAGGGATTTTAGTTTGTAATATCGCAGCAAGTCGATTGATTTTACCCTCTCCGACTAGATTTAAAGAAAGTATTATAAAAATTGCAGTCGGTGAAGAATATGACCAACATGACCTTCTTCACAAATTAAAGGAAATTGGATATCGAAAAGTTAGTCAAGTACAGACTCAAGGGGAGTTTAGTATTCGAGGAGATATTTTAGATATTTTTGAGATGTCTCAGTTAGAACCTTTCCGAATTGAGTTTTTTGGGGATGAAGTAGATGGAATTCGGACTTTTGAAGTAGAAACACAATTATCAAAAGAAAATCAAACAGAACTCACTATCTTTCCAGCTAGTGATATGCTTTTGAGGGAAGAGGACTATCTACGAGGTCAGTCAGCTTTAGAAAAGCAAATTTCAAAGACCTTATCACCAATTTTAAAATCATACTTGGAAGAGATTTTATCAAGTTTTCATCAAAGACAAGTGCATTCAGATAGTCGAAAGTTTTTATCTTTATGTTACGATAAAACATGGACTATATTTGATTATATTGAAAAAGATACACCAGTATTCTTTGATGACTATCAAAAATTGATGAATCAGTATGAATCCTTTGAAAGAGAATTAGCGCAATACTTTACAGAAGATTTACAGAATGGTAAATCATTTTCTGAGATGCAGTATTTTGCAGATACAGAGCAAACCTATAAAAAACAAAGTCCAGTGACCTTTTTCTCTAATCTGCAAAAGGGTTTAGGAAATCTCAAGTTTGATCACATTTATCAATTTAATCAATACCCTATGCAAGAATTTTTCAATCAGTTTTCTTTTCTTAAAGAAGAAATTGAGCGATACAAAAAAATGGACTACACTATTATTTTGCAGTCTAGCAATTCAATGGGAAGTAAGACGTTGGAGGATGTTTTAGAGGAATATCAGATCAAATTGGATTCCAGAGATAAGTCAAGTATCTGTAAAGAATCTGTGAACTTGATTGAGGGTAATCTAAGACATGGTTTTCATTTTGTAGATGAAAAAATTCTCTTGATTACTGAACATGAGATTTTTCAAAAGAAATTAAAACGTCGTTTTCGAAGACAACATGCTTCAAACGCAGAGCGATTAAAAGATTATAATGAACTTGAAAAAGGGGACTACGTTGTTCACCATATCCATGGAATTGGTCAATATCTAGGAATTGAAACAATTGAAATCAAAGGGATTCACCGTGATTATGTCAGTGTTCAATATCAAAATGGGGATCAAATCTCCATCCCAGTAGAGCAGATTCAGTTACTTTCCAAATATGTTTCAAGTGATGGGAAACCTCCAAAACTTAATAAATTAAATGATGGTCATTTCAAAAAGTCCAAGCAAAAAGTTAAGAACCAGGTAGAGGATATAGCTGACGATTTAATCAAACTCTATTCTGAACGCAGTCAGTTGAAAGGTTTTGCTTTCTCAGCTGATGATGAAGAACAACATGCTTTTGATGATGCTTTTCCTTATGTTGAAACGGATGATCAACTTCGTAGTATTGAGGAAATCAAGAGAGATATGCAAGATTCTCATCCCATGGATCGACTTCTGGTTGGGGATGTTGGTTTTGGGAAGACTGAAGTTGCAATGCGTGCAGCCTTTAAGGCGGTCAATGATCACAAACAGGTGGTCGTTCTAGTTCCAACGACGGTTTTAGCGCAACAGCACTATACGAATTTTAAGGAACGATTCCAAAATTTTGCTGTTAATATTGATGTGTTGAGTCGCTTTAGAAGTAAAAAAGAGCAGGCAGAGACACTTGAAAAATTAAAGAATGGTCAAGTCGATATTTTGATTGGAACGCATCGTGTTTTGTCAAAAGATGTTGTGTTTTCAGATTTGGGCTTGATGATTATTGATGAGGAACAACGATTTGGTGTCAAGCATAAGGAAACTTTGAAAGAACTGAAAAAACAAGTAGATGTTCTAACCTTGACAGCAACACCAATCCCTCGTACCCTTCATATGTCTATGCTGGGAATTCGAGATTTGTCTGTTATTGAAACTCCTCCAACTAATCGCTATCCTGTTCAAACCTATGTATTGGAGAAGAACGATAGTGTGATTCGTGATGCTGTCTTGCGTGAAATGGAGCGTGGAGGTCAAGTTTACTATCTTTACAACAAAGTTGACACGATTGACCAGAAGGTTTCAGAATTACAGGAGTTGATTCCAGAGGCTTCAATTGGTTATGTTCATGGGCAAATGAGTGAAATTCAATTGGAAAACACTTTATTGGACTTTATTGAAGGACAATATGATATTTTGGTGACAACTACCATTATTGAGACAGGAGTTGATATTCCAAACGCCAATACCTTATTTATTGAAAATGCAGACCATATGGGCTTGTCAACCTTGTATCAATTAAGAGGAAGAGTTGGTCGTAGCAATCGTATTGCTTATGCTTATCTTATGTATCGCCCAGAAAAATCAATCAGTGAAGTCTCTGAGAAGAGATTAGAAGCAATCAAAGGATTTACAGAATTGGGCTCAGGATTTAAGATTGCGATGCGAGATCTTTCTATTCGTGGAGCAGGAAATCTCTTGGGAAAATCCCAGTCTGGTTTCATTGATTCTGTTGGTTTTGAATTGTATTCACAGTTATTAGAGGAAGCTATTGCTAAACGTAGCGGCAATGGGAATAAAAGAATCAAAGGAAATGCTGAGTTGATTTTACAAATTGATGCTTATCTTCCTGATACTTATATTTCTGACCAACGACATAAGATTGAAATTTACAAGAAAATTCGTCAAATTGACAACCGTGTCAACTATGAAGAGTTACAAGAAGAATTGATGGATCGTTTTGGAGAATATCCAGATGTGGTGGCTTATCTTTTAGAGATTGGTTTGGTCAAATCATACTTGGACAAGGTATTTGTAGAACATGTGGAGAGAAAAGAAAATAAGATTACAGTTCAATTTGAAAAAATTACTCAACGACTGTTCTTGGCTCAAGATTATTTTAAAGCCTTATCTGCAACGAACTTAAAGGCGGCCATAGCTGAGAATAAGGGATTAATGGAAGTTGTATTTGATGTCCGAAACAAGAAGGATTATGAAATTTTAGAAGGTCTGCTGATTTTTGGAGAAAGTTTATTAGAGATAAAAGAATCAAAGGAAGCTAATTCTCTTTGACGTTTTTCTTCTATAAAAGGGATAAAAATGGTACAATAATAATTTGAGGTAATAAAAATGAGATTAGACAAGTATTTAAAAGTATCACGAATTATTAAGCGTCGCACGGTCGCAAAAGAAGTAGCAGATAAAGGTAGAATCAAGGTGAACGGAATCTTGGCCAAAAGTTCAACGGATTTAAAAGTTGATGACCAAGTTGAAATTCGCTTTGGAAATAAGTTGTTGCTTGTTAAAGTACTAGAGATGAAAGATAGTACAAAAAAAGAAGATGCAGCAGGCATGTACGAAATTCTCAGTGAAACACGGGTAGAAGAAAATGTCTAAAAATATTGTACAGATGAATAATTCTTTTATTCAAAATGAACATCAACGTCGTCGTTACCTGATGAAGGAAAGACAAAAGAGGAATCGCTTTATGGGTTGGGTCCTTATTTTGATGATTTTATTGTTTATTTTACCAACTTATAACTTGGCTCAAAGCTATAATCAGTTATTACAACGCCGCCAGCAATTGACAGAGTTGAAAGAGCAGTACCAAACTCTTAGTGATGAGAAGGATAAGGAATCTGCTTTTGCTGCAAAGTTGAAAGATGAAGACTATGTAGCGAAATATGCACGCGCCAAGTACTATTACTCAAAGAAACGAGAAGCAATTTATACCATTCCGGATTTGCTTCCGAGGTAAAGTCATGGAAAATTTATTAGAAGTTGTTGAGCAGTTTTTAAGTTTATCAGATGAAAAATTAGAGGAATTAGCAACTAAAAATCATTTATTACGAGTACAAGAAGAAAGGGAAGGGAAGAATGCGTAAGTTCTTAGTAGTGTTATCACTACTATCTGTTTTTATCATAACTTCAAGAGTAGTTAGCACGGAAAAACAGCTTCCTTACTCTTCACAAGAAATTTATTATGTAACTGAGTCTGATCATGGATTTTACTATAAAGAACCCCTTGAATCGCCAATGGTTTATGGAGAAACAGCTGTCTATGCTAATGAAGATCTTGTTAAGGAATCTGGTAAATTGACTCCTGGAACAGTCTTTAAAATCGTAGAATGGCGTTTGAATAGACAAGGTGTTCCTGTTTTTAAATTAGACAATCATCAGTTTATCGTTGCAGATAAGCGTTTAGTCTATGATCAAAGTCAAGTTCAAACTCAAAATAGACAAGTATGGTTGGAGCCGGGGTTTGTTATCTATAACAGTCCTTATGGTGCTAAAGAAATTTCTTCATCTCTCTCTCCCTATCAACACGTAACAGTAGATAGAACCCTCTTTGCGGAAGGACAAGAATTTCTTCATATTGATCAAGTTGGGTGGGTATCAAAAGAGTTCGTCTCAGAAGAAGACAATCGCATCCAAAAGGTTCAAGAAGTCTTATCAAACAATTATCAGAATGAAAATTACTCTATTTATGTTAAACAACTAAGTACAGGTAAAGAGGCTGGGGTGAATGAAGACAGCAAACTCTATGCAGCTAGCATCTTGAAGCTGGCCTACCTGTATTATGCTCAAGATAAGATAAATCAAGGAAAATATACGCTGGACAGCAGCTTCAAGTATATCCCAGAAGTGAATAGTTTCCCTGGATCCTATAAACCAGAAGGTAGTGGTAGTTTACCTAAAACAGGAGACAACAAAGACTACAACCTCCAACAATTAATTACCAAGGTAACAAAGGAGTCTGACAATGTTGCTCATAATATTTTGGGTTATTATGTGACCAATCAATCTGACGGGGCTTTTAAAGAAAAAATGTCCACCATTATGGGTGAAGATTGGGATGTGAATGATAAATTAACTTCTTCGAAAATGGCTGGAAAAGTCATGGAAGCTATTTATAATCAGAATGGTTTTGTTTTAGAGTCTCTAGGCAAAACGAATTTTGATAACCAACGAATTGCGAAAGGTGTTTCGGTTAAGGTAGCTCATAAAATCGGAGATGCTGACGAGTTCAAACATGATACTGCCATTGTTTTCACAGATTCTCCTTTCGTTCTCTCTATTTTTACCAAAAATTCTGATTATGACACCATTGCTAAGATAGCCAAGGATGTCTATGAGGTTCTAAAATGAGGGAGCAGGATTTTTTAAATCATTTTCTCCAAAAAGAGTATTTCAAAAAACATTCTAAAGTTGTGTTGGCTCTGTCTGGTGGACTGGATTCGATGTTTTTATTTCATCTATTATCTACTTATCAAAATGAGTTGGAAATTGAGCTGATTGTAGCACATGTCAATCACAAGCAGAGAAGTGAGTCTGACTGGGAGGAGAATGAACTAAGGAAGTTAGCTGATGCAGCTGGACTTCCTATTTATATCACAAGCTTTTCAGGAGACTTTTCAGAATCTCGTGCTCGAGAGTTTCGTTATGATTTTTTTAGGAAAATCATGAAAGAGGTTGGAGCAACTGCCTTGGTCACTGCCCACCATGCAGATGATCAGGTTGAAACGATTTTGATGCGCTTGATTCGAGGAAGTCGGCTACGTCATTTAACAGGAATAAAAGAAAGTCAAGTAGTTGATGATATTGAAATCATCCGTCCCTTATTGCATTTTCATAAAAAGGATTTTCCACCAATTGTTCATTTCGAAGATCAAACAAATCGTGAGAATGTCTATTTTCGCAATCGCATTCGAAATAGGTATTTACCAGAACTTGAAAAAGAAAATCCTTGTCTTAAATCCGCCCTTTTAGATTTTGGAAGGGAGATTTCAGATTACCAAGTAGCCATAACAGAGCTTTCTGAACAGATTGATGTGGAAGATTTGAATGAGCTATTTTCATACTCTCAACAAACTCAAGGAGTTTTACTCCAGAACTATCTCAATCAATTCCCAGACTTAAATCTGACAAAGGCTCAGTTTGCTGAAGTTCGACAGATTTTAGCAACGAAAAGCCAGTATCGTCATTCTCTTAAAAATGGCTATGAATTGATAAAAGAGTATCAGAATTTTCGAGTTTGTAAAATCAGTCCTCAGGCTGATGAAAAGGAAGATGAACTTGTGTTACACTATCAAAATCAAGTTCAATATATGGGTTATTTATTTTCCTTTGGTATCCCTATTGAAGAGGATTCTGTTCAAAAAGTAACAGTTTCACGGGAAACACCTGTATATATTAGATGTCGAAAACCTGGCGATGTTATTACCCTAAATGGTCATCGAAAGAAACTGAGACGTCTGTTTATAGATTTAAAAATCCCTATTGAAAAACGAAAAACAACCCCTATTATTGAGCAATTTGGAGAAATTATCTCAATTTTAGGAATTGCGACCAGTGATTTGAGTAAAAACACGAAAAATGATATAATGAACACTGTACTTTATATAGAAAAAATAGATAGGTAAAAAGATGTTAGAACACGATATTAAAAAAATCCTTGTTTCACATGATGAAATTACAGAAGCAGCTAAAAAGCTAGGTGAGCAGCTAACCAAAGACTATGAGGGGAAAAATCCAATTCTCATTGGTATTTTAAAAGGATCGATTCCTTTTATGGCTGAATTGGTCAAACATATTGATACGCATATTGAGATGGACTTTATGATGGTATCTAGCTACCATGGTGGAACAGCAAGTAGTGGTGTGATCAATATAAAGCAAGACGTGACTCAAGATATCAAAGGGAGACATGTTCTATTTGTAGAGGATATCATCGATACAGGTCAAACCTTGAAGAATTTGCGAGATATGTTTAAAGCAAGAGAAGCAGCTTCTGTTAAAATCGCGACTTTGTTAGACAAACCAGAAGGACGCATTGTTGAAATTGAAGCAGATTATACTTGCTTCACTATTCCAAATGAGTTTGTTGTAGGATATGGTTTGGACTACAAAGAAAATTATCGTAATCTTCCTTATGTTGGAGTGTTGAAAGAGGAAGTTTATTCAAATTAGAAAGATCTATCTTTAATGAAAAAACAAAATAATGGTTTAGTTAGAAATCCATTTCTATACTTGTTAATTATCTTCTTCCTTGTGACAGGATTCCAGTATTTTTACTCTGGAAATACTGCTGGACGAAGCGAAAAAATTAACTATACAGAATTGGTAAAAGAAATTACAGCAGACAATGTAAAAGAATTGACCTATCAGCCAAATGGTAGCATCATTGAGGTGTCTGGTGTTTATAAAAATCCTAAGACTAGTAAAGAAGAAACAGGGATTCAATTTTTCACTCCTACTGCTACAACAGTAGAAAGATTCTCAAGTACTATTCTTCCGTCGGATTCAACAGTTTCAGAATTGCAAAAGCTTGCTTCTGAACATCAGGCTGAGGTAACAGTTAAACATGAGAGTTCAAGTGGTATGTGGATCAATATCCTTGTCTCTGTTGTGCCATTTGCTATTCTCTTCTTCTTCCTATTCTCTATGATGGGAAATATGGGAGGAAATAATAGTAGAAATCCAATGAGTTTTGGACGTAGCAAGGCCAAAGCTGCTAATAAAGAAGATATCAAGGTACGATTCTCAGATGTTGCAGGTGCCGAGGAAGAAAAACAAGAATTAGTCGAAGTTGTTGAATTCCTAAAAGATCCAAAACGATTTACAAAGCTTGGTGCGCGTATTCCTGCGGGTGTTCTTTTGGAGGGGCCTCCCGGGACAGGTAAAACCTTACTTGCTAAGGCAGTTGCTGGGGAAGCAGGAGTTCCATTCTTTAGCATCTCAGGTTCTGACTTTGTAGAAATGTTTGTCGGAGTTGGTGCAAGTCGTGTTCGTTCTCTTTTTGAGGATGCAAAAAAAGCAGCGCCAGCTATCATCTTTATCGATGAAATTGATGCTGTTGGTCGCCAACGTGGTGTCGGTCTCGGTGGAGGAAATGATGAACGTGAGCAAACCTTGAACCAACTCTTAATTGAAATGGATGGTTTTGAGGGAAATGAAGGAATCATCGTTATCGCTGCGACGAACCGTTCAGATGTTCTAGATCCAGCTCTTCTCCGTCCAGGACGTTTTGATAGAAAAGTCTTGGTTGGCCGTCCTGATGTTAAAGGTCGTGAAGCAATCTTGAAAGTTCACGCTAAAAATAAACCTCTAGCAGAAGATGTTGATTTGAAACTAGTTGCCCAACAAACCCCAGGCTTTGTTGGTGCTGACTTGGAAAATGTTCTAAACGAGGCCGCCTTGGTTGCTGCCCGTCGCAACAAATCAGTCATTGATGCTTCAGATATTGATGAGGCAGAGGACAGAGTGATTGCTGGACCATCTAAGAAAGATAAAACAGTATCACAAAGAGAACGTGAATTGGTTGCCTACCACGAGGCTGGACATACCATTGTTGGTTTAGTCTTGTCAAATGCTCGTGTTGTTCATAAAGTGACCATCGTGCCACGTGGACGTGCAGGCGGATACATGATTGCACTTCCTAAAGAAGATCAAATGCTTCTTTCTAAAGAAGATATGAAAGAGCAATTGGCAGGTTTGATGGGTGGTCGTGTAGCTGAAGAGATTATCTTTAATGTCCAAACGACAGGAGCTTCAAATGACTTTGAACAAGCTACACAGATGGCGCGTGCAATGGTCACTGAATACGGTATGAGTGAAAAACTTGGCCCAGTTCAATACGAAGGTAATCATGCTATGTTTGGTGCACAAAGTCCTCAAAAATTAATTTCAGAGCAAACAGCTTATGAGATTGATGAGGAAGTACGTTCATTATTAAATGAAGCACGAAACAAAGCAGCTGAAATTATTCAATCAAATCGTGAAACCCACAAGTTGATTGCAGAAGCATTGTTGAAATACGAAACATTGGATAGTACACAAATTAAATCTCTTTACGAAACAGGAAAAATGCCTGAGACTGTGGAAGAGGAATCCCATGCCCTATCTTATGATGAAGTAAAATCAAAAATGAGTGAAGAAAAATAACCCAGAGAGGCCTTGCCTCTCTTTTTGTATGCAGTTGAGGTAGCGAGAAGTACAGAAGAGGAGAAGTAGATCAAAGGCTTGATGCATTTTGTTAAACTAAATGCAGAAAGGAGAGGTCTATGAATCTGAAAGAATTATACGAAGAAAGCAAGGGGATCGTCCATAAGTGTCGCAAAGATTATCATCTACATATGTGGGAGAAAGAGGACTGGGAC
The DNA here is from genome assembly GCA_905221345.1 of bacterium. Taxonomy (GTDB): domain Bacteria; phylum Bacillota; class Bacilli; order Lactobacillales; family Streptococcaceae; genus Streptococcus. The sequence continues at coordinate 62,695 of CAJNCW010000008.1, forward strand.
CAGGAGGGGATGATGTGCCTGTATGAGCTGGTCAGTCACCATCCAGAGTTACTAGAGGGCGAGCGTCGTCAACTATATGTCTGCTTTAAAACAAAATTTAGAAATCGTATCTTGGACTACATCCGCAAACAGGAAAGCCACAAGCGCCGTTTCGATAAAGAACCCTATGAAGAGGTAAGCGAAATCAGTCATCGTCTAGGAGAAAAAGGACTCAGACTGGATGATTATTATCTCTTTCATGAGCTTCTAAAGAATTACAGAGCAAGTCAGGTTAAAGAAAAACAAGAACAACTTGATCGTCTGATGGGAGGAGAATGCTTCAAAGGTAGAAAGTCCCTTCTGAGAGAATTAAGCATCGTATTCAGTGATTTCAGGTAAAAATAGTCAAAAAAATCCCTTGACAAAGTGTAAAAAGTAGGTATAATAGAAAGAGTTGAAAAGCTCAAGGTCCGTTGGTCAAGGGGTTAAGACA
>CAJNCW010000009.1 GCA_905221345.1 bacterium
AGAAGAACTCGGCGATACCGTTAATTCAGTCAAACAAATTTTTGAGCAGTTCAAGCAATCTGAAGACATTGCGTTACGATATGCTATGGTTTTGTTCAATTTGTCGGTCGAACAAGTAAATATAAAAGAAATAGACGATACTGCTAATTCCGTCAAAGAAATTTTTGAGCAGTTTAAACGGTCTGAAGACATTGCGTTACAGTATGCTAGGGCTTTAGTCAATTTATCAGTTGAACAAGTAAATGTAGAAGAGAGAAAGAAGACCGCTAATTTAGTCAAAGAAATTTTTGAGCAGTTCAAGCAATCTGAAGACATTGCGTTACGATATGCTAAGGTTTTATTTAATCTAGCAAACCTTCAAAATAAAAGAGATAAAAGAGGCAATACAGTTAAACAAATATTAGCTATCCTAACAAATCTCTCTAGCGTTGAAATATTTAAAATTGTAGTGGAAATATTAGAAAACAATCCTGATACTCCATTATATACAAATGATACTCCAACTACTAGTCTTACAAAAATCTTAGATAAACTATGTTTTTATTCCAATGAAGATTTGGACAGAAAACTACTAATTAAGGCTTTAAATCTTAACCTTGTTATAAATACAAAATACGATATTTTAAAGGATTGGATAAAACACTATAAAGATGATGAGAATAAGCTCAATCAGTTAATAGATATCTACAGAATTGTTCAAGATATCAAGTATCAACTTGGTTTGAAAGCAAAAGATAAAAATTCGAATCTTAAATTTGGTCATTATACCAAAGGAAAAACTCTCCAAAATTTATTAGATCAAGACACAGGAAATACAGATGATACAAAATTTTCCGTATCTGGAAAAACTCGTTTGTATAATGCCAATTATATGAACGACCCCGAGGAAGGTGTAGTTATCGAAGAAATATTGGAACCTAGCAAAGATGGGGAAATAACATCCTACTTCGAGAAGCGAAATATTTTAGATCCTAGTCCATGGTTTTTAATGAGCTTCACCAGTAAAACAGATGACTTGACTATGTGGTCTCAATACGGCGATGATGCTCAAGGTGTTTGTCTAGTACTTAAGGAAGATGATTTTTCAAGATTTACTTCTTTCAATGATGTTTCATGGCGTCAAGAAACATCATCCCTAGAGATCATTAATAAGATTGATTTGTCTATGTCGGAGTTAAGTGGTGATTTAAAGGTCTCAGCAAACGAAGTCAAGAAAAAAGAGCAAACTTTTTCTGCTAGGATTGAAGAAATACAGCACCAACCTGAAAAAAAAGATAAGGTAGCTAAAGGGAATATTGATTATCTCTACCGAATAGCCTATGTCAATGATTCAGATGGTGAGTTTAGCATAGAAAAAACGGAACTCTTCAACGACGATGAAATCAAAAAATTAGAAGAATTCTTGGAAGCTTTAAAGGAAAAAATAGATAAGAATTTGAACAAAAGAGATGATTTTTATCAAAAAGCGATTTCTGACTGTATCGAAGAAATTCGTTACTTGTTTAAATCTGTCGATTACAAATATGAGAATGAACTGCGTATCTTACGCTATGCTAATCTAGACCCAAGTAATGATAAAATCAAAATTGATAAAACCTCTGGGATAGGCAGACTTTATGTAGAACGTGAAAATTCAATCCAAATCGATGAAGTCATTTTCGGTCCTAAATTTCCAAATCCTGAATACGTTACTCCTTTATTGAAACTTTTAGATAAGAAAATTAACTATACGAAATCTACGATAAAATTTAGATAAAGGCTAACAAAATCCTCTAAACTTCTAGTTTTTACTAGGAGTTTTTTTATATGTAAAATTTTTACACATATTTCTTGACAGGGCTTTCAACTTGAGATACAATATATTTGAAAAGAGTATATATAAAATTTTTATATAATATAAAGGAGGTTTCCCATGTACTTCCCAACATCCTCTGCCTTGATCGAGTTTCTCATCTTGGCTGTGCTGGAGCAGGGAGATTCTTATGGTTATGAGATTAGCCAAACCATTAAACTCATCGCCAATATCAAAGAATCTACGCTCTATCCCATTCTCAAAAAATTGGAAGCCAGTGGCTTTCTGACCACCTACTCTAGAGAGTTTCAGGGGCGTATGCGCAAATACTACTCCTTGACTAATCGGGGCGTAGAGCAGCTCGTTACTCTAAAGGAAGAGTGGACGCTCTATACCGAAACCGTCAACGGCATCATAGAAGGGAGTATCCGCCATGACAAGAACTGACTATCTGACTCAGTTAGAAACCTATCTCCATAAACTACCTGAAGCTGATCGCATCGAAGCCATGGACTACTTTAAGGAACTATTTGACGATGCAGGTCCAGAGGGCGAAGAGGAGCTCATTGCTAGTCTGGGAACACCAAAAGAAGCGGCTCATGATGTCCTCTCTAACCTCCTCGACAAAAAAGTTAATGAGGCACCAGCTCAAAAGAATGACCGCCAACTGCTACACATTGCCCTTCTAGCTCTGCTAGTAGCTCCTATCGGAATTCCGGTCGGGATCGGCATCCTCATGGCAATCATCGGACTTTTTATCGCAGCGGCCGCTGTCATTCTAGCCTTCTTTACCGTCTCTGTGACGGGTATCCTGCTGGGCGGACTCTTTATCGTAGAAAGTTTTAGCATCCTAGCCGAAGCTAAATCTGCCTTTATCTTAATTTTCGGGGCTGGTTTGCTCTCTATCGGTGCTTCTTCTCTTGTTCTACTGGGTATCTCCTATGTAGCTCGTTTCTTTGGCCTTCTGGTCGTCCGCTTGGTGCAATGGATTCTAAAAAAAGGAAAGAGAGGTGACAGACATGCGTAAATTGACGAAAGGATTTCTCATCTTTGGTGTGGTTGCTACTATTCTTGGTTTTATCATGATAGTTATCGGCGCCCAGTCCAATGGTATTCAAAGTTTGCTTGCCATGTCAAAAGACCCCGTCTATGACAATCGTATCGAAGAAGTGACCTTCGGAAGCGAAGTGGAAAAACTTGATTTGACCCTTGATGAACATAGCCTAACCATCACAGAGTCTCTAGATGACAAGATCCATATCACCTATCATCCTTCCGTGTCTGGTCGTCACGATCTAACTACTGGTATGAGTGACAAAACACTGACCGTCACTGATAAACAAGCCTCCCAACATCGTTTTCTCGGCTCAGGAATCGAAGGCCTACTTCGTATCGCCAGCAGTTATTCTCACCGTTTTGACGAAGTCGTTCTCTCCCTCCCTAAAGGAAGAACTTTGAAAGCTATCAATGTCTCAGCCAATCGTGGACAGACCACTATCATAAATGCTAGCCTTGAAAATGCGACCCTCAATACAAACGGCTATCTCCTCCGAATCGAAGGAAGTCGTATCAAAAACAGCAAATTCACAACGCCCAATATCATCAACATCTTTAAAACAGAACTGACAGATAGTCAGGTCAAGACAGAAGGGAGACATCTCCATGTTGAAGATATCCAAATCCACGGCAAGGTTGAGTTAGAAGCTAGATCAGACTTAAACCTTATTCTCACCAAAGAAGAGCGGCAACGAATCAACCTCAATCTCGCAGCTAAACATGGCTCCATTATCCATTTTAAAAGAGAGGGACGACACTCTGTCAAAAAAGGGGAGAATAACCAATATGAACGCTTAACCAACCCCTACAAAACTGAAAAAGCAGAAGTCAAGAATCAACTCATTGCACGAGCCGACGGGGATATCTTTCTTCTAAAAGATGAGGATTAGCTATCTCCTTCTACGAACCATTGACAAAAACGCTTTCATCTGCTAGTCTAAAAATAGAAAACAACCATAAAAAAGGAGGTTCCATCATGACACAAGAATGGTTTGAAAGTGCTGATCTTGAGAAGAAATCACCTCAGACGAAATCGGAAAACCAGCCCAACGAGCCTGAGACTTCAGAAACTGTGGAGACCGAACTACAAGTAAGCGAAGAAACACCTGTCTCACCTAAAGAGCTGGAAACGCATGAGGAGGAAACTCCCGAAATAATCGAGGAAACCCAAACCGAGGAAGAGGGAGAAGGGAAAGCTGAAGAGGAACGCAAGCAAGAAAACCCTGCAAAAGAAAAAAACATCCTCAGCAAGGCTTTAGAAAGCCCCTATATCCCAGATATTGACCCTCGTAAAACAGCCAGATTAAAAGAAGAAATCGCACTGTTTTGGACTTGGCTGCTGGATGCTATCCAAGAACCAACTGCCAGCAAGACTACGGACCAAAAGCATCGTTACAGTGTCTTTGGCCTACTCACTTTGCTATCTTCGATTAACCTTTTCTTTAGTATCTATCATATCAAGCACCTCTACTATGGCTATATGATTTCTATGGCTAATAGTTATCCTAACCAGCTTCCACCTTTAGATCTTTTTGCTGGACTCTCTATCTTGGTCGCTAGCGCTCTATTTTACTTTTCCATCATTTTGGGAGGCTTTACCGTCCGACGTGTGCTGGATCAGGAGAACGACTTCACATTCCAAGAAGCCTTTGACCGTTATAGCAGACTCTTTGCTATCCCGCTTGTCCTAACGGCTCTAGCAAGTTTCTTTGCACTCTTTGGTGGCTTACGATTTGCTGGTATCCTCACTCTTCTAAGCATGGTCATCTTTGCCCTCGGCAATCTCTTTGTGATTAGTAAGCCAAGTAAGACCAGTAGCCTCGACCCATTTTATCGATTCTTGCTAGCTGTCTTACTTGATGGCGCTATTCTCTTACCCTTCTTCATTGCAGAGCTCGCGCTGACAGTTGACTACCTTCGCATCCTGACCTTCTTTTAACCAAAATCCCTGCCATTTGTTAATGACAGGGATTTTTATACTTACTCTTTTTTAAACAAGGCCTACTCGATGCTTGCCAATTCCTCAAAATCTTTTCCCAAAATAGCTTGTACTTCTAGTTGATTAGCATCTAGTTGGTGGTAAAATGCTGTTGGTAGTGACTCTAGGAATTTTGCGTAATCCAAGCGAGCGATGGATTCGTAGTCTTCTGCTTTGGACCCATCACCAGAAATCGTCACTAGGTCAATCTCCCAAACAAGCTCCTTGCCTGCTAGCTGCTCAGTATAGGATGCTGGTACAAAGGGCTCCTTAGGTAAAATCGTCTTGACTCCCTGGGCTAGATGATAGATACCGTGCACCTTGCCTTGAGCATCTGGGTAAAATTTCACACTGGCAAGGTAGGCATCAGATCCTTGAACCTTCTTGACCAGCTCTTCAAAACGTGCCAATCCATCCTCAGCCAAAAAGCTCTCGAGGTATTCCTTGTTGAGGTAGATAGGGGACAAGAGCCCTTGGCAGTATACTAGACGAGCCTCCTTATCCGCTAGATAATTCTTGACCGTTTCTCGGAAATAAGCTTCAAATTCAAACCCTTCTAGCCCTTCTACCTCCTCCCCCAACTTGCTCGATAGGGCTTGGAGGAGAGCTTCTACAATCTCCCAGTCCGCTCTAGTAAGGAAATCTGGAATCACCACTTGATAGCCTTTTCGACTATCCGCATAGTTCACCTTGAAGAGAAATTGCGACTGACCTACAATCCCACACTCCATGTATTCGAGACGATTGAGGGGCTGACGGAGATAGACTGCATCATAACTATGCGACTCCAAGCCCTCCACCAAGGCTAAGATGGACTTGGCAGTCAAGACCTCCTGTTGTCCTAGAATACTTTCTTTATTTGGGATAAAAAATGTTTTCGCCATAACTGGCCTCCTTTGAAATCGATTACATACAGTATACCCTATTTTCCTGAAAGATACAGAAACAAATTTTAGATTTTTAGATAAAAAGCATAGAAAAACAGCCCCTAAGGGCTGTTTGCTTTATACTGTAGCGACTTGATCCAAGCTTTCACCGATAGCAGCTAAGCGCTCCACCACTTCTGCTTGTGTCAATTCATTTTCTAAAACATAGCGGTTACGTGGGTGAACACGGCACTCGTGTGAGCATCCACGAAGGTACTTGTCTTCATTTTCTTCTGATGTTAAGATACGACGGTTACAGAAGGGATTTCCACAGTTGACATAACGTTCACATGGTGTTCCATCAAACCAGTCTTTCCCTACGATGGTTGGGTTGACATGGTTAACATCAACGGCGATACGCTCGTCAAAGACGTACATTTTCCCATCCCAAAGCTCACCTTGAACTTCTGGATCTTTACCGTAAGTTGCGATTCCTCCGTGCAATTGGCCGACATCTTTGTAACCTTCACGAACCATCCAGCCTGAGAATTTCTCACAGCGAACGCCACCTGTACAGTAAACCACGACACGCTTGTCCATGAATTTTTCCTTGTTGTCACGAACCCATTGTGGCAACTCACGGAAGTTGCGGATGTCTGGGCGGATAGCCCCACGGAAATGTCCTAGGTCGTACTCGTAATCGTTACGCGTGTCAAGGACCACTGTATCTTCGTCAAGAAGGGCTTCTTTGAACTCTTTTGGAGACAAATAAGCACCTGTTGTTTCAAGTGGGTTGATGTCGCTGTCAAAGTCGTTGTCTTCCAAACCAAGGTGGACAATTTCTTTCTTGTAACGAACAAACATCTTCTTGAAGGCTTGTTCATTCTCTTCGTCAATCTTGAACCAGAGGTCTTCCATACCTGGGAGGCTGTGAACATAGTCCATGTATTTTTGAGTTGTTTCGTAGTCACCTGAAACGGTCCCGTTAATCCCCTCGTCAGCGACTAGGATACGGCCTTTGAGACCGATTGATTTACAGAAAGCCAGGTGATCTGCCGCAAATTGCTCTGCGTTTTCAATTGGAGTATAAAGGTAGTAAAGTAAGACACGAATATCTTTTGCCATAAGATTTGTTCTCTTTTCTATTCTTAAATTTTCAGAATTTTTCATTCAACTATACTAGTATACCCACTTGAGAAAACGAATGCAATTTATTTGACCGGAAATTGGAGAGAGAGACCTGCCACTGCACTTCATCAGTAACCATAGCGAATCGCAGATAATTCTCTCAATTTTTTGATTTGCTTAGCTTGACTTTCTGACAGAATCAGCTTATTGTCAATCAATACACGCGCAAGGTCGATATTCATTTGACTCAGGACAAATGGAGTAGAGGCCCCACCGTCCTTCAGTTGACTCTTATAAACAGCCAATTGATTTTTCAAGGGAGCAAGTTGAGGCGCATCCTTTATATCTTCCAATAGATAATCAATGATAGTCATCGCTTCACAACACCTTTCTCTACCTCCGGAAAACCATTTTAATGGTGTCATTCTCATTTTCCTCCTGAAACTCACTTATAAATTGAAAAACTATAATTCCTAACTCGCGCCAGTGTTTTACCCAAACACCCTATGTAAAAAAGTCAGCAAAAATGGCAAGGTCGCTACAATATTATTGATAACATGCACCGCATAGGAAGGATAAATGCTCTTGGTATAGCGAGTCAAACCAGCAAAGATGATTCCAAATGTTGCAAAGACGAAGATATCTAACAGACTAGGAAAGCTTGAAAAATGAGGGAGAGCAAACAAAATGGACGGAAGGATCAAATCAAGACCAAATCGCGAATGCTTAAAGAAGGCGTGTTGCAGTAATCCTCTATAGATTAACTCTTCCATCAATGGTCCCAAAAAGAACAGGGATATGTAGATACCCAATTCGGCAAAATTAGTCCCACTATAACCAATCAATACGGCCCAACCTTCAGCAGTTGACTGAACGTGTCTAGCTGTTTGAATATTAAAAAATATATGAGCTACCGCTACTAGGACTGTTAGGATTGAATACCAGAGCCATTTTTTTCTCGAAACGCGAAAGAGATAGCCGTGCCCTGTCTTAACCAGAATCCAAATCATGACTCCACTAAATAGCAAACTCAGGATATTTCGAATCCAGAAGAAATTTCCTATCTGAGAAGAAAATTGCCAATAGTTTTGGACGATAAGAGTCAGCTGAGAAAGACCAAATACGAAAAATAGGTAAGAGAAGACAGCACTCATTTTAAAAAGAAGACGATACTTTTTCATGACAGACCTCCTGTAGATACATGTGTATCACATCGTCGAAACTCTTAGAACTACTATTTTCTTTTTTTGCATCCTAAAAATCACTACCTCCCCTAGAGAACTAGGGAAGGCAGTGATCACATTTTTAGGAATTAGGAATGAATACACGAAATCAATCGTTTTTATGATTTTTTGTTTTTCAAGAATTCGTCGTATTGTTTTTGCATTTCGTTCAATACTTTTTCGTAGGCACCTTCAGATTTTAATTTTTCCATCAATTCTGGAATAGCTTTATCTGGGTCTACAGTACCAGTGTTGATAGCTGTATCGAATTGTTGCATTGTGTTAGAGATTGCTGAGATTTCAGATTTCACACTGTCAGTGTTAAAGATGAATCCAAGCGCTGGAGATTCTTTAGCTTCTGCCAATTGTTTCTTAGAATCTGCAATTTGTTGGTCTGTAACGTTTTCGTTGATGTAAAGGATCCAGTTGTTACCAGTGTTCCAACCTGACATGTGAGTGTTTCCTTTATATCCATCAAGGACGCGGACACGGTTTTCTTTACCTTCAACTTTTTCCCAGTTCTTGCCTTCTGGACCGTAAACAAGACCGTTCAAGAGTTCTGGGTTCGTGTTCAAGAGATTCAACACTTCCATTGATTTTTCTTTGTTCTTAGAGTTGTTTGAGATGACAAAGTTAGCAACTTGTGTTGTTTGGTTTTTCTTGATAAAGTTAGTGATTGGTTTGATTTGGATATCTTTATTAGCAACACGTGAGAGCAAGCTGTTACCGTAGTCAGCTGGTCCTACTGTTTCTTCACGAACGAACCAAGTATCTTGTTGAAGGTCAAATGAAGTGTCGCTTGTTGCTACGTCTTTTGGAATGTATCCTGCTTCATAGAATTTGTGAAGAGTCTTCAAGTGTTCTTTGAAACGAGGTACTTCGTAACGGTTTACGATCTTAGTAGTATCTCCTTCAAGGTCGATAACGAATGGAAGTCCGTTTGGCACTGGGTAGTCAAAGTTATCAGATGGGATAAAGTTCTTCGTAACCGCAAATGGTACTACGTCTGGAGCTTTCTCTTTAATTTGTTTCAAGACTGGTTCAAGTGTTTCGTATGAAGTAACACCTGAAATATCAATGCCATATTTGGCAAGAAGAGCGCCGTTAAAGGCAAAGTTTTGAGATGATGCAACGTTGGCTGCAACTGGAACAGCGTAAATCTTACCGTTTACAGTGTTCCCTTTGATGTAAGCTGGGTCAAGTGCTTTGTAAAGCTCTGCTCCTTCTTTCTTGTACAAATCAGTCAAGTCCGCATAAGCACCTTTTTGAGCATTTACGACATAGTTATCTGCAAAGGCAATATCGTAGTTTTCACCTGATGATGTGATAACGGACATTTTCTTACCGTAGTCACCCCATCCAAGGTATTGGATATCCAATTTAGCACCAACTTTTTCTTCGATGATTTTGTTGGCATTTTCTAGCAATTCATCCAAGTTGTCTGGTTTGTCACCGATTTGGTACATTTTAAGAACAGGTTTGTCACCTGAAGCTGAGTCAGCAGCTTTTTTGTTGTTACCTGAAAGGTTTCCACAAGCGGCAAGGCTTGCAGCCAAAGCGACTACGCTAGCAGATGCAAAAGCATATTTTTTCCAGTTTTTCATGATAAAAACTCCTTTTTTATTTTTAAACTTATAAACGATTTAATGATTTGTAACTTCAGTCACTAAGATGAAGTTGGGAAGGGAGAAACGGTGTTTCTCAGTAAGTGCTATTCTTTCACACCACCGATAGTCAAACCTTTAACAAAGTAGCGTTGGAAGAATGGGTACAGAATCGCGATTGGAAGGGTTGCAACAACAACCATGGCCATACGACCTGTTTCTTTCGGTAGAGCGACTCCCAGTTGGCCAGATAGGCCGACTGCTTTTGCAATGTAGTCCATATTTTGCTGGATTTGCATGAGCAAATATTGCAATGGATACAAGTTGTCACTCTTGATGTAAAGAAGGGCGTTGAACCAGTCGTTCCAGAAACCAAGAGCTGTCAAAAGCGTGATGGTTGCGATACCTGGAAGTGACAATGGCAAACAAATCTGGAAGAAGATCCGAGCTTCACTGGCACCATCGATACGAGCAGATTCGAGAATGGCTTCTGGAATGGTCTTCTTGAAGAAGGAACGCATCAAGATGATGTTGAATGGTGAGAGGAGCATTGGAACAATCAAGGCCCAAACGGTATCACCAAGTTGAAGCAGGCGAGTGACCACGATATAGCCTGGTACCAAACCAGCGTTGAACAACATACTAAGAAGAGCGAAGATCGTAAAGAATCTGCGGTACTTAAAGGTTGTACGTGAGATGGCGTAGGCATAAGTTGTCGTGATGAAGACGTTGGTCACTGTCCCGACTACTGTTACAAAGACTGAGATAAAGAGCGCTTGGAGGATCTTATCTTTAAACTGAGCCAAGAACTCAAAACCATCTAATCCAAACTGTGATGGGAAAAAGCTATATCCATACTGGAGGATGCTCTTTTCGTCTGTCACCGAAATGATGATAACGAAGATAAAGGGTAAAATACAAGAAAGAGCGATCAAACCAGAGATGATACTAAAGAAGATATCCGCCTTCTTACTAAAGGAGTGAATGCCGACATTATCGATTTTTTCTTTTTTAATTTTCTTTTCTGCCATATTCTCCTCCTTTCTAGAACAAAGCTGAGTTTGGATCGACTCGTCTTGCAAGCAAGTTTGATAGGATAACCAGTATCAAACCGACTACGGATTGGTAGAGACCGGCTGCTGAAGCCATACCGATATCTGCTGTCTGAGTCAAACCATTAAAGACATATACATCCAAAACGTTGGTTACATTGTAAAGCTGACCCGCATTGTGTGGAATTTGATAGAAGAGACCAAAGTCTGCGCGGAAGATATTTCCGACTGCAAGGATGGTCAAAACTGTTACAAGTGGAGTCAACTGTGGAATGGTTACGTTGCGAATACGTTGCCACTTGCTAGCCCCGTCCACTGTCGCTGCTTCGTAGTAAGTTGGGTCAATCCCCATGATCGTCGCATAGTACATGACACTGCTATATCCAAAGCCTTTCCAAATTCCTAGGAAAAGGAGAAGATATGGCCAAATGCCTAAGTCAGCATAGAAGTTGACTTCCTTCATGCCAATGGATGTTAGGAAATGGTTGAAGACCCCTTTGTCAATGTTTAGGAAGGCATCTGTAAAGAAACTGATGATAACCCATGACAAGAAGTAAGGGAACAACATAGACGTTTGGAAAATCTTAACCATTCTCTTAGAGCGAAGCTCGCTGAGGATGATGGCAATCCCTACTGATACAATCAAACCGATAAAGATGAAGCCGAGATTGTAAAGAACGGTATTTCGAGTGATGATAAAGGCATCTTTTGAACTAAACAAGAATCTGAAATTATCTAACCCGACCCATTTACTATTCACAATACTATCTATGAAACCATTACTGGTCATATGGTAGTCTTTAAAGGCGACCACATTCCCAAATACTGGAATGTAAAAGAATAGAATCAACCAGAGTGCCCCTGGTAAAACCATCAAGAGAAAGATCCAGTTATCTCTCAAGGTCTTTGAAAACTTTTTCATAATTTCCTCCCTTTTTATTCCTAAAAACTGATTTCATCGAATTTTTAGGTTTGATAACGATTACATTATTAGTATACTCCTATTTGAAGGTCAGGTTAAACTACTAATTATAGAAAAAACTCCACAAATTATTTTTTGTGGAGAAGTTTTTTATAAGAAATAGGTTTCACGAGAAACACTCTGCATACGATAAATGTATTTCCTCTTTACTAATTGAAAACTTGTTCTAATATTGGGTGATGAAACTCGACAAAATGAACCTGGGCATTTATGATAGCTCCTGATTCATTTTTATCAATCTCTGGTCTTCCTTCGGTGTGTAAAAGAGCAGGATTACCATCCTTGTAGCCAAAGAGAATCACCTCTGTCTCTGCTTCATTCACATAGCAAGCTAGCCCAGAACCTGAACCTTCACTATACCCATACCATTTAAAAGTATAATTCATCCCATCCACTTGCCCAAATTGCATTATCTGGTCTGGTACTGCTAGTCCATAGTAGTGACCATATGTTGCTAAGTTAGTTGACTTAAATCTTTCACCTTTACTATCCGAATAGGATTCCATGGTTGTTTTTATCTTGTCTATTAAAGAACTATTATCTGTATCTGGCTAGCTCTCTGTAGTTACACTTGTTTTTAATAGAAATTCCTTAAAACGTCGCGCTAAATCTGTGTTTTCATTCTCTTCAAAATTTGCAGTAGGGATAGTTTCCAGTGTCTTATCGGCATGCAAGACCTGTGCTTGCCCATCCTTCAGTGTAAATAGGTAGAAATGTTTGTCCTGATTGTCATAGTAGGCATCCAAAACCAAGTAATCATAGGCATTGTCACTCGATACTCCAAAAACATTCCATTTGACACTTTTCTGAGAGACTGTTGTAGCTTCTAATTTTTTGATTAGTTCATTTTTTTCATCAAAGTTTGTATGCTCTAGTCTATGATAGGACTGCCCCATAGAAGAAGCCCAGCTTGCAAACTCTTCTTCCCACTTTTCAGTATTGTATTGAATTAGCTTCTGAAAATCTGAGTAGTTCTTCATAATCAAGGCTTGATCAGTCGGATTAGATAACTGGAGTTCTTCCATGGCTGCAACTGTAGCAGCCATAGGTGATTGCACAGTTGCGTCCTTGACTTCTTTTTCGTGCGAAAGAGCCTTCTGATAGGAATCTGCTAGGTAGTGAAAATAGTTGGTTACTTCTTTTGCTTTTTGCTCCCTCGCTGTTGACGGACTAGTTACGCCGTCCTCTGTCGCTCTGTGGCAGGCAGATAAGACTAGCATACTAGCACCTAGGACCAGTAGTAACTTTTTCATGGTCATACCTCCAAACTATCCTTATACTTTCATTATACTCCTTCCCTATCTCCAAATCAAAAAACATCTCCATGTATTTAAAAGGAGATGCTTAACTGTTTGTGATGAATGCCTAAGTCGTATAAATCGTCGAAGCTGTCGCAATGGTATGCCACTGATTAGCTGTAGTTGCTGCGAAGTCTTTGTCTGCGTAGAAGTCAGTAAATGGCAGGATTTCAACTTCTAGCTCGTCGATGCGGTCAATCTGACCAGACAGATAATCCTCTATGCGGCTTTCTGCTCGTTTGATACGTTGCAAAAGTCCGCCCATTCGGATATCGACCGTATCCAAGCCAAAGACCTTATTTTCTTTCAGCCATTGGTGGCTAAAGAGGGCATGGAAGTGTTCAATCTCGTTTCTGAGTTTTGGTAATTCTTGTCTGGCGATTGCTTGCAGACTTTCTTTATCGTTTGTTTGGTAGGCCTGCCGAATGCGTCGTCCCACATCCACTTTGCTACTTAAAATCTGATTCAACTGAGCCTGAGTTTCAAAGAGGTAGGCGTAGATGCCTGCTTTTTCTTTAATCTCAGCAAGCGTCTCAGCAGACTGAGCGAAGTGCGGTTTGTCCTGTTCAGGTGTCATGTGTCTATCAAGAATAGGGCAGAGAACATCCTGATAAAAGACATAGCGATTGGGATTGATACCACTGAGATTACCTGGCAGGTCTGGCAAGAGGTTGGCAAGGTCAATCTGCATAAATTCCTCAACTGATAGACCTGTATTGGTCTTGAAGTGAGCAGACAAACGGTCTAGATCATTGCGGTAGCTGAGTTCTGCCCAGATTTGCAAACTTGGTAGGATAGAAAACTGGGCAGTTTCACCACCATTGTCCCCCCAACCCGTTACAATGACTTCTTTGATGTCGTTAGCACGACAGGCTTTGTTGGCTTCAAGAGCAATAAGACGGCTGAAATGGTTGTTGGGTGTGAAACCGATCCACTTCCAAGCACCACCTGCAAAGGCAATATCTTGGCTAATATTGTGATGGTTGCGGAAATTACGATTGTATTTTTCCTCGCTATCCTGATAATAATCCCAGTAAACCAAGGTCACGCGGTCTTTGAGACGGTCTAAATAAACGCGAGTTTCCTCAGGAATTTCCACATCGCGGTCGTACTGGCCATCCGCTGACATGAGTTTAAAGAACATATCGCTCCACATCTGGCAGTGGAAACCATACTTGTCAGCAATATCCAGCACGCGCTCCAAGTGTTGACACATGAGGAGACTACGATCTACAACACCGTTCAAGATGAGGTAGCGCCCCAAACCAACCAAGTGGGCCTCGTCCATACCGATATTGATCTTGCGAGTCTGCAGTTTAGACAGAGTGGCAAACATACCATCAATCAGGTCATAAACCTTTTCTTCGCCAATGAGGAGAATGTCCTCTACATCACGGAGCTCTTGCACTTCCTTAACACCCCATTTGACAAAGGCCGACAAGTGGGCTAAGGTCTGGATACAGGGCACAAAGGTCATGTCAAACTGCTGGGCATAGGCTTCGATTTCCTGCAACTCCTCTGCTGAATAGGCGCCACGGAAGTAACCAAAGTATGGCTGCCCCTCAATCTGGTAGGTGTCTTCCATGTAAAGCTCAAAGGTTGAGTAGCCCATGAGAGCCAAGACCTCAATCATCTGTTTGGCAGATGTGACATTCAGCACCGCATTTCGGGAACAGTCTGCCATGTAGGCTAAATCTTCATAAGCCGCCTGCTCCTCAATCGCTACTTTGTCACCTTCTACTAGAGCTGTCGCTAGCACTGACAAGGCACGGTAAAGTTGGTGAGGTTTGCGGTAGGTTAGTTGATAATGTCCCCCCTCACCCTTAATAGAGATAGAGGCTTGATCAGACTGAGTGACAGCCACTTCCACATCTGGTAAAGAGATACGCTTTGTCAGCAAGTCGATTGCCTGCGTTTGTTTGGGACTAAGTCCTGTAAATCTTACCATTGGTTTTCCTCCTGTAGCCAGTTGACAAGGGCACCGTAGAGATTGGCATCTGCGTGATAGGTGCAGGCTTGGATGACAGGTGCGACCGTGTATTCTTCGTAGGTCTCGACAAAGTTATCGACAGCCTTCTTGACACCTTGGATAAAGTCAGGATTTTGGCTGATAGAGCCACCCAGACTAATGACATCTGGATCAATCAGATACTGAATATTGAGCAAGCCTTGAGCCAGATTACGGTTCATGCGTAAAATAGCTTCTTGACAAAGAGCATTACCAGCTGCGGCCTCTTGGTAAATCTTGCGTCCGTCCCAGTCAGTCTGACCAGATTTTTCAATCACGTAGCGCACCATATTTCCAGTTGACGCTAGTTGCGACCAGTTGTTGAGTTTTTCAGCTGGTTCAATGGTTGTCATATAGCCAAACTCACCACCTAAGCCGTGGCGACCACGGTGAAGCTTGCCATTGATAATCGTAGCTCCGCCAATTCCTGTCCCAATCACGACACAGGCTGCATTTTCAATCTCTGGGTGAGCCAACAGTTCACTAAGTCCAACACAGTTGGCATCATTTTCTAGATGGACAGGGAGTTGATGATGAGCAAGGGCCTCATACCAAGAAAAGCCATGGATGTAAGGCACGGCACTGATTCCCTCAATCACACCTGTTTCTTGATTGACCGCGCCTGGAACACTCATAGCAATGCCCTTATAATCTTGCTCTGACAAGCGTTGATCTAGCCAAGCTAGTAGATCCTCCAAACTTTCTGGCGTTGGAGTACTTGTCTTATCTAATATTTTTCCATCAGGAGTCAGACTGGCAAACTTAATCCCAGTCCCTCCGATATCAATCGTTGCAATGGTCATTGCTTTTACCTGTAAAAAGGAGCGAGAAAAGCAGTCGGTTCTTACTCTTTTCGCTCCTCCTTTCTATCTCATAGTATTAATTATCAAACACTTTAAAACTGTTAAATGTCTTCTTTTTTGATCAATTCTGTGCGAATCTCTTGCGGTGCTAAAAGTCCTGAATGAACTGGATATGGCCGCTCAAGCAAGTCCAAAATGGTTTGTTGGTGTTCTGATATACGCACATTTTCTTGACTCATATTGTAGTAACGAAGTACATATCCTTCTTCATTTTCAGCTACCTTAAAGGCTGTTGGGCAGACTTGTGGCAAGCTGAGTGCTGCATGGCTCAAGAGACTGCCAGTCGCTGCCACACTTCCTTCTTGTTTAGCAACTTGAAGACTAGTGAATGGTGTTTGGAAGGCTTTGGCACGACGGAAGGCTGAGAAGCGTTCTTGTGCTTGGTGGCATTCGAGAGCAAACTCGACTTCAAACTCACGCAAGCACTGAGCCTCTGGTGTCGGGAAGTAACCCCAGTCACCTAGCTCACCTGAGGCACGAAGGATGGTCACTGCAATGGTATCGTCGCCAAGGATTTCATACTCGTGCAGTCCTTTATTTGCCACCGTCACCCCTTTTTCATCATCATAAAGGCTGACAAAGGCTTGTTGGTGTTGTGGATTTTCAGGATTTTCCCAAGAAGCAGCTGGTTTGTTTGGTCGTGTCACCACCTCATAGATGCTTTCAGAATCATTGCTTGGACGCGTATTATGAGTCTTGACCAAGAGACGGATACGGTGGTCCTTGGCATTGTTAGTAAAGCGAGTCTTAAAGCGAATTTGTGGATTGTCAACAAAGACGGTCATCTCTGTTTCAAGAAGAATGCTTGTCAATTCATCTGAGCGTCCAGCTTCACGCGTCATAAACTCGATGATACCTCTTTGTTCCGCATCCAGTTTTTCGTCTGCACTTACTGGAATTGTCAATTCATGCTTGAGCAAGATCTTGGCAAAACGAGCTGTATTTTCCAAGACCTCATAGCCTTTCAGCTCGGCGTAGATAGGCTCTGTTCCTTTTGGTTGGAAATAGATGTACTCATTTCCAATGTCACCACGGTCTTCAAAGCGAATAACATCTTCATACGCTTCATGAGTTGTCTTGTCATAGACGGTGATGTTTTCATCCACACTGACCGTTACAAATGGCGTATCAATCACTCCATTTTGGTAAATACCGTCACGGTGTTCTTGTTCTCCTTCAAGCAATTGGAAGGTTGTCCAAGAAAGTGGCGCCAGATGAACCGGCACTGTCACGCGCACTTGTCGAGCGATACGAGCCTGACGGAACTTATCTTTTGGCAAATCATACTCAAAGTTAGCTCCCAGATCTTCGATTTTCGCTTCTACAGCATGTCCTTCCAAGTCTTCGACACGGCAGCTTGGCAAGGTCAAGGCTGCCATCTTCTTATAGCCTTCTGTTGGGTGCAATTCCTTGAAATCACAAGTCGCCACATCAATCACGGTGCTGACCGTATCAACCTTGTCATGCAAACCTGTGTTAATGACAGTAAAGAGGTGGTCGCTTTGCGCTTCGTGGGTTGCGATTTTGCCCTTCCACTCGTTGAGAAGATTGGTCTTAACGAAGTTTCCGACTTGGTTGACCTTGGCAAAACGTGTCTCCATCTCACGGTGAACCTCGTCCACGCTACAGCCACAGATACTGTCATGTGGCGCATTTTGTAGAAGAACTTTCCAAGCATAGGTCAACTGATCCTTATGGTTGTGACCACCAGTGATGACAGTCAATGGTTCCACCACTTGTTCTAGGAGGTTGCTATTTTCTTGGAAGGCTTGTTTGAGGTAAATGCGTGATGAAGAAGTGTTGGCAAGTGTGTACCAGCCATCTGTTTCCTGACTTGTCAACTCACCTGTAACCGTTGATAACTGCTCTGGCAAAGCACTTTCTACTGCATGGACATAGTCATCAAAGGAACTATGCACAAAAGTCACATCTGAGAAGAGTTCATTGGCCACACGAATGGCTTCGCTCAGATTTCGCTGTACAGGCTGGTGGTCACAGCCGTTCATCATCAACCATTGGTTGGTCGAAGCGTAATCACGTACGTCTGCCAATTTTTGTTTCCAGAAGGTCAAGGCCTCGTCTTTATCCACTGGAATTTCATTCCCATTACTGTACCAGTTAGCAAAGAGAATACCGAGGACACGACTTCCGTCCGCCCCCTGCCAGTACATTTCTGAAAACTGAGAAGTGAACTGCTCATCTTCGAGGACTTGGTTGTCAAATCCTATCGGCTTGACACCACGGCCAAAGGCTGCCACGTGAATGCCTGATTTTTGAAGGATTTGAGGAGCTTGCCCCATATTTCCAAAGGTATCTGGGAAATAGCCAATCTGAGTGGATTTCCCCCATTTTGCACATTCTGCTTGACCAATCAAGGTATTGCGGACATTGGCTTCGCTGGAAATCAAGTAATCATCCTGCAAGATGTAAAATGGACCAATTTTGAGTTTGCCTTCGTCTATGTAACGTTGGACTTTGTCACGATTTTCAGGGCGAATTTCCAAGTAGTCATTGAGGACAATGGTTTGTCCATCCAAGTGGAAACTCTTGAACTCAGGGTCATTTTCAAAGAGATCAAAAAGATTGTCAAATAACTCCACCAACTGCATCCGGTGGCTTTCAAAAGGCAAGTACCACTCACGATCCCAGTGACTGTGTGAGATAATATGAACTACAACATTTTCCATGAGTAAAACCTCATTCTAAATTTAAATTTTTATTTCTATCTAACTAAAGAACTGACTAGCGGATATCTAGGTAATCCAAGACTAATTCGCAGAACATCATGTTGGCCCAGGAGAACCATTCACGAGAGTAGAGCGTTGGGTCGTCCACGTGGAAGCTTTCATGCATGACACCTGTGCCCCCATCGCAGGCAACGAGCTGATCGAGCAAGAATTTCTTCTCTGCCTTATCCGTCGTTGTCACTCCTTGGATAGAGAGGGCAATCGGCCAGATATAGCGATAGAAGGTATGGGAACTTCCGAGACCACTAGCGTATTTTCCTTGGTAGAAATATGGATTTTCAGGGCTCAGAATGGTACGACGAGTTGCTTGATACACTTCATCTTCAATGTCGCAATAGCCCAGATAAGGCGCCGCCAGCAGACTTGGTACATTTGGGTCATCCATGATACTAGCATTGCCTAAACCATCCACTTCAAAGGCATAAATCCTTTCTCCCTTGCTGTTGGTTGTATAGGCATAGTTTTCGATGCCTTCTTGGATTTCAGCCTGGAGACGCTTAGCATCTGCAATGATGCTTGGGCTATCAGCTAGGTCTAGTTCTGCAAAGATTTCTTGCACATACCCCAAGACTACTACGGCAAACATATTGGACGGAATCAAGTAGCTATACTGGCAGCAGTCATCACTCGGTCGGAAAGCTGACCAGGTCATACCTGTCACTGCAAAGTCAGGTCCAAAGCCATCATTTACCAGAGTATCTTCCTTACGGTCGGTATCACGAACAAAACGATAAGGTGAGTTCTTGTGGTCTTGTTCTACCGTCCAGAGATGAAGAATTTCCTTGGTCGCTGCGACAAAAGTCTCATCAAACTGACTGGTCTCGCCAGTCTCTTTCCAAAGGAGATAAGCCAGTTGCAAAGGATAGCAAAGCGAGTCCACCTCATACTTGCGTTCCCAAATCCAGCCATTAAGCTCTGTGTGGTCAGTCCCATGGTGGCCCTTCCAGTTTTCCTCTATGTTAAAGGAGTTGGCATAAGGATCCTTGAGAATCAAGGTCATCTGACGCTTAACCAAACCTGCAATGGTCTGACGCAAGAGAGGATCTCTTTTAGCCACATGAAGGTAGGGTCTGAGTTGGGCTGTCGAATCCCGAAGCCACATGGCAGGAATATCCCCTGTCAGTACAAAGGTCGAACCATCTTCGAGGATCTCGACCGTATTATCCAAGGTGTCTGTGTAGCAACGCTCGAAGACATCCACCCACTCCGGATGGTCCTTGGCCCGCTCCGCTACTTCATCTAGCCATTCTCTAACAATTTCTTTCGAATAAATCATCGTGCAGTTTCCTCTTTCAAACAAGTTTCATGTTCAGTATAAAAAAAAACGCCTCCAAAAGATATACACAAACTAAAGGCGTTTTGAAACAAACTTATGAAAAAATTAAGTAGAGATTTCCGTTGGGATCGTTTTGTTTATTCTAAAAATCGTAATCATCATCTAGCATGGCTTCTGCATTTCCCATTAGATATCCCGCACCCACTTGAGAAAAGAAATCGTGATTAGCAGTTTCAATCGAAATACCATTCATGACAATTGGGTTCACATCAGACGCTGTAATATTTGAAAAATAACTTTGAAACCCCATATTTTGTAGCGCTTTATTAGCATTGTATTTAACAAATACCTTTACTTCTTCTGCCAAACCAATAGGTGCATAGACTTCATCTGTATATGCAAACTCATTTTCTAAAAGATCATCTAAAAAACCATACATCCAAGTTGTGAACTCATGTTGTTCTGCTTCTGAAAGCTCATCAAAGGTTAAGCGAAACTTATATCCCAGATAAGTCCCATGTACAGATTCGTCCCTAATTACTAATTTGATTAACTCTGCTAGATTAGCCAGTTTATTTTGTCCACGATACCAAAGCGGTATGAAAAAGTTGCTATAATATAGGATTCCTTCTAAAAACACACTCGCAACCATCACCTGTAGAGGGGTTCCATGCTGATACATCTCATTTATCTTTTGGGCTTTATACTGCATTTTAGGATCCTGATTCATCCAATCATATATTTTCTCAATTTCCTTAAAAGTATTTAACGAAATCAATATGGTACCGTATGTCTTAGCATGGATAGATTCCATAAATGTAAAATCACTCAGAACCGCTCTCTCCTTACGAGTTCGAACGTGCTGTTTAATAGAATACAGTCCCTCTTCAGATTGAAGCGTATCAAGCAGAGCCAAGCCCCCTACCGCTTTCTTGACAACCTCTTTTTCCGGATCTGATAGTTGCTTCCAATCAAGCAAATCATTTGATACTGGGACACGAGTATCGATCCAAAATTGTGCCGTGGCTTTATCCCAAACATAGTCGTCTAACTCATCCTCAACTTCTTTCCAATTCAATGTCCGATGTAACATGTAAATCCTCCTCAAAAATCATAATCATCATCACGCGATTCTTCTATCCTATGGGTAGACATCTGCCCGAGAAGCTCGTGCTTTCTCAGTCTGTTCAATACTCGATCAAGCGTAGAGAGAATCTCTCTATCAACTGGGTATCTCTCTTCGACCCCGATACTCTCTAACAAACGATTGGCTTCTCTTTGTACAAGGTTCCGCGCCAATTTTTGAATGTCAGCATTTACATAAAGTTCACAAATAATCTTCCTCTCTGTTTCTAAGATTCTATCAATCATTTCAACAGCCCAGGTTTGAAATGAGATTTGGTCAGCTCTATCCATTCTTGCCAAAAGAAGATTGACTTTATGTATCAGGTAGTCACAATGCAATGACTCATTCAAGAGAATCATTTTCACCATTTCACCAAGATTAGTAAAGCCCTTTTGAATCCACAATTTCATCAAAAAAGCAAGTTGACTATAAGTCATAATTCCTTCCACGCAAGTAGCCATAAAGCGCTTCTGAATCGCATTTTTACTATGATATACCGTGTCGACTCTTTCTAGTCGCTCCACTACCAATTTATGTTGATCTACCCACTCAAATAAGGATGCCACCTCCTGCTCGTCTTCATTAAAGGAGTATAAAATAGTATTATAGGCCTTGGTATTTACCATTTCAGTGAACTGTAGATTGTTTACAATAGCAACCTCCTGTTGTGAGCGTTCACTATGCCGTATAAACTCCTCCGCCTCTAACGACTGGTAAGTTGATAAATTTGCAAGAAAGATCAGCGAGCGATTTAATTCTTGCTTTTCCTCTACCGACAAACGATTAAAAGCAGGTTTGTCATTTTCAATTGGAATTCGATTGTCTAGCCAAAATAACGATGTCGCTCTCTCCCACGTAGCGTTATCCAATTCATCCTCAATCTCATTCCAGTTGATTGCTTTGTAATATAGAAATTTTTTTGACATCTTCTCTCCTTAAATCATACAAGATTCACAGCTATTTACACTGCTAAATTCGTCATCCTCTGTATAGGTTCTGACATAATAAAGTGATTTTATCCCTTTTCGCCATGCGTAATTCCGAAGGCGATTCAAGTCACGTGTCGTTAGCATCGTATTTCCCTTAGTTTTCCATTCATATAGTCCTTCAGGCAATTGAGAACGCATAAAGAGAGTCAGACTCATTCCCTGATCAATATGTTTTTGTGCGACTGCATATACATCAATAATTTTACGCTGATCCATGTTATAAGCAGTCTCATAAAATGGTAAGGTATCATTGGACAGATACGGAGCGGGATAAAAGATCGATCCCACCTTCTTTTCCTGCCGATTTTCTACCAACTGAGTAATCGGGTGAAGAGAAGCGCTCGTTTCGTTGATATAAGAAATAGAACCATTAGGCGCCACTGCTAAACGATTTCGATGGTAGAGACCATCTTTCATGACCTTCTCCCTTAGTACCTTCCAATCTTCTTTCGTTGGAATAGGAATATTCTTAAAAATGGCTGCTATTTTAGGAAATCTAAATACAAAATCCTGCTCTACATATGGTGAAAAGTAACTTCCATCAGCATAACGTGAATCCGCAAATTCATAAAATGTCTCATGCCGCTCTCTTGCGATTCTATTGCTAGATACTAAAGAATAATAATTCAATGCTAAGAAATAGGCTTCTGTAAATTCTAAAGACTCTTTTGAACCATACTTGATTTGGTGCAAAGCGAGAGCTGTGTGTAATCCCATCGCTCCGAGTCCTATCGTATGGTAGAGACGATTTCCCTTATTTACTGTAGGCACCTCTTCAACAGATTCTAGATCCGTAACAGTCGTTAAGGCACGAACCATTGCATCAACAGAGGCAGCAAAATCTTCAGATTTTAGTAAATTAACAATATTAGTTGATCCAAGGTTACAACTAATATCCGTTCCCACCTCATGATAGGACAAATCATCATTCAATACAGATGGAGTCTGTGGTTGCAAAATCTCCGAACAAAGATTACTCATAATGATTTTCCCTTTGACAGGATTCGCGCGATTAGCGACATCTATATTTAGAATATAAGGATAACCAGACTCTTGTTGCAAGCGGGAAATTTCCTGTTCCAATTCTCTCGCTTGAACAACCGTCTTTTCGATAGCTGGATTTGCAACCAATCGGTCGTATTCAGCCGTGATATCTACATACGAAAAAGGTTTCCCATAGACTTTTTCAACATGATAAGGATTAAACAGATACATGGGTTGATTTGTTTTAATCAGCTCGTAATACTTATCCGGAACGATCAACCCCAGAGAGAGGGTTTTAACACGAATTTTTTCATCTGCATTTTCCTTCTTTGTCGATAAAAAGGCGAGAATATCCTGATGAAAAACGTTTAAGTAAACAACCCCTGCTCCATTTCTCTGGCCTAGTTGATTGCTATAGCTGAAAGAGTCCTCTAGTAGTTTCATTACAGGAAGCACTCCCGAAGAAGCATGTTCAATTCCTTTTATAGGAGAACCACTGGCACGCAGGTTCGATAAATTCACTCCAACCCCACCACCAAGTCTAGAAAGTTGCAAAGCAGAATTGACCCCACGTCCGATAGATAACATAGAGTCATCAAGATCTATTAGAAAACAAGAAACCATCTCACCACGCCGTTTTTTCCCTGCATTTAAGAATGTGGGGGTCGCAGGTTGGTACCGTTGGGTAATCATTTCCTCCGCAATTTTTGCCGCTAAGTTCTGATCGCCATTTCCTAGATAGAGGGCATTAAGGAACACCCGGTCCTCAAACGATTCCAAATAGGTCTTGGAATCATTCGTCTTTAGTGCATATTGATTATAAAATTTATAAGCTCCCATAAAACTCTTAAAGGCAAAATCATGTGCTTTGATCTTTTGATATAAGTCCTCTAAAAAATCACTATCAATCTCACCAGACTCTCCACGATACAAGCCCACAACCTCTTCATCCACATAATCCTCTTGAATTAAATACTGGAGACGTTCTTTCAAACTTGAAAAATGCATCGTATGAGGTTCAATTTCATTCTTTAAATAATCTGTTAGGGCTTCTCGATCATAATAAAGAGGAATTTCACCATCAATTGGAATGTTCACCATATTGTTCAAAACAAAATAATCCTTAGTAGCTGACATCTATTTTTTCCTCCGCTTTCTCAAAACTAGCTAAAATATGTTTGGAGATCCTCTCTACATCTTCATCTGTCCCGCGTAATTCAAACACATCTATAACAGGAAAACCAAACTGCTCCGCATATTGAAAGGCCGTCAGACAGAATTGTTTATTAAAATTCCGATTACCACTCCCAATAATTCCTAAGCAATAACGAAAATTTCCTTGATACTCCAAAAATTTTCGAAGATTTCCCGTTAGGATTTCTTGGAAACCGGTATCAATTCCATTTCCCCCTTCTAGATAAGTTGGTAAAAAACTGACAAAGGGACCATCTACTGTGATTGTCTTTCCTTTTAAATCTTTTACATTCAAAGACTCAACTTCTCTGTGATACGTCGCTTTTATATATTGACTGACCCGCTGGACAAAGGAACTCGTATTCCCACTTAAACTAATATAATAAAATCTAATTTTTTGCATGACTTCTCCTTTTTTGATACAATATATTGTGTTTAATAAAGACTTGTACTCTATATATTGTGTTTTTTATTTTACTGCATCTAAATGATTAAAAAATTGATATTCGTCAAGTTTCTATAAATTTCTTCAAAATTAGGAGTTTCTATGTCCCAACCATGCTTTTATACCGTTCCCCTTTTTAGCACCCTCTCCCATGATGAACTTCAGAGTATCCATAGTCTGTTTCACCATAAGAAATTTAAAAAGGGTGAGTTGATTTTCTCACCCTTTGACGAAGAAACTTTAATCATTGTTGATAGAGGACAATTTAAGGTCTATCGTCTGACTAATGATGGAACCGAACAATGCATCCGTATCGTTGGCAAAGGAAGTTACGAAGGAGAAAACTATCTCTTTGAAGAGAATAATCAGGATCTCTACGGGGAAGCTTTGGTCTCTACAGAAGTCTGTGTCATTCATAAAAAGGATTTTCAATACCTTCTCCAGAGTTTTCCACATTTTAGTTGGCAACTTCTACGTCTTAATGCCAGAA
Source organism: bacterium (assembly GCA_905221345.1). GTDB lineage: Bacteria > Bacillota > Bacilli > Lactobacillales > Streptococcaceae > Streptococcus. The sequence goes on from CAJNCW010000009.1 coordinate 25,102, forward strand.
AAGCAATTCAGACAGAAGAGCAAGTCACCTTATTAGCCTTTGAAAAAATAGAACAACGCCTCGCTTGCTATCTTATTCATCTTACCGAAAATGGGGACAATCCTAAACTCACCTTCACTTTGCCAATTTCAGAAAAGGAACTCGCTAGTTACCTCGGAACAAGACCCGAAACCATTTCGCGAAAATTTAAGATTTTTGAAGAACATCACTATATTCGAAAGGTTCGTCGTACCATTCATATCATAGATGATCAAGCTTTAAGGAATTTATATTGATCTGAAGCTTTTTTGTTCATTTCATGTTATACTATATAAAATATAAAACGTTTACAAAGAGATAATCATGAAACCACTACTTGAAACCATCGATACCCGCTTTGGGACTGCTAGCAAGCATGCCTTCTCTCGGGGAAATACCCTACCATACACAGGCGTGCCTTTTGGGATGAATTACTTTGTGCCCCAGACCAGTGACCAGGAGGGAGCTTGGTTCTTCGATCCGCATCTGCCCATCTTTCAGGGGATTCGCTTAACCCACCAGCCCAGCCCTTGGATCGGGGACTACTCATGTCTCCTTCTGACACCTGTCACCGACCAGCTTGGGGGAGACAGCCTCTTCCATCGTCAGTCTTCCTATGATAGGGATAAGGCCTCTTTCCAACCTCATTATCTGAAGATTTTCTCCCTGCGCTATCAGATTGAAAGCCAGCTCACACCGACTTGCTATGGCGCTTCTATTCGTTTGGAGCAAAAGCAAGGCAAAGCCCTCTCCCTCTATCTTCACGCAGCAGATGAACTGACAGTCAAGCAAGTAGATAAGCGGACTCTTGCCCTGAGACAAGAAGGCAAAACAGAGACCAACAAAAATCCGCTAAAACTATTCACAGCTCTACAAATGAATACGGATCTTCTTGCTATCAGCCAAGAAGGTGGAGACTGGCGAATTGACTTAGCAAGCAGTCATGCTGAAATCCAGCTAGCAACTTCTTTCATCTCGCCTTCTCAAGCTCTGCTTAATCTACCTCAAAAGGACTTTGATAGCTGTAAAGCAAGTGCGAAAGCGGACTGGGAAAATCTCCTCCATCGTTTTGACGTTATCGAGACAGGAGAGGCTGACCGAACCTTCTTTGACCACTGCCTTTACAGACTCTTTCTCTTCCCGCAGACTTTTTATGAGGTTGATGAATCAGGGCAAGCCATCCACATGGATCTGGCTACTGGTACTGTCAAGAACGGTGTCCTCTTTAGCAACAATGGTTTCTGGGATACCTTCCGAACTACATTTCCCCTCTTTGCCCTTATCATACCAGAACATTATCGTCTCTTTTTAGAAGGCTTTCTCAATAGCTACCGGGATACCGGTTTCCTTCCAAAGTGGCTAGCTCCAGATGAACGTGGCATGATGCCCGGTACCCTACTAGATGGCATTATCGCAGACAGCGCCTGCAAGGAAATGGCTCCCGATTTAGAGAAAGAACTCCTTCAAGCTATGCTTGAAACAGCCACTAAGTCTGACCCTCTCGGTATCAATGGTCGTCACGGACTAGCCCAATACCAAGAGCTGGGCTATCTCTCTACCGACCACCACGAAAGCGTCAGCCATACCCTAGACTACGCTTATAGTGATTTTTGCATCGCTAGCTGTGCCGAAAAGCTTGGTCAGAATGACATCGCTGAGACTTATCGGGCAGCATCACAAAATTACCAGCATCTATTTGACGCTGAGACAGGTTACATGCGAGCGCGAGACAGCCAAGGCAACTTCCGCCCCGACTTCTCTCCTTATAGTTGGGGACGCGACTACGCCGAATGCTCTGCCATTCAAGCAACTTTAGGCGTCCTCCACGACATCCCAGGCTTAATCCAACTTATGGGCGGAAAAGAAGCATTTAGCAACTATCTTTTGAAAGCCTGTCAGGACGCTCCTCTCTTTGAAACTACTGGCTATGGTTACGAGATTCATGAAATGAGCGAGATGGCTACCACTCCTTTTGGGCAAATCGCCATCTCCAACCAGCCTAGCTTCCACATTCCTTATCTCTTCCGCTACAGCAACTACCCAGACTACACTGCCCTTCTCATCAAAACCTTGCGTCAGAAAGCCTTTTACCCAAGCTGGGAAGCCTATCCTGGCGATGAGGACAATGGCAGTCTCTCCGCCTGGTACATCTGGTCGGCTCTCGGATTCTACCCGACCTGTCCAGGCATACCAAACTACGATCTCGGAATCCCTCTCTTTGACCACCTCCGTATCTACCTGGCTAAGGAAAATAAATGGCTGGATATACATGCCGAGCAAAACTACAGCCATTTCAACTTTGTCAAAGAATGCCGACTGGACCAGACCCCAGTATCTAACATTCAACACCAAGACCTCTTGGAAGCTGAGCAACTGACCTTCACCCTCAGCTGGCTACCAAATCACTCATAACCAAAAGAACCTTTGCATCGCGCAAAGGTTCTTCTTTTATGAAACTTGGACCTGAAGCTGGTCAACCAGCTGCCCCTCTACCGTCAGATTCAGATAAAAATCTAAGGTTTTATCTCCTGCAAAATACAAGGTTGGTAGCGTCAGCCTTTTTTCAGTCTCGCCAACTTGAAACGCAAGGAATTGAATATCGTCCCGATAAGCGACACCATGCACACCCGTCCCTGGTTGAATCGAAATCTTAGCTTCTAAAGGACTGCTAGATTCTCTTCGCTTCACTGTAAAGTGGACATTTTCTCCCTTGGTCACAGCCAGACTTTTTTCTGAAAAATCTAGCTGCTGAACAGCTTCTTTTTTCGACAAGGTAGGTGTTTTATAGAGTGAAATCTTGGTCAACAAAGGCAAAGCCTGTGCCTCTGTAATGGTCACGCGTATCTTCTGCGCCTCAACGACTGATCCTCGTAAGAGACGTTTGTAGCCAACAGTATAACCAGAGCCAAACTCCTGCCAGGCACCATCCAACTCTACCTGAACATGAAAAGCGGCGATGCGTTGCCCTAACTTCAAATCTTCTCTTAACTCAATCACATCAAAAGTTTTAGGTGCCCCTAAATCAAGCTCTAACTGAATTGGCAGTTCTGCATCACTTGCCCAAGAACTAGTCTCCAGTCCATCTGTCAGATGATGGCAGGCAAAGTCTGGTGATAGAGCAGGGGCAGATACCTTGGCTCCCAAAGCCAAATCTTCTTTATAGAGCTCGTCACGGTAGGCAGCAAATTCATAGAGACGCTGGATATCCTTCTCATCAAAGAGCCCATCTTTATTAGGGGGAATATTGAGTAAGAGAGGTGTACCCCGCCCTACTGAGTGAAAGTAGATTTCGACCAACTCCTCGAGAGACTTGGGATCCTGATCCTCATGGTAAAACCAGCCTGGCCGAAGAGAAACATCTGCCTCACCGATTGAAAACAGCGTTCCCGAGGGGTCTCCGTGCTGTAAATAATCTAATTCCGCTTCTGTTCCTAACTGGTCTGGCTTGACTTTTTGCCACAAGGGATCCCCTGCATAGCCTCGTTCATTTCCAATCCAGCGAATACTAGTTCCCTCAGTTGAGAAAATCAAACAATCGCCCTGCAAGATCCGAATGGTCTCAAACCAAGTCTCAAACTCATAGTTGACTTGCTGGGCCCCTTCGCCTCGAGCACCATCCATCCAAACCTCAGAGAACTTGCCAGCATTCCCATAGGCAGGATTTGACAAGATTTCCTTCAACTGAGCCAGATAATAGGCATTGTAGTCCGCTTCTTGGTCTACGTGATAGAGGGGACTGTGCGCATCCCAAGGAGACAAATACACTCCCAAATCCATGTCAAACTCAGTCGCAGCTTTGGAAACCTCAAGGAGCAAATCCCCCTTTCCACCCCTCCAAGGACTGGCCTTGACCGAATAATCTGTGTGAGCTGTCGGATAGAGGACAAAGCCATCGTGGTGCTTAACCACCAAAATTACCTTTTTAAAACCTGTTTCTTTGAGCATCTGAACCCATTCACGCGCATCCAACTTGGTAGGGTTAAAACGCTTGGGATCCTCTTGCCCGCTTCCCCATTCTTGGTCATAAAAGGTATTGGGACCAAAATGGATAAAGGCAGCTAGTTCATTCTCTAAATAAGCTAGCTGGGCCTGACTTGGTAATGGCCCATGTGGTTTTATGTTCGTCATCATCTCGTATCTCTTTCTCTGATTATTTCTCTTGTTCACAAAGTTATCCACATCTTGTGGATAAGAAAATCAGGTCTGGTATTTGAATCATATTTTCAAAACCATCTCTCTTTCGCCAAGCATATCAGCTACAAATGGCCTTGTAGCGGGGAATCCCGCTCTCACTATCTCAAAGACTCTCCCATAAGGATGTTCTTATATTTGTGATCCATAAATACTATAGTTCCGTTTGCTTTAAACTTATCCACAGGTTGTGTATAATCTGTTGTTCCTATCTGTTCTTCGTTGACTATAACAAAAAATAAAAGGAGCGTCAATATGATCGACCTCTCTTCCTAAATACTCGGAAAAGATTCTATAATTTGTACAATATGCATCCCGAAACAATTCCCAAAATATATTTCAGATAAGTTTTATGAAATTTTCTAACGACCTTTCAATCATGTTCCTCCTTGATTTCTCATCTACATCGAATTAAAATTGGGACATTTTTTCTTAAAATGTAAAACTCAGCATAATTTTTTTAAAAAATATTATATTCTTTTTAATCAAAGTTTATACATTTATCTCCTTTAATTTCTTTTATTATCGTATAATAACATAAAATACTACTAAAACCTTGTTTTATTTTAATTTTTAATAAATTTTCGCTATTGACATGCATCTAAGAATATGATATAACGAACATGTAAGCGGTACCAAAATAGGTGCCACCGTAGAAATTTTTAAGGAGGAAAACACATGTCTTCACATCCAATTCAGGTATTCTCAGAAATTGGGAAACTGAAGAAAGTTATGTTGCACCGTCCAGGCAAAGAGTTGGAAAACTTGTTGCCGGACTATCTCGAAAGGCTTCTTTTTGATGACATTCCATTCTTGGAAGATGCTCAAAAAGAACATGATGCATTTGCTCAAGCTCTTCGTGATGAAGGAATTGAGGTCCTTTACCTAGAGCAACTGGCTGCTGAATCATTGACTTCCCCAGAAATCCGCGATCAATTTATCGAGGAATATTTAGACGAAGCCAATATCCGTGGACGTCAAACCAAGGCGGCTATTCGTGAATTACTTCGTGGTATCAAAGACAACCAAGAATTGGTTGAAAAAACAATGGCAGGAGTTCAAAAAGCTGAATTACCAGAAATTCCTGACGAAGCTAAGGGGCTAACTGACTTGGTTGAATCAGATTACCCATTTGCGATTGATCCAATGCCAAACCTTTACTTCACACGCGACCCATTTGCAACCATTGGTAATGCCGTATCACTTAACCACATGTTTGCCGACACTCGTAACCGTGAAACACTTTACGGTAAATATATCTTCAAATACCATCCAATCTATGGTGGAAAAGTAGAATTAGTCTACAACCGTGAAGAAGACACACGTATCGAAGGTGGAGATGAGCTCGTTCTTTCTAAAGATGTTCTCGCAGTAGGTATTTCTCAACGTACAGATGCAGCTTCTATTGAAAAACTCTTGGTGAACATCTTCAAGAAAAATGTTGGCTTCAAGAAAGTATTGGCCTTTGAATTTGCTAACAACCGTAAATTCATGCACTTGGATACTGTCTTCACCATGGTTGACTATGACAAATTCACAATTCACCCAGAAATCGAAGGCGATCTTCGTGTGTACTCTGTCACTTATGAAGATGAAAAACTCAAGATTGTTGAAGAAAAAGGTGACTTAGCTGAACTTCTTGCAAAGAACCTCGGCGTAGAAAAAGTTCATTTGATCCGTTGCGGTGGTGGCAATATCGTAGCAGCTGCGCGTGAACAATGGAATGATGGCTCCAACACTTTGACCATCGCACCTGGTGTGGTTGTCGTTTATGCTCGCAATACCATTACCAATAAAATCCTAGAAGAATACGGGCTTCGCTTGATTAAGATTCGCGGAAGCGAATTGGTTCGGGGCCGTGGTGGACCTCGTTGTATGTCTATGCCATTTGAACGTGAAGAAGTATAATCGCTGTTCAGTATTTGTCAATAAAAAATGTAAAAAATAGAAAGAGGAAATAATAGAATGACACATTCAGTATTCCAAGGACGTAGCTTCTTAGCAGAAAAAGACTTTACTCGCGCAGAGTTAGAGTACCTTATCGGTCTATCAGCTCACTTGAAAGATTTGAAAAAACGCAATATCCAACACCACTACCTTGCTGGTAAAAATATCGCCCTCCTGTTTGAAAAAACTTCTACTCGTACACGTGCAGCCTTTACAACTGCAGCTATTGACCTTGGTGCTCATCCAGAATACCTCGGAGCAAATGACATTCAGTTAGGTAAAAAAGAATCTACTGAAGATACTGCTAAAGTATTGGGACGCATGTTTGACGGGATTGAATTCCGTGGTTTCAGCCAACGTATGGTTGAAGAACTGGCAGAATTCTCAGGTGTCCCAGTATGGAATGGTCTAACTGACGAATGGCACCCAACTCAAATGCTCGCTGACTACTTGACAGTTCAAGAAAATTTTGGTCGTTTGGAAGGCTTGACATTGGTATACTGTGGTGATGGACGCAATAACGTTGCTAACAGCTTGCTGGTAACAGGTGCTATCCTTGGTGTTAACGTTCACATCTTCTCACCAAAAGAACTCTTCCCAGAAAAAGAAATCGTTGAATTGGCTGAAGGATTTGCTAAAGAAAGCGGCGCACACATCCTCATCACCGAAGATGCAGACGAAGCTGTCAAAGGTGCAGACGTACTTTACACAGACGTTTGGGTATCTATGGGCGAAGAAGACAAATTCGCAGAACGCGTTGCACTTTTGAAACCGTACCAAGTTAACATGGAATTGGTGAAGAAAGCTGGCAACGAAAACTTAATCTTCTTGCACTGTTTACCAGCATTCCACGACACTCACACTGTTTACGGTAAAGATGTTGCTGAAAAATTTGGCGTAGAAGAAATGGAAGTAACAGACGAAGTCTTCCGCAGCAAATATGCTCGTCACTTTGACCAAGCAGAAAACCGTATGCACACTATCAAGGCTGTTATGGCGGCTACTCTTGGAAATCTCTACATTCCTAAAGTATAAAACTTACTCGTATACACAACACAGGGGTTGAGACGAAAGCTATGATAGCTTATCAGTTCTAGCGAAAGAAAGCACGGATTCTTTTTGACAAATTTGCCACCTTACTCTTGTCATCTTCCTGCTTCCTAGTCTCATTCTGATAAACGTCAGCTATGCGTCTAACCCCTTTTAGTTCGTAGTAATGACTAATTTGTCTTTTGAAAAGACGCTACCTGTACTTCATATTTTATCATTATACCTGTCTGTAGCTCTTAGAGTTCTGTCAGGTTTTGTATCTGAAAGAAAGGAGAGCTCATGTCTCATAGAAAAATCGTCGTTGCTTTAGGCGGAAATGCCATCCTCTCCACTGACCCATCTGCCCAAGCTCAACAAGCTGCTCTGGTAGAAACAGCTCGTCATCTGGTCAAGTTGATTCAAAACGGAGATGAACTGATCATCACTCACGGAAATGGTCCTCAGGTGGGTAATCTCTTGCTTCAACACTTGATGGCAAATTCGGAAAAAAATCCTGCCTTCCCACTTGATTCTTTGGTTGCCATGACCGAAGGTAGTATCGGTTTTTGGCTACAATGTGCTCTTGATAACGCATTGCTCGATGTAGGACTTGATAAAAATGTCGCTTCTGTTGTTACCCAAGTTATAGTAGACAAAGCGGACCCTGCCTTTATCAATCCTACCAAACCAATCGGTCCATTCTACTCAGAAGAGGATGCCAAAGCTGAGAGCGAAAAAACAGGAGCAACCTTCAAAGAAGATGCTGGTCGTGGCTGGCGTAAAGTGGTGGCTTCACCAAAACCAATCGACATCAAAGAAATCAACAGCATCCGCACCTTGCTTGATAATGGTCAAGTTGTCATCGCAGCAGGTGGAGGAGGTATCCCTGTTGTCAAAAATGAAAACGGTTACTTAAGTGGAGTCGAAGCCGTTATCGACAAAGACTTTGCGTCTCAACGACTAGCAGAACTCGTCGAAGCTGACCTCTTTATCGTCCTTACTGGCGTAGATTATGTTTATGTCAACTACAATAAACCAGACCAGGAAAAACTTGAACACGTTACTGTCAGTCAACTAAAAGAATACATCAAACAAGGACAATTCGCACCGGGTAGCATGCTACCAAAAGTCGAAGCTGCTATCGATTTTGTAACCAACCGCCCAGAAGGCAAGGCTGTTATCACTTCCCTCAGCAATCTAGGCGCCTTGATCGAGTCCGAAAGCGGAACAATTATTGTTAAAGACTAGCCATTTTAACCCAAGTACAAGCTCTAATCAGGAGTACTCAGGTAAACCAACATCATTCGTTTTTATACTTTGTGGCATAGTTTAGGAGGAAAAACAAATGAGTGAAAAAACAAAAAAAAGGTTCCAAATGCCTTCATCTTACACTGTTTTGATCATTATTATTGCTATCATGGCAATCTTGACTTGGATCATTCCAGCAGGTAAGTATGACACGAACGAAGCAGGTGGCCTCATTGCAGGTACCTATCAAACTGTTGACTCTAATCCCCAAGGGATTTACGATATTCTAATGGCCCCAATCCGGGCGATGCTCGGTCACGAACCAACTAAAGCCGCTATTGACGTAGCCTTCTTCATCCTCATGGTTGGAGGATTTCTAGGTGTCGTCAATGCGACAGGCACATTAGATGTTGGTATTGCCTCTATTGTTAAGAAATACAAAGGACGCGAAAAAATGCTGATCCTCATCCTCATGCCCCTCTTTGCACTTGGAGGAACAACTTATGGTATGGGTGAAGAAACCATGGCATTTTACCCACTCCTTGTTCCTGTTATGATGGCTGTTGGTTTTGATAGCATTACTGCCGTTGCCATCATTCTACTAGGTTCCCAAGTCGGCTGTCTTGCCTCTACTCTCAATCCTTTTGCTACTGTTATCGCTTCTGATACCGCAGGTGTGTCATCTATGGACGGGGTTATCCTTCGTATCATCTTCTGGTTTGTTATGACAGGTATTAGTACTTACTTTGTCTACCGCTATGCAGAAAAGATTCAAAAGGATCCTACAAAATCACTTGTCTACTCTCAACGTGAAGAAGACCTTAAACACTTCAATGTCACTGATAACGAAAATGCTCCATCTGTCTTGAACAAGAAACAAAAACATGTTCTTGCCTTGTTCATCTTGACTTTCATTATCATGATTGCCAGCTTTATCCCTTGGGTAGACTTGCACATCACTCTATTTGAAGACTTCAAGAATTGGTTGATTGGTCTCCCTGTTATTGGTGGAGCTATCGGTTCATCTGCTCTACCATTCGGTAGCTGGTACTTCCCAGAAGGTGCGATGCTCTTTGCTGTGATGGGTATTCTTATTGGTGTTGTTTACGGTCTCAAGGAAAGCAAGATTATCTCTACTTTTATGGCTGGTGCAGCAGATCTTCTCACCGTAGCCTTGATTTGTGCAGTGGCTCGTGGTATCCAAGTTATCATGAACGACGGTATGATTACTGCAACTATTCTACACTGGGGTGAAGTCGGACTTCAAGGTCTCTCTTCTCAGGTCTTCATCGTTTTGACCTACCTCTTCTACCTTCCTATGTCATTCCTTATCCCATCTTCATCTGGACTTGCTAGTGCTACAATGGGAATCATGGCACCACTTGGTGAGTTCGTTAACGTAAAACCTAGTCTCATCATCACTGCCTATCAATCTGCATCTGGTGTACTAAACCTTGTCGCTCCAACTTCTGGTATCGTTATGGGGGCTCTCGCGCTCGGCCGTATCAGTCTAGGAACTTGGTGGAAATTTGTTACTAAACTCATTGTCGTTATTGTCATTGTAAGCATACTTCTTCTTATCCTAGGTACCTTCCTACCATTCCTTTAGAACAAAGTGTGAGGTAAAACGAATGACCGTCTACATCACTGACTCCATTAAACAGAGCTTTATACAGAGTCTAAAGACTCTCATCTCCTACCCATCTGTCCTCCAAGAAGGGGAAAATGGGACACCTTTTGGACAAGCTATTCAAGACGTCCTTGAAAAGACGCTGGAAATCTGCCGTGAACTTGGCTTTAAAACTTATATTGATCCCAAGGGCTATTATGGTTATGCAGAGGTTGGTGAGGGAGAACTCCTTGCCATCCTCTGCCACTTAGATGTTGTGCCTGCAGGAGATTTGTCAGATTGGCAATCTCCTCCATTTGAAGCAACTATCAGAGAAGGCAAACTCTATGGACGAGGGGCACAAGACGACAAAGGTCCTTCACTGGCAGCTCTCTACGCAGTGAAAAGCTTGCTTGACCAAGGCATCCAATTTAAGAAGCGCGTGCGTTTTATCTTTGGTACGGACGAAGAAACTCTTTGGAGATGTATGGCACGCTACAACACCCTCGAAAAACAAGCCAGCATGGGATTTGCACCGGATTCGTCATTTCCTTTGACATACGCTGAAAAGGGGCTCCTTCAAGTCAAGCTTCATGGCCCCGGCTCTGATCTTCTCAAGCTCGATGTCGGAGGTGCCTTTAATGTCGTACCGGACAAGGCAAGTTACCAAGGTCCTCTTTATGAAGCGGTTTGTAGAGGTTTGAAGGAAGCAAATTTTGATCACCAAACCACAGACCAAACCGTGACCGTACTCGGGGTACCTAAACACGCCAAAGATGCTAGTCAAGGTGTCAATGCAGTCATTCGACTTGCTAGTGTGCTCGCACCTCTCCAACCCCACCCTGCCCTCCATTTTCTAGCCGACAAAGCAGGGCAAGATGGTAGAGGGCTTGGAATCTTTGGAGAGGTTACTGATGAACCGTCTGGTTCCCTTTCCTTTAATGTTGCAGGGTTGACCATCAATCCCGATCGTTCCGAGATTCGGATCGATATACGCATACCTGTGCTAGCAGATAAGGAGAAACTGGTGACACAGCTCACTCAGTGCGCCAAAGACTACCAACTTGACTACCAAGAATTTGACTATCTAGCACCCCTCTATGTCGCAAGAAATAGCCAACTTGTTACTACCCTTATGCAAGTCTACCAAGAAAAAACCGGAGATAAAACTCCTCCTCTCTCATCAGGTGGTGCTACCTTTGCTCGCACCATGCCAAACTGTGTAGCCTTTGGCGCTCTTTTCCCAGGAGCACAACAAACTGAGCATCAGGCAAATGAAGCAGCTGTCCTAGACGATCTTTATCGCGCTATGGACATCTACGCAGAGGCGGTTTACCGTCTCGCAACCTAACCAGATAATCGTTTCTACCAAAAAAATCCCGCAGATTTGCGGGATTTTCTCTTGCATCAATGCGCCAACATTTCTTGGGCGATTTCTTGACCAGATAGCTTATCTGGATAGTAGGTTGGCCAGTTATCCATCTCTTCAAAGAGGGCTTCTTGGCTGGTGCCTCCAAAGAAGATATGGAAATGTTCTGCCTTAACTGGGGCGATATTGTGGTCACTAAACTGAACATACTTGAACTGTCCAGCATCCGCATCTGTCGCTTCAAAGAGGAAGCGCACGCCACGATTGCCTTTCTTATAAGTCAAGATTTTCTTGCCGACATACTTGTAGGTGAATTTCTTGCTTTGGCCACCTTGAACAAATTCAATAGTGTTGTCCGTGATGTTGATCTTAGTCACATCTGTCTGATAGCCTTTTCTATAGTAGGCCTTGTACTCATCTTTGGTCATCTTGCCAGTCAACTTAGCCTTGTAGTCAAAGACTTGATCAAACGTACCATCTTCAAGGAAAGGATAGACAGACTGCCAGTTGCCAGCATAGTCACTCAAGGTACGGTCTTTGACATCTGCATCCTCAAAGTAACCATTGTGAACTGTCTTGGTATTTTCTTCCTTCTCTGGTTCGATTTCTGGTCCTTCTTGGTCTGTTGTTTGTTTCAAAGCCTTGAGGTTTTTCTCCATCACGGAGATATAGTTCTCACCGGCCTTGGTTGCTTCTTCTGTCAGACTTTCTAGCGGATTGAGCACGTCTAGTTTGACGCCCGTTTCTTTTGAGAGTGTATTAGCTAGGGCTTGTGAGGCATTTTCTTCAAAGTAGATATAAGAAATCTTATTTTTCTTGATATACTCTGCCAATTCTGCTAAACGTGCTGCCGATGGTTCTGCATCTGGTGAGAGACCTGAGATGGATACTTGCTTAAGGCCGTAGTCCAAAGCCAAGTATCGGAAAGCTGCGTGCTGGGTCACAAAGCTCTTTTGTTTCGCTTGAGACAAGCCATCTGTGTAGGCCTTGTCCAAGGCTTGCAATTTTTCGATATAGGCAGCCGCATTCTTCTCAAAAGTCTCTTTTTTATCAGGATAATCTGCTGACAAGCTATCACGGATATGTTCTACTAGTTTAATGGCACGAACTGGTGATAACCAAACATGGGGATCGTAGTCGTGATGGTGACCCTCACCGCCATGATCATGCCCTTCCTCTTCTTCCTCACCACCTGGCAAGAGGAGCATATCACCTGTCGCCTTGATAGTTTTCACTTTTTTCTTATCCAAGGATTCTAGCAATTTTGGAACCCAAGTTTCCATATTTTCATTTTCATAGACAAAGGTATCTGCGTCTTGGATTTTGGCAACTGCCTTGGCAGACGGTTCATACTCATGGGGTTCTGTACCAGCACCGATTAGGAGTTCTACATTAGCAGTATCTCCTGCGACTTGCTTGGTAAATTCATAGACAGGGTAAAAGGTTGTCACGATATTTAGCTTTCCATCTGCCTGCTTTTGATTGGAACAAGCCACTAAAAACAGGGCACATAGACTAGCTAATAGTAAGCTAATTTTTTTCATTTCATTCTCCTATTTGATAAAACGTTTCAGTAGACTGACTAACAAAAAGACAGCTACAAAGATAATGGTAATACTAGCGCTAGCAGGGGTTTCCGCATAGTAGGAAATATAAAGTCCTGCCACCATTCCCAAAAAGCCAATAGCGCTGGCTAGTAACATAACGGATTTGAAGTTTTTCCCCAGACGAAGGGCAATACTAGCCGGCAAGACCATAATGGTCGACACCAAAAGAGCCCCCGCAGCTGGAATCATAAGGGCAATGGCCACCCCTGTCACCATGTTAAAGAGGATAGACATAGTACGAACTGGCAAGCCATCCACAAAGGCCGTGTCCTCATCAAAAGTCAGGATATACATTGGTCGCAAGAATAAGAAAGTCAAGAGTAAAACGACCGCCGCAATGGCAAAGAGGAAAATCACCTGCTCCTGGCTAATGGTCACAATAGATCCAAAGAGATATTGGTCCAAACTCATGGAGCTCGAACTTTTACCCTTACTCATCACGATAAGAGACACTGCAAGTCCTGTTGACATGAGGATGGCAGTTCCGATTTCCATAAAGTTCTTATAGACTGTCCGGAGATACTCCAGAAAGACCGCAGCGATCAAGACAATGACAATGGTCGAAATGGTTGGAGAAATTCCCAAAACCAGACCAAAGGCTACACCAGACAAAGAAACGTGGCTGAGTGTATCACTCATCAAACTCTGACGACGTAAGATAAGGAAGGTCCCAAGAACTGGAGAAAAGAGACTCATGGCAATGACCGCCAAGAAGGCACGCTGCATGAAGTCATAAGATAACAAACTAAGCATGTTCCACCTCCTGGTCGCTTTCGTGAACGTTAAAACAACGCCATGGCGAGTCTTGATTGCGAACTAGATGGATATTGCGATCCGCATAGTCCTTGACCTCCTCAGGATCATGGGTAATCATCAAAACAGCCTTGCCATGATGGTGGGCACTATGGTGCATGAGTTCGTAAAATTCATTTTTGCTTCCAGCATCCATCCCTGTCGTCGGCTCATCCAAGACAAAAATATCTGGGTCAGAAGCAAACATCCGAGCAATAACTGCTCGTTGCTTTTGTCCTCCCGAGAGGGAACCAATTCGTTTGTCACGGTGTTCCCACATACCAACTGAGTCTAGACTGGCCTTGATATGTTCCTCATCATGAGCATTCAAGCGACGAAACCAGCCCTTTCGAGGATAGCGACCCGACTTGACAAATTCATAAACTGTACTTGGAAAACCAGCATTAAAACTGGCTATCTGCTGGGGAAGATAAGCTATCCTAAGCTTTTTCCCATGAGTATTTGTCTTTGAGATGGTTACCTTGCCAAATCTTGGCTGCAAGATGCCTAGACTCGCCTTGATGAGCGTTGTCTTGGCAGCCCCATTTTCACCAGTCAGGGTGACAAACTCCCCACTATCAACACTGTAGTTGATATGCTCGAGGACAGGTTCCTTGTCATAATAGAAAGACAAATCCTCTACTGTAATATACCGCATTATTTGATTTCTCCTACTAAAGCAGTTAAAAACCGCTGGATCACTTCTTGTTCATTTGGAGTAAACTGACTTGCTACTTGTTCATAGGCTAAGAGCGTGTGTTCATGATGGTGGTGGTGCTCCTCTGCCACTGGGCGAGCCAGCTCTGTTAGTTGATAAAAGATCACACGCGCATCCTTGGGATCTCTGGATGTCTCTAACATACCCTCTTTGACTAAAGACTTGATAGCCTTGGTCACTGCCGCCTGACTGACATTGAGACGACGGGCTAGCTCCGAGTTGGTTAAGGATTCTTCTGACAAGAGCATGAGGATGTGTTCCTGAGTGTTGGTCAAGGCTACGTCACTCGTGCAATGCCCGATCAGAATTTCATGCTGGTTCTCAGATCTCAAGATCACCTCGTTTAAAAAGTTATCGATTTCCTGTGCAAGCTGTCTCATGTGTTACTCCTTCCCAAGCTATCTTTTCGTAAAAAACATAGATAGCCACAGATTCTTTACTGGTTAATTATATCATAAACCAAAAAAGAGTCAAGGGAAAACATGAGGACACGTTTCAAACTTGAACTCTTTTAATTTCTTATTGGAAATCTTTGATATTTCCATCATAGGTCGCCCAGTCCTTACTAAAGAAACGGTCATTCATCTTGTAGTCTGGGGCTGGTTTTGGATCCGTCAAGAAGGGATTCACAACCTTATCAAAAGCCAACCAGCCCAACCAACCTAAGTGGATGGTATCCTTGATAAAGTAAGGTTCTCCTCCGTTTTTTGAAAAGTCAGCAATGTTGGTAAAGCCTTGACTTTCTAACTGGTAACGGATTTTCTCCACTGCATGTTGATACATTTCTTCACTGAGTTCTGTGTATTCCATCCATTTCTTGTTGACAGGCTGGATAACAAAGAGCACATTGACTTTTGATTTGGCAAATTGATTGAGGACCAGCTGCAAATCATTGTATTCAGACGACTTTAGGAAGTTATAATTTTTTTGATACCCTTCCCATTTTTTTAAGTCTTTTTTGACCTCATACGTGTAGAAATGATTCTCCATCCCCATATCGTTATTGGTCGTATTTACTTCTGCATCCTTACGGGCAATTTCTTCTAAAGCATCATAGGAAAACTGATCAGGAAGATCTTTTAAATAGTTTTCTACATGTTCTTTGTACTTGAGTTTCCCCCGAATGGAAAATTGACCAAAAAGAGAGGACTGCTTTTCATTGAATCGTGCAAAGAGGTTGATGATAAGTCGATCAGCATCTGACAAGTCCTCTCCTTTTGAAAGCTTTTGAAGGATGCCTTTCAATGCCACACTCGGGTTCTGCTTCAACAAACGCGTCGCAGCATGCTTAGCCGAGATGTCCCCAGATTGATTTTCCAAAAAAGCTGTCAACTGGTCGCTATTAAAGAATCTCTGAAACGCTGCGGGTTCATAATCCGTCTCTGTAAACCACTGAGGAGAGATGACAAACACCGCCTGCTTTTCCTCGATTTCTGGCAGAATCTGCTGCAAACCAAAATATTGATTAAGCGAGGCCGCTCCTGCCTGACCCATAAAGTACGGGCGATAGGGACGATTGTATTTTTCTGCTAAAACAGCTGGATGGACACTATCAAATCGAATCCATTCACTTGACCCTAGAAAAGGGACAAAACGCATATTGGGATCCGTTAGCGCCCTCACTTTTTGACTTCTCTCTTTAAAACTTTCTCTACTGATGGAAGCTGCAGAGTACTTCTCCTCCGTCAGATTATGGCTTGTTGTACTTGGATAAAAAAAGATGAGTAGAAGAACCAAAAATCCAGCGATGAAGATAGGCCCGAAGATCAGCCACAAGCGTTTAAGCATTCTTTAACTCCGCAATACCTTCTACAATTTTATTAGCCGTATTCCAGTCATCACGACCGAACTCCGTCACTGGAACACGAATGTCAAAACGGTTTTCAATCTCAACAATCAATTCAACCGTCCCCATACTATCCAAGACACCGGCATCAAAAAGATCTTCATCCATCATGTCAGAAACATCTTCCATAAACAACTCATCAATAATTTCAATAACTTCTGATTTGATATCCATTTTTTATATCCTTTTATTTTTTAAACCATAAATCATTCAAAAATCCAGAAAAGATTAAGAATGAAACCATCACGACATGGAAGGTGACAACCATGCCAAGCAACTGAATCCAGCGATTCTCAGGTAAGGAACCCTTTCCAGCTTTTTTCCGTTCTTTATTGAGTGCTTTTTTCTTACGAACCCAAGCGTCATTGATGACCAGCCCAATCCCATGGAAAAGTCCATAGGCGATGTAGTACCAGGTCACACCATGCCAAAATCCCATAATCAGCATATTGAGAATATAGGCTACACTTGAGGTCACATTGCGATTTTTAAAGACCTTCTTTCTAGTCATCACCATGACCATCCGCATAAAGACAAAGTCACGGAACCAGAAAGACAGACTCATGTGCCAGCGATTCCAAAACTCCTTTAAATCCCTTGATAAAAAGGGCTTGTTAAAGTTGATGGGACTATGAATACCCATCAAATTGGAGATGGCTAAGGCAAACATAGAATAGCCTGCAAAATCAAAGAAGAGCTCCAAACCAAAGGTATACATCACCGCCAGAGCATAATGATTAAAGAAACCGCCTGTCTGCAAGGCCAAATTTTTCAGCGGAGGCAATAATGTCTCTCCTAAAATATGCGCCAAGATAAACTTGTAGAGGAAGCCGAGCATGATATACTTGACAGCCTCTTCTAGCATATCCATCAGCTCTTCCCGCTCAGGAATGGTCTCGTAATTTTCATTGAAACGTTTAAAACGATCAATGGGACCACTTGAGAAAGTTGGCATAAAGAGAAGAAAACGCAAGAATTGCCAGATCGTTAAATCCTTGATGACACCATCTCTCAACTCAACGATAACCCCAACCGCACGAAAGGTCAAGTAAGAAATCCCTAAAAATCCAAACAAAGATTGAGGTCCATGAATAGCAGGAGATACTTTCACAAAGACGATTGGCAATAGAGATAGAAAGCTAACTAGATAAAATATCCATTTACTATCCCGCTTTTTCCTGTACCTTTTGTAGAAAAATACAAGTAGTACTTGCCAGATAACATAAAGGATAAGAGCGCTTATTTGATCGGTCTTTCCACCGACCAACATGGTGACGATAAAGAAGAGACTAACCAGCACCTCATACCAGGCAAAACGTTTCTTGAAAAAGAGCCCGATAAATATCGGTAGGGTCGCAGCAATCACATACAAAAAATAATAAAGATTGCCATAAGGTTCCAAATGAGGTAGCTGTTTGTAAAGCTCCATCATCTATTGTTTACCTCATTAATCAAGCCCTTAATATCAATTTTACCATTAGGCGTTAGTGGTAAACTGTCTCGATAGAGAAACTTGGATGGCATCATATAAGACATCATGATATCTGCTAAGTCTTCCTTGATAGCCTTGGTAATATCGATATCACGCTCAAACTGCTCACGAACACCGTCCTTCAAAATAACATAGGCCAGTAGATTTTGTACCTTGTGGTCCTTGTTATAACGTGGGACAGCAACAGCCGACTCGATATAGCGAGACTTGTTGAGGTTTTGAGAGACATCTTCTAGTTCGATACGGTAACCATTAAACTTAATCTGGAAATCCATGCGTCCGCCGTAGAGAAGCAAGCCTTCATCCGTCATGGTTCCCACATCTCCGGTGTGATAGGCTGGCAGTCCTTCAAATTCAAAGAAGGCTTCCGCTGTTTTTTCAGGATTATTCATATAGCCTTTTGACACAGCTGGCCCAGAAACAATGATTTCTCCCTGTTCACCATTTGGCAGTTTATTACCTTCTTCATCAATGATAAAGGTCGGAGAATCAGCCTTGGTATAACCGATTGGTAGGCGTTTGAGAGTCGCTAACATCTCATCTGTCACGGCAACTGCTGACAGGGCTACTGTCGCTTCTGTTGGACCGTAGGCATTGATAATACGGGCATTTGGGAATCGCTCACGCAGTTTTTGAGCTGTTTTGACCGTCAATTCTTCACCATCAAAGTAGAAATGCGTGATTCCAGGCATTTTCTCACCATTGAAATCTTCTGACAACATGGCCATATCTGCAAAGGAAGGCGTTGAGGTCCAGATAGCGATTGGCAATGAAAAGATGGTCGCAAACAGTTGCTTAAAGTTCTGAGTAATGGCTGAAGGAAGAGCGAAAAGCGTACCACCAAGTGCTAAGGTTGGCGCCCAGTACATGACAGATAGGTCAAAAGAATAAGGTGGCTGGGCCAGCATTTGTGGACGACTTGGCGTCGCAAACTCTTTATCTGTAATCATCCAGTTGGTAAAACTGAGGAGATTGTCATGGGAAATCTGCACTCCCTTTGGCTTACCAGTCGTACCAGAAGTAAAGATGATATAGTAGTTATCATCTCCCTTGACTGGATGCGTGATCTCATAGCTAGAAGCTTGAGCAAAAGCTTCTTGAACCTGAGCCAAAGTCATCATTGGCGTAGAGACTTGCTCTAATGGAAAATCCGAGATGGCAATAATCAAGCTTGGCTCTGCAACTTCTACGATAGCAGAAACTCGTTCCAAGGCCGAATGGCTGTCAATTGGAATATAGGCATGTCCCGACTTAGTCAGCGCTACAAAGGTAGCCAACATCTCATACTCCTGACCACCAAAAACGACGACTGGAGATTTCTCAGGCAAGCCAAGTCGATCGATGGCTGCAGCCAAACTATCCGAATCAGCCTTCAGATCACCATAAGTATGTTCTTGACCTAAAACATTGTAGACAGGATATGTTGGCTGTGTTTGAGCAAAGTGCTCAATCGTTTTAATCATATCTTTTATCGGTTTATTAGACACTGTTTTTCTTCTCCTTCAAACTAGAACTCATTATAAATAAAGGTGCCTTGGCTCTGACCAAGGTAACTAAAAAAATAAAGCAAACCAAGTAAGATTACAAAATATAGGACGGTCTGTCCCAAAAACATATATAATTTTCTGTGTTTTCCCATAGTTAGTGTGTTCAATTTTCTATGATTTTTCAAAAAAGCTATGCAACTATGCATTTACTGTCTTATCTTCCTAACATTTTACCATTTTATCAACCTTTTTTTCAACTGTTTACCATAATTCAAAAGTTTGTTTTAGCTTATTTTAAGATAAGTTAAGATATCAATGTTTTGCCATCAAAATAGACAAAAAAGAGCCTGAGATTCCCATCTCAAACTCTGTTGCCAATAACTCTTTTATCTTAGAAAAGTGAAAATACGAGAACTGCTAGGGCCGCTCCGAGGATAGGTCCTACAACAGGAATCCAAGCATAAGACCAGTCCCCATCTCCCTTGTTTGGAATTGGTAAGATGCTGTGCATGATACGAGGTCCAAGGTCACGAGCTGGGTTCAAGGCATAACCCGTTGTCCCACCTAGTGAAAGACCGATACCGACAATCAAGGTTCCCACTGCAAAGGTCCCTAAACCGGCTTGAAGGTCATAGAGTCCCAAGGCAAAGATTGTCAAGAGCAAAACAAAAGTTCCAAGGATTTCGCTAACCAAGTTCGATACTGTGTTCTTGATGGCTGGTCCAGTACTAAAGGTCGCTAGGATATTGCCTGCATTTTCTTCTGCCTCATAATGCGGTTTGAATTGCAACCAAACCAAAATCTGAGCCACCATCGCTCCTGCGAATTGAGCTAGGATATAAGGGAAAACAGAAGCCCAAGAGAGCGTTCCTTTTAAGGCCATCGCAAACGTCACAGCTGGATTTAGATGGACTGGGCTGAGCGTACCAGATACAAAGGCTGCAACGGCTACAGCAATTCCCCATCCCATAGTAATCACAATCCATCCTGAATTGTTGCTCTTGGTTTTGGGAAGAACCACACCTGCTACAACTCCATTGCCTAGGAGGATGAGGATTAAGGTTCCCAAAAATTCTCCAAATAATTCTTTCATCATATCTTTGTCTCCATTTAAAAGAAGGGGCGGGCGACAAGGAATGCTGCCCTCCACCTCTTTTCTTTTTTAATTTTTTAGTTCTGCCAAATCGTTTTGAGCAAGAGCTGCTTCGACATCCGCACGGTAGGCTGCTTTTTCTTCTTCAGTCCAATCATAGAATCGTCCCATTTCATCCAGAACTGGCTCAACGATGCTATCTAAACTATCACGCATAAAGAGCATGTGATTGGTACGACGAAGGAGGAAGTCAACTGGACTCAGAGCCAACTCATTGCGCATTGCATAGTGAAGGGACAAAGTGTCTGCCAAGCTGAGTCCTGGCGCTTGTTCCAAGCTGTGAGCAAGTGCAAAGACCTTCGGTGCATTTGAACCGTAAAGATTTGCCAGATAGTGAGCTTCCTTGCTATCCAAACCACGTGAAACTCCAAGTTGAGCAAAGGCTTCGATTTCTGAGTCCACATTTGCTGGGTTCAATTCTCCACCTGAAACAGGATAAGTCTTCGAGTTGATCAGTTTAAAGCTACGGTCAAATTCGGCTTTGAGAATGTCTACCACGCGCTCCATAGCCCCTTCAGCCATCTTACGGTAGTCTGTGATTTTACCACCAGCAAGGGTCAAAAGGCCATTATCATCACGGTCCAAGCTCGAACCACGAGAAACTGCAGATGGATCCAAATGTTTCTCAGATGTGCTGCTTTCAAGCTTGCTGACAGCAGACTCAACATCTTCACGCGTTTTTTCTTTCGATAGATAAGCTTCGACAGTCGCAATCAAGCTATTGAAGCTTTCATCGCTAATGGTTCCGTTATTTCCTCCATTGTAGTCAGAAGCGCTATTGCCTGCAATCAATGGACGAAGACCAGCCCAGCTGCTTTCGATATCATCAATGGTGATGTTGGCTTCTGGGAAGCGGTTGTTGACAATGCCAAGTAGATAATCCACATCTTCTTGCGTCACTTTTGGATGTTCCAAATCACCTGTGTAGTCAGTATCCGTTGTACCAAAGTAAGTCTTGTTTTCACGTGGGAGAACAAAGACCATACGGCCATCGCCCAAACCTGTGTCAAAGTAAACTGGCTGTGAAACCTTGATCTTGCTTGAATCCACTACCAAGTGCACTCCCTTAGTTGGACGCATTTGTGAGAATTGGGTTCCCTTATCAGACAAATTACGTACCTTATCGCTCCAAGGACCTGTCGTGTTAATAACCAGACGGGCCTTGATTTCAAAGACTTGGTCTGTCAACAAATCACGAGCTACGACGCCTGTAATCTTGCCACTTTCGTCAAAGAGGAATCCTTCTGCCTTCACGTGGTTGGCAATGAGGGCACCGTCTTGGTTGGCACGTTTGATATTTTCGATCACGAGACGCGCATCGTTGTTACGGAAGTCAAGATAAACTCCACCTCCTACCAAGCCTTCTTGCTTCAAGTTTGGCTGGCGTTCCAAGACTTCTTCCTTACTCAAGACCTTGTTGGCAGCTGGCGTGTTATTAACACCTGCCAAAAGGTCGTAAAGGTCCATAGCTACTTTAAGACGGAAGAGGCTAAAGGTCGCTCCATCTTCATCGTAAACTGGCAAGAGCATTGGGTCTGGTTTTGGAATATGTGGAGCAATTTGTTGAACCACTGCACGTTCAGAAACTGTATCTGACACCACTTCCACGTCAAATTGTTTAAGATAACGAAGACCTCCGTGAACCAATTTTGTTGAACGGCTAGATGTTCCTTCTGCGAAGTCCTGCATTTCAATCAAACCAGTCTCAAGACCACTAGCTGCCGCCTGCAAGGCTACACCAGCTCCTGTAATCCCTCCACCGATAATCAAAAGGTCCAGAGTGCGTTCCTGCATTTTTTTAATTGATAATTCTCGTGTTTTCTTTGAAAATTCCATATTCACACACTTTCTAACTAAATCACTTTATTCTTTCAGTATTAGTCTTCGATTTCCGCAAAGACTTGCGTTGCTTTCACAGCCTTCTTCCAACCCTTGTAGAGTTGTTCCTTGCGCGATTCGTTCATGGATGGCTCAAAGAGTTCTCCTGTCTCGTTCAAGAGTTTCAACTCGTCCAAATCCTTCCAGTAACCCACTGACAAACCAGCCAAGAAGGCCGCACCTAGGGCAGTTGTTTCCAAGTTTTTGGCGCGTGCGATATCAATTCCCAAGATGTCAGCTTGAAACTGCATGAGGAAGTTGTTCATGGCTGCACCACCATCTACCTTCAAGACCTGAATAGCTGTCTGAGCATCCACTTGCATGGTATCGATGATGTCACGGACTTGATAAGCGATCGATTGCAAGGTTGCCTTGATAAAGTCTTCTTTGCTTGTTCCACGAGTTAAGCCAAAGACAGAACCACGAGCATTTTGGTTCCAGTATGGTGCCCCTAGACCTGTAAAGGCAGGTACGACATAGACTTCGTCATTGTTGTGAGAATTGAGAGCATATTTTTCAGACTCTGGTGAATTTTCAACCATTCGAAGTCCATCACGAAGCCATTGAATGGCACTTCCTGCGATGAAGATAGAACCTTCTAAGGCATAGTAAACCTTGCCGTTAATACCATAACCAATCGTTGTCAAGAGGTTATTTTCAGACAACTGCATCTCTTCACCAGTGTTCATGATGATGAAGGAACCAGTTCCGTAGGTATTTTTAACCATTCCAGGATCAAAAGCCAACTGTCCAAAGAGGGCTGCTTGTTGGTCACCAGCCATACCAGAGATTGGCACTTCCCCACCGTAGAAATGGAATGGAGCAGTCTTGCCATAGATTTCAGAGTTAGAACGAACTTCTGGAAGCATGGCCTTAGGAATGTTGAGGATTTCCAAAATCTCATCATCCCATTTAAGATCCTTGATATTATAGAGCATGGTACGAGCTGCGTTTGAGTAGTCAGTTACGTGAGCTGCGCCGTCAGTCAATTTCCAAACCAGCCAAGTATCAATGGTACCAAAGAGCAATTCACCCTTTTCAGCTCGCTCTTGAGCACCTTCTACATGGTCCAAAATCCAACGAACCTTGGTAGCTGAGAAATAAGCATCGATGATCAAACCAGTCTTTTCATGGAATTTTTCCACATAACCTTGGCTTTTTAGTTGTTCAGCCAGAGGAGCTGTCTGGCGTGATTGCCAAACGATAGCATTGTAGATAGGGAGACCTGTTTTCTTATCCCAGACGACAGTTGTTTCACGCTGGTTGGTAATCCCGATTGCCTCGATTTGACTTGGTTTTACACCACTTTCGATGAAAGCACCTGCGATAACTGACTGAACAGAGTTCCAAATTTCATTGGCATTGTGTTCTACCCAGCCTGCTTGAGGGAAAATCTGAGTGAACTCTTTTTGACTAGAGCTGACCTTTTCTCCTTTTTTGTTAAAAATGATGGCACGAGAACTGGTCGTTCCTTGGTCAATAGCCATGATGTATTTTTCTTGTGACATGTGCTGTCCTCCTGATAAAATCTTGAGGGGGTTCCTCTTTACAGTAACTAGTATACAAAATAAAGCGCTTTCTTGTTCATCAATTTTTTTAAAATTTTAAAAAAATGTGAGGAGATTGTGCGAATTTCACAAAAAAGACCTGAAAATTCAGGCCTTTTAGGCAAAGAGCATCTGACGAATCTTTGCCAAATCCTCCATATCCAAGTCATTTTTTAAATAATAGACCGGAGTCTGTTCTTTCTTATGAATAGGGTTGTTGGTAATTAACAAATCATAATGTCGACTGGAGTCATAGGCTTCAATGGCAATAAAACGATTGTATTCCAAATACCGTTTCAAAATGGCAGCCATCCTAGAAAAGACAAGGAAACCAGATGTCAAATCCAGACCAATCCTCATATGTTGACCACCATTTTCTGCCATATACTCTATCAACTGGAGCCATTCCCAGAGAATTTTCTTATCCAAATCCGTCCCCTGATGAAAGGCAGGCAAGATATGAAAAATTCTTTCTGCAGTCCCTCTAAAATCATGTTCCATCAGCAAATAGGGATGGCGATTCTCCGTCTGGTATCTGTACTGATCTTGTAAAATATAGCCCTTATATAGATAAACTTGACCACAAAGCTGACTAAGTTCATAGGTGACATGGTCCTCTGTGTAGTCCCCCAGCAAATCCTCTTTCTTCATCTCTTGAATCAATTGCGTCAGCAAATCGGCTAACTGCCCTCCAAAACCAAGGATATACTCCATAGTATGAAGGGGCAAGATACGATGGGAAAGGAGAAATGAAAAGAATACCATCATCTCACCATCCTCAGTTCCTAGAGGGATATGTTGCCCAGCAAAAAAGGACGGAGCCTTTCGAAGCAAACGAAGGTAGAAAATATTGTCAAAATACCCCTGCATTTTTTCTTCTATGACTTGAAACTGACAGGCGTTAACCCGAAGGCGCTGTTGACTGATATGATTCCAGAGAACCAAGTCTAATTTCTGACCCGAAGACAAGCTGGCACCGCAGATTTCTTCTAAGCTAGCAATCTCTTGTTTTCTCTCAGCTTTCTGCATGTGACCTTCCCACTCCTGACTGGACCAAATCTTGCGAAAAAGGCAGAAATAGAAATAGCGAATCTGATGCTCCGGACCTCGCCAACGGCCATTTTGGATGGATAAGTCAAACTCTGACAAAATCTGATTTAGACTAGCTAAGTGGCGACCAAGCGTGGCCTCGCTAATCATCAATTCTTGAGCCAACTGATGAGCTAGAAACTGTTGGTGATAGAGAAGGTAAACCAAAATTTGGTACTTAATGGCATTGTCTAGAAACAAGCTCCGAATCTCTCTCCCCTTGGTAGCTGCACCAATAGACAAACGCAGATTTTCATCTTCCAAGTGGATGGTCAACTCTAGTCCCCTTTCCAAGGCATTTTCGTTAATCAGAGAGATATACTTGGTTAAGGTCGCCTTTGAAAATCCTGTTTCTTCCATGGCTTTCTTGACTGTTGTCTGCGAATCTTGTAATAGAAAGGAAAGGACTAAAAATTGACCAGATTCTGCTTTTTCCATCAAATCGCCTAAATACATTTGTTACCCCTTTCATTTTCTCCTACAAGCATAGCATAAATCTTTCAAATGCTGAAATAATCTGTTTCTCATTTCGTTTTAAAGTTGATTTCCTCGTCATTATTCCAGAGAAACAGCAAACACACGGCTCCCCCTTTGGGCATTTTTATGCTAAAATAGTAGCTATGGATAAAATTATTAAAACTATATCAGAAAGCGGAGCCTTTCGTGCTTTTGTCCTTGATAGCACGGAAACCGTCCGCACTGCTCAAGAAAAACATCAAACCCAAGCCAGTTCAACTGTAGCACTTGGGCGTACCCTTATCGCTAGCCAGATTCTCGCAGCTAATGAAAAAGGAAATACCAAGCTTACAGTTAAGGTGCTGGGTTCTAGCTCTCTAGGTGCTATCATCACCGTCGCTGATACCAAGGGGAACGTCAAAGGTTACGTTCAAAATCCAGGTGTTGACATCAAAAAAACTGCAACAGGTGAAGTCCTCGTCGGACCTTTTGTTGGAAATGGTCAATTCCTCGTTATCACAGACTATGGTACTGGAAATCCCTACAACTCCATGACTCCCCTTATCTCTGGGGAAATCGGTGAAGACTTGGCATACTACCTGACTGAAAGCCAACAAACACCTTCAGCAGTCGGGCTCAATGTTCTTTTGGATAAAGACGACAAGGTCAAAGTCGCTGGTGGCTTCCTTCTCCAAGTATTGCCAGGGGCCAAGGAAGAAGAGATTGCCCGCTTTGAAAAACGCATCCAAGAAATGCCGGCCATCTCAACCCTTCTGGAAAGTGATGACCATATCGAAGCTCTCCTCAAGGCTATTTATGGTGACGAATCCTACAAACGTCTATCTGAAGAAGAAATCCGTTTCCAATGTGACTGCAGCAAAGAACGCTTTATGAATGCTCTTGCCAGCCTTCCAAGCTCAGACCTTGAGGAAATGAAAGAGGAAGACCACGGGGCAGAAATCACTTGTCAATTCTGCCAAACAACCTATAACTTTGATGAAAACGACCTGGAGGAACTCATTCGTGACAAATCTTAATACACCTTTTATGATTGGCAATGTTGAGATTCCCAATCGTACTGTTTTAGCACCCATGGCTGGCGTGACCAACTCAGCCTTTCGTACCATCGCAAAAGAACTCGGAGCTGGACTCGTTGTAATGGAAATGGTCTCTGACAAGGGAATCCAATACAACAATGAAAAAACCTTGCATATGCTTCATATCGACGAAGGTGAAAATCCTGTTTCTATTCAACTTTTTGGTAGCGACGAAGATAGCCTCGCACGCGCAGCAGAATTCATTCAAGAAAACACCAAGACTGATATCGTCGATATCAACATGGGCTGCCCAGTTAACAAAATCGTGAAGAACGAAGCTGGCGCTATGTGGCTCAAGGACCCGGACAAGATCTACTCTATTATCAACAAGGTCCAATCTGTCCTTGATATCCCCCTCACTGTCAAAATGCGCACTGGCTGGTCTGATCCATCCCTCGCCGTGGAAAATGCCCTCGCTGCAGAGGCTGCAGGTGTCTCTGCCCTCGCTATGCATGGCCGTACCCGCGAACAAATGTATACTGGTCACGCAGACCTCGAGACCCTTCACAAGGTTGCTCAAGCTTTGACCAAGATTCCATTTATCGCCAATGGTGACATCCGTACGGTACAAGAAGCCAAACAGCGTATCGAAGAAGTCGGTGCTGACGCTGTCATGATTGGTCGCGCGGCCATGGGAAATCCCTACCTCTTCAACCAGATCAACCACTACTTTGAAACTGGAGAAATTCTCCCTGACTTGACTTTCGAGGACAAGATGAAAATCGCCTACGAACATTTGAAACGCTTGATTAACCTCAAAGGGGAAAACATAGCCGTTCGTGAATTCCGTGGCCTCGCTCCTCACTACCTTCGGGGAACATCTGGTGCAGCCAAACTTCGTGGATCCATTTCACAAGCTAGCACTTTAGCAGAGATTGAAGCCCTCTTACAATTAGACAAAGCATAATAGAAAAAACCGTAACTCGCTTGGAGTTTACGGTTTTTTAGCTCCTAGGAAAACCTAGATATTATTATTGAATCAAGGCAACGCTTGAAACTTTACCATCCGCACCTGTTGTAATTTGGATGATTTTTCCGCCACCGATTTTGGCATTATACTTACCATCATCAAGTGTGTAAGAGTAGCCTCTGATAGAATAGTTTTCTTTCTTTCCATCTGCAGTTCCTACTGTAAATTGGCCCCCTGATGAAACCGTAATGGTTTCGCCATTCGCTCCCTTCCAGTTGCCTGCAGCTGCTGAGAAATCACCATCGACCATGGTTAAAACTCCCTTGTAGCGTTTGTTGTGTTCAGCTTGCTTGTCTTGAAGTTTGCGGTCAGTTGTTGGGTCATAGCTTGACTGGTTAGACTGGGCTTGAGAGCCTTGCTGAGTTGAAGGCGCCTGAGATGGAGCTTGTTGACTAGGAGCTGCTTGTTCTTGTCCTGATTCAGGTGCTGGTTTCGCTTGTGACTGATCTGCCGTTGTAGAAGACTGACTAGAAGAGGCCTGAGCCTTTTCAGATGAAGCTGAGCTTGAAGATTTTTGAGTCTTGCTCTCTTTGCTAGAAGAAGCCGCTTTAGAACTTGATGACTGACTTGTCTTGGCAGAGCTACTGGTTTGAGTGGTTTCATTCTTATTTCCACAAGCTCCCAGTAGCAAGGTAGAAGCCAATACAGTCGCCGCCATCAATTTGATATAGGTTTTCTTTTTCATCTTTCTACTCCTTTGTAACGTTTTTGAAATATTAAGAAATCTATTTGTAATATAATTGTAACATTAGGCTTTGAATCTGTCAACTATTTAGAGAAACTATTTTAAACAATTTCTCTCTACTATTTCTATTCGTAATTGAAACGAAAAAATAGAAAATTTTTAAAATTAGAGTCCTATTTTTACATCACCTTTGTGTAATCGCTTGCATTGTGTTAAACAAAGGAATATAATAACATTGAAATAGAATATAGGAGGTATGCTCTTATGCTAAATAAGTATTACAAGTATCTTCCTTGGTTGATTTTGGGAGCTATTGGCTCTTATCAATCAGCCACTTACTATGCGCGAACTGCATTTGATGTCTTCTATCTGACTATAATCTTTATGATTGTTTATATCGCTTTGTTATTTTTACATGAGAACTATCTCAAGTATCGATACAAAGACTTCTTTACTCACATATTGAGTAATTCTAAGAAAGATAGCCATTCATAAAAAATGATGATAAATAAAGAGGTCGGGAACTTTGTCCCGACCTCACTTTTTATTTCAATCGATAGGTTTTTCTTGGTTTCTTTTTAGGTACTCGTTTGAGTCCGACTTCTTCTACATATTCGCCGTATTTTACGAGAAAGTTATTGCTGACGATTGGGCGACCGGGGTTGATGAGATTGACTAGTTCAGTTCCTTCGTAGACAGTGAACTCCTCCTCCAACAGATAAAGGAAGGTCGGATTCCAGTCGAGACGGCCTTGGATTCGTTTGATGGATTCTTGGATAATGGCATAATGGTCAAAGGCGAAAGCTCTCTCGTCCAGCTCGACTCCCTCAAGGTAGCATTTGCCTGTCTGGAAATCAACATCTACAAAAACCACATCCTTGGCATCGTCACCTGCCTGAACCAGTTCTAATGCACGACTAGGTAGGTACACTAAGTGGGCAATGGTCACTGTCCAACCCCGCGGATCACGACCGGGGGTCGATACCGTCATCAATTGCTCGATTTTTTCCAAAGGTAGATCGAGATTGACTTCTTCTCTCACCTCGCGTTGACAGGCATGTGCAGCATCTTCACCCTTATCCATAAAGCCTCCAACCAAGGCCAAACAGTTTTGATAAGGGTGAGCCTTGCGACGGATCAGCAAAAGTTTGATCTTTCCTTCGACAAAGCAGTAGGCCACCATATCCACCGTCACACTTGGTTTTTCGTATTGAGGGAGTTCCTGCTTGTAGTACCAATCCAAAAACTCCTCCTGACTGGCATGGATTTCATAATATTCTTTTTCCGTCATCCCTGCTGGAATCATCGTATCTGCCATCTTATGCCTCCTTTCGAACTGCCTTGGTCCATTGGTACCACCCCACTAGACTGTTGAGTGTGTAAACCCAGTACATCCCTTGGATGTGGATATTTTCACCCCACCAGAGATAAATGCTAAAGAGATTGGTTGCAATCCAGAAAATCCATTGCTCGCGGTAGAGACGTGTCATCAAGAGTTGACCAACACCATTGGTCGCATCGGTAACACTATCACGGAAAGGGCGAGCGCTATTGATACTTTGGTAAGCCAAACCCATACCAATCCAGATAATGGTAGTCAAAGCCAAGTACTTGAGCCAGTCAAGAACAGATAATTTCTTAGCTTCAAAATGGGATTCTTCCGGTTTTTCCTGTTCATTGATACGATTGGACAGCCAAGCATAGAGACCAATCGGCTGCATGACAAAGAAGTAAACGGTCGTCAAAACTTCTCCATAAAAAGTCGCATTCATGGCCAAAATCAAATAGATAGCCGAGTTAATGGCCCCAAAGAGATAATTGCTCGCACGCCCTTCTGCTACCAAGATAACACAGACAATCCCAGTCCAAGATGCAAACAAGCTCAGCCAGTCATGACTTTCCGTATTTTGAGTGAATTCCAAGATTAAAGGAACACTTGACAAGGCGATAAGATACAACCACTGGAAAAGACTACGGCCGACAAAGAGATCTTTCCAGAGCAGGCGCATGATCCCTGCAAAACCAATCTTACGGGCTTCGGCATGGACATTTTTAAAATTTTCGATAAATTGTGTGATTTTTTCAGTTAGTTTTTTCATATTTTTCTCCTAATCTGCTTGGTAAATGGCATCAATAGCCACTTTTGCTGCTTCATAATTGCCTAGATAATCCTCCGCTAGATAAACTAAAGGAATAGTCGTTAAGTATCTCTCTCTCATCTGATCCAAATGCTGGGAAAAACTGTAGCGAATGTGGTCTTCTGCCATGGTCATATCTCTAAATCCGTCATTGACATAGGAGCCAACAGGTTGCACAAAGAGAATCAAGTCCCATTTTTCCTTGGCCAAGATAGAGGCAAAGAGATTGTCAAAGGTTTCTCCTGATAAGTCCCCCTGATCCTCAGTCTCCATGTAATAGTCATAGTAACCCTTGGTTACCAAGGAGTTGGTATCAGCTATCACTAGGCCTCGATTGGCATTGCTATCGATTAGCTTTGAGGTCTGGTCATACTGTCCCAACAGGAGATAATAATAATCCTTTGGAGTCAATTCATCGTCGCGGACATTGTTTTTGATCTGGTACTCACGCGCGTATTCCAGACTAACGGGCGCATCGTAATACCTAGCCAAATCCTTTGCTAAAGTAGTCTTCCCATTGCTGGCACTTCCCATAATCAAGACTTTCTTTGTAAACTGACGTCGGAAGGGTTGAGCGATGTATTTCCAATATTTGCTTGGATTTTCTCGAATCATAGTCGCTGAGATACCAAACTTTCTTTCTTGCAAGACAGTGCCAAATCCACGTTTAGATAGCTCTTGCTGGTATTCTTCTTCTCCCACAAAGAAAGTCAAATCTTGCTGGGTTTGATCATAGGAAATCTCCGCTAACATCTGGTCCAACCACTCCTGCCAGCCCATAGGGTAACGGGGAAGGTTGGTCTCATCCAGCTTACAGACAGAGGTCAACTCGTCATCACGAAAAGCCTCTCGGATATAGCGAAATCGTTTTTGAAGACTTAAACCTACCTGCTCACCTCGGTCTCCCTCGTAGCCTGAAACGACTACCCAGACCTGGTCACACTGACGCTTCGCTCGCTGGATCAGATCGATATGCCCTTGATGGAGAGGGGCAAAGGTCCCAAATACCACTGCTGTTTTCTTTTTCATAAACGTTTTACCTTTTTATAATTTTTGATATTTTTATTTTCTATGTTTTTATTATATACTATATTTTTGTTTTGTCAATAGTTTTTTATCATTTTTTATAAAAAAGTAGCAAAAAAGAATCAGGTTTTCTCCTGATTCTCTATTTTTAAGCAATATCAAATTTTAATTGACCAGCTTTGACACCAATCTTGAGAGTCTTACCTGCTACCAGTTCTCCCTTGAGGAGGAGCTCAGCTAGCTTGTCTTCCACCTCTGTTTGCAGGGTTCTGCGAAGTGGGCGAGCTCCCATTTCCGGATCATATCCTTGGCTTGCCAGCAACTTCAGGGCTGAAGCTTGCAGTTTCAAGTCGATACCCTTCTCTACTAGGCTAGCAATTAATGGTTTAACCATGATCTTGACAATTTCCTGCATGTGTTCGCTATCCAAGCTGTGGAAGACCACCTTCTCATCAATACGGTTAATAAACTCTGGTCGATAAGTTTTTTTCAGCTCTTCAAAGATTCGTTTTTCCATATTTTCCTGGTCAAAACGAATGTCCTTGGCGCCAAAGCCGACCGTCTTGTCATCACGAAGGGCTGTCGCACCAAGGTTTGACGTCATGATGATAATGGTATTTGAAAAGTCCACCTTGCGTCCCTTACTATCTGTCAAGACACCGTCGTCCAAAACCTGCAAGAGGACATTAAAGATGTCTGGGTGGGCCTTCTCTACCTCATCAAAGAGAAGAACGGAGTATGGTTTGTTGCGAACCTTCTCAGTCAACTCCCCACCTTCTTCGTAGCCCACATAGCCCGGAGGAGCCCCATTGAGACGGCTAGCTGCAAATTTCTCCATATATTCGCTCATATCAAAGCGGATAAGGGCTGATTCGTCATCAAAGAGGACTTCTGCCAGAGCCTTTGCCAATTCGGTCTTACCGACTCCTGTCGGTCCTAGGAACATAAAGGAACCAATCGGACGCTTGTGACTACGAATTCCTGACTGGTTGCGGCGAATCGCACGGCTAATGCTTGAAACAGCTTGATCTTGGCCGATGACACGTTTGTGCAGTTCCGCTTCCAAATTCAGGTATTTCTTAGCATCCGTTTGAGTCAATTTTTGAACTGGAATCCCTGACAAGCGACTCAAGGTGGTTAAAATTTCAGATCCTGTTACCAAGTCTTTATAGACAGGGACTTCTTGTTCTTTTGCGATTAACTGGGCAGCTTGTTTCCACTTGCCATCCATCAAGGCCTTGTCAGCTGGACTCAAGTCGGCTTCGTCTGCTTTTACATGCTTGGATTTGTTTTGCACTGTTGCTGCCGCTTCATCCAATAGATCGATGGCAGAGTCTGGTAAGTGACGACTGGTCAAGTAACGATGCGCCATCTTGACAGCTGTTTCAACGGCTTCATCTGTGATTTGCACACAGTGGTGTTTCTCATAGGTAGCCTTCAAACCTTGCAAAATAGTCATACTGTCAGCTAAACTTGGCTCTTCAATCGTCACTTTGGCAAAACGACGAGAAAGAGCCGCGTCTTTTTCGATGTGTTTTTGGTATTCTTCCTGAGTGGTTGCACCAACCGTTCTCAAAGTTCCACGAGCCAAGGCTGGTTTCAAAATATTGGCCGCATCCAGAGTCGAATCAATACCGCTACCAGAACCCATAATAGTATGAAGTTCATCGATAAAGAGAATCACTTTGCCATCTTCCTCGATATCCTTGATGATATTGTTCATGCGCTCTTCAAAATCACCACGAAAACGTGTCCCTGCAACGACATTCATCAAATCAAGCTCTAACACGCGCATCTTGGCCATTTCCGCAGGTACATCCCCACTAGCAATACGCTGAGCAAGTCCAAGTGCCAAAGCTGTTTTCCCGACACCCGCATCTCCAACCAAGACAGGATTGTTCTTGGTCTTCCGACTCAAAATCTGAATCATACGTGAGATTTCCTTGTCACGACCGATAACTGGCTCTAACTTGCCAGAACGCGCTTGCTCCGTCAGGTCATGCGTGTAGTCCTCTAAACCACCACTTTGAGCTTGAGGCATACCCATCATATTGGCCATGGAATTTTGCTTGTCAGTTACTGTGCGATGGCGTTGACGTAAAGCCTTGAGGTCTTCTCTTGTCCATCCTGCACGTTCCTCTAAATTGCGACGAAGAGCAGCAATTCTGACCTGATCTTTCTGGTCTTCATAAGAAAAGCCTGCTCTCTCCAAGATGCGAGTTGCCAAGGCATTGCCATCATGCAAAATCGCATAGAGGACATGCTCTGTCCCTAGCACCTTTGCATGGACCACTGAGGCCACATACTCTGCTTCTGCAAATAGGACCTCCAAACGATGGGAAAAGGGCAATTCCGTAAAGGTTTCGTCTTGGCTATAGTCCGTTTCAGTCAGTTCTAAAGCAACCTCTTCTAAACGGTCCATCTCGTATGGATAATCATTTAGAGTTGCACCTGCCACACTGTAACTGTGATTGGACATGGCAATCAATAAATGCCATGACTCTAGGTAACGAGCTCCAAAATGGCTCGCAACCATGTAGGCACTTTCGATACATTCATTCAATGCTTTTGAATAGTTCATCTTACTTCTCTTTTCTATCTACCTCTTGTAATAGCTGTCGGAGCATATTGGCACGGACAACTGAGGATTCTTCTCCTAGGACACGATCTGTTGCTACTGAAGTTAGCAAGGTCATCTCCTGCTTGGTCATCAAGTCCTGCTCCACCAAAAGTTGGAGAATATCCTCATAAATCTCCTGACTAACTCGCTCACCAATCGAGTAAAGCAAATCGCGGAGCATCTCATGATGACTGGAAAATTCAATCCGCCCTATGCGAATGTAGCCTCCACCACCACGCTTGCTCTCAACCAAATAACCTCTGCTTTCCGTAAAGCGGGTCTTGATGACATAGTTGATCTGACTCGGCACAACCTGAAAGGTATCTGCCAACTGGCTCCGCTGCAATTCCACGATACCAGACTGGTCTAAAATCGCCTTGATATAGGCTTCAATATGATCTGATGTATTTTTAAATCTCATAGTAAATCAAACTCCTTCTTTGAACCTTGACTATCTTTGACTATACTATCATTTAACACTCTATAAGTCAAATTTTTAGGGCTCAGCCCTTGAAAATACTGACTTTCTTTAAAAACACTTTGGCCTTAATTCGCCTTAGTTTTTCTTGAAAGTTCCTAAAAAAGTCCACAAAAAAGAGCCCTAAAAAGGGCGTGATATTGATGAGTTCAGCAGGCAAGACGTGCCTTTTTTAATACTAGAATCATAACCACCCGTCTAACGGGTGGTTTGCACCAGGGCTATAAGCCCAAATCACCAGCCAGCGCCTAAAGACGCTGGCTTTCACGTTGTTCAAGCCTCATTGCTCTTGACTCGTCACTTGCCTCTTAAA
>CAJNCW010000010.1 GCA_905221345.1 bacterium
CTTCGATGCGCACCCGCATAGCGGGTGGTTTATTTGTCTCGCACCTGACGGAGCGAGACGGACTAATAGTCACATAATAAGGGAATCCGAGAAGCTTTCTTCTCGGATTTTTTACTCCCATCAATACCATTTCCTTGTGATAATCATATCTTTCATATGATTTTTCTGAAATTTTCTAAATTTTTCAAAAATTCTCTTGCATTTTTCATAAGTTTCTTGTAGAATAGTAGCTACCTATTCAGATTATTCTGAAAATTCAAAAACAGGAGGTTTTTATGTCACAAGTTACTTCATCACACCAGTCTACCTGGACAAGCAAGCTAAAAGCAATGGGACCCGGGATCCTAATGGCTTCCGCTGCAGTCGGAGGTTCTCACATCGTATCCTCCACTCAAGCCGGTGGTTCTTATGGATGGTCGCTGCTTCTCTTGGTCATCTTAGCCAATGTTTTTAAATATCCATTTTTCCGTTTTGGTGCTGAATACACAGCAGACACTGGAAAGACCTTGGTCGAAGGTTATGCCGAAAAAGGAAAACTCTATCTCTGGATTTTCTTTATTCTCAATGTCTTTTCTGCCTTGGTCAATACTGCTGGTGTTGCCATCCTTTGCTCAGCCATCATTGCTAGCGCCTTTCCAATGATTGGTCTTAGCATCACTCAATGGTCTCTTATCCTTGTTGCGGTCATTTGGGCTATGTTGCTCTTTGGGGGCTACAAACTATTGGACGGTATGGCAAAATGGATCATGTCTGCCTTGACTATTGCAACTGTTCTTGCCGTCATCATTGCTGCCGTTAAGCACCCAGAATACAGCTCTGATTTTATCGAGAAAACACCTTGGCAAATGGCAGCCCTACCCTTTATCGTTTCCCTTCTAGGCTGGATGCCTGCCCCTATTGAAATCTCAGCTATCAACTCACTCTGGTCTGCTGAAAAGAAAAAGACCGTCAACTTTAATACAGAGGATGCTCTTTTCGACTTTAACGTTGGTTACATTGGAACTGCTATCCTAGCTGTATTCTTTGTGGCACTAGGAGCACTCATTCAATATCCTACAGGGCAAGCGGTTGAAGCTGCTTCTGCCAAATACATCTCGCAATTTGTGGGCATGTATGCCTCTGTCCTTGGCGAATGGTCTCGATATTTGATTACCTTTATCGCCTTTCTCTGTATCTTTGGGACAGTCATTACTGTCATCGATGGCTATTCACGTGTCAATCAGGCCTCCCTTCAACTCTTAGCAAATCAAAAAGAGGATAATCGTAAATCTTTGAACATCTGGATGACCATTACCGCTATCATTGGTATCGTCATCATCAAGTTCTTTGCTGGTCAAGTTTCTACCATGCTTCGCTTTGCCATGATTGGATCTTTTCTTACAACACCATTCTTTGCCCTTTTGAACTATGTGTTGGTCACAGGTGAAAATAAAAATCTTCCTTCTTGGTTGAAACTCCTCGCTATCGCAGGATTGATTTTCCTCTTTGGCTTTGCCATCTTCTTTATCTATGCACTTGCCATCGGAAAAGCAGGTTAATTCCAAAGCAGCACCCCCGTCTGGGTGCTTTTTTCTGCATTCAAAAGGCAGTTGAGAAAATCCAACTGCCTACTTGAACGATTCTAACTTTCTGAATCCAATCCATACAAGTCTGCGATAATCGCTGCGACCTTTTTAATATCTCCCAGCATTCCACGCATTTCAAAGTCTGCTAGGACCGGGAAGCCAAAGCGCTGGCTGTACTGCTTGGCAGTCAGACAGTATTGGTTATTAAAATTGCGATTACCAGATCCCACTACACCAAAACACTTACTGGCATTGTTTCCATAGGCGATAAAATCACCCACTGGAGTCGTTAGAATCTCAACATCACCGTTATCGACACCATTTCCACCTTCTAGATAAGTTGGTAAAAAGGCGACATAAGGATGATCCATCTCAAAGAATTCTTGACCTTCCTTGACCAGATCCTTGATATGAATCTTTTGGACCTCAATTCCTTCGTACTGAGACAAGAGATAGTCCTTAAGTCGGGTTACAAAACTCTCTGTATTCCCGCTCAAACTGATATACACTAAGGATATTTTTTTCATGTTGACCTCTATTTTTATGTTTACGATATAAAAAGAACTAACAAGATTGTAACTTGATAGTTCCCTTTTGTCAATACTTAGGCAGCCTCTTCTGCTTCGACTTCCTCAGTCAAGTCCTTTTGTTGACGCCACATCTTGTAAAAGACAATGGCAAGGAAGAGGACATTGATAACAACAAATAAAATCGTTGTTCCCTTTCCAAGGACTTCTGTCCCTAGTCGCAAAGTTTC
The DNA here is from genome assembly GCA_905221345.1 of bacterium. Classification (GTDB taxonomy): domain Bacteria; phylum Bacillota; class Bacilli; order Lactobacillales; family Streptococcaceae; genus Streptococcus. Next base: position 2,323 of record CAJNCW010000010.1, read on the forward strand.
ATCACGGATAGCTTGTACAGCATCTTGCATACCCATGTAAGTATAAATCGAACCAACAATGGCAAGCAAAACATAAGCAATGTAAGCATAATTTGCATATTGCAAATGATTACGAACCAAGAGCACAATACCTGCGACTACTAAAATCGCAGATAAAATAATCAAAACGATGTTAACAGTCGAATGCGATAATTCAGCTGTCTTATGTAGATAATTAATCGTATCCTCCAACTGCTGGGCGCTGAGACCTTGGACCTGAGTTTGACCAGCACGTAGAGCCTCTTTACTAGGCACCGGGCTCAACAAGCCAAACAGAGACATAGCTGAAATCAATGCAGATAGAACTAATAAAACCCATAGGTAGATTGGTTTCTTTTTCATATTTTCCTCCTTAAGGCATTTTGGACATTATAGCATTTTTTGCACGTAAATTCAAGCTTTATAGGGAACTTTCGACTTGTTTCCGATAAGCTTTTGGCGATTTTCCGCACAATTTACGGAAGACCTTGTAAAAATATCCGACATTACTATAACCAACGGCATAACAAATATCTTCAATGCTATCACTGGTTGAGAGCAAGAGTTGCTGGGCAGCTTTGATGCGTTGCTTGTTGAGCAATTCCGCAAAGGTTGAGTTAGTTTCTCTTTTGATTAGCTGACCGAGATAGACTGGATTGATAAAAAGATCCTTGCTGATATCCTTAAGCGAGAGCTCTTTCTGATAATCACGCCCAATCACCTCCAGGACACTGACCACGTTTTCATTCATACGGTACTGGCCAAAGAACTTAGTCAAGGTTTCTTTGATATATGCAACCAATTCTTCAAAGGAGTTAATGGCATGGATGGCTTTGACAATCTCGGTCATATCATCTGCTTTTAGGTGTTCAAACAAATGAAAGACATCCATGACAAACTGGGTGAAGAGCTGCTTCGTGATGGCTACGCGCGGGGTATTCTCCAAAACGACCTTCTCTAGTAGAGTTAATTCCTCAATGATTTGATTGATATTCCCTTGGATAATCACCCGATAAATCGGCTCGTAATAAGCAAACAAACTCTCGGATTTTTCTAGATTGACTGAACCGTAGAAAAGGGCTTTTTCAACATTGATCTTCCAATTCTCAAAGGACTGCTGGTAGGGTGCTTCAAATGGTGTCACGACGATTCCATCTAGCGGTTGATCGGAGATGAAAATCTGCCAGTCTTGCCCCAAAACATAGTAAGGAATGGTGAAAGAGCCTTGCTTTTCCTTGGAAAGACCTATCCACCAGTTTTCTTTACCTGCTAAATAGTTAGTAAATCCTGTCTCATCCAATTCCTGACTAAGGGTCTGACTTTGCTCCTCCTTTTCTTGAAGCTGTCGCGCAATTTTTTCTAATAAATTGCCCAACTCCACCTTGTCTACTGGCTTGACCAGATAATCCACGACACTAAGGTTCATGGCTTTTTTGACGTACTCAAACTCCTGATAACCAGACAGCAAGATATAATAGGTATCTGGAAGCAGCTCCTTCATTTCCTTAATCATCTCAAGCCCTGTCTTATCTGGCATATTGACATCGGAAATGATCACATCTACTGGATTTCCCTTGACATAGTCTAAAGCATCATCAGCATGATTGGCTGTTGCGACGACCTGCATATCCCATTTTTCAAAGGGGATTAATCGCTTGAGCCCCTCTGTCACCATATACTCGTCGTCTACTAATAAAACTTTATACATTTCCCTTCCTTTCTATTCATCCTGGATAGTGATATGGTAACGAACACCTTCTTGCTCAGCTGACTCGACACTGATTTGGTAGCGATCCCCAAAATAGAGGACAAAGCGTTCGTGTACATTGACTATTCCAATTGATTGTCGCTCTCCGCTATAGCTTGCCTCGTGCTCAAAACTTCTCTGAGTTAGTTTTTCTTGCAAGCTAGCTAGTTTCTCAGCAGTCATCCCGCGACCATTGTCTACCACTAGGATTTCAACAAAACCTTGGCCCTTCAAAACCTTGATACTGATCACATTGTCTGTTCGGCGGTGGTCAATACCGTGGGCAAAGTAGTTTTCTACCAATGGTTGGAGCGTAAACTTGGGAATCCTCATATTTTCTAATTCGGGTGCAATCTTAAAACCATAGGCAACTGACTTTGGATAACGCACCATACAGAGATAGCTGTATTTGCGACAAAATTCTAATTCTTGCTTCAGCGTCGTTTCCCGCTCATCGGAGATATTATTGCGTAGTAAACTGCTAAATTCATAGATAATATCCGCCAGTTCATCTTGGCTTTCCATGACGGCATACATCCGTAAAAACTCCAGAGTATTGTACATAAAGTGAGGATTGATTTGAGCCTGTAGGGCTCGCATATTGGCATCCTTTTGGCTGAGCTCCAGCTGATAGATATCATGGATATTTTTTTCCAGTCGATCCAACATATCATTGGTTGTTTCTGCAATGAGGAGCAATTCCTGATCTTTTTCAGAAGTATCGATCCGAAGTCCCTCTTCTCCTTGGGCAATAACCTGGATAGACTCCACCAAATCCACAACCTGCCTTTGGTAATTGGAGAAGGTCTGCCTCAAGGTCACATATAAAATAATAATAAAGAGAACACTCAAACCAACAATGACAGCGGAACTAGTTAAAGTCCCAGTAAGAACAAAATCCTTAGGAACTGCTGATTGGACTTGATAGCCGTGTGATGTCAAACCTACAATCCAATTTTCCCGTTCAGCTACTACATTTTCCCCTATATGAAACAATTCAGTATCAAAAGGGGAGGTGATCGTCACGGCCACAGGAATCAGACCGCGAGTATTATCAATTGCTTGGTAAAGTACATCCTGCGATAAAGAAATGTAGATAACACCTAGAGACTGATCGGAGTTAGGATCAAGTACTGGTATGGCAAAACTATTGGCTGCTGGTTTGAAATCCTCAGCAAGAATTTTCTCCCCGCTACGTTTCTCTCTAGTAGAAACGTAGACTTCCTTGTAGTCTTGCAAAACAATTGCAACACCTGTCACAAAGTCATTTCTTACATACAAATCATCAATGTTTTCATATAAGGATACTGAGACATAGGGAGACGCTTTACGTTGCAACAGCCAGTAAAAATAATCCGATGTACTCAGACTAAAATACTTATAAATCCCCTCTATCCGTGCTCGATTTTCAACCAGTTCCTGCGCTAGCTGAGTCGACTCCCTGTGGTAATATTCAATCTCACTCACTGTCCGAGTCGTTACACGTTGAGCTACTCGCTGGGCCTCTTTCTCACGTGAATTCCAGTCAGCATACGATAGCATAATCGCAAAACTAGCAATGACCACTATCATAACCAAACTATAAGTCCGTAAGAGCGAGTGGAGCCAGAACGAGTTCATTTTATTTTGTCGCCAATTTTTCATGGATACTTTCATATACGGGTTCCAACATATCACTGATAAAGAAATGCCACATCCCAATTCCTACGAAGGAAAGCAAGGCGGGCATATAGTAACCAATTCCTATAAGCATGACTGTACCAAATAAAACCTTGGCTAGAGCCGGTAAACTCATAAAAATCCCGACAAGAGCGAGTTTTACAGTATTTCTATAAGAAAGTTCATAATAAACTTGTAGCTTCAACGAAACGGTATACGCCAAGAAAATGAAAACAATGACAAGGATATTGAGAAAGGTCGCCAAGAGATGAAAAATGGTCTGGTGAGGCAATTGGATCAGGAGATATAGGCCATAGATCAAAATCAAATCCACACCTATAAAAGTGTAAAAGGTGAGATTGCTCTTGATAAAGTTACTCTTAAAAAGCCCCCAGGCTTCCTTTAAATTGTAAGCTCGGTAACTGTAGCCATGCTCAGCATACAAACTCATAAGGGTGGCACTAGCTGGCGCCAAGCCGAACACGATACCTCCTGCTAATGTTAATAGCCAGAAAAAAGCTGTCGCAAGCATTCCTAAAAAGAAACGATTAAAGACAAATTCTAGAAACTTTCCCATGATATCCTCCTTAAAACAACTATGTGACTATTATATCATATTTCAAACGTTTTCAAAAATATAGAGCTCCCATTTACAATCCTCAAAAAGCATGATACAATTGGTTTTGTTAGTTTGTATCAAGGAGATTCTCATGAAGAAAAATATCTTAACCACCCTCTTGGTCGTCGTCCTCTATTTTCTCTGTGTAGGGATTGGAGTCTTCCTCGGACACCTGGTCGACCAAACGGGTAATATGTTCTACGCGCCTGCCTTTTCTGCCCTTGTCGGGGGTAGCGTCTACATGTTTCTTTTGGCGAAGGTTCCTCGTTTTGGAGCGATTACCACTCTAGGTCTTTTTATGGCGATTTTCTTCCTAGCTAGTAAACACGGCGCTGGTGCTTTTCTACCAGCTATCGCCTGTGGTCTTGCAGCAGATGCCATCGCTCATCTCGGCAATTACAAAGATCGAATCAAAAACACCCTCTCCTTCCTTGTCTTTGCTTTTAGTACAAGTGGCCCTATCTTCCTCATGTGGATCCGTCCCAAAGCTTACGTGGCTACCTTACTCGCGCGTGGAAAATCCCAAGAATACATTGACCGTATCATGGTCGCTCCAGAGTTAGACAAAATCCTTCTCTTTGTCGCAAGCATCCTTCTAGGTGCCTTGATTGGGGCTGTCATTGGGCAATTTCTAAATCAAAAAATAGCTGATAAAACATAAGGTAAAAGCCCTGAAGACTAGCAATGCCTATCTCCAGGGCCTTTTTGTATACAATCTTAGAATTCACTATAGATAAATTCTTGAATATTTGAAAAATCGGTCACAAAACAGTAAATCACGATGCTCAAGATAACAGTATAGAAAAATAGCGTCCACAAGATTAAACGCTGTGTGTTAGTTAGCTTGGTTTGCAAATTTGTAAAGTTCTTTTTCAACTTCCATCCATCCTTTCACTCCAACGTGCATCACGTCAAATAAAAAGTAATCATCATACTCTCTGTTTCCATAGTTTAATACGGTTGCACCGTGGCTTTTTGCGACATCTTCTATTTTTTTATAAGTTTTCTCCCGCATCTCTCTTGAGACACCAGTGTAGTCATTCCATTTCCCGTTTACTGGGAAAATAATAACCTCAACTTCAATGCCCAATTCTTTAGCAACTGTCAAGAAGAGTTCCATATCTGAATACTCTGGTGACTCCAGATAGCTCAAATCTTTATTGGAATCTTTCAGCGATGCATAGCGATCTTTTAAGTAAGTATTGTAGTAGTTATTATCAACAGCATAGTCATTATTATCTGTTTTCTTTTTGACCTCTTCTACAAACTGATTCGTCATTTTCTGCCAATCATAGTCTGGGATTTTGTCTCCTAGTGAAGGATAATCTGATTTAGCATGTTTTTGATAAAAAGTCTGTTTGAGCTTAAAGGAATACATAGCGTTCTCAAACTCTAATAGTTTTTTATCAACAATAGTTCCTTTTCCATCTATGAAATAACTTTTGTATTTTTTGTAGATGTCATTTTGTTGCTTGTTCCCCTTGGTAATCTCGATAATGCGATTGATTATTTTTTCTTTCGTTTCTTTACTAATCTTGTCATTATCTAGCATGTGAAAAATATGTTCCTGAGAAGCCTTGTTCAAAAAGGCATCTTGATGGGTTCCATCTTTTTCAAACCACTGAACAGACTCTACTATAGCTACTTTTCGCTTGGTCATAGCTCCTTCAATAGAGCTCAAGGTCGTAGCCTGAATGATGTTTTGAGAATAACTGGTCCCAATCTGCATGATATTAAAATCGTTGTAGTTAAAAATTTTATTGGGATGATAATCTTCATTTATCGTCGCGACCAACTCTGAGGAACCCATTAGAACCAGTGTATTGGGGGCGATATTGCTTGTTAAAATATCTCTACTTTTATACTTTTCATATGAGGTGCTATAACGAATACTGTTATCCTTGACTTTATAATAATCATCAATCTTCTTGACATACGTCACATTTAAAAGGGCAAGCGTCGCAATTACGAGCACAAGCGATAGTAAAAATGCTTTTAATTTAATCATCTCGTTTTATCCTATCCCTTCGATCTGTCCGATTTCTTTTCAATCTCTTATCTCTTTAAAATCGTAAGCAAGATTTTATAGGGTTCACCTGAAAAGATAAAGAAACCAACCATAACCAAATTCATGGTCACAAACCAACTTAGTAGCTTATACCAGTTTTTGTTTTTATTTTTCTTATAAAAATTGCTTTTCTTTTGATACACTTCAAATCCAGCCATCAAGACACCATGGTAAAAACCATAGACAATGTAGCTAACACTAAGACCATGCCAAAAACCCATGACCAACATATTGACCATATAGGCATAGGTTGCATTGTGTAGTCTATTTTTAAACCATTTTTTCCTGATAACCTGCATCAATACTCTTGAAAATACAAAATCTCTCAACCAGGTCGACAAGGTGATATGCCATCTGGTCCAGAAATCTTTGATATCGACACTCAAGAAAGGTTTGTTAAAGTTCATCGGTGTCTGAATACCTAGAATATTACTACTTCCAACGGCCATTAGACTATAGCCTGCAAAGTCAAAGAACAGATACAAGGTATAGAGATACATATACTTGATTGAATAGACGACTGTGCCAGTATTATTTAGAGCGAGTAACATCTGGTAAACATAGGTTGATAAAACAACCTTGTAAAGAAGGCCTAGAACGATACGATACACACCGTCCCCCGCTAACTCCAGATACTCTTTTCGTGGCATGACCTCGTTTATCTCTTTTAAAAATCTCCTACTCCGATCAATCGGACCAGCACTAACTGTTGGGAAAAAGAGCAAAAACTGTAGATAATCTTTTACACTGACTTTTTCTTTTATCAAGCCATCCGATATTTCTAGCATGATCTGAATGGTCTTAAAGGACATGTAAGAAATTCCAATAAAGGCCAACAAATGCAGAGAAGTCAGAGCAAAGACTTTATTGATTACCAAAGGAAGAATGGAAAGGAAAACCAGTGGTTTCAGCCGCTTTGCCTCTATCCTTTGTGCTAGAAAAACCAGAAAATATTGATAAACGATAAAGGCGAGCAAATAGACAATCATCGCTCGACTCTTACCATAGATAGCTCCTGCAAATAAGAGGGAGAGGGCCAAAATATAGTAGTCCTTACGTTTTTCAAAAAAGTTTACCACAAAACCAATCAGTAAAACTACAAACAAGAGAAGGAAAAACTCATTCCCCTCGAAATAATTCATATCAACCGAACTCCTTTTTCATTTTCTCATCTCGCTTCAAGGTTTATCTTTCTGTTTTTTTTCTACCCTATTACCAGAGAGAGTTAACTTTATCTATTATACCATAATTTAAAAACTTTAAATGCCCCTGTTGGCAGCTTCCTAGAACAAAAAAGAGCCCTTCGGCTCTTTTTATTTATGACTCAATTTCTTGGTCAAAAAATCTCCCAAGAACTGGATTGTAAAGATAATCAAGATGATGATAATGGTTGCTAAAACTGTCACATCGTGATTGAAACGGTTAAATCCATAAGCGATGGCTACGTTACCGATACCACCTGCTCCAACCGCACCCGCCATAGCTGTTTCCCCAACAAGGGAAATCAAGGTCACAGTCGTCACACGAATCAAATCTGGAAGACCTTCGGATAGGTAAACACCCACGATGTCCCAGAATGTCGCTCCGCTCGCTTGAGCCGCCTCAATGACACCGCCATCCAGCTCAGCCAAGACAACCTGCACCTGACGGGCAAAGAAGGCAAAGACTGCAAAAGAAAGTGGGACAAGGGCTGCATTGGGCCCGATACTAGTCTTGACAATCAAGTGAGAAAGTGGAGACAAGATCGCCAAGAGGATGATAAAGGGAACCGCACGGAAAATAGAGGTAATCTTGTCTAAAATCCAGAAGACAACTTTATTTTCCAAGACACCACCTGGCGCTGTCAAGACAAGGAAGAGACCTGCCACTAGTCCCAAGAATCCTCCGATGATAAAGGAAAGAACTGTCATATAAAGAGTTAGGTAGATAGCCGTTCCCCAGCCTGCTTGACCAGCCCAGCCCATCTTGTAGACATTTGGTAAGTAAGTTTGAATAAACTCTGTCATCTTACTGTCCTCCCTTCAATACTTTTAACTGCACACCAGCCTGACGGATGGCTTCTTGAGCACCTGCTAACGCTGCTCTTTCACCTGACAAGACCACAACCAATTCTCCAACAGGAGTACCATCAAGAATTTCGATATTTCCATAGAGGATATTAGCCGTTACTTGGTAATGTTTGTACAATTCATTCAAAAGTGGCTCGTCTGTCGAAGCCCCTGCATACTTGAGCTGCACTAAGATACTGTTCTCAGATAAGTGCTCTACGATTTCTTGCTTCTCAATCTTAACCATGGCTTCATCAATACCTGTGGCTGTTGAGATAAAGTCTTGGGTCAAAGGCTGTTTAGGGTCTGAGAAAATTTCAAGGACGCTGCCCTCTTCAATCAAACGGCCATCCTGCATAACTGCCACACGGTTGGCAATGTCTTTGACAATCTGCATCTCATGCGTAATCAAAACAACAGTCAAGCCTAATTTTTGGTTCAAATCTTGTAGCAAGGCCAAAATCTGCTTGGTTGTCTTAGGGTCAAGGGCAGATGTTGACTCATCTGAAATCAAGATTTTTGGGTCATTGGCCAAGGCACGCGCAATGGCCACACGCTGTTTTTGCCCTCCAGATAGTTGTGAAGGGTAGTTTTCAGCACGATCCGCCAAGCCAACCAAGTCCAACAACTTAGCTACTTTGGCTTTCTTTTCTTCCTTGCTGAGTCCAGAGTGTTTGAGGGCAAAGGCCACATTTTCCTCTGCTGTCTTTTGACTCATCAGGTTGAAATGCTGGAAAATCATTCCAATATCCTGACGTTTGCGACGCAACTGCTCTGCAGTCAAGGTCACCTTGCCGTCAAAAATCACATCGTTATCAATGGTAATTTTCCCTGCAGATGGTTTTTGCAGGAGGTTAATCACCCGTACAAGGGTTGATTTTCCCGCTCCAGAATACCCAACGATTCCGTAGATATCCCCTTCTTGGATGTGAATGGTCACATCCTTGACCGCTGTGATGGTTCTCTTCTTTTGGTGAAAAGTCACATCGATCTGATCTAACTTGATAATATCTCTACTCATAGCTTCTAATCAGCTCCTCTACTAATTCAATATGGGTGTAGTAATCGGCGATTCGCACGTTTTCATCTCCACCGTGGTCTCGGCTATTGGCATTCCCTAGACCGAAGGCCACCATTGGTACCTCTAAGGCATCAAAGACCGTATGCATGGGACCTGTCCCTGCCGTTGTCGGCAAGACCGAAACACCTTGCGGATAGAATTTCTTGGCCAACTCGATCACATTGAGAATGGCTGGCGCGCTCATATCGCTTCGATAGCTCATCTCTCCCAAGGTATAGTATAATTCTACCTTATCAAAGCCATTTTTGTCTAGCTGTTTCCGAATTTTTTCCAGAACATCATGCGGTTCTAGGCCAGGAACCAAACGAACCTCTAGCTTAGCACTGGCTTCTGCTGGCAAAATCGTTTTAACCCCTTGCCCTTGATAACCTGACTGAATCCCTTCGATATTAAGGGCTGGCTCGAAAAAGAACCGTTTTAGAAAGGCAGCACGTTCCTCTTGTAAGAGAGGCAATTCCAAGCCATAAATGCGACTAATTTCCTCTGGATTGCGTTGGGCATAGGTATCTACCAAGGCTAGTTCTCGTTCATTTGGCTCTTGAACATCCTTGTACAACCCTTCTACCAAGATACGTCCATCCGCGGCACGTAGGCTACTTAAGGCCTGGATAAGATACCATGGAGCTGATTCCACGACACCACCATAACTCGAGTGAATATCCACATCCGCACTTTTCACCTTTGCATCAAAGGTCACAATCCCTTTGTTTCCACCAGAAATCTCTAACTGCTCCAAGGCATTTTTGGTTCCTTGCTCCCAAACTAGCAAATCCGCCCCACGAAGTTTGTCTGCATGTTTCTCTAAATACTTATCTAGATCCATGGAAGCAGACTCCTCTGCCCCTTCCATGATAAAGCTGATGTTGACAGGCAGGTCATCATGGTGCTGCATATACTTTCTCAGAGCACTCAAACGAGCCGTGATATGGCCCTTGTCGTCGTCAACCCCACGCCCATACATAAAGCCATTTCGCACCGAAAGAGTAAAAGGATCCTCTGTCCACACCTGATCCCCATCCGCTGGCACAGTGTCATAGTGATTATAGAAGATCAAGGTCTTGGCATCCGGACGTGAACTCTTGAAATGCGCCATGACAAAGGGAGCCGTGTAGCTCTCATCAATCTCCACTTCAGCCCCTACACGCTTGAAAATCTCACCCAGATAGTTTGCGACTTCCTTGAGTCCAACCTGTTGGGCAAAGACTGATTTCTTGGAAATTAAGGTGCGCAAGACTTCAAAATAATGCTGGGCCACATGATCCTTTTCAAATTTTTCAATCTGCTCTTGTTCGCTAGGAAAAACCATTTTCTCTCTCTTTCTACTATGTACTTGTGTCCTTGGAACGACAACAAGTGCATCTTTAAAATCAACTCTCTATATAAAAGCAAGAGGTGGAAACTCTCTCCCACCTCCCTGTGTCTTATTACCAAACTGGTTGGTCCAAACCGTCTGATGTTTCTTCGATAACTTTTTTCACTTCATCAGTGTGGTAAGCTGCGATAATTTTCTTGATGGCATCAGCCTTAGGTGATGATTCCCAATCTTTTTTCGCAACAATGATGTTGTACCATTGTTTTGAGTTTTCATCAGCTTGTTCTTTGAAGAGTGCTTTTTTGTAGTCCAATTTTGCTTCTGTAACGAAGGTATTGTTTACAACAGCAGCATCAACTGATGACAATGAACGAGCTGTTTGACTAGCATCCAATTCAGTGATTTTCAAGTTCTTAGGATTTTCTTTGATGTTTGCGATAGTAGCAAGTTCAGTTCCTGAAACATCCAATTTGATCAAACCAGCTGATTGAAGCAAGTAAAGCGCACGGCTTTCGTTTGTTGCATCGTTTGGCACAGCGATTTCGCCCTTATCTGGGATTTCTTCCACTTTAGTGTACTTGTTTTCTTCCCCATTTTTACCTGAGTAAAGGCGGATTGGTGAGATGTAAGTATCTGCAATCGCTACAAGGTCTTTCCCGTTTTCTTTGTTCCAGTTGTTCAAGAAGTTGTAGTGTTGGAAAGCGTTCAAGTCTACTTCGCCATCAGCAGTTGCCTTGTTTGGTTGAGAGTAGTCAGTGAACTCTGTGAATTCCAATTTAATACCATCTTTTTTAACCAATTCTTGGATTTTATCCCAACGTTTTTCTTCAGAACCACTACGGTTAACTGTTGCGATTTTAACAACTGTTTCGTTGTCCGCTTTCTTTTCTGAATTTCCGCAAGCTGCAAGAGCCAAACCTGCGACTGTAGCAAGAGCTGCTACACCGAGCCATTTTTTGATTTTCATGATTCTATCTCCTTTAAAAATAATACTGTAATAGTATCTCATACTTTATTTGATTTCGCAAATTGTTATTAGATAGGCAGACATATAGTTTAAAACTATATGTCAAAAATTAGAAAATCATCCGCCTTTCTCAGACTGAATGATTTCATAAGACTATTTAATGTCAGCTTCTGCTGGAAGGTAAGTGTCTCCGAAGAATTGTTTAGATAATTTTTCAAGAGTTCCATCTTTGTAGAGTTCTTGGATACGTTTGTCTACAAATGATTTCAACTCATCTTGACCTTTAGCAAGAAGTGGATATACGTAAGGTTGTTGGTCGCTTGGAAGCTCAATCACTTTCAAGTTGTCCAAACCTTGGTTCTTGATAACTGTTTCAACACCGATTTTATCAAAAATCTTGTAGTCAAATTGACCATCGCTCAAACGAGACATGATTTGTTGGAAATCAGCCTTGGTGTAGTTAAGAACCGTTGGATTATCTGCGTGTTGTTTGTTATAGTCTTCCAGTTGTTTAGCTGTTGTTGTTCCTTGAACGACTTCAGTAGATTTTCCACCAATATCATCGAGTGACTTAATACTGTTATCGTCTTTCTTCACAACGAGAACGTTAGGGTTTTTAGCAGTTGGAGCTGCATAAAGGTATTTTTCAGCACGTTCTTTGGTATAGCTGATGTTGTTCACAGCCATTTGGTAGCGATCAGCGTCAAGACCCGCAAAGACACCTGACCACTCTGTTTTTTCAAACTTAACATCGTACTTGTCAGAGTCTTTAAAGATAGCGCGAACCACTTCAATCTCATAACCCGTTAACTCGCCATTTTCTTCGTAGTTAAATGGTTTTGGTGAAGCGTTGGTCGCTACGACAATTTCTTTCTTACCAGGTGTTGCTGCTTCGCTAGATGCGCTATCTTTCTTATCTCCACCTGAGCAAGCTGCTAGCACACCTGCGGCAACAAGTCCTAGGGCAGCAAGAGATGAATATTTGACGATTTTTTTCATGTCATTTCCTCCAAAATAGAATACTGTACTATCTTAACAGAAAAAAATTTTTTTCGCCATTATATGATACCTATCTCGGTGATAGGTTTTTCTTATGGCTGATTAAAAGACCAGACGTAAGACTGCAATCAAGACTACTCCAAAAAGAACCGTACCAACTAGATTGCGGTAGCGAAAGGCTACCCAAGCCGTTGGAAAGACTGCTAAAAAGTCCAGCCATTTTATTTGAGGAAGGCTGCCGACCTTACCTGTCACTACGCTTGAAAGGATCAAGGCAAAGATAATGGAGACAGGCAAAAACTTCAAAAATCGCTCGACGATAGCAGGCAAGCCCTTATACTTGACCAATATGAAGGGAATCATGCGGGGAATCCAAGTCACCAATCCAGAAAAGAGGATTGCCATTAAAATATACTTACTGACCATCTAAGACCACCCCCATAGTACAACCTAGCAAGGTCGCAAACAGAACAGCTAGCGACTGAGACACTACTGTCAAGAGCAAAAAGAAAGACACCGCAACAACAGCTAGAATCATCAGTAGATTGCGGACAGGGACCCGTCTTTGCATAATCTGAAATTGCGAAGTAAAAATCCCGATAAACATCCCAACAAGGGCAAAGTCTAATCCAAAGATTTCTGGATTTGGTAGCAGACCACCCAGAGCCGTTCCAACCACTGTCCCCACAAACCAAGCCGCATAGCTATTCAAGTTATTTCCGTGCATCCACATGGGATGGACCTTGTCTGTATGGGCTAATTCTCCCATCAAAACTCCGTAAGTCTCATCTGTCAAGAGACTGGACATGCCGATGTTTTGCCAGAGACTAGTATGACGGAAATAGGTCGACGCATGCAAGCTTAGCAAAAAGAGGCGCAAGTTGATCAAGAAGACCGTCATAGCAATAGCTGCCACAGGCGCTTGTACTGCAATCAATGCCAACATGGCAAACTGGGCGCTCCCAGCATAAACAAAGAGGCTCATCAAGCCCATCTCAACAGGTGTCACATAGGGCGCGCCGATAATCCCACAAGCCAGACCAATGCTGACATAACCAAGGGCAGTCGGCATAGCCGCCTGTACACCTTCCCAAAATCCTTTTTCTTTCATCTCTCTCCCCTTATTCTCTTCGTTTGAGGCTGTTCAAGGTCACAGCCACAGCAAGGAATATTATAACACATTCAAAGAAGAGAAAAAAGTTTAGAGTTTGAAACTAGTGGCTAGCAAAAAATGCTGAAATCCCATGAGTGTTATTAATGCATCCTAAACTGATCCACTCGAATAGTATACTTTTTATCTTCAATTTCTTTAGCATCTTCATCTTCTGTCGGATAAACATCGATCCAAAATTCTCTCCTTTGTCCTTTCAACTTGACTTTATAGCGATAGCCGTCATCGTGTAGTCCTACCGTCTCGGTAGTTACAGATTGAAAATTCGGAAGAGCTTCAATTTCTTTTTTTATAGTCTGGGATAGATTGTTGAGCACTACATATTGCTCCCCTTTTGAAGCTACAGGAATATGAACTGTCGCTTCTTCCAAGCGATGTGATTTTGAAAATGTGAATCTTGCTCGACCTGTATAACCATTCAAAGCAATATTTTCGTAATCATAGAAAAGGCGTCCCGTTTTATAGAAATAAGGGTCTTCTCCACGCCAGCTATCTCGATAACCCATTTCTGTTTCTTCCACCACTTCGCTAGCCTCTCCAAACACTTCTTCAAAGGATTTAAGGGACATATTGAATGAAAGTGTTTCAAACAAGACCAGTTGTGTCTGTTTAACATTCTGGCAAGCTGATAAAAGCATGAGGAAAGCTCCAAGAGCAAGCAAACTACTGATTATTTTTGTAAATTTCATATTTCTACTATACAAAAAAACTCTAGAATTGACAAACTTTGATAGAGTCGGATTCCGTGATTAGATTTTAAAATTACTTTTTCATTTAAGGTAACAAAGAATTGAGCAAGGACTATTATTAGATATTTTAGATAAAGAAAAAGACTGGGAAGCCAGCCTTATCGTATGAACAAAAGTTAAATCAAAGTTCCCTACTAAATGCTCTCACGAATATTCAAGAGCATAACAAATGCGGTTAGGAGTAATAGCAATAGAATAAAGCTGACCGCTAGGGTCCCAAAACTTGTAGCAATCGTTACGAAAACGATTGTGAATAGACTTGGTAAAACAACCGTAATAGCACCAATAGAGGATTGAACCGCTCCCATTGACTCCTCAGGTATTTGTTTAAAGACGAGTTCTTGCAGTCTAGGAGAGAGTAACCCTGCGATGAAGGCATCCAAGGAGCTGAAAAGCAGAATCAAACCAAAATGAACTGTGGCAAATCCTACTAGAAGGAGTAACTGGATGACGACCGAAGCGTATAGAGCTGTTTTTATAGAAACCGTATTTTTCAGATAGCCACTCACAAGACTTCCGACAATAAGTGCTAACAATTCTAGTGTTGATAACAAAGCGAGAGATTGACCAGTTTGTAAATTCAAAAACGGTTGGTTTCTTAAAAAAAGGGTCGAAATAGGAACAGTGACATTGATCACAGCTTGGCTGATAGAGACGATAAACAAAATGAAGACCACTCTATCCATATTCCAGATCAATTTCGATGATTGGAACAAATGCTGGCAAAACGATTTTATAGAAAGACCTTCTTGATAGCTAATTGTTTTTTCAACTTTCAAAAGATCATTTTTTATGAAGAGAATACCTACAAATGCTATCAGAAACGTCAGAGCGTTTAGCAAGGAAATGAACTGAATGGAAAGAATTCCTAGTAAAATCCCTCCTAGAATATTACTGATTGTCCGAACTAAACTAACTGTTGATTGTTTAAAGCCAATGGCTTCTGTCAGATGTTCTTTCCCAATGATTCTTATAAAAATAGGGGTTAGCATGGCTCCTGAAAAGTAACTCAATGTATCCGACAAGAGGTTCATTAAACAAATAAAGAATACGAGCGATAAGGAAAAGGACTGCCTTGAAAGCGAAAGTGCCACTATAGAATAAAGTATAAATTTAACAAAACTAATAACCGTGTATTTTAGGACACGATGATGTTGAAAATCCGCCAAAACTCCCATAAAGATTTGCAGAACTTGAGGAACAGTCTCTGAAATCGTGATGAGTAAAATTGCCAAGGGGGCAAACGAAGCATCTGCCACATAATTCAAAAAAGCAAGATAAAAAATCGTATCCCCAACCGTTGAAATCCACTGGTTGATGGTTAATTGCCTAAAATCTCTATTTTGAATAAATACTTTCATCGCAACTCCTTTTTAGTTCAAATGGGAAGTTCTCCCCCGCAAGATAGACCGGTATTATTGAGCACCCAAAATTACAGCAACGGTAAAATTTGGCCAATGCCATTGTAGACTATATGCAGTCCAATAGGCCAATAAATGGACTTTGTCACTCTAAATAAGACTGCAAATATGAGGCCACCACCCATATATGAGAAAAAGTCTGTCAAAACCCAACCATGGTTACTAATATGTGAGATTCCAAACAAAGTTGCCGAACCAAGCACATCCAGTCCCCATTTCTTCCCTTTTTCCAGAGCGGTCATCACCAATCCACGATAAATCATTTCTTCAAAAATGGGACCTGCAATCACAGGATAGAAAAAATACATCAAAAATACCGTAGCTCCTGTAAAAGTCGGAATGGCGAGTTGATAAGAAATTTCATTTTTGGTAGATGGGAAAAGAAAAAAGGTGACGAAATTCCAAACAACAAAAGCAAGCAGAGCTAGGAAAGAATAGAAAAGATAGGATCCTTTAAACTTTCTACTGTTGATTTTCTGCCATTTCCCTGACCGAATCATAACAATAATAGCAAGCAGAACCACAAGAAAATTCAACAGCATATCCGACAAATAATAGGTAAAGTCAGATAGACCAGTAGCAAGGTCGCTGCGTAAAACGAGACCACTGAACTTCTGGTCAGCAATAACTAGTAGAAAAGCTACAAAAAAGTAGTGACGTGAGATTATCTTTTTCATTCTATTTTCTCCTATACTATGAAATAAAGACAGTATAACACGAAAACTACCCTATCTTAGAAAATCGCATATTTGACATTTTTTCTCATAGAAATCTCTCATTTGCGATTGTTGACTAATCGATAAGCTCTTTGTATTGCTGCAAACGCAATTCAAAAAGGGCTGTTAATTGGGGATTCTCTAATATTTTCAGAGATTGAATAAAGTTTTCAATCTCTTTTTGATTGCTTCCTTTGGTTTGGAGGAAAATGCTCAATTTCTTTAAAAATTGCCACAATAATTTCTCAAAAACATCATACGGACGAAGCATGCTCTCCAACTCAGACTCAAAGATTGGGATGTAAGAGAAAAGCTTACGCTCCATGAGCTCTGATATGATATTCAGATAGCCACTTTTCATATACAGTCTATTGTGTGCCAATTCTTTAAATTCCTTGGATTTTTCGAGTAAGGAGGTTGATAAAAAGATCAGATCTTGATTACTCAAGAAGGGCATGGTGTTACAAAATATATAGAGTTCAAACCAGGTCCAAGACTCGATAGCATAGAGGTAGCTAGTCAAAAACTCACGATCCTCCTCTTCGAGCAGATAGCTTTTATCCAAGGAATGGATAGCATTTTTAATCACGACGGCATTCAAACGACGATAGGTCTGCGCCATCTGTTCTTGCTCAACTTCCTCTAATAGTTGCTCTAAGCCAGCTATATCTTGATGAGCAAAACGATCTACAACTTTTCGTCCAAATCGAATATGTGGGGATTCCTGATAATTATTAAGCTTATGTCCAAACTCGTCGAAAGTCACATTTATACCTTGGATAGCTAGGATCAACTTATCTGCAGACAGCATAGACTGCCCCAGTTCAAACTTGGATAGCTGGGATGCTGTCAGCCCAGCACAAGCCACATCTGACTGCTTGAGTTTTCTCGCCAGGCGCAGTTCCTTGTAAAATTCTCCCAATTCTTGTTTTTCAATCATGGCTGAACTCCCTTTACTATTTTATTCGTAAAATCTTTTACTTTTTTTACATATTATAAGATATTTTAGCAAAAAAGCCAGCCTCAAGCCGACTTCTATTCCAAGGTATCAAAGGCGAGGCTTGGTTTGGCGTTTAGGTCCAAACCTCCGAAGTTCTCTTTGTTCCACTCGCTGACGCTGGCATAGGCAATCATACCCGCATTGTCTCCACAAAGACGCAGAGGTGGAATGATAACCTTGACGTCAGTGATTTCAGCTGCTAGGCGTTCTCTGAGCCCTTTATTAGCTGCTACACCACCTGCCACAACTAAGGTTTTAACAGGGTATTTTTCTAAGGCTTTCTTGGTTTTAGCCATGAGAATATCCATGACTGCCGCTTGGAAGGAAGCAGACAGGTCTTCCTTGGACAAGCTTTCTCCCTTTTGCTCGGCATTGTGGTGAAGATTGATAAGGGCAGACTTCAAACCTGAGAAGGAGAACTCTAGATTGTCCTCCTTGATCATGGCACGCGGAAAATCATAAATATCCTGTCCCTGATGAGCTAGCTCATCAATCTCGCGACCTGCTGGATAGGTCAATCCCATGACACGGCCGACCTTGTCATAGGCCTCACCAACCGCATCATCCCGCGTTTCCCCAACAATCTTGTAATCCCCAGCCTCAGAAACATAGACCAACTCCGTGTGCCCACCGCTGACCAAGAGGGCTAGTAAGGGAAACTCCAAAGGTTCCACACTCTGAGCTGCCATGAGGTGGCCCGCCATGTGGTTAACGGGAATCAGCGGAAGTCCATGAGCCCAAGCAAAGGCCTTGGCTGCTGATAAACCAACTAGTAAGGCTCCAACTAATCCTGGCCCATAGGTGACCGCCACAGCTGTCACGTCCTCTTCGGTAATCCCTGCTTCTGCCAGTGCCTCCTCGATGCAGGCTGTAATAATCTCGACATGGTGACGACTGGCCACTTCTGGCACTACGCCCCCAAAACGCTTGTGACTCTCAATTTGACTCGCAATGACATTGGACAAGAGCTCATCGTCGTTTTTCAGTACGGCGACACTGGTCTCATCACAGGATGTCTCAAATGCTAAAATATATCTATCCTTCATCTATTTCTCTCTTCATGATGATGGCGTCCTCGACTGGGTCATGGTAGTAGGCCTTTCGCTCAGCGATGACCGCCATCTTTTCTTTCTTGTAAAATGCTTGCGCTCGATGATTTGACTTTCTGACTTCTAGGAAAATTTCCTTATCTGTCGGCAATGTTGCAAACAAGGCTGACGCAATTCCCTGACCCTGATAGGCTTTTTTGACAGCGATTTGCAGGACTTCTGCCTCAAAGAGATTCTCCTGAACAGCTAGAAAACCAATCACTTCTGTCTCATCATAAGCTACTGCATACCAAGTCTGGTCTTGGGACAGGTCTGCTTGGATTTGTTCCAGCGTCCAAGGACTGACTGAGTAAACAGCTGCCATGACAGCATAGATGGCTTGAGCCAAGTCAGGTTGCTGTTGGATTCGTTTAATTTCTATCATAGGCGTTTAATGTAGGACTCGCCAGACTCGGTGTGGTTCTTGAGCCAGTTTTCCTCAGCCTCAACTCGTTTGAGGTAATTTGGCACAAAGTCGTGCAAGGAGTCTGCTTCCTTGTCCCATGCCCACAAAGCTAGATTAGCTGCATTTGGCAAGGTTTCTTGGTAGCTAGCTTGTGGTAGCTGTTCTTGGATCTGCTCCACAAAGGCACCAACTTCTCCGACAAAGGTCACCTGTTCAGCATCCTTGACTTTTTCTAGCACTTCCGCAAAGGATAGGTGTGCTTCTGGCGTGACAGGTTTGGCATTTTCATAAAATCCTGCATAAACATTGTTGCGACGCGCATCCATCAAAGGAACAAACAAGCCTTCTTGTTGGCGTGGCACCAGAGCCAAGAGACTAGACATGCCAACCAACTCAATGTTCAGAGTGTGAGCCAAGGTCTTAGCAGTCGCTACTGCAATTCGCAAACCTGTGTAGCTACCTGGTCCTTCAGCCACCACGATTCGATCCAAATCCTTAGGCGTCCAGTCCAAACTTGCCATCAAAAAATCGATGGCAGGCATGAGGGTAATACTGTGATTTTTCTTGATATTAATTGTCGTCTCAGCAAGAACCTGCTTATCCTCTAAAATGGCTAGAGAAAGAGCCTTGCTAGACGTATCAAAAGCTAATACTTTCATAACACATTCCTATCTTTTTGTCTGTTTACTATTATACTACAAAAGCCAGCGCATGGGAATTTTCTTTGTTTTGAAACAAAAGGGCCTGCCACTTAGACAATGAGGACGGTACAAAAATTTAAAAAAGTTCTAGCTTTTTCCTATCTTTTCCGAATATATAAGTGAACAAGAAAATTGAAAGATCTTCGTAAGAAATTTGGATAAGTCATGCTAGATAAAAGTTACATTTTTAGAAGGATAAACCTTTTTCTCTTCTTCGGCTATAGCCTGCTCTATCTTCTAAATGATTTAAACATAACTAGGATCTCCTTACCAGTTGATCTTTCTGTTTGCATTGTTTTCTTTTTATGTTTCAATTCGATTTTCGATGCAAGAGATCATCATCGTAACAATAAAGAGCCCATCTAAGAATAGAAAAATCCGCCTCATCTATCAAGACGAGGTGGATTTTCTTATATTAGATGAATAATTAAGTTTAAGCATTTAAACCGAAGTGAAAAACAAACCAGACAACATAGGTGACAAGGAGCAGAAATATAGAGTAGAGTGTTACAAAAGTCAGCTTCCAAAGGAATTTTGTTTTGCGATGTTCTAGGTACGTAAAAATAAGATTTCCACCATAGACACAGGCTACAAAGACTACAAACATCAAGAGGCGAACCCCTACTGCAAATTCAAACAAACTAAACATTCTTAATCCTCCTTGTTTTAAAAGCTATAGGGAATATTCCCATCCATAAACTTCCCTTTCTCTTTCCATTATAACACCTTAGAGCTCTCCAACCAAATTCTATCTATCTTTTTGCTCCTTCTTTCCCCTCCTGACTTTCTCCATTTCCGTCTTTTACTAATTTTTCATTTTGTGGTATAATTGAAATAATTGTAACGAATCAAGGTCAATCTAGACACAAAATGGAATGAAATCAAGCAAATCTCTACTAAAAGTTTGGAATAAGCTGACCTGTAAATAGAAAGGAACTATATGATTTACAAAGTTTTTTATCAAGAAACAAAAGAACGTAGCCCACGTCGTGAAACAACACGCTCACTTTACCTAGACATCGATGCCAGCTCAGAACTTGAGGGCCGTATCGCTGCTCGCCAACTTGTCGAAGAAAACCGCCCAGAGTACAACATCGAATTTATCGAACTCTTGTCTGACAAATTGCTAGATTACGAAAAAGAAACTGGCGCTTTCGAGATTACGGAGTTCTAATATGGCCTACACTCTTAAACCTGAAGAAGTCGGCGTTTTTGCCATCGGTGGTCTGGGAGAAATTGGGAAAAACACTTACGGAATTGAATACCAAGATGAGATTATCATCGTCGATGCTGGGATTAAATTCCCAGAAGATGACTTGCTGGGTATCGACTACGTCATTCCTGATTACTCTTACATCGTGGACAATATCGACCGCGTCAAGGCTGTTTTGATCACACACGGACACGAGGACCACATTGGTGGGATTCCTTTCCTGCTCAAGCAAGCAAATGTCCCTATCTACGCCGGACCACTTGCCCTGGCTTTGATCCGTGGGAAACTCGAAGAACACGGTCTCTTGCGCAACGCCAAACTTTACGAAATCAACCACAATACTGAGTTGACCTTTAAAAATCTTAAGGCAACTTTCTTTAGAACGACTCACTCTATTCCAGAGCCTTTGGGGATTGTCATTCATACTCCTCAAGGGAAAATCGTTTGTACGGGTGACTTCAAGTTCGACTTCACTCCAGTTGGAGAACCTGCGGACTTGCACCGGATGGCTGCCCTTGGTGAAGAGGGTGTGCTCTGCCTCCTCTCTGACTCAACTAATGCAGAAGTGCCAACCTTTACCAACTCTGAAAAAGTCGTTGGTCAGTCCATCATGAAGATCATTCAAAGTATTGAAGGACGCATCATCTTTGCATCCTTTGCCTCCAATATCTTCCGTCTCCAACAAGCAACAGATGCCGCTGTTAAGACTGGACGCAAGATTGCGGTCTTTGGTCGTTCGATGGAAAAGGCCATTGTCAACGGAATCGAGCTTGGCTACATCAAAGCTCCTAAGGGAACCTTTATCGAGCCAAATGAAATCAAAGACTACCCTGCAGGCGAGGTTCTGATCCTCTGTACAGGTAGTCAGGGTGAGCCTATGGCTGCCCTCTCTCGTATCGCCAATGGAACCCACCGTCAGGTACAACTCCAACCCGGCGATACCGTTATCTTCTCTTCTAGTCCAATCCCTGGAAATACCACTAGCGTCAACAAGCTAATTAACATTATCTCAGAAGCTGGTGTCGAAGTCATTCACGGAAAGATTAACAATATCCACACCTCTGGACACGGTGGTCAGCAAGAGCAAAAACTCATGCTCCGCTTGATTAAGCCGAAATACTTCATGCCTGTCCACGGTGAATATCGTATGCAGAAAGTCCACGCTGGACTAGCAGTGGATACAGGTGTTGAGAAGGACAATATCTTTATCATGAGCAATGGTGATGTGCTTGCCCTTACTGCTAACTCAGCCCGTATCGCAGGGCATTTCAACGCCCAAGACATCTATGTCGATGGAAATCGTATCGGTGAAATCGGTGCGGCTGTCCTCAAAGACCGTAGAGATCTATCTGAAGATGGTGTCGTTCTAGCAGTCGCAACTGTTGACTTCAAGTCTAAAATGATCTTGTCTGGTCCTGATATCCTCAGCCGAGGCTTTGTCTACATGAGGGAATCTGGAGACTTGATTCGCCAAAGCCAGCGCATCCTCTTCAATGCTATTCGTATCGCACTGAAGAACAAAGATGCCAGCGTGCAATCTGTCAATGGTGCCATTGTCAACGCTATTCGCCCCTTCCTCTATGAAAATACAGAACGTGAACCGATTATCATCCCTATGATCCTCACACCAGATGAAGAAGAATAAATCATCCCTCACCCATGAAGCACACCCCAAAAAGTAAGAGCAAAATCCAACTTTTGGGGTGTGCTTCATTATTGTGTGGGCTTTATTTAAGTAAAAATTCCTGAGGACTGTCAGTTCCTCAGGAATTTAATGTGCTTATGCACCACATCTTCGTTATTCTAGTCTGTTATATTTTTTCTTTTATTTTTATAAAGTAGTTAACTGTAAATTCTCAACTCGGTCCAAACATTTGTGTTACTAAATGTCTTAATCCGTCCAGCTGGACGCCATTCATTAGTTCCTTGATATTTAACCTCCAATTTATAAATATTAACTGTAAAAGAAGCTTTCAAAACTATATAACCATATTTATAAGGCGGAACAAAATGAGTAGCTGCGCTTCCATAAGTAAAACCTATTCCATACTCAGAAGAAGAAAAACTTTGTCCTGATGATATTGACACACTAGCTCCTGAGCTCCCCCCATAAACAGTATAAGAAACTCTTCCAGAAACCGCTGTATCACGGTAAGAGCTGAGGTATGTTCTACGAACACTACTTACTCCATAAGAACGGAATGAGCTTGCATTAGAAGGCGTTATATTTCTAGATTTTAAAAATTGTTCTCTAGTTTCTAAATTTTCAAACTCATAAATTACTCCAGTTTTATTTTCTTTTAATACCAACTCTGATATCACTTCAAAATCAGGACTTGGAATAGTATCTGCTTTGACGTCTAAAAATATTCCAAAAGTGAGCAAGCTAAACAACAATAAGAATTATGACTTAAGTCTGTTCATATCCAATCTCCATTCTAACTAGAAAATCGAAGACTAAAAATAAAATGATATTATTTTTTCAAACTCTTAAAAATCATAATCACCCCTACCACCATTCCTAAAGACGGAACTGGACGCCACAACAAACTCCAAAATATAGATTGTATTTTTAACATTAGCTCGTCATCAACTGCATGGTAAGGATTTATATGGAAAAGCAAAAAAGAGCAACATATGACCAAAACACCACATAGAAATAAGATATCTGGATTTATTTTTCTAATTTTAATCAGCTCCTTCCACAATACTTTATTTTAAAACAAAAAGACGAGTAGAGTATTCAGCAAAACAACTACTGACAAACTCCTCCTTTCTAGTTTAGCTAAATACTTTTATTAACGATTTCATTTTATCATAAAATAATTTTAATGTCAAATTTATTTATGAATATAGCTCTATAAATAATAATAAGTAACAGATTCTCCTATAGTCAATATTCCCCATCACTATCATTACTTTTACAACTATCTATCTCAAGTTAACATTTCTTCTATCAAAAGTATATTTACTCATCATTTTAAATGTTTTAATAATAATTTATCGGTAGCATAAAAGATTTCTTTTAATTAAATATTTAAATCCTAAATACGCAATAAAAAACTAGAGTTAGTAAACAAAACAGCCCCGTCTTCGGAGCTGTTTTTTCTATGCTTTCTTTTCTTGATTTTTAGAAATACTACGATTTTTACCTTCCAAATACACCATCAAAATAGAAATATCTGCTGGATTTACTCCCGAAATACGGCTAGCTTGACCGATAGTTTCTGGATTGATGAGTTTGAACTTCTGACGGGCTTCTGTTGCAATGGAGTCAATATCATCCCAATCAATATTGGCTGGAATGCGTTTTTCTTCCATGCGTTTCATCTTGGCAACCTGATCCATGGCTTTGGAAATATAGCCTTCGTACTTGATTTCTGTTTCAATCAATTCGATAATCTTGTCATCCAAGTCCTCAGCAGCTGGTCCGATGAAGGCCACCACATCTTGGTAAGAAACTTCTGGTCGACGGAGAAATTCCTTTGCTGTCACGGCATCAGTCAATGGCTTGAAGCCCATCTCCTCGACCTTAGCATTTGTTTCCTTGACTGGCTTGAGTTTGATACTGTCTAGACGCTTCATCTCATTGTCAAATTGATTTTTCTTAATTTCAAAACGAGCCCAACGTTCATCATCCACAAGGCCAATCTCGCGACCCATCTCTGTCAAACGCATATCGGCATTGTCATGACGGAGAATGAGACGGTATTCAGCACGACTGGTCAAGAGACGGTAGGGTTCAATGGTTCCCTTGGTCACCAAGTCGTCAATCATGACCCCGATGTAACCGTCGCTTCGTTTCAAAATCAACTCTGGCTTGCCTTGGATTTTCAGAGCCGCATTGATACCCGCGATAATCCCTTGACCAGCAGCTTCTTCGTAACCTGACGTTCCATTTGTCTGACCAGCAGTGAAAAGACCTGAGATTTTCTTGGTTTCAAGTGTTGCACGCAACTGGTGTGGCAATACCATGTCGTACTCAATGGCATAACCTGTTCGCATCATCTCAGCATTTTCCAACCCTTTGATGGAATGTACCAAGTCACGTTGGACATCCTCAGGCAGACTAGTTGAAAGACCTTGGACATAGACTTCCTCTGTATTGCGCCCTTCTGGCTCAAGGAAGAGCTGGTGACGTTCCTTGTCCGCAAAGCGCACAATCTTGTCCTCAATCGATGGACAGTAACGAGGACCTACACCCTTAACTACACCTGTAAACATAGGCGCACGATGGAGGTTGTTTTGGATAATCTCATGACTGGTACCATTGGTATAGGTCAACCAGCATGGAACTTGGTCTTTGACATAATCCTCATCACGTGAAGTGTATGAGAAGTGATTAGGCGCTTCGTCCCCTGGCTGAATCTCTGTCACGTCGTAATTGATAGAGGAAGCCTTGACACGTGGAGGAGTTCCTGTCTTGAAACGGCCGATTTCGAGCCCAAGTTCCTTGAGATTATCAGCTAGGTTAATCGAAGCTAGGCTGTGGTTAGGACCTGACGAGTACTTGAGATCTCCGATGATGATTTCCCCACGTAGGGCAGTCCCTGTAGTCACGATAACAGCCTTGGCAGCATACTCTTGATGGGTCGCAGTACGCACACCGACAACCTTGCCATCTTCCACCAAAATCTCATCAATCATGGTCTGACGAAGGGTCAGATTTTCTTGATTTTCAACTGTCTTGCGCATCTCCTTAGAGTAAAGCTCCTTGTCAGCCTGCGCACGAAGGGCACGGACAGCTGGCCCCTTCCCTGTGTTGAGCATCTTCATCTGTATGTAAGTCTTGTCAATGGTTTTAGCCATTTCACCACCGAGGGCATCGACTTCACGCACGACAATCCCCTTGGCAGAACCACCGATAGAAGGGTTGCAAGGCATGAAAGCCAGCATTTCAATGTTGATAGTCGCGAGCAAGACTTTACAGCCCATACGGCTGGCAGCCAAGGAAGCCTCAACCCCAGCGTGTCCCGCACCGATTACAATAATATCGTATTCTTCAGTAAAATTATAAGTCATTTTCTCTCCTATTCCTCAAGATGAATGTGTCTTAGTTGGCCGTCCCAATCTGGTAGAGCTGTTTTTAAAAAGGCTGGAACTAGCTGGAACTCCTCAAGCTTATCCAAGTCAATCCACTCACAAGGCTGCTTTTTCTCGTCTTCTTGCATGGTCAATGGTGCATCTTCAAGCAAGTTCACCAGATAATGAAACTCGATGTTATGATAGGAAACACCGTCTTGTTCAAAACGATTTTCAACCACGAAAGCTAGCTGCCCAGCTTGAGCTTTGACACCCAGCTCTTCCCTCACTTCACGGACTACCGCGTCTTCCGTGCTTTCATTGACTTGAATCGCACCGCCGATAGTGTAATATTTACCCTTGTCTTTGGTAGCTAGGAGCTTGCCATTTTGGAGAATCAAGGCTGTCGCCCGAACACCAAAAACAGTATTTTCCACTTTTGTCCGAAAGTCTTGTTGAGTCATTTTTATCCTTTCCTTTAAACGACACAAAAACAGTCAAAACTCGTAAGGAGTGCAGGACAAAAAAGCCTGCAACATCCATGAGCTTTGACCATCATTTCTATTGCTTTTATTATTGTAGCAAATTGAGAAAATTTGTCAATCTAAATGTACTGACAAACTTGTCCATCACGGTAGGCATTGTCAATCAAACCGCCACCTAGACACTCTTCACCATTATAAAAGACAACTGCCTGTCCTGGTGTGATCGCGCGTTGCGGTTCCGCAAAGATGACTTCTGCCTTGTCTCCTTTGACATGAACAGTCACCTTAGAATCAGGCTGACGGTAGCGGAATTTAGCCGTACATTCTAGCGTAAATTCCTCTGGCATCTCACGAGTAAAGTGGACTTGACTGGCTTCTAGGCTTGTTGACATGAGCGAATCATGATAGAAACCTTGTCCGACATAGAGGATATTCTTGCTTAGGTCTTTTCCGACAACGAACCAAGGCGCGTTATCACCACCATGTTGCCCACCGATACCAAGTCCGCCACGCTGACCGATTGTATAATACATGAGACCTGCATGCTCACCCATATCGCGACCATCCACAGTCATCATGCGACCAGGCTGAGCTGGTAGGTAGTTACTGAGAAAGTTTTTAAAGTTCTTTTCTCCGATAAAGCAAATCCCTGTCGAATCTTTCTTCTTAGCAGTCGCAAGGCCTGCTTCTTCTGCCAGTCTGCGAACTTCAGGCTTTTCCAAATGCCCCAGTGGGAACATGGTTTTTTGGAGTTGTTCTTGCGAAAGTTGACTGAGAAAATAGGTCTGATCCTTGCCATTATCCACGCCACGAAGCATGTGAACGATGCCATCCTCATCACGCGCCACTCGAGCATAATGCCCCGTCGCAACATAGTCTGCCCCCAAGGTCATGGCATAGTCCAAAAAGGCCTTAAACTTGATTTCCTTGTTGCACATAACATCTGGATTTGGCGTGCGCCCTGCACGGTATTCCGCTAGGAAATACTCAAAGACGCGGTCCCAGTACTCTTTTTCAAAATTGACAGAGTAGTAGGGAATGCCGATCTGGTCTGCCACCGCAGCCACATCCTTGTAATCTTCGGTCGCCGTACAGACGCCGTTTTCATCTGTGTCATCCCAGTTCTTCATGAAGATACCAATCACATCGTAGCCCTGCTCCTTGAGCAAGAGAGCCGTCACCGACGAATCGACACCACCACTCATCCCCACGACAACACGTGTTTTAGAGTTATCACTCATGGTAAGTCTCCCATCTATTCGTTTGTTCATACCCTTCAAAATTCTATTTATTATGACTTTTAATAGAATTTCTTTGAGTATAGTCTTTTCGTTTGCTTTTAGGACTAGGCAACGAGTCGCAGGCATAACTCGAGTTAGGTAAGACGAGTTAACGACGTAATAAAAGATAAACGAAATGACTAGTTCACGATTGAAGGTCGTGTGTGCTTCAACGATTGAAGGTCGCTTGAGCAGTATTCATTATAACACGCTTGGTTGGAGAAGACAAGAAAGAGGCTGATAAATCATCTCAACCTCTCTTTCTTACTTTGTAAACGAATCAATTTTCCCCTTTAAGTTCTTTCTTCGCTTGTTCTATCTGGTATTTCACTTGCTCAAAACCGGTTCCTCCTAAGGAATTCCGTCTCTGAACAGCAGTTTCTGGGCGCAAGTAGATATAAATATCCTCTTCAATCAAGGGATGGTAGACTTGCAACTCCTCCAAATCCCAATCTTGGATGTTTTTACCATGCTTGATAGAGTCTAGAACCAATTTCCCTACTATTTCATGCGCTTCTCTAAAAGGGAGGCCTTTTTCAGCCAAATAATCTGCCAGTTCGGTCGCATTCGAAAAATCATTCTCTGTAGATTGCTGCATTTTGGTCTTATTAACCTGCATGCTTGATAGCATACCTGCCAACACATCCAGAGAATTTAAAATCGTTTCTACTGTATCAAACATGCCTTCCTTGTCCTCTTGCAAATCCTTATTATAGGCCAGAGGCAAAGACTTCATGACGGTCAATAGTCCAAGCAAGTGTCCGTAAACCCGTCCTGTCTTCCCTCGAATCAACTCAGCCATATCAGGATTTTTCTTCTGGGGCATGATAGACGAACCCGTTGAAAAGCTATCGGACAAGCTAATGTACTGATACTCAAAACTACACCAATTGATGATTTCTTCACAAAAACGACTCATATGCATCATCAAAATGCTGGCATTTGATAGAAATTCCAAGATAAAATCACGGTCACTCACTGCGTCCAAGGAATTGGTATAGGGTTGTTGGAAGCCCAATAAATCACTCGATAATTGACGATCGATTGGAAAAGTTGTCCCCGCTAAGGCAGCCGCCCCCAGTGGAGATAGATCCGTATGTTTCAAGTTAAATGCAAAGCGTTCGCTGTCCCTTTGGAACATATTGTAATAAGCCATGAGATGATGGGCAAAACTAATCGGTTGGGCGTGCTGCAAATGAGTATAGCCTGGCATGATGGTTTCCACATGTTTTTCAGCCAAATCCAGCAAAACACTGTTCAGATTCGCCAACTTATCCAAGACATGCCCAAGTTGCTCCTTTAGATATAAGTGCATATCCGTTGCGACTTGGTCATTCCGAGAACGAGCTGTGTGTAGTTTCCCAGCCAGAGAACCGATTTTCTCTGTCAGCAACACTTCCATATTCATATGAATATCTTCATTTGCAATATCAAAATGAATCTCTCCTGCCTCTAAATCTCGCAACAAAGCTTTCAGACCATCTTGGATCTGCTCTGCCTCTTCCAAGCTTAAAATGCCAGTCTGTCCTAGCATTTGAACATGAGCTAGGGAACCCATCAAATCAAATTTTGCCAGCTGGTGGTCAAAGGAAATACTCGCACCGAACTGTTCCACCCAATCTTCCACAGTGCCTTCAAATCGACCACCCCATAATTTTGTATTTTTCGGCATATCCTGTCGTCCCTTTCTATCGCGTCACTACTCAACATTTTTCTGAACTTCTGAATAAACCTTAGTCGGAAGCCCCCAAAGCTTGATAAATCCAACAGCCGCATCTTGGTCAAAAGTATCCGCACTGGTATAAGTCGCCAAATTTTCATCGTAAAGAGAATTTGGTGATTTCCGAGTCACTACTTGGGCATTCCCCTTATAGAGTTTAACTTTTGCAGTTCCATTGACAACTTTCTGTGTCTCCTTGATATAGGCAATCAAAGCCTGAGTTGCTGGGCTAAACCACAAGGCATTATAGATGAGATTGGACAACTCATTTTCGATAATGGGTTTGAAATGAGCCACTTCTCTCACAAGAGTCAAGTCCTCAATCTCCTTATGGGCTGCCAATAAAGTCACAGCACCTGGGCACTCATAAATCTCTCTTGACTTAATACCGACTAGGCGATTTTCCACATGATCAATACGACCAACACCGTGTTTGCCTGCAATTTCATTTAGCTTTTGAATCAAATCCGCCACTTTCATCTTCTCACCATTGAGAGAGATGGGCACCCCACAGCTAAACTCAATATCAATAAATTCTGGACTGTCTGGCGCCTCTTCTGGCGAAGACGTGATTCCAAATGCTTCTTCTGGTGCTTGGTTCCAAGGATTTTCTAAGACACCACATTCATTTGCACGTCCCCAAAGATTTTGGTCAATAGAGTAAGGATTGTCAAGATCAGCAGGAACTGGAACTCCATTTTCTTTGGCATATTGGATTTCTTCTTCACGAGACCATTTCCACTCACGAACAGGCGCAACTACCTTTAGATTGGGATCCAAAGCTGCAATAGAGACTTCAAACCGAACTTGGTCGTTTCCCTTACCTGTGCAACCATGAGCAATTGTGGTTGCACCTGTCTGATGAGCTATTTCAACTAGTTTTTTTGAAATAAGAGGGCGACTCAGAGCGGATACCAAGGGATACTTTTGTTCATAGTAGGCATGAGCCTGAAGGGCCACTAATACATAGTCATTAGCAAATTCGTCCTTAACATCAATGACATAAGACTCAACAGCCCCAACCTTGAGAGCTTTATCGTGGATGAACTCCAAATCTTTTCCTTCACCCACATCCATACAAACAGCAATCACATCATAGTCTTTTTTTAACCATGTAATAGCAACTGATGTATCCAATCCACCTGAATAGGCTAAAATAACTTTTTCCTTACTCATTTCTCATCCTTCTTTCTATTTTTCGATAGAGGCTTTAAAAGCATCATCAATCAATTTGTCCAACTCCCCAGAATCCTTCAGCTTCTGGATGGTTTTGTCAACCGCTTCTTTCAATTCCTTACTGTCTTTTTTCATCGCAACAGCGTAAGAATCTTCTTTGTCATTGTCAACATCAAACTCAGCGATGGCTAGGTCTGGATTATTCTCTACATATCCTTTCGCCACTGGCTCCTCAAAGATAACCGCATCCAGTTGCCCAGATTTCAAATCTGTTATCAAATTTCCATTTTTAGGAAGTGAAACGAGAGAAGAATTCTGCAAGGTTTCTTTGACCAAAGTCTCCTGTATCGAACCTTTCTGCGCTCCAACCTTTTTCTGAGCCAAATCCTTCACTGATTGGTAATTCGTTAATTCAGATTTTCTTACGATAACCTTATTTTTCGAAGTGTAGTAGGGAATTGAAAAATCGTAAACTTGACTTCTCTCTTCCGTTTTAGAAATACCTGATATGGCAAGATCGGCCTTGCCTGAATCAAGACTAGCCAGTACATTGTCAAAACTCATTGGAGAGAACTCCACTTCTACACCTAGTTCCTTTGCGATGGCTTTGGCTAGTTCAACATCTGAACCTACAATCTGATTTTTCCCATCGACTAATTTCTGGTATTCAAATGGAGCAAACTCTGGATTTAGGGCCACCACCAATTTTCCTTTAGCCTTAATGGCTTCAACACCTTGGGATTGAGTGTTACTACAAGCAAACAATAAGGGAAACATAAGCAAACCAAACATCGTCATCAGCACCTTCTTTACTTTATTCATAGAAAACCTCCTCTTATTTTTATACTTTTAAATTGTATAAATAATACACTTCTCACAAACATTTGTCAAGCCAAAACTGAATTTTATTTAAGAAAAATCTTATTATGTAATATATTTTTACATTTAATAAGCTTATTTATACCATTTGAGTTTTAAAACAATTTAAAACATTGCATTGAATTCATACAAAAATATCTTTCCTGAAAAGATATTTACACTTTTTGTTCTAGCAAAACAAAAAAGAACCCTAAAGGACTTTCAGAACGTAGACAAACCCTATCAGAGTTTAAAAATTGCTCTTTTGAAGGTTGGCTATTATATAGTAGAAACTCTTAGGAATGCTGATATAATGCTATTTTTAAGAGTTTTCTACTTTCTCTAGCAAAAGAAAAAGATTGAAGAAAAAGTCCATTTTGGACAATTTTCTTCAATCTGGACACTTTTCAAATCCAAACTATTCTTTATAGAAAAAATTCCTATAAAATCGAGCAATAGTTAAAATACAAACAAATATAATTCCCAAAATAGATAATACTATGTTCACAAAACTCATTTCAGAACCTATAGCATAGATATGAAAAAGAGGGGCTAGTCCTACACATAGAGACAATAGATAACTAATAAATCTTATCTCACCAATTCCTGCAAAAAAATGTTTCATGTAACGATTCTCCATTTGCTCCATTAAATCAGTTTCATTTTAGAGTAGCATAAAATAAGCAATCCTTCAATAAAATCCATTGACGAAATACTATTCTAAAGCATTGATAGCTCAGATTTCTCAGAATAGAGCTGTCCAAACTATCGAACAGCCCAAATACATATATATCCATGCATTTCTAAGCTTAGAGCTGCTATAAAATAAATGTTTTATGAGTATTCTAGGTCTTTGACTGCTTAAAATTTTGCGTTCTGAAGGATTCTAAAGCTTGAATAGCTCAAAAATTACGAGAACTAAGGTATTTAAATCTTAAGAGTCAAACTATTTCCATAGGAATTATCTTTTTTAATAAGTGTGGTTAGGAGGTAATTTTAGGGAATCTCCTAAAAACAACCGATTTTCTATTTTTATCAATCAAAAAATATTGATAAATTCGTGTTTTAAAATTAAATTTTAAAGGTGTCCTTAAGTTTAAAGATTTTTGATAAGATTTCTGTATTTTTCACAATTCAAT
Organism: bacterium; assembly: GCA_905221345.1. GTDB lineage: Bacteria > Bacillota > Bacilli > Lactobacillales > Streptococcaceae > Streptococcus. The sequence goes on from CAJNCW010000010.1 coordinate 34,986, forward strand.
GACTCGATGGCACTGTTCGGCCACATAGGCATCGTGGGTAACGATAATGACCGTTTTCCCTTCCTTGTTCATATCTAAGAGAAAGTTCAAAACCAAATCTCGATTTTCAGGATCTAGAGAACCAGTTGGTTCGTCTGCTAACAGGAGCTGACTCGGTTTTAAAATGGCTCTAGCAACTGCGATTCGCTGCTGTTCCCCTCCAGATAACTCTGAAACCTTTTGATGGAGAGTTGATGGCAACCCCACTCTCTCTAAAATTTCTTCTATCTTTTTGACTTTGTCCTTCTTGGATAATTTTACATACTTTAGAGCCAGCATGAGATTATACTCTACCGTTTCATTATCAATCAGAGCAAAATTTTGAAATAGATAAGAGATGTGTTCGCGGATAATCGCTTGCGACTTAACAGAATTGACATGTACATTTTGCTGACCGAATATTTCATAATGTCCACTGTAATCGCCATCTATCAAACCCAAGAGATTTAACAAGGTTGACTTGCCACTGCCACTTTTTCCAACGATGGCAACTAAATCCCCTTGATTAATCTTTAGAGATAAGTTTTCCAAAATAACTTTTTTCCCAATGGTTTTCGTAACATTTTCCAACTTTATCATAAGATGTCCCCTTTCAATAACTGCGCCACATTTCGTTTTTCCATCTTAGAACCCAAGAAAAGTACAAACAAAATATCTAAGCCTGTAAATCCTGCGAAAAGCAAGAGTGAAAAAAGAGCATGGGCAAAGAATAACAAAACCATAAAAGGAAGGCTATAAACGGCTAATAGGAGACCCAGCAGGGAACGATACCGATCTATCAATTTCCAACCCATAAACTTCTTGGTAATAATATCTGTTCGCTTCAACAAGAAAGTTGTTACTAGCAAAAAGTAAGAAATCATCATGCTAAGGAGGCCAAACAAAGCAAAGAGTAGGTTAAAATTCCGAACAGCATCTCGATAACTATCCACCTTCTCTTGTTGAATGGCTTGAATAGATGAAAATTTTAAATGATTTCCATCTGATAATTTCTCAACTAACTCTGTAATCTCTTTTTGATGTTGAACCGTATTTTCGATTTTAATGGGGTTATTTAAACCTGTGGTTGACAGGGATGCTTTTTCATCCCACATCATATCAGAATCATTGACCAAGCTAATAATTGGATTGTAGAGATTTTCCTTTCGCTTATCACTATATGGGAAAAATGACCAATCTCCTTCATAATAGGCAATCTCGACATCCACCTCCTCTATCGTTCGTTTTTGCTGCTCTTCATACTTCATTGATTGATAGGTAATCAACTTCCCCAAGAGCTGGTTTTTCTCTTCTTCACCTTTCGTACTTGCTGGCATCAAAATAACTTTTTTAGTGCCAGTATCTGGTAGCTTGAATCCCTTGCTCTTTAGAAAATTGCGATTGGCATAGTAAACAGTTAGCATATCAGCCAGTTGATACTGCTGCACTTGTTCTGCAGTGGCAAAATTTTTGATAGGCAGGTTACTAGTTTGCACATAGCCCGCCTGCGTTTTTTCTACCAAATCCTGATAAAATCGATAGAAATAATCCACTGCTTGCCCTGAGCCTGCCAACTGCTCTTGCCACAGGTTATCATTGAGTTGGAAAGTTTCTAAGGTCAGATAATTTCCTTGACTGATCCACTGTTTCTGGTAATCCAACTCTTTGTTTTCTTGCTCCAAACTTTTCCCCACCCCAACTAGCAAGACTGTCAGTAAAATGGTGGTTCCAATTTTCATCAAATAATTAAAGAGTAGACCAAATTTGAAAGATGAAAAACCTTTCAGCAGAGAGCTGATTGTCATTTTTTGGATTAAGAGATAAGTCAACCAACTGATAAAGAGATAAAGCTGCAAAAGCAAAAAATGAGACAACCACAGCATAGGGAACAAATCTTTCGGCTTATAATCAAGCAAGAAAAACACCCCTAGATTGATCACAAGCGCCCCACCTAGGAGGAGGTAGAGGTTGCCTTTCACAACATCAGCTAAAACAGCCCGATCTTGAAAACCAAGTAATTTTTGTACCCCAACTCTTTTCATCTCCATCATCGGCTGATACACTGTTACTAAGACAAGAAGCAAAATAGCCAAGACAAAAATAATAGCAGATAAGAGCAAATCTCGATTTAAGACTTCCACTGCACTTTTATAGTTTGGCTCTAGCAAGGTAGCCTGGTCTATATTGAAAAAATCGCTCCATTTCTGTACAATCCTATCCTTGTCCATCTTTTGTGTAGAAGTTATCGTATAGCGACCATTTAAACTACGAGATGTATCCTTGATATAGGTTTGAAAAGTCATAAGCTGAATAGGTTTGGCTTTTAGAAAGGTCGGAATCGTACCAAGTTTATTGGAAATTTCTTTATTACTGTAAACTCCCTCACCATCTGTGGTAAAATCAAGGGAAGAAAGTCCAAACTCTTGGTAGGGGAAGGTATCTTTATCAAAAACACCAGACTTGATCACCTCATCACCACTGTCTGTTTTGATGATGGAGACTTTGTACTCCTTTGATACATCCTCAAAAAATCGAAGAACAGATTCTGCAGGTTCATTGACATCTTTCAAGTATACATCCAAAGAACTCGCTGTCTTTCCCATTTCCTGAATCCGAACCACTTCTCGTGTGTAGTTTACATTAAAAACAAAAAAAGTAGTACAGAGAAGCAGGAGTAACATACAGAAATTACTGATTTTTTTCATAAAGATACCTCCAATAAAGTTCTCCCTCTCCTAACAGGAGAGGGAAAATTTCACTTAAAATCCATAGAAATATTCTAATCCTGTTGGCGGAATTTTAGTAAGGGAAGCTTGAGCCCAAACCCTAGGACCCTGACGATCCTTAGAGATTCTACCTCCATGTCGGACAGTTGCTGTATGAGAGCGAGTAGAATGTAAATAATCAGAATATCCAAAAGTTCCTGTCCAACCTACTCCATAGTTCCATTGACCACCATCTACCCACACTGCTAAAGCATTTGTCGTAGCAAGCAGACCACATGCCATTACGGTTGCGACACCAATTTTTACTAATTTTTTCATGATTTATTTCTCCTATTATTGAAAGCTATTCCGTAAAAACAGCTATAGTAATTTGTCAACAAGTATCGTAGTTCATTCCTTCTATCTCATTTCATTTTAAACAACGAACTTACCCTTAACTGGGAGAATAGTACGCTCCTGTATCAATACCTTGAGCAACTAGAGTAGTACTAATAAAACTTCGACTATTGCTCAGTAGAATTAGCACAACAAGTAATATAGACAGCGCTTTCAAATATTCGAATTTTAATCTTCCCATCTTGCCACCTTCTTTCACCTATATTATAAATCAACATATATAAACTGTCAAGCAATTTAAGTAAAAATCTAAATATTTTTTAAAAAAAGAATTATAGTTATGTTTTACGCATAAAAAAGATAGCTTCTGCCATCCTTATACATTCTCTGACTTCTTATCCATCAGATATTGTTCTACCTTGAGTGCCATAACTTCATTATTTTCAATTAGATAGAGCACCTTAGCTTTTATATAATAGTCCTTAGCAACAGAGATATCAAGATTTTCTGTTACATTTCCCAACAAACAATATAAATCTGCTAACCTAAAACTACTACGATACTTGTTACAAAATTCAATTGTCTCTAATAATAGCGCTCTGGACTTGTCCATCTCTTCCTGTTTCCAAAGGTGGTAACAATAATTGTATTTTATTTTGATATACAACTCAATTTGTTCACGCACACTGGTATCGATTTTTGAAAGAGCTATGGAAACCTGATTATATAGTTGCTCAAATTTCTCCTTATCCTCATCATAGCCTAAGAAAATCAGCAGGGTATTCAAAATATACAAGTAGTCTACTTTATCAATACTAATCCTACTGAGGATGTTCTCTATTTTTGAAATAGCTAGTTTTAATTGATGTTCACATTGATAGGTTAGAACAGCATCTATCCAGTCCAGATAAATCTTTTCATCAAAAGATAAGGAAATCTGTTGCTTTCTTTCTCCCTCAAAAGCATATTTCAAAGAGGCATAATCTTGATTTTCTAACAATGTTTCAGACAATCTCTTGAAAGCAGACAAGCCTAGAAACTCTTTCGAAATTTCTCCTGAAAAGAAATAGTCCATATTTAAGCCCATTTTTTCAGATAATTTATATAACAAATCTGCTCCTGGCATATATTTGCCTTGTTCCATTCGACTTATCTGAGTTTGTTGGCAAATTCCTTCAGCCAACTCTTTTTGCGACCAGCCCAGCTCTCTTCGCTTATTTTTTAATCTTGTTGCTAATAATGCATGCATACTAACCACCACTATTTATATTCTATAAAAACATTATACTACTTTTTTTGAGAAAATTATGTCATATTGTCTACAAGGAGTGAACAGGTTTCTCGAAATATAAGAAAAAAGAGCCATTCAAAGCTCTTTCCCTAGTTCTTAATACCAACCGTTGTTAAGCCAGAAGTTCTTAGCAGCTGTCCATGAACCGTAACGTCCTGCAACGTAAGCATCTGCTACACGTTCTTGGTTTTCAGCTGAGTAGTCACCGTTCAAGTATGAATCTGTCAATTGGTAACGTCCGATGTAACGTCCGTTTGTAGCTGTGTAACTACCGCCTGATTCTTTTTGAGCGATCCATTCTTTGGCTTCTGCTTCAGAACCACTTACAGTAGAAGCTGTGTAACTTTCTTCTTCATAAGAAGTGCTGGTTGTAGCAGCTGGCGCTTCGTAAGTTGTTGTTTCAGTTATTTCTTCGTAAGTCGTAGTCTCTTCGATTGTTTCTCCTGTTGCAGCTGGGGCTTCATAAGTTTTCGCAGCTGGAGCTGTCCCTTCGATGACCAAAACTTGGTCCACAAAGATCAGATGAATATCCTCTATCTTGTTTTTTTCTGCCAATTTTTCAACCGTAGTGTTGTACTTCTCAGCGATTTCTGAAAGAGTGTCACCTGGTTTAACTGTATAAGTGATTGTTTCATCTGCAAAAGCAAGTGATGGTGCAAGGAAAGCAAGGAAAGTTGCTGCTCCTGCAAGAGTTAATTTGATTTTTTTAGTTGTTAATGTCATTTCTAAAAATTCTCCTTTTTACTATGCTTCTATCATACCGTTTGAATATTACCATTTCTTGACGGTTTCGTGTAGAAATATTACAAAAATATTTTATATTTACTGAAACATTGATATTTTTGTCATAAAAGACAAGATTTTATACTGTTTTTATCCATTTTTTCAGTTTTATAAGGGAAATAAGCACAGAACTTCATTCTTTGATATAATAGAAACAAGAATCTTTGTAAGGGGAAACAGATGCACTCACTTCGTTTTCAATCTGTCTTTGATATTATCGGCCCTGTTATGATTGGCCCATCAAGTAGCCATACTGCTGGAGCTGTTCGTATTGGGAAAATCGTCTCTTCCATCTTTGACGATACGCCAACAGAAGTAGAATTCCAATTATTTAATTCATTTGCCAAGACCTACCGTGGTCATGGAACGGATCTTGCTCTCGTTGCTGGTATTTTAGGTATGGATACGGACGACCCCGACATTCCAAATAGTCTCGAGATTGCCCATAAGCGTGGTATCAAGATTGTCTGGACCATTCAGAAAGACAGCAATGCACCTCACCCTAACACCACTAAAATCACTGTGAAGAATGACCATAAGTCCATTAGTGTGACAGGAATTTCCATTGGTGGGGGAAATATCCAAGTTACGGAACTTAACGGCTTTGCTGTCTCTCTCAACATGAACACACCAACCATTATCATCGTGCATCAGGATGTTCCAGGTATGATTGCCCATGTTACTGAAGCCCTCTCTCGTTTCGATATCAACATCGCTCAGATGAATGTGACTCGGGAAAAAGCTGGAGAAAAAGCCATCATGATTATTGAAGTTGATAGTCGAAGTTGTGAAGAGGCGATTGAAGAAATCCGAAAAATCCCCCATCTCCATAATGTCAATTTCTTTAAGTAGGAGGAAGCATGTTTTATTCTATCAAAGAATTGGTCGAGCAGGCGGATCTAGACTTCCAAGGAAATGTCGCAGAACTCATGATTGCGACAGAATATCAACTAACTGGTCGAGAACGGCCAGAAGTTCTCCTCCTCATGGAGCGCAATCTAGAAGTCATGAAAGCCTCTGTCGAGCTTGGCCTTAGTGAAAACAAATCCCGCAGTGGCCTAACGGGTGGCGATGCAGCCAAGCTAGATCGCCATCTCAAAAGTGGCAAGGCCTTGTCTGACTTTACCATCCTATCAGCTGCCCGTAATGCCATCGCGGTCAATGAACACAACGCTAAAATGGGCTTGGTCTGCGCTACTCCAACCGCAGGAAGTGCTGGCTGTCTGCCAGCCGTTCTCACTGCTGCTATCCAAAAATTAGACCTTAGCCACGAAGAACAGCTGGATTTCCTCTTCGCAGCAGGCGCCTTTGGATTGGTTATCGCAAACAACGCTTCTATCTCAGGTGCTGAAGGTGGTTGTCAGGCCGAAGTTGGCTCTGCCTCTGCCATGAGTGCCGCAGCCTTGACCTTGGCTGCAGGTGGAACGCCCTATCAAGCCAGTCAAGCCATCGCCTTTGTCATTAAAAATATGCTGGGTCTCATCTGCGACCCTGTCGCTGGTTTGGTCGAAGTTCCCTGCGTCAAGCGCAATGCCATGGGAGCCAGCTTTGCCTTTATCGCAGCTGATATGGCCTTGGCAGGTATCGAGTCTAAGATCCCTGTCGATGAAGTCATCGATGCCATGTACCAAGTCGGATCGAGCCTCCCAACTGCCTTTCGTGAAACGGCTGAAGGTGGACTCGCTGCCACCCCTACTGGCCGTCGCCTACAAAAAGAAATCTTCGGAGAATAACCTTATCTAATAGGAGAAACTATGTCATCAATCTCAGCCATCTTTTTCGATCTAGACGGAACCCTCGTTGACAGTTCTATCGGGATCCACAATTCCTTTACCCATACCTTTGAACAACTGGGAGTTCCGACTCCTGATGCTAAAATCATTCGTGGTTTTATGGGACCGCCACTTGAAAGCAGTTTTGCCACTTGTCTCCCAAAGGAGAAAATCTCGGAAGCTGTTCAAACCTACCGTTCTTACTACAAGAAAAAAGGAATCCACGAAGCGCAACTCTTCCCCCGAATGACCGAATTGCTTCAAGAACTCTCACAAACCTATCCTCTCTATATCACCACAACAAAGAATACTCCTACTGCTCATGATATGACTAAAAATCTGGGAATCCATCATTTTTTTGACGGCATTTACGGTTCTAGTCCTGAAACACCACACAAGGCGGATGTCATCCGTTACGCCTTGCAAACGCATCAACTCCCTTCAGACCAAGTCCTCATCATCGGGGATACTAAGTTTGATATGATCGGAGCCCAAGAAACTGGCATTAAAAAGTTTGCTGTCACTTGGGGATTTGGAGAAGAAGCTGATTTACTCAGCTATCAACCCGACTGGATTGCCCATACAATCGATGATATCATCAGTCAGCTATAACAAGCTAATAGCTTCAAACTATAAAGTAAAAAGACCAAGGTTCTGTCTATACAAAACCTTGGTCTTTGATTTATGATCAATTACATGAGTCACTCTTACTCAGCATGGGTTGTCTCATTTGCAAAGGAAATGATTGCTTCTTTGAGCTTATCTCCACTGAGTGAACGAAATTCCTCTATTTTTTGATTGATCGCTTCTAGAGGCATCACGTTTACCTTACCAACGAAAATCTTGTCCATGACTTGATTATCAACCAATTCGGTCGAAACCAAGAGTTCTTCATAGAGTTTTTCACCTGGTCGGATACCGACCTCAACGATTGGAATTTCACTTTCCGTGTGCCCACTTAGAAGAACCATTTTCTTGGCTAAGTCATAGATCTTGACTGGTTTGCCCATATCGAGGATAAAGACTTCTCCGTCCTTGGCATAAGCGCCAGCATGAATGACTAGACGGCTAGCCTCTGGAATGGTCATGAAGTAACGTGTCATACGGAAGTCTGTCACCGTTACAGGGCCGCCTTCAGCAATCTGACGTTCAAAGACAGGAATCACGCTACCACGACTACCCAGAACATTTCCAAAACGGACTGCACAGTATGTTGATTTGCTACGTTGGTTAAAGCCAGTGACAATCAACTCTGCCACGCGCTTAGTCGCACCCATAACATTTGGTGGATTGACCGCCTTGTCAGTCGAAATCATGACCATCTTAGGTACTTTGGCCTCATCAACAGCCTTTGCAACATTGTAGGTTCCGAGGATATTGTTCTTGAAGGCTTCTTTTGGATTGCGTTCCATCATCGGAACGTGTTTGTGGGCTGCAGCATGGTAAACAATGGCTGGTTTGTATTGCTCAAACACTTGTAGAAGACGGTCATAGTCCTGAATATCTGCAATAACAGGAACATAATCAATCCCTTGGAATGTACGGATCAATTCATGATAAACGAGGTAGATGGAGTTTTCACCATGTCCCAGCAAAATCACGCGTTCAGGATTAAAGCGGCTGACCTGACGACAAATCTCCGAACCAATCGAACCGCCGGCTCCTGTCACCAAGATGGTCTTGCCTGTAAGCTCTGCACCCAGACGGGATTCGTCAAGACGGATTTCCTGACGCCCCAAAAGGTCTGTGATATCAATTTTCTGGAAACCGCTACCTGGTTGGTGAAGTCCCTGAACAACTGTCTCAACCTTGGGCATCTTGTAACATTTGATACCGAGCTTATTACACATCTGCAGGATACGTTCGTACTCTGACGGGTCAAGTGAAGGAATTGCTACGATGACGCGCTCGATTTGGTGACGTTTGGCCAATTCAGGCAGATTATCATAAGAACCCAAAACGGAAATTCCACCTAGTTTTTGTCCCTTTTTCTTCTCATCATTGTCCAAAATCCCCACTAACTCAAGGTCACTAGTTGGGTGTTGGTAGCTGTTCATAAAGAGGGCCCCACCATCACCAGCACCAATCAAGAAGGTACGGCGGTGTTCGCCCTCCCCACTACCCTGCTTGCGCTTAGAATAAATCAATTGCCAAGTGATACGAGGGAGTAAGATCAGGAAGGTACTCAATAAGATAAAGAGTATGATGAACCGGATAGAAAATAGAGGAAGAAAAGCGTAGCAAAGTCCGTAAGAGACAATGCTGCTGACGGTTACGCCAAAAAAGATTTTTAAGAAATCTGTGATTTTACTATAGCGACTAATACTCGCATTGAGCCCCCAAAATGCAATCATGATTTGATAGAAGAGGAAAGCCAAACCAGTATAGATAACATAGTCCACAGGCGCTGGGTTAATCAAGCCATAAAAGAGAATGTAAGACACGATGATGGAAACCACCATACTAATAATGTCAAATACTCCCCAAAACACCTGCTTTTGCTGTTTATTTAAAATTTCAACCAGATCAATTACATAATCTGTTAGTTTTTTATTCATAGGAATTTACTCTTTCTTAAAAGAATGCAAATAAATATACTGTCATTATAACATTTTTTGGCTATTTTATCTTTTACAATACTATTTATTTTTTCTTAATAATTTCACAAAAATAAACTGACGTACAAAGCCTGGACAAAGTGCCACAATCGCCTGAATGGCAATGTTTTTCGCATATTCCATGTAGGAAATTTGCCCTCTTTCAAGCATGCGCTGACGAGCTTGACGATAGAGTTTGAGGTAGCGCAGACCGCCTCGACGTTCAAACATCCCTGCACCGACACGAACCTGACACAAGATCTGATCGAGGTTTCCAGTCTTGGCACCTGCGGCAATCATATTGAGCCAGAGGAGATCATCCTCCATATAAAGCCCATCTTCATAGTTGCCTGCCTTGAGAACCATATCCTTCTTGAACATGACTGTCATGTGGTTAAAAGCGCTTCTCATTCTCTGATAAGCCACAATGTCTGCGTGCTGAGTTGGAACACGACGGTAAGAAACAATCTCGTCAGGATTGTCAATAAACTCTGCAATATGTCCACCTAAGAGATCGAGATTTTCTTTCTCCATTAGTTGAAGCTGTTTCTCAAAACGATCCGGAACGGCTAAATCATCCGTATCCATGCGGGCAATAATGTCATACTGGCACTGCAAAACACCGTAACGAAGAGCCAAGCCTAAACCTTGGTTTTGCTCTAAGGGGCAACGTTTCACTGGAATCTCTGACTGCGCTTCCACTTCATCTAGCACTTGATAGAGTTCGGGCGTGAGCGGCCCGTCCTCAACAAGAACAAGCTCACTTGGTTTCAAGGTCTGGTTTTGAATACTCTTGATAGCATCTCTCAAAAATGTCGGATTTTCCTTTACATAGACCGACATCAAGACGCTGATTTTTTGCTTTTCAGACACAGTTTTTCTCCAATTTATAGATTTCCTTCCACTATTTTATCACAAAATTTCCTAGTTTCCTATTTTTATCTCAAATCAAGAAAAATTCTGGTAAAGAAATCTGTCCCCTTTCACTCTATTTTCAGTTAAATCATTCTAGCTTTCTTAGCAGTCCTCTCCTTGACATTGTAAGAAAAAAACCTTAAAATAAGCTGTTATTAAAATCATCCTATCGAGGTTTTTATGAAAAAACAATCACTCTTTTTTGTTCTAGGAATTGTCTTAATCGGGACTGTTTTACGATCTCCTTTTACTGCTCTTCCAACTATTTTAGGAGATATCGCTCAGGGACTGGGAGTGGAGGTTAGCTCTCTTGGGATTTTAACTAGTCTCCCTCTCTTGATGTTTGCTCTTTTCTCTGCTTTTGCAAGCCGCTTGGCACAAAAAATTGGGTTGGAGCATCTCTTTACTTACTGTCTCCTCTTCTTAACTATTGGCTCTGTCATTCGGATTTTCAATCTTCCCCTTCTCTATCTAGGAACTCTGATCATCGGAGCGAGCATCGCCATTTTCAATGTACTCCTCCCAAGTATGATCCAGGCAAATCAGCCTCAAAAGATCAGTCTCCTAACAACGCTCTATGTCACTGCCATGGGGGTTTCAACGGCCATCGCTTCTTATCTTTCGGTCCCTATCACCCAAGCTAGTTCTTGGAAGGGTCTCATCCTCATTCTCAGCTTTCTCTGTCTGGTCACTCTGCTAGTCTGGTTGCCAAATCATCATCACAACCACTACCTAGAAGGTAAAAAAGAAAAGCAAGTCAAAGAAAATATTCTAAAAAGTAAAGATGTATGGGCCGTCATTATCTTTGGTGGTCTTCAGTCCTTGCTCTTTTATACGAGCATGACCTGGCTGCCAACGATTGCTATTAGTGCTGGTATTTCTAATAGCGATGCAGCTCTCCTCGCTTCTATTTTCTCACTAATCAGCATTCCTTTTTCAATGACTGTTCCAAGTCTGACGACTCGTCTATCAGATGGTCGCCGTCGAATCATGCTGGCAATTATCTCTATCGCTGGGATGACAGGAATTGCCATGCTCTTGTATCCAAGTAGCAGCTTCCTCTACTGGTTAGTAGCTCACCTCTTGATCGGAACGGCCTGCAGCGCCCTCTTCCCCTACCTCATGGTTTGCTTCTCTCTTAAAACCAGTTCGCCTGAAAAGACAGCTCAGCTATCAGGACTAGCCCAAACAGGGGGCTACATCTTGGCGGCCTTTGGTCCTACCTTGTTTGGTTATAGTTTTGACCTTTTCCAATCTTGGATCCCAGCCGTCCTTGCTCTTCTAGCTGTTGATATCATCATGACCGTCTCACTCTTTATGGTGGATCGGGCTGATAAGATACTTTAATTTTTCTAAAATACTTCTCAGATATAAACAATGCAAAGCTAGACTCTGTCTGGCCTTTTTTGTGCTTATACCAACAAAAAGCACCATCCATCTGTTAGCAGAAAGATGGCATTTTTGATATAATAAGATGTATAGAAACTAATTGTCATGCGAAAAATAAATTAGTTTATAAGACAGCTACTATTTTAAATGAGGTGTACAGAATGGATGAACTGAAATACAATTTGGATCAAAGTTTAGCAGAGTTAGATCAGCTCTTTGACTTATCAGCAAAGGAGACAGATAAGACTGCCTGCGAAGCTCTAGCAGAAAAAGCAAGAATAATTTATGAGCAATACCCTGAATCAGAAGACATTGCGTTGCGGTATGCTAGGATTTTGTTCAATTTGTCAGTTGAACAAGTAAATGTAGAAGAGAGAGGGAATACCGCTAATTTAGTCAAACAAATCTTTGAGAAGTTCAACCAGTCTGAAGATATTGCGTTACAGTATGCTATGGCTTTAGTCAATTTGTCAGCTAAACAAGAAATTGTTGAGGAACTACTAAACACTGCTAATTCAATCAAACAAATTTTTGAGCAGTTCAAGGATTCTGAAGACATTGCGTTACGATATGCTATGGTTTTGGTCAATTTGTCAGTTGAACAAGTAAATGTAGAAGAACTAGGACAGACTGTGAATTCAGTCAAAAAAATTTTTGAGCAGTTTCAACATTCTGAAGACATTGCGTTACGATATGCTATGGCTTTAGTCAATTTGTCAGCTGAACAAGTAAATGTAGAAGAGAGAAAGAATACCGCTAATTTAGTCAAACAAATTTTTGAGCAGTTTCAGCAGTCTGAAAACATTGTGTTACGATACGCTATGGCTTTAGTCAATTTATCAGCTAAACAAATAAATGTAGAAGAGAGAAAGAATACCGCTAATTTAGTCAAAAAAATTTTTGAGCAGTTCAAGCAATCTGAAGGCATTGCGTTACAATATGCTACGGCTTTAGTCAATTTGTCAGTTGAACAAGTAAATGTAGAAGAGAGAAAGAATACTGCTAATTCAGTCAAACAAATTT
>CAJNCW010000011.1 GCA_905221345.1 bacterium
TTTGGCTCGGTAGCTCAGTTGGTAGAGCAATGGATTGAAGCTCCATGTGTCGGCGGTTCGATTCCGTCTCGCGCCATATACTTATGACTAGGAAGGGTAGCGAAGAGGCTAAACGCGGCGGACTGTAAATCCGCTCCTTCGGGTTCGGGGGTTCGAATCCCTCCCCTTCCATTCCTTTAGTTACGGGCATAGTTTAAAGGTAGAACTAAGGTCTCCAAAACCTTCAGTGTGGGTTCAATTCCTACTGCCCGTGTTTATAGAATTATGGCGGGTGTGGTGAAGTGGTTAACACACCAGATTGTGGCTCTGGCATGCGTGGGTTCGATCCCCATCACTCGCCTATTTTATATTATTGGGGTATAGCCAAGCGGTAAGGCAAGGGACTTTGACTCCCTCATGCGTTGGTTCGAATCCAGCTACCCCAGTTACTATTTGCCGGCGTGGCGGAATTGGCAGACGCGCTGGACTCAAAATCCAGTGTCCGCAAGGACGTGCCGGTTCGACCCCGGCCGCCGGTATAGTATAGGGTTAAGGAACGTTTGTAAGTCAACGTTCCTTTTCTTTTTGGTCAACATTTGGTCAACTATGGCTCTTTGTCAACTGTAGTGAGTTGGGAAAAGGCTAAGATCTGGAGAGGGAGACCGCTGTCTTTTCCATTTTTATATATATAACATTCATTTTTGAGTGTTATCAAATCGTTTTTGAAAGGAATTTTGGTATAATATTACTTATTCACAATTTATTTGATTATGAAAGAGTTTGGTGATTAATGTCTCGTTCTGTTGAATTACTAAAGAAACGTTACTTAAAGAATATAAAAGAGGAGCCTGATTTATTTATTGGAATTGAGTTAGAATATCCTATTGTAAATTTAGAGGGTGAAGCTACGGATATCGAGGTTGTTAAGGATCTCTTTCGGTATTTATCATCTGTTCTGAAGTTTACTGTTGAGAAAGTGGATGATTTTGGGAATCCAATTCAGTTACTTGATCCAGTCAGCCAAGATACGATCTTATTTGAGGTTGCTTATACGACAATTGAGTTTGCCTTTGGTAAGGCGAAATATATCCAAGAGGTTGAAGAGCGTTTTAGGGCCTATATGGATACGATTCAGAAAAAGTTGGGTGAATCTAATCATGCAATCGTTGGTTCTGGTATCCATCCATACTGGGAAGAGAATGAGAATCAACCAGTAGCTTATCCCCGCTATCAGATGTTGATGGCTTATTTGAACTTGAGTAGAAGTGTGACTAGTATAGGTTTACATGATTTTCCTGAGTATGGAGCCTTTATCTGTGGGAGTCAGGTTCAACTGGACGTTTCAAAGTCCAACTATCTGCGTGTTATCAATGCTTTTACGCAAATTGAAGCAGCAAAAGCTTATTTATTTGCAAATTCTGAGTTTTCGAGGGCAGATTGGGATACCAAGATTTCCAGGGATATTTTTTGGGAAGAATCTATGCATGGAATCTATCCAGAGAATGTAGGTGTCAATGCTAGACTCTTTAAGGATGAGGATGATTTTTTTGACTATCTAAATCATTCTGCGATTTTTACTGCGGAGCGTGATGGGCAGACCTATTATTTTTATCCTATTCAGGCTAGGGACTATTTGACTACACCTGAAATCCAGGCATTTGCTCTAAATGGGGATGAGGTTCTTATTTACCCTCAGGAGAAGGATTTTGAAACTCATCGTAGTTACCAGTACCAAGACTTAACAACTAGAGGGACTATCGAGTTTCGTAGTGTGTGTACGCAACCTTTAAATAGAACCTTTGCTTCAGCAGCTTTTCACTTGGGTTTGTTGCTTAATTTAGATAAGTTAGAAGCTTACCTGCGAACTGCTCCATTTTTTACCACAGCTAGTCGTGATTATAAGTTTTTGAGACGACAATTTTCTAAAAAACAACTCACAGATGAAGAAGAAGCTGCGGTTCTCGAGTTTTCTAAAGATTTACTCACCCTAGCTGAGGAAGGACTGGAGAAGAGAGGCAAGCAAGAAATGACCTATTTACAACCTTTGAAAGAAGAATTGGGCCTATAATTTCTCTTGTAAAGGGAGAATTTTCTGAAAAATCATGATATAATGGAATGGATTATAGATAAAGGATAGAGATTATGACATTAGTTTATCAATCAACGCGTGATGCGAACAATACAGTAACTGCCAGCCAAGCTATTTTGCAAGGTTTGGCGACGGATGGTGGTCTATTTACACCGCTTACTTATCCAAAGGTAAATTTGGACTTTGAAAAATTGAAAGATGCTTCTTACCAAGAAGTGGCTAAGTTAGTTTTGTCAGCATTTTTAGATGACTTTATGGCTGAGGAGTTGGACTACTGTATCAACAATGCCTACGATAGCAAGTTTGATACTCCAGCTATTGCGCCATTGGTGAAGCTGGATGGGCAATACAACTTGGAACTCTTCCATGGTTCAACGATTGCCTTTAAAGATATGGCCTTGTCTATCTTGCCATACTTTATGACGACTGCTGCTAAAAAGCATGGTTTGGAGAACAAAATCGTCATTTTGACAGCGACATCTGGTGATACTGGAAAAGCTGCTATGGCGGGGTTTGCGGATGTGCCTGGAACTGAGATTATCGTCTTTTATCCAAAGGATGGTGTTAGCAAGGTACAAGAGTTGCAAATGACTACTCAGACTGGCGACAATACTCATGTTATCGCTATTGATGGAAACTTTGATGATGCGCAAACTAACGTCAAACATATGTTTAACGATGTAGTTCTTCGTGAAAAGTTGGCTGCCAATAAACTGCAATTTTCATCAGCTAACTCTATGAATATTGGTCGTTTAGTACCACAGATTGTCTACTATGTTTATGCTTACGCTCAGTTGGTTAAGTCTGGTGAGATTGTGGCTGGCGATAAGGTCAACTTCACAGTACCAACAGGGAATTTCGGCAATATCTTGGCTGCCTTTTATGCTAAGCAAATCGGTCTGCCAGTCGGCAAATTAATCTGTGCTTCAAATGACAACAATGTCTTGACAGACTTCTTTAAAACACGTGTCTACGACAAGAAACGTGAGTTTAAGGTGACGACTAGCCCATCTATGGATATCTTGGTATCTTCAAACTTGGAGCGCTTGATTTTCCATCTTTTGGGGAATGATGCGGTTAAGACAGCTGAACTCATGAATGCCTTGAGTACACAAGGACAATATGAATTGACAGACTTTGATGCAGCGATTCTGGAACTCTTTGCAGCTGAATATGCAACTGAGGAAGAAACTGCGGCAGAAATTAAACGTGTTTATGATACAGATGCCTATATCGAGGATCCACATACGGCGGTTGCCTCAGCTGTTTATAGAAAATACCAAGTGGCTACTGGCGATGCGACTAAGACAGTGATTGCTTCAACAGCTAGTCCATACAAGTTCCCAGTGGTTGCCGTAGAAGCTGTAACAGGGAAAGCAGGCTTGACAGACTTTGAAGCTTTGGCTCAATTACATGACATTTCAGGAGTGGCAGTGCCACCAGCGGTTGATGGCCTCGAAACAGCTCCTGTTCGTCACAAGACAACTGTAGCAGCTGCTGACATGCAAGCAGCGGTTGAGGCTTATCTAGGACTTTAAGGCAGAGAGAGTAAACTCGGTTGGGAAACCAACTGAGTTTCTTTTCATCAGGAGGAAGGATTGTTTAAGAAAAATAAAGACATTCTTAATATTGCATTGCCAGCCATGGGTGAAAACTTTTTACAGATGCTCATGGGAATGGTGGACAGTTACTTGGTCGCTCACTTGGGCTTAATCGCTATTTCAGGTGTTTCAGTGGCTGGCAATATTATCACAATTTATCAGGCGATTTTTATCGCTCTGGGAGCTGCTATTTCCAGTGTTATTTCAAAAAGTTTGGGGCAGAAAGATCAGTCCAAGTTGGCTTATCACGTGACAGAGGCTCTTAAGATAACCCTATTGCTGAGTGCACTTTTAGGTGCTTTATCCATCTTTGCTGGGCAAGAGATGATAGGACTTTTGGGAACTGAGCAGGCTGTGGCCGAAAGCGGAGGACTTTACCTTTCTTTAGTGGGTGGTTCGATTGTTCTCTTGGGCTTGATGACGAGTCTAGGTGCCTTGATTCGTGCAACGCATAATCCGCGTCTACCTCTCTATGTTAGTCTTTTATCCAATGCCTTGAATATTCTTTTTTCAAGTCTAGCTATTTTTGTCCTTGATATGGGCATAGCGGGTGTTGCTTGGGGGACTATCTTGTCTCGCTTAGTCGGTCTTGTGATTTTGTGGTCACAATTAAAGCTGCCTTTTGAGAAACCGACTTTTGGTTTAGATAAGGAACTATTGACTTTGGCTTTGCCAGCGGCAGGAGAGCGACTTATGATGAGGGCTGGAGATGTAGTGATCATTGCCTTGGTCGTCTCTTTTGGGACGGAGGCAGTAGCGGGAAATGCAATCGGGGAGGTTTTGACCCAGTTTAATTATATGCCTGCCTTTGGCGTCGCTACGGCAACGGTCATGCTGGTGGCTCGAGCAGTTGGAGAGGATAATTGGGAAAGAGTCGCTAGTTTGAGCAAACAAACATTTTGGCTTTCTCTGCTTCTCATGTTGCCCTTAACTCTCAGTATCTATGCCTTGGGGACACCATTAACTCATCTCTATACGACGGACCCTATAGCAGTCGAAGCGAGCGTTTTGGTGGCACTGTTCTCTTTACTAGGAACCCCCATGGCGACAGGGACAGTCATCTATACTGCAGTTTGGCAGGGATTGGGAAATGCTCGCCTTCCCTTTTATGCAACAAGTATCGGGATGTGGTGTATCCGCATAGGGACAGCCTATCTGATGGGGATTGTTCTTGGTTGGGGCTTGCCTGGTATTTGGGCTGGAACCCTTTTGGATAATGGTTTTCGTTGGTTATTTCTACGTTACCGTTATCAGCGTTATATGATGTTGAAAGGATAGGAGATGAAAGAAACAGCTTTTATTTGGGATTAAGACGGGACTTTATTGGACTCTTACGAAGCGATTTTATCAGGGATTGAGGAAACCTTTGCTCAGTTTGCTATCCCTTATGATAAGGAAAAAGTGAAAGAGTTTATCCTCAAATTTTCGGTGCAGGATTTGCTGAAGCAGGTGGCGGAAGAGAGAAATCTGGGTGTGGAAGTGCTCAATCAGGTGCGTGCCCAGAGTCTAGCTGAGAAGAATGCCCAGGTAGTTTTGATGCCAGGCGCGCGTGAGGTGCTAGCTTGGGCAGACAAAGCAGGGATTCAGCAGTTTGTCTATACTCATAAGGGGGACAATGCTTTTACTATTTTAAGAGACTTGGGGTTGGAGTCCTATTTCACAGAAATCCTAACCAGTCAGAGTGGCTTTGCGCGCAAGCCTAATAGAGAAGCGGCGACCTATCTGCTAGACAAGTATGAGCTGAATCCTGATAACACCTATTATATAGGAGACCGGACTTTGGATGTGGAATTCGCCCAGAATAGCGGAATTCAAAGCATTAACTTTTTGGAGTCGCCTTATGAAGGGAATCAAAGGATTCAAGCATTAGCAGATATTCCTCATATTTTTGAGAGTAAGTGACGAGAAGATTATGTCAGTTTTGTGACAGAGACCTAACAAACTATTTCAAGTAATCGAGTTTGTTACAAGGAATAGACAGTTCTGTTAAATAGGCCCGAGAGGGCTTTTTTTCTGCTTTTTTTGTGTTATGATAGACAGGTACTCATTTGAAAGGAATATGAACGAATGAAGAAAAGAATTATTTTAGCCTCAACTGTAGCCCTGTCTCTTGCTCCCGCATTAGGAGCTAAAGCTCAAGAAATCTCTTGGACAGCACGTAGCATTGAGCAAATTCAAAATGATGTGACGAAAAACGAGAACAAAAACAGCTATACAGTTCAGTATGGTGATACCCTGAGCACGATTGCAGAAGCTTTGGGAGTAGATGTGACCGTTCTTGCTAATTTGAACAAGATCACCAATATGGACTTGATTTTCCCAGATACTGTCTTGACTACAACTGTCAATGAGGCAGAAGAGGTGACGGAAGTTGAAATCCAAACTCCTCAAGCAGATGCTAGTGAAGAAGCGACGACTGCGACAGCTGATTTGACGACCAATCAAGTGACAGTCGATGAACAAACAGTTCAAGTAGAAGATCTTTCTCAACCAATTGAGGAAGCACCAACTGCAACAGAGACTGAAAAACCAACAGAAGTAGCGTCAAGTTCAGAAGTTTCTGAGACAGCGACAGTTACTGAAGAGACACCAGCAACAGAAACGTCTGCTGATGCAACAGGAACAAGTGCAACAGAAGAAACAGCAGCATCAACAGCAACTTCTGAGGCTGCAACTTCGACTTATCAAGCAGTGCAAAGCCAAACTCCTTCAAGAACTTACTCAGCACCAGCAGCTCCTGACTATGCAGGACTTGCTGTAGCTAAGTCTGAGAATGCTGGTCTTCAACCACAAACTGCAGCCTTTAAAGAAGAAGTAGCCAACTTGTTTGGAATTACATCCTTTAGTGGCTACCGTCCTGGTGACAGTGGGGACCATGGTAAAGGTTTGGCCATCGACTTCATGGTTCCAGTGAGTTCAGCTCTTGGTGATCAAATCGCGGAATACGCGGTTCAAAATATGGCTAGCCGCGGTATCAACTACATCATCTGGAAACAACGTTTCTACGCTCCATATGATAGTAAATATGGACCAGCCTACACTTGGAATCCAATGCCGGATCGTGGTAGCGTAACCGAAAACCACTATGACCACGTTCACGTATCAATGAACTAATCATTAAAATGGAAGTTGGGAACTGATTGGGTTTCCACTTCTTTTTTTGTGATTGTTTCAGGATAAAAGGGACAAATATGGGGAAGTGAGTAATATTTCAAGAGAATCTAAGCATATTACTTGATTTATTTTTTGGATTGCATTATACTTGATAAGTCAATCATTGATGAATCAACTTTAAAGGAGAAAGATTTATGGTAGCAATCCAAGATTTACTGTATCAACTACGGTTGGCAGATCAGTCTATGACACAATTATTCGAACGCCAATTGGGGATTAGTCTGACTCGTTATCAAATCTTATGTTTCTTAATCGATCAGTCACCGTGTAATCAAATAGCAGTTCAGGAGAGATTGAAGATTGATCAGGCTGCCTTGACACGGCACTTTAAAATTTTGGAAAAGGAAGGTTTGGTTAATCGACGTCGGAATCCCGAAAACCAGAGGGAGGTTTTGGTGGAAGTGACAGACTTTGCGAGAGAACAACTAATAACCAACTCTCCTCAACAACATATAAACGTAAAAAATCAGATGGAGAGTGTGCTTACAAAAGGAGAGCGAGAAGAGTTCAGTCGCTTGTTAGAAAAGTTGCTATCTGGTTTAGAAGAGATAGAAATTTAAGGAGAAGAATATGTCTATTTTTACAATTATTTTAGCAACTATTGTTGCTTTGGAGCATTTTTACATTTTTTATCTGGAAAGTGTGGCTACGCAATCAGACACTACTAGTCGAGTGTTTAATGTGGATAAGGAAGAACTGGCTCGTCCTTCAGTGAGTTCACTCTTCAAAAACCAAGGGATTTATAATGCTTTGATAGGTGTCTTTCTCTTGTATGGGATTTATTTTTCGCAAAGCTTGGAAATTGTGACCATCTTTGTTTTATTTGTGCTTGGTGCAGCAACCTACGGTTCTCTGACAGCAGACAAGAAGATTCTTCTGAAGCAAGGTGGGCCTGCTATTTTGACTCTGCTGAGTATGTTGCTTTTGAAATAAGAAAACCAGCGTTTTGAACGACGCTGGTTTTTGTAGGTTCTTATCCATTTCGACGTTTGCGAGCTAGTAGGGCTCTGTAGAAGAAGATGTGATTGTTTTGGATATAGGGAAGGATTGAAAAACTAGCAATTCCAAAAGTAATCCAATTGAGGAAGTACCAAGGGAGTAGTTGTAGGTCGAGGACAAAGCGCTGGAATTTGTAACCCTTCATCAAGAAACGGCTAGTTTTAAGGATTTGGCTTGGTTTAGCTTGTCCTAAATCCAGAGTGTCGCAGAGGAGTAATTCTACCTGCGAGTAGGCATAATGTTGCGGTACGTAGAGGAGATTGCCCACAATCATCAAGATGAGACTCGCGAAAAAGTAGAGGCCAAAGGTCATAAGGAATTGCTCGGTTTCAACGGATGAGAGGTCTAATTTTGGAAATTCAGGATGTAGGGCGACAAATCTCCGAGCCAAGAGATTGCTATAAAAGAGAAAATAAACGCCTACTAAGTTTGGAATGCTCCATAAAAAGAGGTAGAAACGTTTGAGGAGCAGGGTTAGGAAGGTTTGCGAGAAGCGCTCTTCAGCAAAGAGGGCCAGGCTTGATTTTACGGAGAGTTCCGTATCAGGATCCTTGAGGAGTCTGAGTGTCGCAAAGGTAGCGCTTGCTAGAAAAATCGAGCTCAAAAAAGAAACCACTAGTGGGAAGAGATAGGCTTGGAGCACTTGTGCTAGCATGCTGAAAAAGGATTGCTCTAAAACACTTTCTTGGAGACGAGCCAAGGGGTTGAGAAAGCCTGATAAGATGACCAGTATGCTAGGTAAGAGATAGACGAGAAAGAGGCGGGGATTTTCAGCCTGAAATTGCCTAGTCTGTAGACGAATGGTTTTTAAATCAATTTTTGGGTATTTCATTCTTTCATTATACCATAGTTCGTGACAGTTCCTGGTTTTTTTGATAAAATCATACAGTATGCCTTTGGGCACAAAGTATGAACTGGGACTGTCTTTCCCAGCTTCGGAGGTAGAAAATGTCAGATTCACCAATCAAATACCGATTGATTAAGAAAGAAAAACATACGGGAGCTCGTCTGGGAGAAATCATCACCCCGCACGGTACCTTTCCAACGCCTATGTTTATGCCAGTTGGGACCCAAGCTACTGTAAAAACCCAGTCGCCAGAGGAGTTGAAGGAGATGGGATCAGGGATTATCCTGTCTAATACTTATCATCTCTGGCTTCGCCCTGGAGACGAACTCATCGCGCGCGCAGGTGGTCTCCACAAATTTATGAACTGGGACCAGCCTATTTTGACAGATAGTGGGGGGTTCCAGGTTTATTCCCTAGCAGATAGCCGAAATATCACAGAAGAAGGCGTAACCTTTAAAAACCATCTCAATGGTTCTAAGATGTTCCTATCGCCAGAAAAAGCCATCTCTATTCAGAATAATCTGGGCTCAGACATCATGATGTCTTTTGATGAATGTCCTCAGTTTTACCAACCTTACGACTACGTTAAGAAATCCATCGAGCGTACCAGCCGTTGGGCGGAGCGTGGTTTGAAGGCTCACCGTCGCCCACAGGATCAAGGTTTGTTTGGGATTGTACAGGGGGCAGGATTTGAAGACCTTCGCCGTCAGTCAGCTCACGACCTCGTCAGCATGGACTTCCCAGGTTACTCTATAGGTGGTTTGGCAGTAGGAGAAACGCACGAGGAAATGAATGCAGTCTTGGATTTCACAACCCAACTTCTCCCAGAAAACAAACCTCGCTATTTGATGGGTGTGGGAGCGCCAGATAGCTTGATTGATGGGGTCATTCGTGGGGTGGATATGTTTGACTGTGTCTTGCCGACTCGTATCGCTCGTAACGGTACCTGTATGACCAGTCAGGGACGTTTGGTTGTCAAAAATGCTCAGTTTGCTGAAGATTTTACGCCACTGGATCCTGAGTGTGATTGCTACACATGTAAGAACTACACACGCGCCTACCTTCGTCACCTGCTAAAGGCTGACGAAACCTTTGGTATCCGCTTGACTAGCTACCATAATCTTTACTTCTTACTCAACCTGATGAAGCAGGTCCGCCAAGCCATCATGGATGACAATCTCTTGGAATTCCGTGAGTATTTTGTAGAAAAATATGGCTACAAAAAGTCAGGACGCAATTTTTAAAATGGAATTTATAGAAGCTAAAAATCCTACGTTTTCTCGTAGGATTTTTCTTCTTTTTTTGATAGAATAAAGTGTATAACGAAAGGGAGAATAGACTCGTATGCGTATTAAATGGTTTTCCTTGATTAGGATTACAGGTTTACTTCTGGTGCTTCTGTACCACTTCTTTCAGACCATCTTTCCTGGAGGATTTTTCGGGGTAGATGTCTTTTTCACATTTTCGGGATTCTTGATTACCTCCCTCCTTTTAGAAGAGTTTGGAAAGAAAAGCCAGATTGATTTGCTGGGCTTTTTTAAGAGACGGTTTTACCGCATCGTGCCACCTGTGGTGCTGATGGTTTTGGTGACCATGCCTTTTACTTTTTTGGTTCGTCAAGACTATGTTGCTGGAATTGGTGGCCAGATAGCTGGAGTTCTTGGTTTTATGACCAACTTCTATGAGATGTTAACAGGGGGAAGTTATGAATCCCAGTTCATTCCGCATCTTTTTGTACATAATTGGAGCTTGGCCGTTGAGGTTCACTACTATATCCTTTGGGGCTTAGCGGTTTGGTTCTTATCCAAACGCTCAAAATCTAGTAGCCAATTGAGAGGGATGGTCTTTCTCCTTTCTGCGGGAGCTTTCATCATTAGCTTTTTCTCCATGTTTATTGGTAGTCTAATGGCGAGTTCCTATTCATCTGTCTACTTTTCAAGTCTGACCCATGTCTATCCCTTCTTTTTAGGAAGCATTTTGGCGACGGTTGTGGGGGTTCGTCAGACGAGTGATTTAGTCAAGCAGTTTGATCGGACGTGGAATCTTCGTCAGAATCTACTAGTATTTATTGCGGGGCTTTTGGTGTTAGTGCTCTTGACTTTCTTTGTCAAGTTCACCTACTTATTCGCTTATCTATTTGGCTTCTTGCTGGCAAGTTTAGCGGCAGTAACCATGATTTTTGCTGCGCGTGTCTTGCATGAGAAAACGCCTGAGATACAAGAACCTCGGATAATCACCTTTCTAGCGGATACCAGCTATGCGGTTTATCTTTTCCACTGGCCTTTTTATATTATCTTTTCTCAGTTGATGGGGAATCTGCCCGCTGTTATACTGACAATCATCTTTTCTTATTTCTTTGCTATCCTATCCTTCTATATTATTGAGCCGTTGATTGCTGGTAAGACCAATCCTTTAATACGGAAGATTAGTCGATTACCTCATATTAAACCAATTAGTGCTGCTGGTGCTGGCATTCTTACCTTGATTACCTTGATTATCATAGCTATGGCTCCTCAAGTTGGAGCTTTTGAAACAGACTTGATGGTCAATGGTTTTAAACAAGCCCAAACCAACCTGGATCAGATGAAGAAATTGACCGAGCAAGCAGAGGCTAGCCGACTTGGAATTTCGGAGGGAACAAGCCTAATAGGAGATTCGGTAGCCTTGCGTGCCAATACAGCCTTGCAAGAGGCGCTTCCTGAAGCAAATATCAATGCCCAAGTTAGTCGTACAACCAAGCAAGCTAACGACATCATGCTCAACAATAGTCAGAACAAGGTTCTTCTAAAAACGGTTGCCATCGCAACGGGAGTAAACGGACCAGAGGGTTATAAAGATGACTTAGATACGATCGTTAAAAATCTCCCCAAAGGTCACCATCTGATTCTGGTAACACCTTATGAAGGTGACAAGAGCAAGGAAACTTACAAATCAGTTGAGCAGTATGCGACTTATGCGAGAGAATTAGCTGAAAAGAATCCATATGTGAGTATCGCTGACTGGAATAAGGTTGCTAAGGAACACCCTGAAATCTGGGCTGGAACCGACCAAGTCCACTTTGGAAATGATAGCAACATGATTGAAGAAGGTGCTAAACTTTACGCAGAGACGATTGCAGCTGCTGTTAAGGCTGCTCAAGAATTGCCTGTGAAATCAAAATAAGATCAAAGAGTTGGAGAAATCCAGCTCTTTTAAAATATCTCCAGAAAATAGGTCTATACCATTTACAAATGAAAAAGAAAGGTTTATAATGTAATTGACATAATAAATTCTAGAAACAATCTATCAAGGAGGTTATCATTATGCCTAATTATATTAAAGCGGATCAGTTTTTCTACCCACACGGAGTTCGTCGTGGCGGTTACTTGGAACTTGTGGATGGCAAGTTTGGAAAACATGTAGAACAGATTCCTGAAGGAGCTGAGGTGATTGACTATACAGGTTATAGCATTGCCCCAGGACTTGTAGATACTCACATTCATGGATTTGGTGGTGTGGATGTCATGGATAATAACATCGAAGGAACACTTCATACCATGAGTGAAGGGCTCCTCAGCATGGGAGTAACGAGTTTCTTACCGACAACTTTGACCTCATCTTATGAGCAATTGCTCGCGGTAACAGAAAATATCGGTGCTCGTTATCAGGAAGCAAGTGGAGCCAAGATTCGTGGAATCTATTTTGAAGGGCCTTATTTCACAGAGAAATACAAAGGAGCCCAAAACCCTGCCTATATGAAAGACCCTCGTATGGATGAGTTTCGTGCTTGGCAAAAAGCAGCCAATGGCTTGCTCAATAAAATCGCCCTTGCGCCAGAACGCGAAGGTGTAGAAGACTTTGTTCGTACAATTACGGGTGAAGGAGTGACTGTTGCTCTTGGACACTCAAATGCGACATTTGATGAAGCTAAAAAAGCAGTCGATGCTGGAGCGAGTGTTTGGGTACATGCCTACAATGGAATGCGTGGGTTGACTCACCGTGAGCTCGGTATGGTGGGAGCCATGTATGAATTGCCACATACTTACGCAGAATTGATTTGTGACGGTCACCACGTAGATCCAAAGGCCTGTGACATTTTGCTCAAACAAAAAGGAACTGAAAATATCGCCCTTATCACAGACTGTATGACAGCTGGTGGCTTGGAAGACGGTGACTACATGTTGGGAGAATTCCCGGTAGTGGTTGCCAATGGAACTGCACGCCTCAAATCGACAGGCAACTTAGCGGGTTCTATTCTCAAACTCAAAGATGGTTTGAAGAATGTGGTCGAATGGGGCATTGCGAATCCGCATGAAGCAGTCATGATGGCCAGCCTCAACCCAGCAAAATCTGTTCACATTGACGATGTCTGTGGTCAAATCCGCGAGGGTTATGACGCTGACTTTATCGTACTAGATAAAGATTTGGAATTGGTAGCAACCTACCTAGATGGTGTGAAACGTTATCAAGCATAATAAAAAGCAGAGGCTGTGATGACTCAGCCTTTGCTTTTCTATTCAGAGGTATCTTCAGAAAGCTAGAGGATTGTTCTATAATGAAGCAAAATCCTTTCATTGTTCTAGAAAATTCGTTATAATATACGGTACAAAGGAAGTAGTGAAAATGTATCGTGTTATAGAAATGTATGGGGACTATGAACCGTGGTGGTTCATAGAAGGTTGGGAAAAAGATGTCATTATGAGTCGCTCTTTTAACAAGTACTATGATGCTCTAAAATATTATAAATTATGCTGGTTTGAGCTGGAAAAGAAGAATCCTCTTTATAAGAGTCGGAGTGATTTGATGACTATTTTTTGGGATCCTGCTGACCAACGCTGGTGTGATGAGTGCGATGAGTATTTGCAGCAGTACCATTCTTTGGCACTTTTACAGGATGAGCAAGTCATCCCCGATGAAAAGCTACGTCCAGGCTACGAAAAGCAAACAGGTCAAGAAAAACACCGTTCTTGCCGCATGAAATGGAGATAAAAAAGTAACTTTTTAAGTTGCTTTTTATTTTTTCCAATTTTTTCGAATAGTATAGGTGAGGAGGTAAGTATGGTTCAAGAAATCGCACAAGAGATCATTCGTTCGGCTAGGAAGAAAGGTGCACAAGACATTTATTTTGTTCCTAAATTAGATGCGTATGAACTCCATATGAGAGTGGGAGACGAAAGATGTAAAATCGGTTGTTATGATTTCGAAAAATTTGCTGCTGTGATTAGTCATTTTAAGTTTGTAGCGGGTATGAATGTCGGAGAAAAACGCCGCAGTCAGCTGGGTTCTTGTGATTATCAGTATGACGAAAAGGTTTCTTCACTGCGTTTGTCCACCGTGGGAGATTATCGGGGACATGAGAGTTTGGTCATTCGTTTGTTACACGATGAGGAGCAGGATCTGCATTTCTGGTTTCAGGATATTGGAGAACTGGGCAAGCAGTACAGGCAAAGAGGACTCTATCTATTTGCAGGTCCAGTCGGAAGTGGCAAGACGACGCTGATGCATGAATTAGCTAAGTCTCTGTTTAAGGGACAACAAGTCATGTCCATCGAAGATCCGGTAGAAATCAAACAAGAGGATATGCTACAGTTGCAGTTGAATGAGGCAATCGGACTGACCTATGAAAATCTGATTAAACTGTCTCTCCGTCATCGTCCTGACCTTTTGATTATCGGAGAAATTCGGGACAGTGAGACGGCGCGTGCAGTTGTCAGAGCCAGTTTGACAGGGGCAACAGTCTTTTCAACCATTCATGCCAAGAGTATCCGAGGTGTGTATGAACGCCTTCTGGAGTTGGGTGTGACGGAGGAGGAACTAGCAGTTGTCCTGCAAGGCGTCTGCTACCAGAGATTAATCGGGGGAGGAGGAATCGTTGACTTTGCAAACCAAGACTATCAAGAACACCAGCCAATCAGCTGGAATGCGCAGATTGACCAGCTTCTTAAAGATGGACATATCACAAGTCTTCAGGCTGAAACGGAAAAAATTAGCTACAGCTAAGCAGAAGAAAATCATCACCTTGTTTAACAACCTCTTCTCCAGTGGCTTTCATTTGGTGGAAATTATTTCTTTCTTGGGCAGAAGTGCCTTGCTGGAAAAGGACTATGTGGCCCAGATGCACCAGGGCTTGTCTCAGGGGAAATCTTTCTCAGAAATGATGAACAGCTTGGGCTTTTCAAGTGCTATTGTGACCCAATTATCCCTAGCTGAGGTGCATGGGAATCTTCATCTGAGTTTGGGAAAGATAGAAGAATATCTGGATAATTTAGCCAAGGTCAAGAAAAAGTTAATCGAAGTGGCGACTTATCCTTTGATTTTGCTGGGATTTCTTCTGCTAATCATGCTGGGGTTGAGAAACTATCTACTCCCCCAACTGGACAGTAGCAATATCGCCACCCAAATCATCGGCAATCTGCCACAAATTTTTCTGGGACTAGTGCTGGTTTGCTCTCTATCTTTACTTTTAGCTCTCACTTTTTACAAAAGAAGTTCCAAGATGCGGGTTTTCTCGATGTTAGCACGGATTCCCTTTCTAGGAATCTTTGTCCAGACCTATCTGACAGCCTATTATGCGCGTGAATGGGGCAATATGATTTCGCAGGGAATGGAGCTGACGCAGATTTTTCAGATCATGCAGGAACAAGGTTCCCAGCTTTTTAAAGAAATCGGTCAAGATCTAGCTCAAACCCTGCAAAATGGTCAGGAATTTTCTCAGACTATAGCGACTTATCCATTCTTTAAGAGGGAGTTGAGTCTCATCATCGAGTATGGAGAAGTCAAATCCAAGCTGGGGAGTGAGTTGGAAATCTATGCAGAAAAGACTTGGGAAGCCTTTTTTACCCGAGTCAACCGCACCATGAACTTAGTACAGCCACTGGTTTTTATCTTTGTGGCCCTGATTATCGTTTTACTTTATGCGGCAATGCTCATGCCCATGTATCAAAATATGGAGGTAAATTTTTAAAATGAAAAAACTCATGACAAATTTGAAAAAAGCCAAGGCGAAAGCCTTTACTCTCGTGGAAATGTTGGTGGTCCTTTTAATCATCAGCGTTCTTCTCTTGCTCTTTGTGCCCAATTTAACCAAGCAAAAGGATGCCGTAGATGACAAAGGAAAAGCTGCTGTTGTTAAGGTGGTGGAAAGTCAGGCAGAACTCTATAGTCTGGATAAGAATGAAGATGCGAGTCTAAGTAAATTACAGACGGACGGTCGTATCACAGCTGAGCAAGCTAAGGCTTATAAAGAATACCATGCAAAACAAAAAACAAGTCAAACTGTTGCGGATTAAGGCCTTTACCATGCTGGAAAGTCTCCTGGTTTTAGGGCTTGTGAGTATCATTGCCTTGGGCTTGTCTGGTTCAGTCCAGTCCAGTTTTGCAGCGGTGGAGGAGCAGATTTTCTTTATGGAACTTGAAGAACTCTATCGTGAAACTCAAAAACGCAGTCTAGCAAGTCAGCAAAAGACCAGCTTGAACTTAGACGGACAGACAATCAGCAATGGTAGTCAGAAGTTGACTGTTCCTAAAGGAATTCAGGCACCATCAGGACAGACGATTCACTTTGACCGAGCTGGGGGCAATTCGTCCCTGGCTAAGGTTGAATTTCAGACTAGCAAAGGAGCGATTCGCTATCAATTATATCTAGGAAATGGGAAAATTAAACGCATTAAGGAAACTAAAAATTAAGGCAGTGATCTTACTAGAAGCAGTAGTAGCGCTAGCCATATTTGCCAGTATTGCAACCCTCCTCTTGGGACAAATTCAGAAAAATAGACAAGAAGAGGCAGAAATCTTGCAAAAAGAGGAGGTCTTACGTGTGGTTAAGATGGCTCTGCAAACAGGTCAAAATCAGGTAAAGGTAAATGGAGTGGAGATCCAGGTGTTTGCTAGTGAAAAAGGATTGGAGGTCTACCATGGTTCAGAGAAGTTGCTCGACCTTAAAGAGCAGTAAGATCAAGGCTTTCACTCTATTAGAATCTCTGATTGCCCTTATCGTCATTAGCGGGAGCTTGCTCCTCTTTCAAGCTATGAGCCAGCTCCTCATTTCAGAAGTTCGTTACCAGCAGCAAAGCGAGCAAAAGGAGTGGCTCTTGTTTGTGGATCAGCTGGAGGCGGAGTTAGAGCGTTCGCAGTTTGAAAAGGTAGAAGGCAATCGTCTCTATGTGAAGCAGGATGGCAAGGATATCGCTATGGGCAAGTCTAAATCGGACGACTTTCGGAAAACCGATAGCAGTGGCCGGGGCTATCAGCCTATGGTTTATGGACTTAAATTCGCTCAGATTACAGAGGAAAATCAATTGGTTCGCTTTCGCTTCCAATTTCAAAAAGGCTTAGAAAGGGAGTTCATCTATCGTGTGGAAAAAGCAAAAAGTTAAGGCAGGTGTTCTCCTATATGCAGTCACCATGGCAGCTATCTTTAGTTTTTTGTTGCAGTTTTATTTGAATCGGCAAGTAGCCCATCACAAAGACTTTGCCCTAAACAAAGAAAAGTTAGCTGCTTTTGCCATGGCCAAGCGAGCCAAAGATAAGGCTGAGCAAGAAAGTGGTGAACGAGCCTTTAACCTAGGAAAAGTTACGTATCACAATACGAAAACAGGTTTTGCAACAAGTGTTCGTATGCCTAAGAGCAACTATGAATTTCTCTTTCCTTCGATGAAAACTAAGGAAAAGAAAACAGATACGGAGAAACAATCATTAACTAACTCAAGTGAGCAAACCAATCAGAAAGCAACAAAAGATAAGAAAGACAATTCCTAGTCAATTCAACTACTTTGTGTTAAACTAAAAGCATGAAACACGATTTTAATCACAAAGCAGAAACCTTTGATTCGCCTAAAAATATCTTTCTTGCAAACTTGGTTTGTCAAGCAGTTAAAAAAGAGATTGATCTTCTATCAGACAAGGAAATACTGGATTTCGGTGGTGGGACAGGTCTATTAGCCTTGCCCCTATCCAAGCAGGCCAAGTCGGTTACCCTTGTGGACATATCGGAGAAAATGCTGGAGCAAGCCCGTTTGAAAGCGGAACGACAAGACATCAAGAATATCCAGTTTTTAGAGCAAGATTTACTAGTAAGTCCCTTGGAGCAACAATTTGACCTGATTATTGTCAGTCGGGTTCTTCATCATATGCCTGATCTAGATGCGACTCTTGCCATGTTTCACCATCATCTTAGGGAGAATGGACAGGTCCTCATTGCTGATTTTGTCAAGACAGATACCAACCACCATGGTTTTGATTTAGCTGAACTGGAAACCAAGCTCGCCCAGTTTGATTTTTCGAGCATTGGCAGTCAGATTCTTTATAGTGCGGAAGGTCTTTTCTTAGGAAATTACGCAGAGCTCTTTTTAACAGTAGCCCAAAAATCACTTGCTGACTAAAGCAGTGATTTTTTCTCTTCAGATGGAAAAAATAGGGGAAATTTGATAAGATAGGAATATGGATTTTGAAAAAATTGAACAAGCTTATACGTATTTACTAGAGAATGTCCAAGTCATCCAAAGTGATTTGGTGACCAACTTTTATGATGCCTTGGTAGAGCAAAATAGTATCTACCTAGATGGTGAAACCGAGCTAGAACAGGTCAAAGAGAACAATCAAGCCCTTAAGCGCTTAGCGCTTCGTAAGGAAGAGTGGCTAAAGACCTACCAGTTTCTCTTGATGAAGGCAGGACAAACGGAGCCTTTACAGGCCAATCACCAGTTTACACCAGATGCCATTGTCCTCCTCTTGGTACTTGTTGTGGAAGAATTGCTTGATCAAGAGGAAATTAGTATCCTCGAAATTGGTTCTGGAATGGGAATTCTTGGCGCCACCTTCTTGACTTCTCTTGCTAAAAAAGTGGATTACTTGGGAATCGAAGTGGATGACTTGCTGATTGATTTGGCGGCTAGTATGGCAGATGTGATTGGTTTGCAGGCAGGTTTTGTTCAAGGCGATGCCGTTCGTCCGCAAATGCTTAAAGAAAGCGATGTGGTCATTAGCGACTTGCCTGTCGGATATTACCCAGACGATGCAATCGCTTCACGCTATCAAGTGGCTTCTAGTCAAGAACATACCTATGCCCATCATTTGCTCATGGAGCAAGGCCTCAAGTACCTCAAGTCAGACGGATACGCTATTTTTCTGGCTCCGAGTGATTTACTAACCAGTCCTCAAAGTGACTTATTAAAAGGATGGCTTAAAGAGAAAGCGAGCTTAGTTGCGATGATTAGCTTGCCAGAGACACTATTTTCTCATGCTAGCCAAGCCAAGACAATCTTTGTTTTACAAAAGAAAGCTGAAGAGGAGTTGGTTCCTTTTATCTATCCGCTAGAAAGCTTGCAAGATCCAGCTGCACTAATGAAATTTAAAGAAAATTTTCAAAAATGGAGTCAAGGTACTGAAAATTAAGCAAGAATTTGTTATAATGGATGAAAACGCTTAAAAGGGGTATCATCTTATGACAAAAACAATTGCAATCAATGCAGGAAGCTCAAGTTTGAAATGGCAACTTTACCAAATGCCAGAAGAAGTAGTATTGGCGAAAGGATTGATTGAACGCATCGGTTTGAAGGACTCTATTTCAACTGTAAAATTTGACGGACGTTCTGAACAACAAATTCTTGATATTGACGACCACACACAAGCGGTTAAAATCTTGTTGGATGATTTGATTCGTTTTGACATTATCAAAGGTTATGATGAAATTACTGGTGTCGGGCACCGTGTCGTGGCTGGTGGTGAATATTTCAAGGAATCAACAGTCGTTGAGGGAGATGTGTTAGAAAAAGTTGAGGAATTGGGACTCTTGGCTCCTCTTCACAATCCAGCCAACGCGGCAGGAATTCGTGCCTTCAAGGAGTTGCTTCCAGATATTACCAGCGTTGTTGTTTTTGATACATCATTCCATACAACCATGCCAGAGAAAGCCTATCGTTACCCTCTTCCAAACAAATACTACACTGAAAATAAAGTTCGTAAGTATGGTGCCCATGGGACAAGTCATCAGTTTGTGGCGGGAGAAGCAGCAAAAATTTTGGGTCGACCACTAGAAGAATTGAAATTGATTACTTGTCATATTGGAAATGGTGGTTCTATTACAGCCGTCAAAGGCGGTCAGTCTGTTGATACATCTATGGGCTTCACTCCACTTGGTGGTATTATGATGGGGACTCGTACAGGTGATATTGATCCGGCAATTATCCCCTATTTAATGCAACATACAGATGACTTTAATACACCAGAGGATATCAGTCGAATTCTCAATCGTGAGTCAGGACTTTTGGGTGTTTCTGAGAGATCAAGCGATATGCGTGATATTCACGAAGCTATGCGTACAGGTGACGAGAAAGCGCAGCTGGCAAATGAGATTTTTGTGGATCGTATCCAAAAGTATATTGGTCAGTATTTGGCAGTTTTGAACGGTGCAGATGCCATTATCTTTACAGCTGGAATTGGAGAAAATTCTGTAACGATTCGTCAGATGGTTATTGAAGGCATTTCTTGGTTTGGATGTGATGTGGATCCTGAAAAGAATGTCTTTGGAGCAACAGGTGATATCTCAACAGAAGCTGCTAAAGTTCGTGTCTTAGTCATCCCGACTGATGAAGAATTGGTCATCGCTCGTGATGTTGAACGCTTGAAAAAATAAGATGATCTGAATAAATTATCAAGATAAGATACAATAAAAAAGGAGTTGGGAGATAAAATTTCCCAACTTTTTATTGTTGAAACAGTCTAAAACCTTGTCATTATTGGCTTTTTCGAAAAATATGGTATAATAGTAGTAATTTAATAGATGGAGTTGAGTTTTGAAGAAAAACTTTCGTGTAAAAAGAGAGAAAGATTTTAAGGCGATTTTCACGGATGGAACAAGTTTTGCCAACCGCAAATTCGTTGTCTACCAATTGGAAAAACAGCAAAACCATTTTCGAGTAGGGCTGTCTGTCAGTAAAAAACTGGGGAATGCAGTTACTAGAAATCAAATCAAAAGACGGATTCGACACATTTTGCTAAGTGTAAGGGAGCAGTTAGCTGATAACGTTGATTTTGTCGTGATTGCTCGAAAAGGGGTTGAAACCTTAGAATATGCAGAGATGGAGAAAAATCTACTCCACGTATTAAAGTTATCAAAGATTTATCGGGAAGGAATTAGGAGTGAAAAAGAAACTACAGTTGACTAGTTTGCTGGGCTTGTCCTTATTTGTCATGACAGCCTGTGGGACGAGCGATGTTGCAGCAGATTCTACAGATATATGGAGTAAATTTGTCTATTTTTTTGCTGAAATCATCCGCTTCTTGTCCTTTGACATTAGTATCGGAGTGGGGATTATCCTCTTTACGATCCTGATTCGTACGATTCTATTGCCAGTCTTTCAGACTCAGATGGTGGCCTCTAGAAAAATGCAAGAGGCTCAACCACGCATCAAGGCTCTGCAAGAACAATATCCAGGTCGTGATATGGAAAGTAGAACCAAGCTGGATCAGGAGATGCGGAAGGTCTATAAAGAATTAGGGGTCAAACACTCTTCTTCTCTCTGGCCGATTTTGATTCAAATGCCGGTTCTCTTGGCTCTCTTCCAAGCCTTGACTCGAGTAGACTTTTTGAAAACAGGGCATTTTTTGTGGGTGAACCTTGGGGGAGTGGATACAAGCTTTATCCTTCCGATTTTGGCAGCAGTCTTTACCTTCTTAAGTAGCTGGTTATCGAATAAGGCTTTACCTGAAAGAAGTGGAGCTATGACAGGGATGATGTACGGGATGCCTGTACTGATCTTTATCTTTGCCATCTCTTCACCTAGTGGCGTAGCCTTGTACTGGGCAGTATCCAATGCTTATCAAGTTTTGCAAACCTACTTCTTAAATAATCCTTTTAAGATCATTGCAGCGCGTGAGGCGGAAGTACAGGCTAAAAAAGATTTGGAAAATAGAAAAAGAAAAGCCAAGAAAAAGGCTCAGAAAACGAAATAATAAGGAGGAATCTGGTAATGGTATTATTTACAGGTTCAACTGTTGAAGAAGCAATCCAGAAAGGATTGAAAGAGTTAGGTATTCCGAGAATGAAGACCCACATCAAGGTCGTGTCCAAAGAGAAGAAAGGTTTTTTAGGCCTGTTTGGGAAGAAACCGGCTCAAGTTGATATTGAAGCGATTAGTGAGACGACTGTGATTAAGGCCAATCAACAAGCTATAAAAGGTGTTCCGAAAGAAATCAATGAACAAAACGAACCTGTTAAGACAGTAACAGAGGCGACAGTTGATCTTGGTCACGTTGTTGAGGCAATTAAAAAAATAGAAGAGGAAGGTCAGGGTGTTTCTGACGAAGTCAAGGCTGAAATCTTGAAAAATGAGAAACATGCTAGCACGATCTTAGAAGAAACCGGTCACATCGCAATTTTAAATGAATTGCAGACAGGAGATGCTGGGGTGGAAGAACCAGCAGCGTGTGAGGAACTTGCATCTATGTCAGAACAGGCAGAAAGTCAGTCTTTGGAAGATCTGGGTTTGAAGGTCGAGCCGAGTTATGACATCGAACAAGTGACGGCTGAAGTGGCTAATTATGTTCAAACCATTGTGGACGATATGGATGTTGAAGGTACAATTTCAAGCGACTACAATCGTCGTACGATTAATCTTCAAATCGATACCAATGAGCCTGGTCGCATTATCGGCTATCACGGGAAAGTATTGAAGGCCCTTCAACTTTTGGCGCAAAACTACCTCTACAATCGCTATTCAAGAACTTTCTATATCACAATCAACGTCAATGATTACGTTGAACACCGTGCAGAAGTCTTGCAAACCTACGCTCAAAAATTGGCGACTCGCGTTTTAGAAGAAGGACGTAGCCAACAAACAGATCCAATGTCAAATAGCGAACGCAAGATTATCCATCGCATTATTTCGCGCATGGATGGTGTGACGAGTTATTCTGAGGGTGATGAGCCAAATCGCTATGTAGTCGTAGACACAGAATAAATAAAATCAGGCTTGTCCTGATTTTTTGTTAGAAAAAGGGAGAAGAGACAAATGTTGGAAGCAATCAGAAACTATCTATCTTACGCAGAAATCCAGTACCGTAATCCAGATAAAGCTGGAGATGAACGAGAAAAAATGCTGGAATTACGGAAAAAAGGTCAAGAGGCTCGGAAGTCTTTTACAGAACTGGCTAAAACTTTTCAAGCTAATCATCCAGAATGGAAACTGCAACAGACTAGTCAGTGGATGAACCAAGCGCAGCGCTTACGACCACATTTCTGGGTTTATTTGCAGAGAGAGGGAAAGGTATCAGAACCTATGATAGCTCTGCGCTTATATGGGACCCCTTCTGATTTTGGCGTTTCACTAGAAGTTAGTTTCATCGAACGTAAGAAAGACGACCAGACTTTAGACAAGCAAGCCAAAATTTTAGAGCTTCCAGTGGTTGAAAGAATTTATTATCTAGTCTACTCAAATGGAGAAAGTCATAAGATAGAGGCCACAGAAGAAAATCGCCGTACCTTACGAGAGAAAGTGCAAAATCAGGAAATCCGTAAAGTTTTGGTCAAGTCAGATGTTTCCTTCATTGAAAATCAGTCAGTAGAAGCGATATTGGAGAAGCTAGAAGACGCTTTTACACGCTTGTTGCCTTACTATGAGGTGACGGGGATAGAAAATCACATGTGTTAGATGAACGCAAATTGTTTTATTGCTATTCTATGCATTTTTTCATATAATAGTAAAATAGAATGTGTGATTCATTAATCACCTCAAAGAGAAAGGAAATTCTATGTCAAATCTATCTGTTAATGCAATTCGTTTTCTAGGTATTGACGCCATCAACAAAGCAAACTCAGGTCACCCAGGGGTGGTTATGGGGGCTGCTCCAATGGCCTATAGCCTCTTTACAAAACAACTTCGTATCAATCCAGCTCAACCAAACTGGATTAACCGCGACCGTTTTATTCTTTCAGCAGGTCACGGCTCTATGCTTCTTTATGCCCTTCTTCATCTTTCTGGTTTTGAAGATGTCAGCATGGATGAAGTCAAGAACTTCCGCCAATGGGGTTCAAAAACACCAGGTCACCCAGAATTTGGGCATACAGCAGGGGTTGACGCTACAACTGGTCCTCTAGGACAAGGGATTTCTACTGCTACTGGTTTTGCCCAAGCAGAACGTTTCCTTGCAGCGAAGTATAACCGCGAAGGTTTCAATATCTTTGACCACTATACTTATGTTATCTGTGGAGACGGAGATTTGATGGAAGGTGTCTCAAGTGAGGCGGCTTCATATGCAGGCTTGCAAAAACTTGACAAGTTGGTTGTTCTGTATGATTCAAATGACATTAACTTGGATGGTGAGACAAAGGATTCCTTTACAGAAAGTGTTCGTGACCGTTACAATGCCTACGGCTGGCATACTGCCTTGGTTGAAGATGGAACAGACTTGGAAGCAATCCATGCGGCTATCGAAGCTGCTAAAGCTTCAGGCAAACCATCTTTGATTGAAGTGAAGACTGTTATTGGATACGGCTCTCCAAACAAACAAGGAACTAATGCGGTACA
The DNA here is from genome assembly GCA_905221345.1 of bacterium. Classification (GTDB taxonomy): domain Bacteria; phylum Bacillota; class Bacilli; order Lactobacillales; family Streptococcaceae; genus Streptococcus. The sequence goes on from CAJNCW010000011.1 coordinate 24,193, forward strand.
CGGTGCTCCTCTTGGAGCAGATGAAACTGCGGCTACTCGCCAAGTTCTTGGTTGGGACTATGAACCATTTGAAATTCCAGCTGAAGTTTATGCTGATTTCAAAGAAAATGTTGCAGACCGTGGCGCATCAGCTTATCAAGCTTGGACAAAACTAGTTGCTGACTATAAAGAAGCACATCCAGAACTGGCTGCAGAAGTAGAAGCCATCATTGACGGACGCGATCCAGTTGAGGTGACTCCAGCAGACTTCCCAGCTTTAGAAAATGGATTTTCTCAAGCAACTCGTAATTCAAGTCAAGATGCTTTGAACGTTGTAGCTGCTAAATTGCCAACTTTCTTAGGTGGATCAGCTGACCTTGCTCACTCAAACATGACATATATCAAAACGGACGGACTTCAAGACGATGCCAATCGCTTGAACCGCAACATTCAGTTTGGTGTTCGTGAATTTGCAATGGGAACGATCTTGAACGGAATGGCCCTTCACGGTGGACTTCGTGTATACGGTGGTACTTTCTTTGTCTTCTCTGACTATGTGAAAGCAGCTGTCCGTTTGTCAGCATTGCAAGGACTTCCTGTGACTTATGTCTTCACCCATGACTCTATTGCGGTTGGTGAAGATGGTCCAACTCACGAACCAGTTGAACACCTAGCAGGTCTTCGTGCTATGCCAAATCTGAATGTTTTCCGCCCAGCAGATGCGCGTGAAACTCAAGCAGCTTGGTACCTTGCAGTGACAAGCGAAAAAACACCAACTGCCCTTGTTTTGACACGCCAAAACTTGACTGTTGAAGAGGGAACAGACTTCGACAAGGTTGCGAAAGGTGCCTATGTTGTCTATGAAAATGCAGCAGACTTTGATACGATCTTGATTGCAACAGGTTCAGAGGTGAATTTGGCGGTCGTAGCTGCCAAAGAATTGGCTAGTCAAGGTGCCAAAGTCCGTGTAGTCAGCATGCCATCTACAGATGTCTTTGATGCACAAGATGTAGCTTATAAGGAAGAAATCCTTCCAAATGCAGTTCGTCGTCGTGTTGCAGTCGAAATGGGAGCAACTCAAAACTGGTATAAATATGTTGGTCTTGATGGTGCAGTTCTCGGTATTGATACCTTCGGAGCATCTGCCCCAGCACCAAAAGTATTGGCAGAGTATGGATTTACAGTTGAAAATCTAGTCAAAGTCGTTCAAAACTTGAAATAATCGCAGAAATCAGAGTAAAAGCTCTGATTTTTTTATTGCCATAAAAGAAGGCACAACCTTGTAAAAGTAGCTGAAATTTGATATAGTAGTCCTATGTAAAATACAAAGGAGAAAATACTATGGAAAATATTAGTCCAAATTTAACATTTGTGATCATGCTTGTAGGTATGTTTGCCTTGATGTTCTTTATGCAACGTTCTCAAAAGAAACAAGCACAAAAGCGTATGGAAAGCTTGAACAAGCTTCAAAAAGGCTATGAAGTCATTACAATCGGTGGCCTTTACGGAACAGTTGATGAAGTAGATACTGAGAAGAAAACAATCGTACTGGATGTAGATGGCGTTTATTTGACTTTCGAATTGACTGCAATCAAGACAGTGTTGCCACTCAAAGAAGCTGTGACACCAGAAGGAGCAGTTATCGACGAAAGCGGAGCAATCGAAGAATAAAACGGGATCTGTCACTCCCGTTTTTCTATGAGATGAGAGGAAAAGGGATGAAAAAAATAGTATTTGTGTGCTTAGGAAATATCTGCCGTAGCCCCATGGCAGAGTTTGTGATGAAATCCATGACAAGCGATTACCAAGTTGAGAGTCGAGCAACGTCATCATGGGAACATGGCAATCCGATTCATAAGGGAACGCAAGGAATTTTCCAGCAGTATCAGATCCCTTATGACAAAGACAAAACATCTCTTCAGATTGGCAGAGAAGACTTTGAGTCATTTGATTACATTATCGGCATGGATGCTTCAAACGTTTCAGATCTGCGTCAAATGTGTCCTCAGGAACTACAGCACAAAATCTACTCTTTTGCATCTGAAAGCGTTCCAGATCCATGGTACACAGGAGATTTTGAGGAAACCTATGCTCGCATCACAAGTGGATGCCAAAGCTGGCTAGATCGTTTAGAAAATGAGAGTGACAATGGAAAAGCTTAAAGAAATCTTCGAAAAATATCAAGTTTATCTAACTCGCCCACGTATAGAGATTGCAACTGTCCTTCTAATCGTTATCTGTGCCGTCTCAGTTTTTCTACTAAACACACCAAAAAAGGGTGTCCTGACACTTGATGGTGGCGCACTTGTTTATGATGGTACTTTGGTAAGAGGAAAGATGAATGGTCAGGGCACCATGACCTTTGAAAATGGAGACCAATATACAGGTGATTTCAATAATGGAGCCTTTAATGGAAAAGGGACTTTCCAGTCCAAATCTGGCTGGAAATATGAAGGTGATTTTGTAAATGGCCAGGCTGAAGGCCAAGGGAAATTGACGACAGAGCAAGAAGTTGTCTATGAAGGAACCTTTAAACAAGGTGTTTTTCAACAGAAACAATAGTCTCCAGATTAGGGGACTATTCTCAAAAACGGAAAAGAAAGCGCTTTCTGAAAATGGAGTCGATGTCTGATTATCAACGAGAAAAAACTTTGTGAAATAAAAAAATATTTTTCATAATTTCACAATCATCCAGACAAAACTCTATTGCGCAGGTGTATTGAGAAAAAAATCACAATCTCAAAAAATTTCTTTGTGAAATACTTATGAAACTGTTTACAAAGTATAAAAAAAGAGTTATAATAAACTTGTGAAAAAATTAACAAAGGATCAAATCCTTGAAGGCTATGGAGGACGATATGGCTGATAAAAAAACGTTAACACCTGAGGAAAAACAACTCGCTGCTGAAAAGCATGTCGATGGACTCGTGAAAAAAGCCTTGGTTGCGCTTGATGAAATGCGCAAGTTGAACCAAGAGCAAGTGGACTACATTGTGGCAAAAGCGTCAGTGGCAGCACTTGATGCGCACGGGATCCTTGCTCAACATGCGGTTGAAGAAACTGGTCGTGGTGTATTTGAAGACAAGGCAACAAAAAACCTTTTTGCCTGTGAACACGTAGTGAATAATATGCGTGGTGTTAAAACTGTCGGAGTTATCGAAGATGATCCAGTTACAGGCTTGACTAAAATTGCAGAACCTGTCGGTGTAGTGTGTGGTGTCACTCCAACAACGAACCCAACATCAACAGCTATTTTCAAATCATTGATTGCTTTGAAAACACGTAATCCAATCGTATTTGCTTTCCACCCATCAGCTCAAGAATCTTCTGCTCACGCAGCACAAATCGTTCGTGATGCAGCTATCGCGGCTGGAGCACCTGAAAACTGTGTTCAATGGATTACAGAACCATCTATGGAAGCAACTGGAGCGCTTATGAACCACGAAGGTGTTGCAACTATCCTTGCAACTGGTGGTAATGCCATGGTTAAGGCGGCTTACTCATGTGGGAAACCAGCTCTTGGGGTAGGTGCCGGAAACGTTCCTGCTTATGTAGAAAAATCTGCTGACCTCCGTCAAGCTGCTCATGATATCGTCATGTCTAAATCATTTGACAATGGTATGGTCTGTGCATCAGAGCAAGCGGTTATCATTGATAAAGAAGTGTATGATGAATTTGTAGAAGAATTCAAATCATACCACACTTACTTTGTAAACAAAAAAGAAAAGGCCCTTCTTGAAGAATTCTGTTTCGGTGTGAAAGCCAACAGCAAGAACTGTGCAGGTGCTAAACTAAATGCAAACATCGTTGGTAAACCAGCTGCATGGATTGCAGAACAAGCAGGATTCAGCGTTCCAGAAGGAACAAACATCTTGGCTGCAGAATGTGCAGAAGTAGGACCAAAAGAACCATTGACTCGTGAAAAATTGTCACCAGTTATTGCCGTCCTAAAAGCTGAAGATACAGAAGACGGCCTTACAAAAGCTCGTCAAATGGTTGAATTTAACGGACTTGGCCACTCAGCAGCTATCCATACAAAAGACGAAGCTCTTGCTAAACGCTTTGGTACGGAAATCAAAGCAATGCGTATTATCTGGAACTCTCCATCTACTTTCGGTGGTATCGGTGACGTATACAATGCCTTCATTCCATCATTGACACTTGGATGTGGTTCATATGGACGTAACTCAGTTGGTGATAACGTGAGCGCTATTAACCTCTTAAACATCAAGAAAGTAGGGAAACGTAGAAATAATATGCAATGGTTTAAAGTTCCTTCAAAAATTTACTTCGAGCGCAATTCTATCCAATACCTTCAAACTTGTGAAGATATTGAACGCGTTATGATCGTTACAGACAAATCTATCGAAAAACTTGGCTTTGTTCAACGTGTTATTGATCAATTGAACGCACGTAACAACCGTGTGACAATCCAAGTCTTCTCAGATGTTGAACCAGATCCAGACATCACAACTGTAGAACGTGGTGCTGAAGTGATGAAAGCATTTGAACCAGACACTATCATCGCTCTTGGTGGTGGTTCTCCAATGGACGCAGCGAAAGTAATGTGGCTCTTCTACGAACAACCAGAAATCGACTTCCGTGACTTGGTTCAAAAATTCATGGATATCCGTAAACGTGCCTTCCGCTTCCCATCACTTGGTAAGAAAGCGAAATACATCGGTATCCCAACAACTTCTGGTACAGGTTCAGAAGTAACACCATTTGCCGTTATCTCTGATAAGAAAAACAACCGCAAATACCCATTGGCTGACTACTCATTGACACCAACTATTGCCATTGTTGACCCTGCTTTGGTTGAATCAGTGCCAGACTTTATCGCTGCTGATACAGGTATGGACGTCTTGACTCACGCTACTGAAGCCTACACTTCAAACTTTGCTAACGACTACACAGACGGTATTGCACTTCAAACTATCAAGCTTGTCTTTGAATGGTTGGAAAAATCTGTTAAGACAGCTGACCCAGAAGCACGTGAAAAAATGCATAATGCATCTACAATGGCTGGTATGGCCTTTGCCAATGCATTCCTTGGTATGAGCCACTCAATGGCCCACAAGATCGGTGGAGTTCACCATACTGTTCACGGACGTACAAATGCAATCTTGCTTCCATACGTCATCCGTTACAACGGTACTCGTCCATCTAAGACTACTACATGGCCTAAGTACAACTACTGGAAAGCTGATGAGAAATTCCAAGACATCGCGAAAATGCTTGGATTGCCTCACTCAACTCCAGAAGAAGCGGTTGAAGCATACGCTAAAGCTGTTTATGAACTGGGTGTTGCAGTAGGTATCAAGATGAACTTCAAAGACCAAGGAATCGATGAAAAAGCTTGGAAAGACAGCTTGCATGAGATTGCCTTGCTGGCTTATGAAGACCAATGTTCACCTGCAAACCCACGCTTGCCAATGGTAGCCGACATGGAAGAAATCATGGCAGATGCTTACTATGGTTATGCAGAACGACCAGGACGTCGCAAATAATTGTTTATCAGCCTAGAGGCAGGAGTTATCCTGTCTCTTTTCATAGTCCTATTTCTGAAGTTAGAGTTGAACTATGAGAAGAGAAGGCTATGCGGATAGGATAGAAGATCCTAGAAATAAAAGCTTAGGGAATGAAGGAACTTGAAAAGTAGAAAAGCAAGAGAGAAAAACAACGCCCGTACTTGCAATTCTACCTAAATAGTTATATAATAATAATGTTGAAAGGTGATTTGTAGTGATTCAAGTTACTCTTTTCACAATAAAATTTTCAGGATTTTCATAAGGAGGAAATCACTAATGGTAGTTAAAGTTGGTATTAACGGTTTCGGACGTATCGGTCGTCTTGCTTTCCGCCGTATCCAAAACGTAGAAGGTGTTGAAGTTACTCGCATCAACGACCTTACAGATCCAGTTATGCTTGCACACTTGTTGAAATACGACACAACTCAAGGTCGTTTCGACGGTACTGTAGAAGTTAAAGAAGGTGGATTCGAAGTTAACGGTAAATTCGTTAAAGTTTCTGCTGAACGTGATCCAGAACAAATCGACTGGGCTACTGACGGTGTAGAAATCGTTCTTGAAGCAACTGGTTTCTTCGCTAAGAAAGAAGCAGCTGAAAAACACCTTAAAGGTGGAGCTAAGAAAGTTGTTATCACTGCTCCTGGTGGAAACGATGTTAAAACAATCGTATTCAACACTAACCACGACGTTCTTGACGGTACTGAAACAGTTATCTCAGGTGCTTCATGTACTACAAACTGCTTGGCTCCAATGGCTAAAGCTCTTCAAGATAACTTTGGTGTTGTAGAAGGATTGATGACTACTATCCACGCTTACACTGGTGACCAAATGATCCTTGACGGACCACACCGTGGTGGTGACCTTCGTCGTGCTCGCGCTGGTGCAGCAAACATTGTTCCTAACTCAACTGGTGCTGCTAAAGCTATCGGTCTTGTAATCCCAGAATTGAACGGTAAACTTGACGGATCTGCACAACGTGTTCCAACTCCAACTGGATCAGTTACTGAATTGGTAGCAGTTCTTGAAAAGAACGTTACTGTTGATGAAGTAAACGCAGCTATGAAAGCAGCAGCTAACGAATCATACGGATACACTGAAGACCCAATCGTATCTTCAGATATCGTAGGTATGTCTTACGGTTCATTGTTTGACGCAACTCAAACTAAAGTTCTTGACGTTGACGGTAAACAATTGGTTAAAGTTGTATCATGGTACGACAACGAAATGTCATACACTGCACAACTTGTACGTACTCTTGAATACTTTGCAAAAATCGCTAAATAATTCTTGAGTCGATAAAAGCAAGGCCACTTGGTCTTGCTTTTTCTATATATAAAAATGGATGCTGGTGTCATCCATTTTGTTTTAATTCTTTTTCAAAAGTATCCGAGAGGGCAGTAAAAGTCAATTTTTCTAAGGTGAGTGGGTGGGTAAAGGATAGTCGGAAGGCATGGAGCATGAGCCTGCTTGTTTTTGATTGAGTATTATAGAGAGGGTCGCCTAGGATAGGGTGCTTATGATGAGAGAGGTGAACACGAATCTGATGCGTTCGACCGGTCTTTAGTTTGCAACGAACCAGAGAAGTCTTGTTTGGGAATTGCTTTAATCGACTGATATACGTTTCAGCATATTGCCCATTTTTGGGATCTACCACTCGTTTTCTGCGATCGTGTCGATCACGGCTAATTTTATCTCGAAAGACAAGTTCTTTACTCTCTACTAGTCCTTCTACAAGTGCCCAGTACTCACGAGCGATTTCCTTTTTCTCCAACAAACGATTGAGAATGGGTAGGATAAAAGGATTTTTAGCAAAAAGCACTAAACCGCTTGTTTCCATGTCCAGACGATGAACGACATAACAAGTTTGACCGATGTAGGCGCTGACATGATTGAGAAGGGCGATTTCGTTTGGCTGGTTACCGTGGGTCTTCATACCCTCAGGTTTGTTGACGATAATGATATGTTGGTCTTGATAAATCTCTTGAACGAGGTCTGGATTGCCCCAAAGGATTTCTTTTTTGGGATAATCTTCCTCGTCAAAAGTCAACTGACAAATGTCACCTGGTTTGACCATCTCGTTCCAGTGAACTTGTTTTTGATTGATTAAGATATTCTTCTTGGTTCTTAGAAAATGGCGAATCTTTCTAGGAATGAGGAGTTGTTCCTCTAGGAATTGTTTGACCGTCATTTGAGGCAAGGATGATGGTAATGTAAATGTGAATTGCATACAGATATTGTAACAAAAAAAGCCCTATTTGGATAGGGAGTAGCTAAATTCTTGAGTTCCTATGGTGAAGATGATAAAATAAACGCATGAAATTAGATAAATTATTTGAGAAGTTTCTTTCTCTCTTTAAAAAAGAAACGAATGAATCAGCGGACTCTGATTCGACTAGCATGCGTCGTTCACGGAGCGATAGAAAAAAATTGTCCCAAGTAGGCCCAATTCGGAAATTTTGGCGTCGTTATCATCTGACAAAAATCGTCATCATTTTAGGGTTAAGTGCAGGTTTGCTCGTAGGAACCTACCTATTTGCAATAGCCAAGTCTACCAATGTCAATGACTTGCAAAATGCCTTGAAAACGCGAACTCTGATTTTCGACCGCGAAGAAAAAGAGGCGGGGGCCCTGTCCGGTCAAAAGGGGACTTATGTTGAGCTGACAGATATCAGTAAAGACTTGCAGAATGCGGTCGTCGCGACAGAGGACCGTTCCTTCTATAAAAATGATGGGATTAACTACGGTCGTTTCTTTCTAGCTATCCTTACAGCAGGCCGTTCTGGAGGGGGATCCACCATCACTCAACAGTTGGCGAAAAATGCCTATCTGTCTCAGGACCAGACCGTTGAACGGAAGGCCAAGGAGTTTTTCCTTGCCTTAGAGTTGACAAAAAAATACAGTAAGGAGCAAATCCTTACTATGTACCTCAATAACGCCTACTTTGGAAATGGGGTATGGGGTGTAGAGGATGCGAGTAAGAAATATTTCGGCGTATCGGCTGCAGAATTAACCCTTAATCAGGCGGCGACTCTAGCTGGAATGCTCAAGGGGCCAGAGTTGTATAATCCGTTGAATTCCATTGAAGATTCGACCAACCGCAGGGATACGGTGCTACAAAATATGGTTGCGGCAGGCTATATTGATAAAAATCAGGAGACCGAAGCGGCTGGGGTAGATATGGCTTCTCAACTGCAAGATAAGTATGAAGGAAAGATTTCAGATTATCGATACCCGTCCTATTTTGATGCAGTTGTCAACGAAGCAGTTTCCAAGTACAATCTTACAGAAGAAGAAATTGTCAACAATGGTTACCGAATCTATACAGAACTTGACCAAAACTACCAAGCAAACATGCAGGTTATTTACGAAAACACTTCGCTATTTCCAACAGCAGAAGACGGAACGCATGCCGAGTCAGGTAGTGTCGCTCTAGAGCCCAAGACAGGTGGGGTGCGTGGAGTAGTAGGTCGTGTAGCTGGTGGTGACAAACCAGGTTTTCGTAATTTTAACTATGCCACTCAGTCTAAGCGTAGTCCAGGTTCAACCATTAAACCTTTAGTCGTTTATACACCCGCAGTAGAAGCAGGGTGGGCCTTGAACAAGCAACTGGATAATCATACGATGCAGTACAACAGTTATCAAGTAGACAACTATGCAGGAATCAAGACATCACGCGAAGTACCAATGTATCAGGCCTTGGCGGAATCGCTCAACCTACCAGCAGTTGCGACTGTAAATGCATTAGGTATTGACAAAGCTTTTGACGCTGGGGAGAGATTTGGCCTAAATATGGAAAAAGTTGACCGAGTTCTTGGAGTTGCTCTTGGTGGAGGTGTGGAGACGAATCCTCTCCAGATGGCGCAAGCCTATGCAGCCTTTGCCAATGAAGGTCTGATGCCTGAAGCCCATTTCATTACTCGTATCGAAAATGCCAGTGGGCAAGTCATCAAGAGTCATGCAAACTCTCAAAAACGCGTGATTGATAAGTCTGTAGCTGATAAAATGACCAGTATGATGTTGGGTACTTTTACAAATGGTACAGGAATCAGTTCGTCACCAGCAGATTATGTTATGGCTGGTAAAACGGGTACGACTGAAGCTGTTTTCAACCCGGAATATACGAGTGACCAGTGGGTGATTGGTTATACTCCGGATGTGGTAATCAGCCACTGGCTCGGCTTCCCAACAACAGATGAGAATCATTATCTAGCAGGGTCGACCTCTAATGGAGCAGCCCATGTCTTTAGAAGCATGGCCAATACTATCTTGCCTTATACTCCTGGTAGCACTTTTACAGTTGAGAATGCTTATAAACAAAATGGTATTGAACCAGAAAATACGAAAAAGCAGGTTGTTGAAAATGAGACGAACCAGTCCAAGGATCCGCTAGAAGATATTCGTAGTCGTGCTCAAAATCTTGTAGACGAAGCGGGACGTGCGATTTTGGATGCAAAGATAAAAGAAAAAACCCAGACAATCTGGGACTCTTTCGTCAATCTCTTTCGTTAAGAGGCTTGTCAAAGCCTAGGTTTCTTGTTATAATAGATAAGATGGAGGCGTTATGGCACTAAAAAAAGCAAGCCTAGCTTGTGCAGTTTGTGGTTCAAGGAATTACTCAATCAAAATTAGTGGGAACCCCAAGCCAACACGACTAGAAGTAAATAAATTTTGTAAACATTGTGGAAAATATACGACACATAGAGAGACGAGATAGGAGAGAACGATGGGTTTTATTAAGGATATTTTTAAACTTCTTAAAGAAACAACTTGGCCAACTCGCAAAGAAAGCTGGAGAGATTTTCGCTCTATTATGGAATACACAGCCTTCTTTGTGGTCATCATTTACATTTTTGACCAGTTGATTGTTTCAGGTTTGATTCGATTTATTAACATTTTTTAGAAGAAAAGCGGAAGACTTCTGCTGGCTTTCTTCTATTATGTATGAAAGGAAATATCATGGATAGTTTTGACAAAGGATGGTTTGTTCTACAAACTTATTCTGGCTATGAAAATAAGGTAAAAGAAAATCTATTGCAACGTGCGCAAACATATAACATGTTGGATAATATTCTACGCGTTGAGATTCCAACACAAACCGTGCAAGTTGAGAAAAATGGAAAGAAAAAGGAAGTCGAAGAGAATCGCTTTCCAGGTTATGTCCTTGTAGAAATGGTCATGACCGATGAAGCATGGTTCGTCGTTCGAAACACACCTAACGTAACAGGATTCGTCGGATCACACGGGAACAGATCCAAACCAACTCCACTATTGGAACAAGAAATCCGTGATATTCTGGTTTCAATGGGGCAAACTGTTCAAGAGTTTGATATTGATGTTGAAGTTGGCCAGACAGTCCGCATCATTGATGGCGCTTTTGCAGACTACACAGGTAAAATTACTGAAATTGATAACAACAAAGTGAAGATGATTATCTCTATGTTTGGTAATGACACGATTGCAGAAGTGAATCTCAACCAAATTGCAGAATTATAACCTAGAGAGGCAGTGCCTCTCTTTTTGTGTGCCGTTGAGGGAGGAAGAAGTATAAAACAGAGGAAATAGACCCAGGGGCTCGCGCATTCTGTTAAACTAAATGCAGAAAGGAGAGGTCTATGAATCTGAAAGAGTTGTATGAAGAAAGTAAAGGGATTGTAAACAAGTGTCGCAAAGATTATCATCTACATATGTGGGAGAAAGAGGACTGGGACCAGGAGGGGATGATGTGCCTGTATGA
>CAJNCW010000012.1 GCA_905221345.1 bacterium
CTTCGATGCGCACCCGCATAGCGGGTGGTTTATTTGTCTCGCACCTGACGGAGCGAGACGGACTAATAGTCACATAACAAAATGACCAACTGAAAAGACAACTATAATTGATAGAAGGAAAGTCAGCAGAGTACTGAACAGTTTTGATACATAATATTCTATCATAGATACGGGAGAATGTTGAATCAATTTTTGCCAGTTGTTTGTCTTGTCAGATTCGAGTGTGCTAGGAATGCTGAAAAAGGCGCTTGACATGATACTAAAGAGCGTCATGGCAAAAAGATAGGCTTGGAGAGCGATTTCTGGAATGTCTGACCCTGACATCATACCAGAGAATATAAGGTAAAACACACTTGGAAGTCCGATGGAAAGCAAGTAGTAGACTGCTTGCCGTTTCATCAGAATGATTTCCACTTTCATGAGACTTGTCATATTTTTCATCGTCAATCTCCTTTAGTCTTGAGTCGTTTCAAAGATACTATCTAAGAGAGTTCGATTGCGAACTTCAATTTCTTCGATCGTGCAGCCCTGTTCTTGCAAGACTTTCCATACCTGGCTGGCTTCTTTGGTTGTGAAGGAAAGAGCATTTTGCTTGATTTCAATCTCTTGAACTTGGTCTAAAGTGCTGATAAATTCCTGATAAGTTAGAGGTACTGTAAAATGTTTTTCTTGTTCTTCACCACGCATAGCATAAGGCGTCGTATCACGAATCAATTCACCCTTGTGGAGTACCAAAATGCGGTCAGCCGTATGCTCCACCTCTTCGATATAGTGGGAAGAATAGACAATGGTGACACCATTTTTCTTTAATCGATTAACAATTTCCCAAAAGTGCTGACGTGTCGAGGTATCCATAGCAGCAGTTGGCTCGTCTAAAAATAGAATTTTCGGACGACCGATTAAAGTCAACACAAAAGAGAACAAGCGTTTTTGCCCACCAGACAACTTGCCCGCTAGCTGATTTTTCTGCTTGTCTGAGAATCTCAGCAAGTCATCAATTTCTTTGTCTGAAAGACTGTCAGGATAAAGTGACTTAAAAAATGATAGAAGTTCTTTCACTTTCAAGCTTTGGACAACTGCATTTTCTTGAGGCAAGACAGAAATAAGCTGCTTTAATCGAGGATCTGTTGGTGCAAATCCTTGAATGGCTATCTGACCTGAACTCATGAACTTGTCACCCAAGAGGCAATCAATTAAAGTTGTCTTTCCTGCTCCATTAGGACCAATCAAGGCGACACATTCTCCGTCATTGATTTCAAAAGAGATATCACGCAAGATCTCCTTGCCTTTTATTTTCTTACTCAATTTCTCAACTTTAATCACAGTCATGAGATTCTCCTTTCAACCACTCCATTCCCATAGGGAAAACGACAAAAATCATAAATCCAACCCCCCAAGCACCACGAATGAATTGGCGAAGCAAGGTTTGGTCAAACCAACCAGTAAACATTTCCACTAACCATACCAAGAGTGACAGACCGATAAAGAGATAGATGATTGCTTTTTTCATTCCTCAAACTCCTTTTTCACATCTCTGACCAATTTCAAACCTTCTCTGACAAGCCAAGACATCATTCCAAAGCCAGCAAAGAGCTCCCAAGGAAAATGGTAGAAACCCTCGTCCAATCCTGAAAACATGAGATAGGTCATAACTCCTGCTGCTACTAAACTCACTGCGACAATCATTTTATTTTTCATTTCTTCTTCCTCCAGTTCCTACTTCAATTATAGTCCTTTGAAGTTAGCGGAGCTAGATGCTTCTGTCACCAGGAAATATGACAAATGTCATAAAAAAAAGAAAGTTTCAAAATCAACTTTCTTTTTAATCTATTAAATTTTTATTCCACACTGAAAAGATATGGGTAAACTGGTTGTTGGCCTTGGTGAATCTCTACTTCAACATCTTCAAATTCTTCTGCGATTTCTTGGGCAATTTCATTGGCAAGTTCTTCGCTTCCGTCTTCACCGACATAGAAAGTCACGATTTCACTATCTTCGTCCAACATATGTTTCAAAGTTTCAGTCAAGGTTTGGTGCATGTCAGGGTTTGACACAAGGATTTTGCCATCTACCATACCAAGATTGTCATTTTCATGGATTTCCAAACCATCGATAGTTGTGTCACGAACGGCAGTCGTTACACTACCGCTGATGACATCGCCAAGAGCTGCAGTCATTCGTTCTTTATTTTCTTCGATAGACTTGCTTGGGTCAAAGGCAAGGAGGCTCGTCAACCCTTGAGGAATTGTACGTGCTTCTACCACAACAGCAGGTTGTTCAAGCACTTCAGCCGCAGACTGAGCTGCCATGAAGATATTTTTGTTGTTTGGCAAGAAGATAATGTTACGAGCATTGACCTGTTCAACAGCCTTGATAAAGTCTTCTGTTGAAGGGTTCATCGTCTGCCCGCCTTCGATGACATAATCCACACCTTGGGCACGGAAGATATCTGCTAAACCTTGACCAGCTACTACTGCGATAAGGGCATATTCCTTCTCTTCAGCTGGCTTGCTGACTTGTGCTGCTTCTTTTTCAACTTGTGCTTCGTGTTGGTTACGCATGTTGTCCACTTTAACCTTGACCAAGCTACCATATTTAAGTCCTTCTTGCATAACAAGACCTGGATCTTCTGTATGGACGTGAACTTTGACAATCTCATCATCGTTGACAACAAGTAGAGAATCCCCAAGGTCATTCAAGTAGTTACGGAATTCATCGTAGTCAAAGTCCTTAGAATAAGTTGGACCTTGTTTGAGAGCTACCATGATCTCCGTACAGTAACCGAAGGTAATATCTTCAGTTGCCACATGACCTGCTACAGACTTGTGGTGTTCTGCATTGATCATTTCACTCATGTTGGCAGGGGTTGCTACAAAGTCCTCAGAAGCGCTGTATTCTCCAGTAAGAGCTGAAAGGAAACCTTCGTAGATAAAGACCAAACCTTGACCACCAGAGTCTACCACACCAACTTCCTTAAGAACTGGAAGCATTTCTGGTGTCTTAGCTAGAGCTCTCTTAGCACCTTCCAAGGCTGCACGCATGACCTCAACAGCATCATCTGTCTCCTCGGCTTTTTTCTTAGCCCCAATGGCAGCACCACGAGAAACTGTCAAAATAGTTCCCTCAACTGGTTTCATAACTGCTTTATAAGCTACTTCGACACCAGATTGGAAAGCAAGAGCCAAGTCTTGACCTGTTAACTCGTCTTTATCTTTGATAGCTTGGGAGAATCCACGGAAAAGTTGAGAAGTGATAACCCCTGAGTTTCCACGCGCACCCATCAAGAGCCCCTTAGCAAGAATGCTCGCCACTTCTCCAACTGTAGAAGCTGGCTTGTCTGCTACTTCTTTAGCACCATTTTCGATGGTCATTCCCATGTTTGTCCCAGTATCTCCATCTGGAACTGGAAAGACGTTTAATGAATTGACATATTCAGCTTGCTTATTCAAACGAGTTGATGCAGCCTGCACCATTTCTTGAAATAAGCTGGTAGTAATTTTTGACACGATTATTCTCCTACAACTTTGATATTTTGAATGTAGACATTCACAGTCTGAGCAGTGATTCCCAGTTGGTTTTCCAAACTAAAACGAACACGCTCTTGGATGTTTTTTGAGACTTCACTAATCTTTGTTCCGTAGCTCAAGACAGTATAAACATCAACTGCAATGCTGCCATCTTCGGCTGCCTTCACGACAACACCTTTTGCATAATTTTCCTTACCAAGAAGAGCTTGGAAATTATCTTTGAGGGTATTTTTGCTAGCCATACCGACCACACCAAAAATCTCAGTTGCTGCACCACCTACAACGGTTGCAATCACTTCATCTGTCAGTTCGATTTGACCATCTTTTGTATTAATTTTTACAGTCATTTTTTTTACCTCAACTAGTTGATACTCTATTTTATCATATTTCATTCCAAGTGTAAAAGCAGAATGCTGTATCGGCGGATATTTACTCTATTTTTCAAATGATTTTATCCTTAGAGCAAAAGAAAAAGACCAGTTAGGTCTTTTCATTTTTATTAAACGCGTTCAACTTTACCTGATTTCAAAGCACGAGCTGAAGCCCAAACTTTTTTAGGTTTACCATCAATAAGAACAGTAACTTTTTGAAGGTTTGGTTTTACGGCACGTTTTGTTTGGTTCATCGCGTGTGAACGGTTGTTTCCAGATACAGTCTTACGACCTGTAAAGTAACATACTTTAGCCATTATGTTTTCCTCCTATTAGATCTAATATAGCGGATGTGCTAGCACCACATACCGTACTATGTTATCACACTTTCCTGAATTTATCAAGAGAATTAAAATATTTTTTTATTTGACGTAAACAACACCAAGTTTACCAAAAGCAACTTCTCCGCGAATAATCAAGGTTTTGCTTGTTGGCGATACAGGAGCATCTGCCTTAGCTGCACCAAAGGATGTTTCTACTTTCAAATCGACACGCCAGTGTTGCGGAACATAGACAGTTGCATTACCAAAAGCCACTTCGATATTCAGTGTCGCGAAATCACCTAATATCTCTGCATTGTCATAATAGATTTTAGCATCTCCAAAAGCGACTTCCACTTGGTCAGCTACAAGATCTTGATCTTGCTTATAGAAAGTACCACTACCAAAAGCGACTTCCTTATCCGTGATAACTGTTCGTTCGCCGTTGTACCACCATTTTTTCCCATACCAAAACTTACTTGAGTGAGTGAGATAGCCAACACCTAACACTGCTAGGATACTAGCCCAAAATAAAGACTGATTTGGGATAGGCAAAATGTTATAAAAATGATTCGCAATCATTAAGGCTACTAGAGCGGTAAACACTGCTGATGTCAGGTGACGACGAAGCAAAGCTTCAACTGATTGGTAGGCAAAAAAGACAATACCTAGTAAAGGCCATATTTTACCGTCCAAAGAAGGAATTCCAAAATTTCCTTGCAGCAAGATCCAAGCTGCTAGAACCAATAAAACAATACCAAATGCTTTCTTTTTCATATCTTTTACCTCATGTTTCTTAGATTTTCTTTTAGGAGGGACTGGTAATGTCGTGATACATGAACCTCCTTGTGCGTCTGATAAAAGGAAATGGTGCCCGTTCCTGAAAAGGACTTGTCCACTGAGTAAATCTGACGGATGTTTGCGATCGTTGACTTGGAAACTCGACTAAAATAACGAGGCAAGATGGACTCTAACTCATAAAGTTTGAGACGAACTTCATAGGCTTCCTTTTGGTTATGAGCGTAGATCTTGCTCCCTTCTGTCTCAAAGAAGAGAATTTCTGACAGGTCTAGATAATATTCACCTGTTCCCTTGTAAAAAGTCAACCTCGAAGCCTTTGACTCTTCCAAGAGTCGTTGCAAGTCTGCAATTTCATCTGTCAAAGTGGGGGTCTTGATGACAATTTCAGTCTCCTCTAAATTGCCGTCAATCTCAATTCGTAACTTCATCACATCTCCTTTCTGACTCTACTATATCAAAGCTAAGATAGGAAAACAAGAGCAAAAAAGCAAGTGGTCAATTTGAAGCAGTAAGTGGTTGTAGGGTCGGCTTAACTTACATATCAGAATAGGAAGAAAAGGAATCCCCACAACAGACCACAAGCATAGCCAACCAAGACATCCTTGGAATAATGAACACCCCCTAAAACCCTCACCAGTCCCAGTAAAGCTGAAAAGACCAAGCATACTAAGCCAACAGGTAGACTAGCATGCAGACAGGCCATGGAGATGATAGTTGCCGAAAAGACATGGCGACTGGGCATCGACTGTCCCGAACTATCTTTTTCAAGCAGGGGACAGATGTCCCAAGTTTCATAGGGGCGTGGGTGGTTGATTTTCTTACGAAAAAGGGACAAAATCACAAAACCTGATGCAGGAATAAGCACATAAACCCCAACTTGCTTCCCAAGTCCTAATTGCAGATAAGTGGTGACTAGCAAGGTCAGATAGACCATAGGCATGGCGACTGTCATCAAACGATTGAAACTGCGTAATAGAAATAAAAGGGTGGGATAGCTGGTGAGTCTGGAGCTGATATTTCGATACCATTCTTGATAATTTTTCATTTATGCTTCTCATTCATTACTTTTTTGCCTACAGATGAGGCGTTTGTCTTCTAGTATAGTGTAGAAAAAGAAGGCCGTCAAGCCTTCTGTGGTGACTAGCAAGGTCAGATAGACCATAGGCATGGCGACTGTCATCAAACGATTGAAACTGCGTAATAGAAATAAAAGGGTGGGATAGCTGGTGAGTCTGGAGCTGATATTTCGATACCATTCTTGATAATTTTTCATTTATGCTTCTCATTCATTACTTTTTTGCCTACAGATGAGGCGTTTGTCTTCTAGTATAGTGTAGAAAAAGAAGGCCGTCAAGCCTTCTTTTGTTTTATTCTTCTGCTTCGTCTTCTGTAAATTGACTATTGTACAAATCAGCGTAGAAGCCACCTTGCGCCATTAGTTCCTCATGGTTGCCTTGTTCGATGATATTGCCATCTTTCATGACAAGAATCAAGTCGGCATTACGGATAGTTGACAAGCGGTGGGCGATGACAAAGGAAGTTCTACCCTCCATCAAACGGTCCATGGCTTTTTGAATCAACTCCTCTGTACGCGTGTCGACTGAGGATGTCGCTTCATCCAAAATCAAGAGCGGTGCATCTTTGAGAAGGGCACGAGCAATGGTCAAAAGTTGTTTTTGTCCAACAGACAAGGTTACAGTGTCATCCAAAACAGTGTCGTAGCCGTCTGGCAAGGTCATGATAAAGTGGTGGATTCCCACAGCCTTGCTGGCTTCCATTATTCGTTCATCACTGATGTCTGTCTGATTATAGATCAGGTTCTCTCGAATCGTTCCTTCAAAGAGCCAAGTGTCTTGCAAGACCATTGAAAAGGCATCGTGTACTTCCGAACGCTTCATGTCCTTGGTATCCACACCATCGATGCGGATACTTCCCTTATCAATCTCATAGAACTTCATCAAAAGATTGACAATGGTTGTCTTACCAGCCCCAGTCGGTCCAACGATTGCGACCTTTTGACCTGCATGAGCTGTCGCAGAAAAGTCATGGATGATGGTGCGCTCTGGTGTATAGCCAAAGGACACGTGATCAAAGACTACTTCCCCTTTCATGTTGCTCAATTGTCTTTCCTTATGAGATTCATCCTGCATCTCAGCTTCAGCTAGAAATTCTAATACACGAGTCATAGCTGCGCTCGCTTGTTGCAAGCTCGTAATCCCTTGGGCAATCTGTGACAAGGGTTGTGAGAAGGTTCTTACATAAACCATAAATGCTACGATAATCCCGATACTGATATGCCCTTCTAGAGCAAGCGCTGCACCAACGATGATGACCAAGACATAACTAAAATTCCCAACAAAAATCATGGCTGGCATCATGATACCAGAGATAAATTGAGATTTCCAGATACTGTCATGCAAGTTCTGATTCAAACCTGCAAATCTCGCTTTGGAGGTGTCTACTGCGTTGTAGCTGGTCACTACATTGTGGCCAGAGTACATCTCTTCCACATAACCATTGACGGTCGCTAGATTATTTTGTTGGGCTTTAAAATAACCCTGTGACTTGGCCATAATCACTGATATACCCGCAAAACCAACAAGCGTTGAAACAACTGTTACGAGAGCCAAAATCCAGTTCATCCCAAACATGGTCACCAAGACAGCAATCAACAAAAAACTAGCTGAAAGAACTGCCCCTAGACTTTGGTTGAGAGATTGTGCCGCCGTATCCACATCATTGGTCACGCGCGAAAGGGTGTCTCCTTGTGAATGACGGTCAAAATAGCCAAGTGGCAAACGATTGATTTTTTCAGCGATTGCCGTCCGCAAGCGTTTTGAAAAATGCTGAATGCTCGTTGAAAAGATATAGGCCTGTGTATAATTAAGGATAGCACCAAACACATACAGAACAACCAAAAATCCAGCAATGTTTGACACAGCTACCAAGTCGATTTCTGTAGCCAAACCATCTGAAATCAAGTTTGTAATTTCCTTAATCTTAGTTGGCCCATAAACGGTGATGATGCTTGAAATGACCGCAGCCACAACTGCTATTAAGAGAGGGAGTTGGAGGCCTGCCATATAAGGTTTGCACTGTTTCCAGACCGACACTTTTTTATTTTCCATGTTCCAATTCCTCCTTCGATAGTTGTGAGTAGGCAATTTCTTGGTAGACTTCGTTGGTAGCCAGAAGTTCCTTGTGGGTGCCTTGTCCCACGACTTTTCCTTGATCCAATACTAAAATCAGGTCAGCATCCATAATAGTAGAAATCCGTTGCGCTACAATGAGCTTGGTCATGGATTTTGTTTTCTCTGCTAGCTCTTGGCGTAGGACACGATCTGTCTTGTAGTCCAGGGCTGAGAAAGAGTCATCAAAGATGAGAATCTCTGGTTTACGAGCCAAGGCACGCGCAATGGCCAAACGCTGTCTTTGACCTCCTGAGAAGTTGGTTCCGCCTTGGGCCACTTCTGATGCAAGACCTGCTTCCTTATCCTCGATAAAGGTTTTAGACTGGGCCAATTCTAGAGCTTGCCACATATCAGTCTCACTTAGAGGAGTTTCTTTGCTCTTACCAAAGTCTAAGTTCTCCTTGACATCTCCAGAAAAGAGCACAGCTTTTTGTGGAATATAGCCGACCTTATTGCGCAAATCTTCCAAATCGTAATCTTGCACATTGACACCATCCACTAGGATTTCTCCATCTGAAACGTCGTAAAAACGTGGCAAGAGGTTGACAAGCGTGGACTTACCTGATCCAGTCGATCCGATGAAAGCCACGGTTTGACCCGCTTCTGCTTTGAAAGTGACATGTTCCACGACTGCTTCTGAGTTTTTAGAGTAGCGAAAAGTCACATCACGGAATTCCACTTGTCCTTGAACTGAAGGATCCGCTGTCTGAGCGTGACTAGGATTTTCAATAGAAGAATGCAGATCCAATACTTGATTGATACGTCCTGCCGAAACCAAGGTACGAGGAAGAACGATAAAGAGTGCTCCCATGAGAAGGAAGCCCATCACGACCTGCATAGCATAGGACATGAAGACCACCATATCACTAAAGAGTGGTAGACGGTCTGTCAAACTTGCATCGTTGATGATATAGGCACCAATCCAGTAAATGGCTAGACTCAAGCCACTAGAAATCGCCATCATAATGGGATTCATAATGGCCATCAAACGATTGACAAAGAGATTGAGACGTGTTACCTCATCGTTAGCTGCTTCAAATTTCTTATCTTGGTAATCCTCGGCATTGTATGCGCGAACAACTCGAATCCCAGTCAAACTTTCACGAGTGATACTATTGAGTTTATCTGTCAATTTTTGGATGACCGATTGTTTTGGAAAGGCCAGAGTCAGGAGAACAGTTGTCATCAAAACATTGACGATAACAGCGATTACTACTGCCCAGAGCCAGTACTCAGACTTCCCAAGGATTTTTCCAATGGCCCAGATAGCCATGATTGGTCCACGAGTGACCACCTGGAGTCCCATGGTAAAAAGCATCTGTACCTGGGTAATATCATTGGTCGTCCGAGTCAAGAGACTTGGGATTGAAAAACGTTTAATCTCTGTCTGCGAGAAATCTAGAACACGATTAAAAATATCGCTTCGTAAATGAGTTGTGTAAGACGCTGCAACGCGAGCGGCAAAAAATCCAACAGTAACGGATGACAGAAAAGCAAGTAGAGACAAGCCTATCATCTTAATGGCTGGTGACCAAAGTGCACCCATATCCGTACCTGGAGTTCCAAGTAGTTCTGTAATTTCTGAAATGTAAGTCGGTACTTCTAACTCTAGATAGACCGAGAAACAGGTAAAGAGCACAGTCAGGAGAATCATTCCCCACTCTCTTCCTGTAATACGCTTAGCGAGTTTCTTCATTCTCTCCTCCTATCTTCTCAACATTTTCCTGCAACTGACCGAGAACTTTTTCAAATATTGCCAAGTCTGACTTTGAAACACCCTCTAGCAGACTCTGATCGATCCGATCAAAAAATGCCTTAACTTTTTGCATCTGCGAACGCGATTTCTCCGTCAGGCGAACAAATTTTGCCCGCTTATCGCTCGGGCTCGCCTCTAACTCGACCAAACCATTTTGTACCATGCGCTTGACTAGATTACTCGCCACAGATTTAGTAATATTGAGTTCCTGCTCAATATCCTTGATTAACACCGCCTGTTCAGATTCCTCACGATAGTCTAAAAATCGTATAACTTGGCCCTGCGGTCCACCCATAAATTCAATGCCACATCGCTTGGCTTCTTTCTGTACCATCAGATGAACCTGGTGTCCAAAACGTTTAAACACTAACATCGGCTTGTCCATGATTGCTCCTTTCTCACGACAAATATAGTTCTCACAAGAACTATTTAAGTTTCCATGAGAACTATTTTAGTTTAAATTGACATTAGGCAATATTTTTTCTATAATAAGCACTAACTACTGTGGATAGAAATCCATTCACTCGATAAAGGGAGAAAACTTTCAAATGAAACCAGAAGAACAAAAAGTTTTAGGGATTTTAGCAACTATTTTTGGAGCCATCGCACTTTTAGGATCTTGGATTCCGTTTATTAACTATCTGTCTTTTTTCGTCGCTATTGTAGCTTTGATCTTGGGCATTATCGGCCTTATCGTCAACCTTAAAAAACGAAAAACAATGGCCATTATCGGAACATCCCTAGCAATTGCTTCTGTTGTACTTTTCTTTACGACCCAGATACTGTACGCTAATGTCTACAAAGAGTTTACCAGGGAGTTTAACCGTTCCTATAGAGAGGCAAGTTCCTCAATGGAACGCGAAGAAGAGAGCGATTTGACAGATGATAGCACCTATTCCATCCCAGAGGAGGAAGAAGACGATACCTTCACTTGGACCCAAGAACAGTTCGACGCCTTAATCGAAGGTGACCTTGACAACAAAGGAAAAGGTGGTACCAACTACAAGGATATTATCAAAAAACACGGACTACCAGACTCCGAGTATGACTTCACTCTTGGGGGTTACAATACGAAAAAAATCACCTATATCTCCATTGGAGACAAGATCAAGACTGTTACCTTAACTTTTGCAAAACAGGACAATGGAGAGCTCTTGCTCGTTCAAAAACATGCAGTCGGTCTAGGTCTAGAAAAAAGCAAGCAACAAAACGACTCTGAAACCAGAGTCTAGGTTCAAATATCAAAAAAAACGAACAGCTAGTAAAACTGTTCGTTTTTCTATTAGAATCCATCTACGTTTGTGTAGATCTTTTGCACGTCTTCGTCGTCCTCAAGAACGCTGTAAAGTTTTTCAAAGGTTTCAAGGTCGTCACCTGACAATTCCACTTCTGACTGAGGAATCATTTCCAATTCAGTTACTTGGAATTCTTGGATACCTGACTCACGAAGGGCAACGATAGCTTTGTGAAGGTCTGTTGGAGCTGTGTAAACCGTGATTGTTCCTTCTTCTGCTTCTACATCGTCCACATCCACATCTGCTTCGAGCAAAAGTTCAAAGATAGCATCCGCATCTTCACCTGCAAATACGATAACACCCTTGTTGTCAAAGAGGTAAGAAACAGAACCTGAAGCGCCCATATTTCCGCCATTTTTACCAAAAGCAGCACGAACGTTCGCAGCTGTACGGTTGACGTTTGAAGTCAAGGTATCAACGATCAGCATAGAACCATTTGGTCCAAATCCTTCGTAACGTCCTTCTGTAAAGGTTTCGTCTGTGTTTCCTTTTGCTTTATCAATCGCTTTATCGATAACGTGCTTTGGCACTTGCGCTTGTTTAGCACGATCGATTACAAATTTCAAAGCAGTGTTTAATTCTGGGTCTGGATCACCTTTTTTAGCTGCTACATAGATTTCTACACCAAATTTTGCATATACTTTAGAGTTAGCTCCATCTTTAGCCGTTTTCTTGGCTACGATATTGGCCCATTTACGTCCCATTAGGAATCTCCTTTTTTCACATTTTAATCTTTCTTATTATAACACAAGTCTAGCTGATTTTCACTAGAGGAAATGGATTTTCTTTTGCGAAGCAAGCTAAGATTTCCCTCCGACTGCCACGATTTTCTTGCCTTCTTTTATCCAAGGGTGTCGGGAAAGGGAGAAGTAAAGTTGGACAGTCATCACAACCCAGAGTAGCGGTTCACAGAGAATAACACCTGTATAGCCTGTCCAAGGAATAATCCAAGCTACGAAAATAATTTTCCCAAACAACTCGATAAAGCTAGATATAAGTGGCAAAAGTTTTTGGCCTAGTCCCTGCAAGCTATTTCTATAAATCAATAAAAGACTTAAAAATGGATAAAATACAGAACTGATACGTAAGTACAAGGTCCCGTTTTCTACCAAATAGCTGTCTGTCGAACTCGCCAAGAAAGAAACTAGGCTAGGGCTGGCAAAAAATAGGAAAATACAGGCAAAGGCTGCCCAAGACATACTCAAATAGCTCCCTAAACGAAGGCCTTGGACAATACGTTCGGGACGTTTAGCCCCAAAGTTTTGAGAGATAAAAGTCGTCATCGATGCTGAAATAGCCGTCATTGGTAATAAGGCAAAGGCCATGATTCGCCGTGCTGCTGTTTGAGCACTGATAATGACTGCACCAAAACTATTGACAGAGGATTGCAAAATGACACTTCCGATAGAGACGATTGACCCCATCAGACCCATGGCTAGCCCCTGCTCCAAGAGATCCACATAGAGAGCCTTATTCCATTTGAAATGTTTGAGACCTGGAAGAAGCTCTGGAACACTCTTACGAATATAAAAATAACAGAGAATAGCTGACAGACCTTGCGAGATAATAGTCGCAAGACCAGCAGATTGAACTCCCAGATGCAGTTGCGTAATGAAATACAAATCCAGAACCACATTGACTAAGGCAGAGAAAATCAGAAATCCAAGAGCCGCTAGACTATCACCAATGGACCGCAACAAGCCTGCAAAGAGATTATAGGCGAAGCTGACACCGACACAGGTCACTATCATAGAAATATATTGATAGGATTGGGGAAGGATTTCTGCAGGGGTATCCAGGTATTGCAAGAGTGGATACAGACCAACAAAGCCCATCAGCATGACCACAATGCTCAAAAGAGCACCTAAAATCCAAGTTGCTGCTACTGCTTCTTTAATTTTAGTGAAATTACGAGCCCCATAATAGCGGGCAATGACAATCCCCATGCCATTTCCAACACCAAGCGTAAAGCCTATAATCAAGTCAAAAATGGCAGTTGTCGCCCCTACTGCAGCCAAAGAATCTTGACCAAGAAAACGCCCAACAATCAAGACATCAGCTGTATTATAAAGCTGTTGGAAAATATTTGACAGCAAGATTGGAAAGGCAAAGCTTAACAGCGCAGGAAGAATGGGACCATGTATCAAGTCCACGGATCGTTTCTTATTCATAAGGCTATTATATCAGCTTTCTAGAAGAGCTACAAGGCTCTATAACTAAGTTTGCAATCAATTGCTTACAGAGAGACAATTTGCTATAATCAAGAAAAGGAGGTCACTTATGAGTTTGACCAGTCAATTAATAACCGATGCATTTCCTGATTTGGATAAGGTTGAAAAGCTAAACAAGGAAGCATTCCCCGAGGAAGAACGAGTTCCTCTGTCAGAGTTTTTACGCTATCAAGACCGAGAAGACGCTCACTTTTTTGCCTTTTATAACCAAGAAGAGTTTGTCGGCTTTGCCTTCTCCATCTCCAATCAAAAAGCCTTCTATATCAGTTTTTTTGCCATCATGCCCCACTTGAGAAGCCACGGATATGGAAAAGAAATCATCGAAAAGCTAACTGATTTTTACCAGCGAACTATGTTACTGGAAGTCGAGCGATTAGATGAAGAATGCGATAACTTGGAGCAGAGAAAGGCCCGCATGGATTTCTATCGCCAAAATGGCTTTAAAACAGCCAACGCTTTTCTAGAGTACGATGATCTGAGTTTTGAAATCCTCTACCGTGGCGACCATTTTGACGAAGAAGCCTATCGCGACATCTTCCAAAAGTTACAGGATGAACATTATTTTGACTTTCACATCGAATACCGTCGTTTTAGTGATCATTAGTTCTTTCATCTGAAATAAACATAAAAAGTAGCAGTTCCTATCTGCTACTTTTTATGTTATTCTTCAATTTCGATTTCAAGTCCATCGCCTAGGTCAAGCGTTACTTCTTGGTTAGGTGCTAGATCTTCTGCGACAGAAGTAGGAGTTGTTCCTTCTTCATCTTCAATCAAGCCATATTGAACACGGACTTGATGGTCAATCTCATCAAAGACTTCTGGGTGATCTGCCAAGTATTTCTTAGCATTTTCAGAACCCTGACCGATCTTTTCATCCTTGTAAGAGTACCAAGCTCCTGCTTTTTTGATGATATCCAAATCACTTGCAATCTTCAAGAGCTCACCGGTCTTAGAAATTCCTTCTCCGTACATGATTTCAACGAAGGCTTCCTTAAACGGTGGAGCTACCTTGTTTTTCACGACCTTGATCTTGGTTTCCTTACCAACATTGGTATCTTTTTGGTCACCAGTTCCCTTGATTTGTGTGCTTCCACGAACATCCAAACGGACTGAAGCGTAGAATTTCAAAGCACGTCCACCAGGTGTTGTTTCTGGATTTCCAAACATGACTCCAACTTTTTCACGCAATTGGTTGATAAAGATGGCAATTGTTTTGGTTTTATTGATAGAAGCTCCGAGTTTACGCATGGCCTGGCTCATCATACGAGCCTGCAAACCAACGTGGCTATCTCCAATATCCCCATCAATTTCTGCACGAGGTACAAGGGCCGCAACTGAGTCAATAACAACAAGGTCAACTGCACCTGAGTCAATCAATTTTCCAGCAATTTCAAGACCTTGCTCTCCTGAGTCTGGTTGTGACAAGAGCAATTCGTCAATGTTCACACCAAGGGCTGCAGCATAGGCTGGATCAAGCGCATGTTCTGCATCGATAAAGGCTGCAATACCGCCTTCCTTCTGTGCTTGCGCTACAGCGTGAAGGGCAACCGTTGTCTTACCAGAAGACTCTGGTCCATAGATTTCGATGATACGTCCTTTAGGATAACCACCTGAGCCAAGAGCAATGTCAAGAGCCAACGACCCTGAACTCATGACTTGAACTTTCTGCTCTGCACGCTCACCCAAACGCATGATTGACCCTTTTCCAAAGTCTTTTTCGATCAATTTAAGAGCATCATTCAAGGCTTTTTCACGATCAGCTCCAAATTTTTTACCGATTTCATCTAATTTTTTTGTTGGTTTTTTCGCCATTCTATTCTCCTGTATTCTAATAGTCCTAAGACCTATCTACTATTATATCAAAAGTTAGTCACTTAATAAAGCTTTGCGAACTAGGTTAAAGGCATGCATGACCGCAATCTGACGAACATCTGCTCGACTTCGTCCTGCGATATTAGCCTTGATAACCTCTGTCCCTTTTGCATGTGCCAAGCCAATAAAGACTGTCCCAGCTGGATGCCCCTCTAGGCTATCCGGTCCTGCCACACCCGTCAAACTGACCCCGTAGTCAGACTGAGTCTTGAGTCGTGCCTGCTCTGCCATCTTTTTAGCCGTAAACTCTGAAACGACCCCGTATTTTTTAAGCTCTTGCTCGGAAATATCCAGCATCTTGGACTTTTCTTCTAAACTGTAAGTGACAAAACCGCCATTAAAGATAGCAGAAACGCCCGAAAAGTCTGCTAATGTCGCTTGAAAGAGACCTGCCGTCAAACTTTCTGCCGCAGTAATGCTTTTCTGTCTCTTCTTTAGCTCTTCTACAACGACACTTGCGAGGCTGGTTTCTTCCCCATATCCATAACAGATCTCTCGTAGAGAAATCCCCTCGAAAGTCTGGCAATCCAAAATTTGATTTTCTAGGATATCCAGTGCTTGATCAGCCTTTTCTTGACTGACTGCTTTTGTGGACAAGCGTAAGGTCACTTCTCCCGTTTTGGCATAAGGAGCTAAGGTCGGATCGGTTTGATTATCAATCAAATCCGCTAAAATGGTCACTAACTGACTCTCCCCAATTCCAAAGAAACGGAGCACTCGTGAATACAGCTTGGCACCTGTCATCAGCTTAGGCAAGAGTTGATTTAAGACCATAGGTTTCAATTCACTAGGTGGTCCTGGAAGGACCACGTAGGTCACGCCATCCACTTCCGACACCCCTCCTACTGCTAAACCTGTCTCATTTGGCAATGGAGTTGCCCCTTCTACAATTTGGGCTTGGCGCTCATTATTCAGTGTTCGAGCATAGTCAGGTCTATGAGCAAAAAAGACATCCAGTTTCTCTTGCGCTTGAGGGTCAAACACTAGATCTTTTCCTAAAAATTTTGCCAGAGTTTGTTTGGTCAAATCATCCTCAGTTGGTCCCAAGCCCCCTGTCAAAATCACAAGATTACTACGTTGACTCGCAATCTCAAGCAAGGACAAAAGACGAGCTTCATTATCTCCCACTGCCGTTTGGAAGTAAACATCTACTCCAATTTCTGCTAATTTTTCTGATAAAAACTGGGCATTGGTATTGACAATCTGCCCTGTCAAAATTTCCGTTCCTACAGCAATAATTTCTGCTTTCATGTTTCCTCCTACTTATCTATTCGAATTTTTTTGAAAAAATCGCAGGAAATTTCCCACGATTTGATTCTTTTCTTATTCTATCTCTTCGTTTGAAGCATTTGTGGAAGGTGCTGTTCGACCATAAAGATTTTCATACAGAACAGCGTTGGTCTCCAGCTCCGTCACATCTTCTCTCCCTAGGGAACGACGCAAGAGATTTTGCATTTCTAGCATATGCTCTCTCGTTACGATTTGATAAGAGATTCCTTGCAACTCAGCATCTTCACCACGAAGTTGATGAGCTTCGATGTTTTTAAAGGAATCTTGGTAACCAAGTAGTTGTGGGATACTGGAAGCAGACAAATCAACATTTGTCTGCATATTGTCACTAAGCGCTTTTAGGATCGCCTGATAATGACTGATACTATTGAGGCTCAAGACCTTTTCCATAATCTTTTGAATGACTTCACGTTGACGTTTTTGACGACCATAGTCTCCTTCAGGGTCTTGGTAACGCATCCGCGAATACACCAAGGCTTCCTCACCATTCAAGGTTTGTTCTCCAACACCAATAGAAATCTTATTAAACTCTTCTTGGTCAGCAATCGAAATTGGAAAACCGAGTTTATTGTTGACGGTGATCCCCCCAACCGCATCTACCAATTGCTGGAGTCCTTGCATGTTGACCATCACATAGCGGTCAATGTGGATATTCATCATCTTTTGAATAGTAGAAATTGCAAGTTCCGCACCGCCATTGGCATAGGCAGCATTGAGTTTTGCTTCCTGAACTTGGCCATTTCCAGTTTCAATCTTGGTCAAAATATCCCGTTCCAAACTCATCATAGTGGTTTTCTTGGTTTTCGGATTGACTGTCAGAAGAATCATGGAATCACTATTCCCCGCCCAAGGGTCTGTACGTTCTACATTTCCCGTATCTACCCCCATCAAAAGAATGGTTAAAGGCTCTGTCGCTTTGATAACGTTGGTTTCTTCACCAATTTTCTTATAAGTTTTTTTACTTAAGGTTTCAGTTCCCTGCTGGTAGATTGTGTAGCCATAAATTCCTACACCTACGACTGTCACTGCTAGGAAACCTAGCATCATTCCAATTATTTTTTTTACCATCTTGTTATTCATCTATCAGTCTGCCCATCAGACAAACATCTAAAAATATCCCTTCTTCTAAATAGGCTCCTCTTTCTTGCAAGCCTTCTGTGATAAATCCCATTTTTGAATAGAGGTGGATAGCGGCCTCATTTCGTTTTTGTACACTGAGTTGCAAACGGCGCAGAACTCTACTGGTTTTAGCCCACTCAATTCCCTCTTCAAGGAGTATGCTTCCTAAGCCATGATTCCAAAACTTCCTTTGGATGACCAAAAAGATATCCCCGATGTGGCGAATCCGTATACGCTGCTCTGCCGTGATGTTCAAAACACCTGCAATCTCATCATTCAGGAGGGCTAGGAGAGTGATTTGGTTATCTGAAGTCGCTTGCTTTTCAATAAAAAGAGCCATTTCAGATTCTGTCATCAGAATACCATTTTCATCCAAACTAGTGAAATCTGTCTCCTGACCAACTAGATCCAAGAATGCAACCAAAGCAGCTGCATCATGAGCTTCAGCCTCACGAATACAAAGTTCATACTCCATCTTGAAGCTCCTTAATCAATTCCTCAGCACGAGAACCCTGAGCGGTAAAATAGAGGCGACGACCTTCAGCTTCTTTCAAGAGTTCCAACTCCAAATAGGAATCTGGTAAATCCTTACCTAAAAGATGGCCCCACTCAATAACGGTCACACCACCACCGAAGAGAAACTCATCCAAGTCAATAGAATCAGCATCCCCCTCAATCCGATAGACATCCAAGTGGTAGAGCGGAAGGCGACCCTCATACTCTCTCGCGATGGTGTAGGTTGGACTTTTGATCATCTGACGAATACCCAAGCCCTTGGCAAGACCCTTTGTAAAGGTTGTTTTACCAGCACCCAGTTCTCCAGACAAGATCAAGACATCGTTTTTTTGAAGCAAGGTCCCTAGGCGTTCTCCCAGATTGATCAGCTCTTCTTCATTTTTTGTGTACATGCTACTATTATACCAAAAAGTTTTCTTTTGTGTGAATTTTCTTTACAAACTTACTATAACAACTTTGGTAAAATAAGGGATTTTTATTGATAGAAAAATGTTTTTAAAAAAATATACACATGGCGCTAACAAGTAAAATATCTCGGATCACATGACCGTAAAAAGAAAATTCTCTTCTCATGGATTTTGGAAATAAAAACCGAGCAAAAATGAAGCCTAAACCAACATAAAAAACAATGGATAAAACTGTCATTGGATTTCTCAAGAACAGCAAGGTTGTCAAAACTGTCAGGACAACTGTTTTTTTCTTATCGAGAGTAGTTCCCAAATCTCGGCTGTATTTTTCAAATGGTAAAAAGACAAGTAAATCAATCCCAAACAAGAAAAAGAAGGAAGGCAAGAAAAGATCTACCAACTCTTGCTGAACAGCTGTCTGTGTTAAAATAGTCTCCGACAACACCAGACAGACGCCTACTAGGTTTAAAACCAACAAGATACTATAAAATAGTTTCACTTTTTTCTGACTGTTTATAATGCTATGAACATCCTGATCTCGAGTATAAAAGAAATTCATCCCTGCGCACAGACCTGATGCCAATACGATAAACACTAAAAAATAGGCGCTTGACTGCTTTAAGGTTAAGATGGCCCCCTTCCACAGCAAGCAACTACTCAAACTAATCTGGATCAAAGCCAATAACAATAAGATGCGAATTGATTTTATCATTTTCAGTTCTCCCTTCGTATACATGATTATACTCTGCGAGAAAGATAAAATCCCTCCCCTCTTCTCAAATGTCCTGTTTTAACGCTCAACTGACAAAAATGGAAAATTATTAGTGAGGATTATTTTTAAGTTCTGACAGACCCCTATCCGATATTTTTTTACTTTTTGAAAATGAGCCATAAAAAATGGTTGAAGCGATTTGAGAGATATTGCGTCGTGCTCACCTAACCCCAATAGATAGAAGTATAAAACTAAAGAGAACCCTAAGGTTCTCTCGTTTGCTTTTTTATTCTACTGTTTCTTCAACTTGGATTTCCACAGCGTCCTCTACTGGAGCGTTTTCTGTCTCTTCTTGTTCAGGAGCCAGATATGATGCTTCATTGATAGCCTGTGGTTCAAGGTTACGGTAGCGAGCCATACCAGTACCTGCTGGGATGATCTTACCGATGATAACATTTTCTTTAAGTCCAAGGAGATGGTCTTTCTTACCACGGATGGCCGCATCTGTAAGGACACGAGTTGTTTCCTGGAAGGAAGCCGCTGACAAGAAACTGTTGGTTTCAAGTGAGGCTTTGGTGATTCCCATAAGAACTGGGCGACCTGTCGCTGGAACTCCACCTGCGATAAGGACATCTTTGTTGGCATCTGTAAAGTCGTTGATATCCATGAGAGTACCCATGAGAAGGTCTGTGTCACCTGGATCCATGACACGAACTTTACGGATCATTTGACGAACCATTACCTCGATGTGCTTGTCACCGATTTCTACCCCTTGGCTACGGTAAACTTTTTGTACTTCACCGAGAAGGTAGGTTTCAACTGACAAGACATCACGAACAGCAAGGAGACGTTTTGGTTGGATAGAACCTTCTGTCAATGCTGCACCGCGAGAGACTTGGTCTCCAACTTCAACACGCATACGTGCTGTAAATGGAACCACGTACTCACCTTCGCCAGTTTCACCCTTAACAAAGACTTTCTTGGTACGAGTTGATGCGTCTTCTTCGATGGCTGTAACCTCACCCTTAACTTCAGTGATAACCGCCTCCCCTTTTGGATTGCGGGCTTCAAAGATTTCTTGGACACGAGGAAGACCCTGAGTGATATCGGTATTTGAGGCAACCCCACCCGTGTGGAAGGTACGCATTGTAAGCTGTGTACCAGGTTCCCCGATAGATTGGGCAGCGATTGTACCAACTGCTTCACCAACTTCAACCGCATCACCAGTCGCCAAGTTGATACCGTAACAGTGACGGCAGACACCATGACGAGTGTTACATGTAAATACAGAGCGGATAGTAACTTCTTCCACACCAGCATTAACAATTTCACGCGCCTTGTCTTCTGTAATCAACTCATTCGAACCAATGATCACTGCACCAGTTTCTGGGTGCTTAACAGTTTTCTTGGTGTAACGACCATTGAGACGCTCTTCGAGAGACTCGATCATCTCTTTTCCTTCTGCGATAGAACGGATCAAGAGACCACGATCTGTTCCACAGTCATCTTCACGGATGATAACATCTTGGGCAACATCAACCAAACGACGAGTCAAGTAACCTGAGTCGGCTGTCTTAAGGGCCGTATCGGTCATACCCTTACGGGCACCGTGAGTTGAGAAGAACATTTCGAGTACTGACAAACCTTCGCGGAAGTTTGAAAGGATTGGCAATTCCATGATACGTCCGTTCGGAGCGGCCATCAGACCACGCATACCGGCAAGCTGTGAGAAGTTTGAGATGTTACCACGGGCTCCAGAGTCCATCATCATAACGATTGGGTTCTTAGGATCTTGGTTGGCAACCAAACGTTTCTCTAATTTTTCACGGGCAGCACGCCATTCAGCTGTAACAGCGTTGTAGCGCTCATCGTCTGTGATCATACCACGACGGAATTGTTTGGTGATTTGTTCTACACGTTTGTGTGATTCTTCGATAATTTCAGCCTTATCTTCAACTACTGGAATGTCGGCGATACCCACCGTCAAGCCTGCAAGAGTTGAGTGGTGGTAACCAAGATCCTTCATACGATCAAGTAGGGCAGAAGTTTCTGTCGTACGGAAACGTTTGAAGATTTCAGCGATGATATTCCCAAGATTTTTCTTCTTGAATGGAGGGTTGAGTTCAAGATTGCGAATGGCTTCCTTGATATCTCCACCTAGCGGCAAGAAGTATTTAGCTGGAACACCTTCTGTTAAGTTGGCATTTGTTGGTTCTTGCAGGTAAGGTAGACCCTCTGGCATAATGTCGTTGAAGAGGATTTTACCAACTGTTGTCAGCAAGACCTTATGTTTTTGCTCTTCAGTCCAAGGTTTGTTGAGGCTATCTGTCGCGATACCAACACGTGAGTGGAGGTGAACATAGCCATTGCGGTAAGCCATGACAGCTTCGTCACGGTCTTTGAAGACCATTCCTTCACCTTCACGACCAGCTTCTTCCATAGTCAAGTAGTAGTTACCCAAAACCATGTCCTGAGATGGAGTAACAACTGGTTTACCATCTTTCGGGTTCAAGATGTGCTCAGCAGCTAGCATGAGGATACGAGCTTCTGCTTGGGCTTCTTCTGAAAGCGGTACGTGGATGGCCATTTGGTCCCCGTCAAAGTCGGCATTGTAGGCTTCACAGACAAGTGGGTGCAAGCGAAGGGCCTTACCATCAATCAAGACTGGCTCGAAGGCTTGGATACCCAAACGGTGAAGGGTCGGTGCGCGGTTCAAAAGCACTGGGTGTTCTTTGATTACTTCTTCAAGGATATCCCAGATACGTTCGTCTCCGCGTTCTACCAAGCGTTTAGCTGCTTTGACGTTTTGCACGATGTCACGGGCAACGATTTCACGCATGACAAATGGTTTAAAGAGCTCGATAGCCATTTCACGTGGCACACCACATTGGTACATCTTAAGAGTTGGACCAACGGCGATAACGGAACGTCCTGAGAAGTCAACACGTTTACCGAGCAAGTTTTGACGGAAGCGTCCTTGTTTACCTTTGAGCATGTGGCTCAATGATTTAAGTGGACGGCTACCTGGTCCTGTGATCGGACGACCACGACGACCATTATCAATCAAAGCGTCAACTGCTTCTTGAAGCATACGCTTCTCATTTTGAACGATGATACCTGGTGCATTCAACTCAAGCAAACGAGCCAAACGGTTGTTACGGTTGATAACACGGCGGTAAAGGTCGTTCAAGTCAGATGAGGCAAAACGGCCACCATCCAACTGCAACATTGGACGAAGATCTGGTGGAATAACCGGAAGGATGTTGAGAATCATCCATTCAGGTTTGTTCCCAGACTTGTAAAAGGCATCTAAAACATCCAAACGACGGATGGCTTTGACACGTTTTTGTCCAGTAGCTGTTTTCAACTCTTCTTTGAGTTCAGCAATTTCTTTTTCAAGATCTACTTGTTTCAAAAGGTCTTGGATGGCTTCGGCACCCATTTTGGCAACGAATGATCCATAACCATACTCACGCAAGCGCTCACGGTATTCGCGCTCTGTCATGATAGACTTGTGCTCAAGTGGTGTATCCTTAGGATCAATCACCACATAAGCCGCAAAGTAGATAACCTCCTCGAGGGCACGAGGACTCATATCAAGGGTCAAGCCCATACGGCTTGGAATCCCCTTGAAGTACCAGATGTGAGATACAGGAGCTTTCAACTCGATGTGCCCCATACGCTCACGACGAACTTTCGTACGCGTTACTTCAACCCCACAGCGGTCACAAACAATTCCTCTGTAGCGAATGCGTTTGTACTTCCCACAAGCACATTCCCAGTCTTTTGTAGGACCAAAGATGACTTCGTCAAAGAGTCCTTCACGTTCTGGTTTCAACGTACGGTAATTGATTGTTTCAGGTTTTTTGACTTCTCCATAAGACCATGAACGGACTTTGCTTGGAGAAGCTAGGGTGATTTGCATACTTTTAAAACGATTTACATCAACCACTATTTCTTCCCTTTCTATTCTAAGTGAACTGCTTATTCTTGTTCAGCAGCTTCTTCTGTTGCTTCCGCTTTTGTTGCTTTCTCAGCTTCTTCAGCTTCAAAGGCTGCTTTAGCCTCTTGGGCTGCTTTTTCGCGGGCTTTTTCAAGGTCATCTACGTGGATGACATCTTCGTCCATTCCTTCATCCAAGTCGCGAAGTTCCACTTCTTGGTCATCTTCGTCAAGGACACGCATGTCAAGACCAAGAGATTGCAATTCTTTCACAAGAACTCGGAAGGATTCTGGAACACCTGGTTTTGGAATTGGTTTTCCTTTTGTAATGGCTTCATAAGCTTTCAAACGTCCGTTGATATCGTCAGACTTGTAAGTCAAGATTTCTTGGAGAACATTTGACGCACCGTAGGCTTCAAGAGCCCAAACCTCCATCTCACCGAAACGTTGCCCACCAAACTGAGCTTTACCTCCGAGTGGTTGTTGGGTAACGGTTGAGTATGGTCCGACTGAACGAGCGTGCAATTTATCATCAACCATGTGGTGGAGTTTGATCATGTACATGACACCAACTGATACACGGTTGTCAAACGGCTCACCTGTACGTCCGTCGTAAAGGATTGTCTTAGCATCGCTGTCCATACCTGCTTCTTTAACAGTGTCCCAAAGGTCTTCAGAACTTGCTCCGTCAAAGACTGGTGTTGCGATGTGGATACCAAGAGTACGGGCTGCCATACCCAGGTGGAGTTCCATAACCTGACCGATATTCATACGTGATGGCACCCCAAGTGGGTTCAACATGATATCGACTGGAGTTCCATCTGGAAGGTAAGGCATGTCTTCTACAGGAACGATACGAGAGACAACCCCTTTGTTTCCGTGACGTCCGGCCATCTTATCTCCGACCTTGATCTTACGTTTTTGAGCGATGTAGACGCGAACCAGCATGTTAACACCTGATTGCAACTCATCTCCATTTGCACGTGTAAAGATCTTAACATCACGAACGACACCGTCGGCACCGTGAGGTACACGAAGAGAAGTGTCACGCACTTCACGAGACTTGTCTCCGAAGATAGCGTGCAAGAGACGTTCTTCAGCTGAAAGGTCTTTCTCACCCTTAGGTGTGACTTTACCTACAAGGATATCGCCTTCTTTAACCTCAGCACCGATACGGATAATCCCCATTTCGTCAAGGTCTTTAAGGGCATCTTCCCCAACGTTTGGAATTTCACGAGTAATTTCTTCAGGCCCAAGCTTTGTATCGCGCGTTTCTGATTCATATTCTTCGAGGTGGACAGATGTATAGACATCGTCTTTGACCAAGCGTTCGCTCATGATAACGGCATCCTCGAAGTTGTAACCTTCCCAAGTCATGTAGGCAACGATTGGGTTTTGTCCAAGCGCCATTTCCCCTTTTTCCATAGAAGGTCCGTCAGCGATAAAGTCGCCTTTTTCAACGACATCGCCGACCTTAACGAGGGTACGTTGGTTGTAGGCAGTACCTGAGTTAGAACGACGGAATTTTTGGATGTGGTAAACGTCCAATGAACCATCTTCACGGCGAACTTCTACCTTGTCAGCATCTGCATATGTAACTTTACCATCATACTGGGCAATAACAGCCGCTCCAGAGTCATGGGCTGCTTGATACTCCATACCAGTACCAACGTAAGGAGCTTTTGGATCAATCAATGGCACAGCCTGACGTTGCATGTTGGCACCCATGAGGGCACGGTTGGAGTCATCGTTTTCCAAGAAAGGAATACATGCTGTCGCAACGGCAACTACTTGTTTTGGTGACACGTCCATGTAGTCAACCACTTCTGCTGGATACTCTTGGTTGACCCCTTGGTGACGTCCCATGACAACTTTCTCAGCAAAAGTACCGTCTTCGTTGAGGCGAGAGTTAGCCTGTGCTACAGTAAATTCATCTTCTTCATCGGCTGTCAACCAAACGATTTCGTTTGTGACTACACCAGTTTCACGGTCAACCTTACGGTATGGTGTTTGAACAAATCCATACTTGTTCAAGTGACCGTATGATGACAAGTTATTGATCAAACCAATGTTAGGTCCTTCAGGTGTCTCGATTGGACACATACGTCCATAGTGAGTATAGTGCACGTCACGTACTTCATATCCAGCACGGTCACGTGTCAAACCACCAGGTCCCAAGGCTGACAAACGGCGTTTGTGAGACAACTCAGAAAGTGGGTTGTGTTGGTCCATGAACTGTGACAACTGTGATGAACCAAAGAATTCTTTAACCGCAGCTGTTACAGGACGGATATTGATGATTTGTTGTGGTGTTAAAACTTCATTGTCCTGAACAGACATACGTTCACGGACATTACGTTCCATACGAGAAAGTCCAAGACGTACTTGGTTAGCAAGCAATTCACCAACTGCACGGATACGACGGTTCCCAAGGTGGTCGATATCATCCACACGTCCGATACCTTCTGCCAAGTTGAGGAAGTAGCTCATCTCTGCAAGGATATCCGCAGGAGTTACAACACGAACCTTGTCGTCTGGATTGGCATTCCCGATGATGGTTACAACACGGTCTGGGTCCGTTGGGGCAACAACCTTGAATTTTTGAAGCACAACTGGTTCTGTCAGAACAGCTGCATCGTTTGGAATATAAACAATCTTGTTCAAGTCGCCATCCAAGTGACTCTCGATACTTTCAATCACGCTACGAGTCATAACGGTACCAGCTTCTACCAAGATTTCACCAGTTTCAGGGTCTACCAATGGCTCCGCAATGGTTTGGTTAAGCAAGCGTGTCTTAACGTTGAGTTTTTTATTGATCTTGTAACGACCTACAGCTGCCAAATCGTAGCGGCGTGGATCGAAGAAACGTGCGACAAGCAAGCTACGTGAGCTTTCAGCAGTCTTAGGCTCACCTGGACGAAGGCGTTCGTAGATTTCTTTCAAAGCTTCGTCTGTACGAGAGTCCATTGGATTCTTGTGGATATCTTTTTCAACAGTATTGCGAACCAATTCGCTATCACCAAAGATATCAAAGATTTCATCATCACCTGAGAAACCAAGCGCACGAACCAAGGTCGTAAATGGAATCTTACGAGTACGGTCGATACGAGTATAAGCGATGTCTTTTGAGTCGCTTTCAAGTTCCAACCAAGCTCCACGGTTAGGGATAACAGTAGAACCGTAGCCCACTTTACCGTTCTTGTCTACTTTGTCATTAAAGTAAACACCTGGTGAGCGGACCAACTGAGAAACGATAATACGTTCACCACCATTGATGATGAAAGTACCCATTTCGGTCATGATTGGGAAATCACCAAAGAAGACTTCTTGGGTCTTGATTTCGCCTGTTTCTTTATTGATCAAGCGGAAGGTTACAAAAATGGGCGCTGAGTAGCTAGCATCGTGGATACGAGCTTCTTCGAGCGTGTATTTTGGTTCCTTGATTTCATAGCCAACAAATTCCAACTCCATTGTGTCTGTGAAGTTTGAAATTGGCAATACATCTTCAAATACTTCCTTAAGACCGTGATCTAGGAAATCTTTGAATGAATCCGTTTGAATTTCAATCAAATTTGGTAAGTCAAGAACTTCTTTGATTCTTGAAAAACTACGACGGGTACGATGTTTCCCGTATTGAACGTCATGTCCTGCCAAGATGATTCTCCTTTATAAATAAATTCCAAGCCTTGTCAATCAGGCTTTTCTAATCGTCATATGGTTTTTAAAACCCCTATCACCGTGTCCCTTTGATGAATTTTCAGAATCTTTAAATCTTTGTTACGAGCACTCAAAAACCTGAAAAAAAGCACAAAAAGAGCAGCTAAATCTGACTTTTTCAGAAGATTTAACTGCTGTGAGCCTTGTCTGGACAATATTTCAGACAAAACCTACGACAAATGATTGCTCATATTATACCTTATTTAGCTAGATTTTTCAAGGTTTTTTACTATTTTTTAAAACTTCAATTATAAAGCTAAAGCAAAAGTTCAAGTTAGCCAGCAAGAAGAAATTCTCTGGGCGACTTGTAGTCCAAGCATTTTTTAGGATAGTTATTAATCCAATTTTCGATGAATGCGACTTCTTTAGGAGTCGTTTTCTTAGTTCCTTTAGGTAACCATCTACGAATGAGCCTGTTGTGATTTTCATTAGTTCCCCTTTCCCAAGAGGCATAGGGGTGCGCATAATAGATGTGTTCCTTAGAAAACACATCAGACAAGCGGTTGAATTCTGTACCATTATCTGCCGTGATGGAAAGAATTTGATGCTGTTTTAAGATGAGTTTTAGAGCTTGATTGACCGACTCAGCGCTTTTATTTGGAATCAATCGGATGATTTGATGTCTACTCCTTCGATCCGTCAAGACCAGCAGACAGTAGTTTTTCGCTCTTGTCAGTAGGACCGTATCAATCTCGTAGTGTCCATTCTCCAATCGAAGATTGATAGCCTTGGGACGCTGTTCAATGGATTGACCAGCAGGTTTAAAGTTGAGACTAGCTTGTTTCTTGACAGTTTTTCCTTTTCTAGGATAAAGGAGATTCTGTTTGGTTAGTCCTAATTTTCCATGATGAATCCAGTAGTAGATGGTAGAAATTCCTACGTTAACTCCCTTAGCTTTGACCATCATTTCAGGGGAAAACTTTTGGTTATGATAGTGGAGAATCTTTTCCTTTAGTTCCTTGGTCAAGCTTGATTTCTTGACCAAGCGCTTGCGATTACTTTCATAAGACTGTTGAGCGTAGTCGGCAGAATAAATCTCTTTGAAGCGCCCTTTTCCAATACATAGAGACAACACTCCATGATTAGAAGAATCTTCTAGTCAT
Source organism: bacterium (assembly GCA_905221345.1). Classification (GTDB taxonomy): domain Bacteria; phylum Bacillota; class Bacilli; order Lactobacillales; family Streptococcaceae; genus Streptococcus. The sequence goes on from CAJNCW010000012.1 coordinate 28,171, forward strand.
GGAGTGTTGTTTGCAGACTCTATAATATTTGTAGTGGGTAAATCCCCTATGGATATTATGGAGCCTATTTTGTTGTAGAAAAAAAGTCCCATAAGATTTATAATGAAAAGCGACCAAACCATCATTAGAAAGAATCATATGGAACCATTATATTTTATCACAAAACTACTCGATATTAAAGACCCTAATATCCAGATTCTAGATATCATCAATAAGGATACTCACAAGGAAATCATCGCTAAACTGGACTACGACGCCCCATCTTGTCCTGATTGCGGAAGTCAAATGAGGAAATATGACTTCCAGAAACCGTCTAAGATTCCTTACCTTGAAATGACTGGTATGCCTACCAGAATTCTTCTGAAAAAGCGTCGTTTCAAGTGCTATCATTGTTCGAAAATGATGGTCGCTGAGACTTCTCTCATCAAGAAAAATCATCAAATTCCTCGTATTATCAACCAAAAAATTGCTCAAAGGTTGATTGAAAAGACGTCTATGACTGATATTGCTCATCAGCTGGCTCTTTCAACTTCAACTGTTATCCGAAAGCTCAATGACTTCCGTTTTAAGCATGATTTTTCTCGTCTTCCAGAGATTATGTCCTGAGATGAGTATGCCTTTACCAAGGGAAAGATGAGTTTCATTGCGCAAGATTTTGACAAGCTTAATATCATCACCGTTCTTGAAGGTAGAACACAAGCTATCATCCGAAATCACTTTCTTCGCTACGATAGAGCTGTTCGTTGTCAGGTGAAAATCATTACTATGGATATGTTTAGTCCCTACTATGACTTAGCTAAACGACTTCGCTTTCGAATTTCTAGGCTCAGGCTGAAACAGTCTACCAGACTGTTTCACTTCCAAATGCAAAAATTGTACTTGATCGCTTTCACATTGTTCAACATCTTAGCCGTGCTATGAGCCGTGTGCGGGTCCAAATCATGAATCAGTTTGAGAGGAAATCCCATGAATACAAGGCTATCAAACGTTACTGGAGACTCATTCAACAGGATAGACGTAAATTGAGTGATAAGCGATTTTATCGCCCTACTTTTCGTATGCACTTGACGAATAAAGAGATTTTAGATAAACTATTGAGCTATTCAGAAAACTTGAAACACCACTATAATCTCTATCAGCCCTTGCTTTTTCACTTTCAGAATAAGGAACCAAAGAAATTTCTCGGACTCATTGAGGACAATCTAAAGCAGATTCATCCTCTTTTTCAAACTGTCTTTAAAACCTTTCTTAAGCATAAAGACAAGATTATCACCGCCCTTGAACCACTCTATTCCAAAGCCAAACTAGAAGCAACCAATAATCTCATTAAACTTATCAAACGAAATGCCTTTGGTTTTCGGAACTTTGAAAACTTCAATAAAAGAATTTTCATCGCTCTCAACATTAAAAAAGAAAGGACGAAATTCGTCCTTTCTCGATCTTAGCTTTTCTTCAATCCACTACAGTTGACAAAGAGCCAAAAAAAGATACTCACTTAAGTATCTTAGTCAATAAATCAATCGGGAAGACAGGATTCGAACCTGCGACACCTTGGTCCCAAACCAAGTACTCTACCAAGCTGAGCTACTTCCCGA
>CAJNCW010000013.1 GCA_905221345.1 bacterium
CGAACACAGCAGTTAAGCCCTAGAACGCCGGAAGTAGTTGGGGGTTGCCCCCTGTGAGATATGGAAGTCGCTTAGCTTTTATCCGCCATAGCTCAGTTGGTAGTAGCGCATGACTGTTAATCATGATGTCGTAGGTTCGAGTCCTACTGGCGGAGTATAGTAAGGAACGTTCTGATGAGCGTTTTTTTTTTGCTCTTTGTCAACTGTAGCAGGTTGAAGTCAGCTAATATTTGAAGGGAACTAATTTGCTCCCCTCCTTAGCATAGAAATTACAGAGCCTTATTTTTCTTATTCGATGTTTTTCAATCTATTTCGCTCTGTAAGGAGAGAAATATGGTACAAAAAGCTCATAGCTTATCTCACACGCTGTGAATCTCATAGCTTATCTCACACGCTGTGAATATAGAGGAAAGGTCATCTATAATCAATTTTGAAATAGATGACTTTTTCTCTTTTCTTTCAGTATTTTTTATTTTTTTGTTCGTTTAGATTGCTATTTTCACTTTACAGGAATTTTGGACTAAAGCTTTTAAATTTTTGATATCCTAATACTATAAAAAAATGAAATGGAGATTATTGAGGATGTTTCAAGATATCTATGAACAAATTATTGAATTTTGTGATGCTGTTGAGCAGGAGTATAATGGGTTATTTGCTGATAAAACGAAATGGGAAACCACACATCTTGGTTATTTGCATTATTATTTAATTCGCTATAAGATTACTGATGAAAGAGATTTTATTATCTATCATTTTAGAACATCCTATCGTTTATTTTTAGAAAAATTTGTGATGAAAAGGAATTTTATTTCTAATTGAGTCAAGATTATTAAAAGACGAACGATAGGCAACTAATGAGATTATATTAACAGTAATTAACAATTATTTCTCTTTAGATATTTTTAAATGGAGAGAATTTCCAGATGTTTCTACGCTGAGTCTTGAAAAAATGATGAAGTTTTATTATAATAAATTGTAAGATATGATTGCGGGTGAGACTCCTGCCATGTATATGAGAAAGGAAGAGCCTAGCGGCTCAGACAAAATTATGACTTCAGTTGTTGTTGTAGGTACCCAATGGGGCGATGAAGGTAAAGGGAAAATTACAGATTTTCTTTCAGCTAATGCGGAAGTAATTGCTCGTTACCAAGGTGGTGATAATGCTGGTCACACCATTGTTATTGATGGTAAAAAATTTAAGTTGCACTTGATTCCATCTGGAATTTTCTTCCCTGAAAAAATTTCTGTCATTGGGAACGGGATGGTTGTAAATCCTAAATCTCTAGTAAAAGAGTTGACTTATCTTCATGGTGAAGGTGTGACAACTGATAACTTGCGTATTTCTGATCGTGCACATGTTATTTTGCCTTACCATATTGAGTTGGATCGCTTGCAAGAAGAGGCTAAGGGTGACAATAAGATTGGTACTACAATCAAGGGAATCGGTCCAGCATATATGGACAAAGCTGCTCGTGTTGGAATTCGTATTGCGGATCTTTTGGATAAAGACATTTTTCGTGTGCGTTTAGAACGTAATCTTGCGGAAAAGAACCGTCTGTTCGAAAAATTGTATGATAGTACTCCTATTTCAATTGATGATATTTTTGAAGAGTACTATGAGTATGGGCAACAAATCAAGCAGTATGTGACAGATACATCTGTTATCTTGAATGATGCGCTTGATAATGGCAAACGTGTGCTTTTTGAAGGTGCACAAGGTGTCATGTTGGACATTGACCAAGGTACTTATCCATTTGTTACTTCATCAAACCCTGTCGCTGGTGGTGTGACAATTGGGTCTGGTGTTGGTCCAAGTAAGATTGACAAGGTTGTAGGTGTATGTAAAGCCTACACAAGTCGTGTAGGTGATGGACCTTTCCCAACTGAATTATTTGATGAAGTGGGAGATCGCATTCGTGAAGTAGGTCATGAGTATGGTACGACAACTGGGCGTCCACGTCGTGTGGGTTGGTTTGACTCAGTTGTGATGCGTCATAGCCGCCGTGTATCTGGTATTACCAATCTTTCGTTGAACTCTATTGATGTTTTGAGCGGTTTGGATACTGTGAAAATCTGTGTGGCTTATGATCTCGATGGTCAACGTATCGACCACTACCCAGCTAGTCTTGAGCAATTAAAACGTTGCAAGCCTATCTACGAAGAATTGCCAGGTTGGTCAGAAGACATCACAGGAGTTCGTAATTTGGAAGATCTTCCTGAGAATGCGCGTAACTATGTCCGTCGTGTGAGTGAATTGGTTGGCGTTCGTATTTCGACTTTCTCAGTTGGTCCTGGTCGTGAACAGACAAATATTTTAGAAAGTGTTTGGTCGTAAGAGATTTTTAAGATTTGTTTAAGATAGGTCGGGTATACTATAGACAGTTACAAGAAGACCTCCTAACTTGTTGTAACAAATATCCTAAACTTTTCTTTTTCATAATAATCTCCCTATTAAGTCACCGCATTCGGTGGCTTTTTTTGTGTTGAGAATCATGATATAATAATAAAATCGAGTAGGAAAAGGGAAAATTGATGAATTATACAGTTGAAGAAAAAGAAGCTTTTATGAGAGAGGCTTTGAGAGAGGCTGAGATTGCCTTAGAACACGATGAAATTCCAATTGGTTGTGTGATTGTCAAGGATGGAGAAATCATTGGCCGTGGGCATAATGCGCGCGAGGAGTTGCAACGGGCGGTTATGCATGCAGAAATCATGGCTATAGAGAATGCGAACGTGAGTGAAGAGAGTTGGCGCTTGCTGGATTGTACGCTTTTTGTGACCATTGAGCCTTGTGTTATGTGTAGTGGGGCGGTTGGGCTTGCCCGTATTCCAAACGTAGTCTACGGGGCTAAAAACCAGAAATTTGGTGCTGCTGGGAGTTTGTACGATATTTTGACAGATGAGCGTCTTAATCATCGTGTAGAGGTCGAAACGGGAATTTTGGAAGATGAATGTGCAGCTATTATGCAAGACTTTTTCCGAAATCGACGGAAAAAATAATTTCTCTTTTAAAATAGAGAGGTATGTGGTATAATAAACAGTGGAGCAACAATTCTGCGTGAAGCGGGTCAGGGGAGGAATCCAGCAGCCCTAAGCGATGTGAATTGTGTGCTCTTTTTTCGTGCTTTTTTCGAATAAATAAGATAAAATAGCCTAGAATAAATGATAATAGAAAAGAGAAAAAGATGAAAATTCGTGGTTTCGAGTTGGTTTCGAGTTTTACAGACGAAAATTTATTGCCTAAGCGTGAGACAGCGCATGCAGCAGGTTACGACTTAAAGGTAGCAGAACGTACGGTGATTGCTCCAGGCGAGATTGTCTTGGTTCCGACAGGTGTTAAGGCCTACATGCAGCCGACAGAAGTGCTCTATCTTTATGACCGTTCATCAAACCCTCGTAAGAAGGGCTTGGTCTTGATTAACTCAGTTGGGGTCATTGATGGGGATTATTATGGAAATCCTGGAAATGAGGGACATATCTTTGCGCAGATGAAAAACATTACTGATCAGGAAGTGGTTCTTGAAGTTGGGGAACGTGTGGTTCAGGCTGTCTTTGCACCATTTTTAATTGCAGATGGAGATGCAGCTGATGGCGTGCGGACTGGTGGATTTGGATCGACTGGGCACTAAGATGAAGTCTTTATGAGTCAGAATACTTTTGATGGAAAATAGGGGAGAAGTATGTCAGGGTTATATTTTGAAGTGAGATCTAGGTTAAGAAGAAAGTTTAACTGGTGGGAAGATATAGGATTCAAATTTTTTGAAGTTGTTCTACTTTTACTTCTAATACTTTATGTTGTGGATTTAGTATATTCTAATTCATATGCTTCAAATACAGATTTTTTAAACGTACTAATATTTTTTTTCGTTTATCGTGGTTTTGCGATATTTAGAAAAAATAAAGTAATAAACATTGCAATACAATATAAGCGAAATAACATTTTAACTCCAGAGGATATTGATAAACTTTTAAAAGAAATTAAAAAATCAGTCAATTCTACTAGAGATTTAATAAAATGGGGAATGGGGATTTTTGCAACAATTACAATTGCTTTTTTATCCATTGCTTCAACATTATTTTCAAAAATAATTGATTTATTAACGAAGAATATTTCAGAAACAGAACTATTAAAATATTTCAGAGACTTATCAATTGAATCTATAGTAATAGAATGGATAAAAATTCTATTTTCAATTTTGATTATAGTTATTGCATTCTTGTTGGTTATATATATCATATTAGATTTATTCACTTATGATAGAAGATTTGTGTATAATATTTTAATAAATTTTCAGTATAATGCTTTCCAAATAGGAGAGATAAAACAAAAAAGATTTTGGACATCGTTGAAAGAAATATTTTTTATAGATTATTTTTAATAGAAAGAGGTTTATCATCGCAAAGAAAAAAGCGACATTTGTATGTCAAAATTGTGGGTATAATTCCCCTAAATATTTGGGGCGCTGTCCAAACTGTGGATTTTGGTCTTCTTTTGTCGAGGAAGTTGAGATTGCAGAGGTCAAGAATGCGCGTGTGTCCTTGACAGGTGAAAAAACCAAACCTATGAAACTGGCTGAGGTGACTTCAATCAATGTCAATCGAACAAAGACGGAGATGGAGGAATTTAACCGTGTACTTGGAGGCGGAGTGGTTCCAGGAAGTCTCGTCCTAATTGGGGGAGATCCTGGAATCGGGAAATCAACGCTTCTTTTACAAGTTTCAACCCAGTTGTCTCAAGTGGGGACGGTTCTCTACGTCAGTGGGGAGGAGTCTGCCCAGCAGATTAAGTTACGAGCAGAGCGCTTGGGAGATATTGATAGTGAGTTTTATCTCTATGCAGAGACCAATATGCAGAGTGTTCGATCTGAGGTAGAGCGCATTCAACCAGATTTTCTCATCATCGACTCTATCCAGACTATTATGTCTCCTGAGATTTCAGGGGTGCAGGGGTCTGTGTCTCAGGTGCGCGAGGTGACAGCTGAACTCATGCAGTTGGCCAAGACTAATAACATTGCCATCTTTATCGTAGGGCATGTGACTAAGGAAGGAACCTTGGCTGGTCCGCGTATGTTGGAGCATATGGTAGATACAGTGCTTTACTTTGAAGGGGAACGTCACCATACCTTTCGTATTTTGAGAGCGGTCAAAAACCGTTTTGGCTCGACAAATGAGATTGGGATTTTTGAGATGCAGTCAGGTGGATTGGTTGAGGTGCTCAATCCGAGTCAAGTTTTCCTAGAGGAGCGTTTGGATGGAGCGACTGGCTCATCAATCGTGGTGACTATGGAAGGAACGCGTCCGATTTTGGCGGAGGTCCAGGCTTTGGTAACACCAACCATGTTTGGAAATGCTAAACGCACGACGACAGGACTTGATTTCAATCGTGCGAGTCTGATTATGGCTGTTTTGGAAAAACGAGCAGGGCTTCTCTTGCAAAATCAGGATGCCTATCTCAAATCTGCTGGTGGTGTGAAATTGGATGAGCCTGCCATTGACTTAGCCGTTGCGGTTGCTATTGCTTCTAGTTACAAGGACAAGCCTACCAATCCTCAGGAATGTTTTGTGGGTGAACTGGGCTTGACCGGAGAAATTCGGCGCGTGAATCGTATCGAACAACGTATCAATGAAGCGGCAAAATTGGGCTTTACTAAGATTTATGTACCTAAAAATTCCTTGACAGGAATCACTCCACCCAAGGAAATTGAGGTGATTGGAGTGACGACTATTCAGGAAGTTCTGAAACTGGTCTTTGCTTAATCTGTGACAAATCTTCTTAAAAATGATAAGATAGGAGAAATATTTGCTGATCAAATTTTTAAGGGGGAAATCGTGTCGTATTTTGAACAGTTTATGCAAGCCAATCAGGCTTATGTTGCCCTTCATGGGAAATTAAATCTGCCACTTAAGCCGAAAACAAGAGTAGCAATTGTGACCTGCATGGACTCACGGCTACACGTCGCGCAAGCTTTAGGTTTAGCACTTGGAGATGCCCATATCTTGCGGAATGCTGGCGGTAGAGTAACTGAGGACATGATTCGTTCACTGGTGATTTCCCAGCAACAAATGGGGACAAGAGAAATTGTGGTGCTTCACCATACAGACTGTGGAGCTCAAACCTTTCAAAATGAAAGTTTTCATGAACATTTGAAACACGAGCTCGGAGTTGATGTGTCTGATCAAGATTTTTTACCATTCCAGGATGTTGAAGAGAGTGTGAGAGAGGATATGCAGTTACTTCGAGAATCTCCACTGATTCCTGATGATGTGGTTATTTCAGGTGCTGTCTATGATGTGGATACAGGAAGTATGAGAGAAGTATACTAACTTTGTCTCGAAAAAATCTCATCCTAGCATAAAATCGATTGTTAAAATGTAGGGTTTTTAGTTTCAATATAGCTAATATAAAATAGCATAAAGCAAGGGTATAAATGTTTGCTCTTGTTTTATTTTTGATTGAAAAATAAAGGAAAAAGCGCTACAATGGTAAATGGAAAATGTTGTGTAAAAAACAAGTGATACATAAATACCGGAGGAAATCATGTCTTTTTCTGATTTAAAGCTGTTTGCCCTTTCTTCTAATAGAGAATTGGCAGAGCGTGTGGCGCAAGAGATTGGGATAGAGTTGGGGAAATCGACTGTTCGCCAATTTTCAGATGGGGAGATTCAGGTCAACATCGAAGAATCAATCCGTGGAAAACACGTCTTTATCCTACAATCAACTAGTTCACCTGTAAATGATAATTTACTTGAAATTTTGATTATGGTGGACGCATTGAAGCGTGCTAGTGCAGAATCTGTCAATGTTGTTATGCCTTACTATGGCTATGCTCGTCAGGATAGAAAAGCGCGCGCGCGTGAGCCAATCACTTCAAAACTCGTTGCCAACATGTTGGAAGTGGCTGGAGTGGATCGTTTGTTGACGATTGATTTGCACGCTGCACAGATTCAGGGATTCTTTGATATTCCTGTGGATCACTTGATGGGTGCTCCACTGATTGCGGACTACTTTGAACGTCGTGGCATGGTTGGCTCTGACTACGTGGTTGTCAGCCCAGACCATGGTGGGGTGACTCGTGCTCGTAAATTGGCAGAGTTTTTGAAAACTCCGATTGCGATTATTGACAAACGCCGTAGTGTAGACAAGATGAATACCAGTGAAGTGATGAACATCATTGGTAAGGTAGAAGGTAAGACTTGTATCTTGATTGACGATATGATCGATACAGCTGGAACCATTTGCCATGCAGCGGATGCTCTTGCTGAAGCAGGTGCTGTTGAAGTTTACGCAAGCTGTACACACCCAGTACTTTCTGGGCCAGCTATGGACAATATCCAAAAATCAGCTATTAAGAAATTGGTTGTTTTGGATACTATCTACCTACCAGAAGAGCGTTTGATTGATAAGATTGAACAAATTTCGATTGCTCATCTTCTAGGCGATGCTATTATCCGTATCCACGAAAAACGTCCTCTTTCTCCTCTATTTAGTATTGAGAAAACCATTTAAATCGGGTATCTGAAAGTCTATGACCCTTCAAAAGTAGAGAAATCCTTCTTAGATAGTGATGAAGTGTCATCTTCAGAGGTAATGATTAAGGAAGAATCTCCGAAAATGTTCGTCTTTTAGACATTTCTATCAGCTATTGCTAGTAAGAAAATCGCTTGCACGGCTTATGTAGAGAAAATTTTTCCCACTTTACTAGATTTTTTCAAAAAAAAATTAAAAAACACTTGACAACCGCCATATATATGATATACTTGTAGGTAATAAGGCCTGTCCTTATAAATTAATTATGAATTTAAAGAGGAGATAAAACAATGAAAAAAGTTTTATTATCATCAGTAGCAGCACTTGCAGTATTTTCTGCAGCAGCTCCAGCTTTTGCCCAAGGTGAAAACCCAAATTCTTCTAACCAATTGATCCAAAAGAAATATGTTTCTGAACGTGATATTGCTGATGAAGTTAATACACAAGTAGCAGCACACGAAGCTGAAATCAACGAAGAAGCTGAACGTCAACCAGCAGTTGTAGCAGCTAAGGCAGCTCTTGAAGCATACGGTTCAGGTCATCTTTACGGCGAATATGTAGCTAAAGTTGAAGCAGCTCGTACAGAAGCACGTAACATCGTTCGTAACCGTTATGTTCAAGTAATCCAAGAAAAAGTACGTGAAGCAGCTAAAGCTCAAGGTAACTACTGGAACGATCCAACTGGTATTGAAGACAACAAACCAAACGATGTTCGTAAAGCTGAAGATCAAGCTAACCAAACAGGTAAAGGATCTGGTAAAGGATCAGCTAAACCAACAGATGGTAAAGGATCAGCTACTCCAGAACCAGGTAAACCAGGTGCTGTAGATCAAGCTAAAAAAGCTGACGATGCAGCTAAAAAAGCTGGTGTAGCGGCTAAAGCTGGTCAAAAAGCTCTTCCAAAAACACACGCTGCTAAATAATTCATTGATTTGATGAAGTAGCCTATCACTGAAACTTCGTTTCAGTGATTTTTTTGGTAAAAGTGGAAAAGATGAAGGAGAAAAGATGAGTAGACGTTCTAAGAAAAAGAATTTGTCCGTTTGGAAAATTATTGCTTCCGTAGTCACAGTAGCTATTGTTGCGGTTGGTGGGTATTTTATCATTAATAGCCTTTCTACTCCCAACGACTCAACCAACGAGCCAAAAGTTACTCAGGAAACTAAAAAACCAGCCTATACAGCCAGCGCAGAAGAAAAGGAATACCTTTCAAATAAATTTAAGGGCTTAACTTCGACCAACTCGGAGACAATTGCCTATGTCTATGCTCCTGGTACACAGTTAGATGAGCCTGTTGTTCAAACAAAGGACAATGAAACCTACCTCAATAAAACCTTTGAAGGGGACAATGTTCCTTATCTAGGTGCTGTATTTATGGATACGGACAATAAGAAAGATTTTAGTGATCGTTTGACATGGTTGTTTGCCCATGCGAGAGGAAGTAAACTTGGCGATCATCGTATGTTCAATGATGTGAACTATTATAGCCGTCAAGACTATTTTGATGAACATCCTTATGTTGTTATCGAAACACCTGAGAGAAAGTTCTATTATGAAGCCGTTGCGATGATCATTGTACCAGAAGAAACAGCCTTCTATCGCACTAGTTTTGATGATGACAAAGATTTTGAAAAACAGCTAACCACTATTTACGATACAGCAGAGGTTAAAAAACCAAATGTGAAAGTATCTGCTAAGGATAAGTACCTTGTTCTTTCTACTTGTCGTGAAGAGGATGATACGATTCGTGCTAATCTCTATCTTCGCCAAATTCCTGATTCAGAGATGAGTGAGTTTGTCAAACAACATGGAGAGAAATTGACTTATAAACCAACCAGATCATAAAACCAGATCCTCCTAAAGTCAGATAAGATGATTTTAAGAGGATTTTTTGCATTCAGATAATTCATAGCAAAAACCTGCAAGCCTTTTCAAAATGTGCTATACTGAGAAAAAAGGAGGATTTCTATGAGCCAAGAATTTATCAATCCAAGTGATGGTGTGATTCGTCAGTATCTGGCGACCAGTAAAACGTTAGCGGTAGTGGGCTTGTCTGATCGTGAGGAAACAACTAGCAATCGAGTGACCAAGGAAATGCAGGCTCGAGGCTATAAAATCATTCCAGTTAATCCCAAGGCTGCAGGTGGGGAAATCTTGGGAGAAAAGGCTTATGCGAGTCTAACTGAGATCCCTTTTCCAGTGGATATTGTCAATGTATACCGACGTAGCGAATTTTTACCAGATGTGGCGCGTGATTTTCTCAAGGCTGATGCTAAGATTTTCTGGGCGCAATTAGGACTTGAAAATATAGAAGCGGAAGAAATCTTACGTGCTGGGGGATGCGATGACATCGTGATGAATCGCTGTATTAAGAGAGAACATACTCGCTTAATTCTTGAGCAATAAAAAGGTAGCCAGTAGGCTACCTTTTTTGTATTATGTGACTATTAGTCCGTCTCGCTCCGTCAGGTGCGAGACAAATAAACCACCCGCTATGCGGGTGCGCATCGAAG
>CAJNCW010000014.1 GCA_905221345.1 bacterium
CCTTGACAAAGTGTAAAAAGTAGGTATAATAGAAAGAGTTGAAAAGCTCAAGGTCCGTTGGTCAAGGGGTTAAGACACCGCCTTTTCACGGCGGTAACACGGGTTCGAATCCCGTACGGACTATGTGTGTATCGCAGGGACGAAAAAAGTAAAAAAAGTTTCAAAAAAGTATTGACATAGGTCAGTAGCTGTGATATACTAATATAGTTGTCGCTTGAGAGAGATTGAGTGACAAAGACCTTTGAAAACTGAACAAGACGAACCAATGTGCAGGGCACTATAACTGATGTTATAGTACTGAACAATGAAAAAACAATAAATCTGTCAGTGACAGAAATGAGTGAGAACTCAAACTTTTAATGAGAGTTTGATCCTGGCTCAGGACGAACGCTGGCGGCGTGCCTAATACATGCAAGTAGAACGCTGAAGGAGGAGCTTGCTTCTCTGGATGAGTTGCGAACGGGTGAGTAACGCGTAGGTAACCTGCCTGGTAGCGGGGGATAACTATTGGAAACGATAGCTAATACCGCATAATAGCAGTTATTGCATGATAACTGTTTGAAAGGTGCAAATGCATCACTACCAGATGGACCTGCGTTGTATTAGCTAGTTGGTGGGGTAACGGCTCACCAAGGCGACGATACATAGCCGACCTGAGAGGGTGATCGGCCACACTGGGACTGAGACACGGCCCAGACTCCTACGGGAGGCAGCAGTAGGGAATCTTCGGCAATGGACGGAAGTCTGACCGAGCAACGCCGCGTGAGTGAAGAAGGTTTTCGGATCGTAAAGCTCTGTTGTAAGAGAAGAACGAGTGTGAGAGTGGAAAGTTCACACTGTGACGGTATCTTACCAGAAAGGGACGGCTAACTACGTGCCAGCAGCCGCGGTAATACGTAGGTCCCGAGCGTTGTCCGGATTTATTGGGCGTAAAGCGAGCGCAGGCGGTTAGATAAGTCTGAAGTTAAAGGCTGTGGCTTAACCATAGTACGCTTTGGAAACTGTTTAACTTGAGTGCAAGAGGGGAGAGTGGAATTCCATGTGTAGCGGTGAAATGCGTAGATATATGGAGGAACACCGGTGGCGAAAGCGGCTCTCTGGCTTGTAACTGACGCTGAGGCTCGAAAGCGTGGGGAGCAAACAGGATTAGATACCCTGGTAGTCCACGCCGTAAACGATGAGTGCTAGGTGTTAGACCCTTTCCGGGGTTTAGTGCCGCAGCTAACGCATTAAGCACTCCGCCTGGGGAGTACGACCGCAAGGTTGAAACTCAAAGGAATTGACGGGGGCCCGCACAAGCGGTGGAGCATGTGGTTTAATTCGAAGCAACGCGAAGAACCTTACCAGGTCTTGACATCCCTCTGACCACTCTAGAGATAGAGTTTTCCTTCGGGACAGAGGTGACAGGTGGTGCATGGTTGTCGTCAGCTCGTGTCGTGAGATGTTGGGTTAAGTCCCGCAACGAGCGCAACCCCTATTGTTAGTTGCCATCATTTAGTTGGGCACTCTAGCGAGACTGCCGGTAATAAACCGGAGGAAGGTGGGGATGACGTCAAATCATCATGCCCCTTATGACCTGGGCTACACACGTGCTACAATGGCTGGTACAACGAGTCGCAAGTCGGTGACGGCAAGCTAATCTCTTAAAGCCAGTCTCAGTTCGGATTGTAGGCTGCAACTCGCCTACATGAAGTCGGAATCGCTAGTAATCGCGGATCAGCACGCCGCGGTGAATACGTTCCCGGGCCTTGTACACACCGCCCGTCACACCACGAGAGTTTGTAACACCCGAAGTCGGTGAGGTAACCATTTGGAGCCAGCCGCCTAAGGTGGGATAGATGATTGGGGTGAAGTCGTAACAAGGTAGCCGTATCGGAAGGTGCGGCTGGATCACCTCCTTTCTAAGGATAAGGAACTGCACATTGGTCTTGTTTAGTCTTGAGAGGTCTTGTGGGGCCTTAGCTCAGCTGGGAGAGCGCCTGCTTTGCACGCAGGAGGTCAGCGGTTCGATCCCGCTAGGCTCCATTGGTGAGAGATCACCAAGTAATGCACATTGAAAATTGAATATCTATATCAAATAGTAACAAGAAAATAAACCGAAACGCTGTAGTATTAAAAGAGTTTATGACTGAAAGGTCATAAAATAAGGTTAAGTTAATAAGGGCGCACGGTGGATGCCTTGGCACTAGGAGCCGAAGAAGGACGTGACAAACGACGATATGCCTTGGGTAGCTGTAAGTAAGCGATGATCCAGGGATTTCCGAATGGGGGAACCCAACAGGTACTACCTGTTACCCACATCTGTTAAGGATGTGAGGAGGAAGACGCAGTGAACTGAAACATCTAAGTAGCTGCAGGAAGAGAAAGCAAAAGCGATTGCCTTAGTAGCGGCGAGCGAAACGGCAGGAGGGCAAACCGAAGAGTTTACTCTTCGGGGTTGTAGGACTGCAATGTGGACTCAAAGATTATAGAAGAATGATTTGGGAAGATCAGCCAAAGAGAGTAATAGCCTCGTATTTAAAATAGTCTTTGTACCTAGCAGTATCCTGAGTACGGCGGGACACGCGAAATCCCGTCGGAATCTGGGAGGACCATCTCCCAACCCTAAATACTCCCTAGTGACCGATAGTGAACCAGTACCGTGAGGGAAAGGTGAAAAGCACCCCGGGAGGGGAGTGAAATAGAACCTGAAACCGTGTGCCTACAACAAGTTCGAGCCCGTTAATGGGTGAGAGCGTGCCTTTTGTAGAATGAACCGGCGAGTTACGATATGATGCGAGGTTAAGTTGAAGAGACGGAGCCGCAGGGAAACCGAGTCTGAATAGGGCGCCTTAGTATCATGTCGTAGACCCGAAACCATGTGACCTACCCATGAGCAGGTTGAAGGTGCGGTAAGACGCACTGGAGGACCGAACCAGGGCACGTTGAAAAGTGCTTGGATGACTTGTGGGTAGCGGAGAAATTCCAAACGAACTTGGAGATAGCTGGTTCTCTCCGAAATAGCTTTAGGGCTAGCGTCGACATAAAGATTCTTGGAGGTAGAGCACTGTTTGGGTGAGGGGTCCATCCCGGATTACCAATCTCAGATAAACTCCGAATGCCAATGAATTATGGTCGGCAGTCAGACTGCGAGTGCTAAGATCCGTAGTCGAAAGGGAAACAGCCCAGACCACCAGCTAAGGTCCCAAAATAATTGTTAAGTGGAAAAGGATGTGGGGTTGCACAGACAACTAGGATGTTAGCTTAGAAGCAGCTATTCATTCAAAGAGTGCGTAATAGCTCACTAGTCGAGTGACCCTGCGCCGAAAATGTACCGGGGCTAAAACAATTTACCGAAGCTGTGGATACCTTTATAGGTATGGTAGGAGAGCGTTCTATGTGTGATGAAGGTGTACCGTGAGGAGTGCTGGAACGCATAGAAGTGAGAATGCCGGTATGAGTAGCGAAAGACAGGTGAGAATCCTGTCCACCGTAAGACTAAGGTTTCCAGGGGAAGGCTCGTCCGCCCTGGGTTAGTCGGGACCTAAGGAGAGACCGAAAGGTGTATCCGATGGACAACAGGTTGATATTCCTGTACTAGAGTATGTAGTGATGGAGGGACGCAGTAGGCTAACTAAAGCAGACGAATGGAAGTGTCTGTCTAAGCAGTGAGGTGTGAATTGAGTCAAATGCTTAATTCTCTAACATTGAGCTGTGATGGGGAGCGAAGTTTAGTAGCGAAGTTAGTGACGTCACACTGCCAAGAAAAGCTTCTAGCGTTAAACATACTCTACCCGTACCGCAAACCGACACAGGTAGTCGAGGCGAGTAGCCTCAGGTGAGCGAGAGAACTCTCGTTAAGGAACTCGGCAAAATGACCCCGTAACTTCGGGAGAAGGGGTGCTGATTTAGGTCAGCCGCAGTGAATAGGCCCAAGCAACTGTTTATCAAAAACACAGCTCTCTGCTAAATCGTAAGATGATGTATAGGGGGTGACGCCTGCCCGGTGCTGGAAGGTTAAGAGGAGTGCTTAGAGGTAACTCGAAGGTATGAATTGAAGCCCCAGTAAACGGCGGCCGTAACTATAACGGTCCTAAGGTAGCGAAATTCCTTGTCGGGTAAGTTCCGACCCGCACGAAAGGCGTAATGATTTGGGCACTGTCTCAACGAGAGACTCGGTGAAATTTTAGTACCTGTGAAGATGCAGGTTACCCGCGACAGGACGGAAAGACCCCATGGAGCTTTACTGCAGTTTGATATTGAGTGTCTGTACCACATGTACAGGATAGGTAGGAGTCTATGAGATCGGGACGCCAGTTTCGAAGGAGACGTTGTTGGGATACTACCCTTGTGTTATGGCCACTCTAACCCAGATAGGTTATCCCTATCGGAGACAGTGTCTGACGGGCAGTTTGACTGGGGCGGTCGCCTCCTAAAAGGTAACGGAGGCGCCCAAAGGTTCCCTCAGAATGGTTGGAAATCATTCGCAGAGTGTAAAGGTATAAGGGAGCTTGACTGCGAGAGCTACAACTCGAGCAGGGACGAAAGTCGGGCTTAGTGATCCGGTGGTTCCGTATGGAAGGGCCATCGCTCAACGGATAAAAGCTACCCTGGGGATAACAGGCTTATCTCCCCCAAGAGTTCACATCGACGGGGAGGTTTGGCACCTCGATGTCGGCTCGTCGCATCCTGGGGCTGTAGTCGGTCCCAAGGGTTGGGCTGTTCGCCCATTAAAGCGGCACGCGAGCTGGGTTCAGAACGTCGTGAGACAGTTCGGTCCCTATCCGTCGCGGGCGTAGGAAATTTGAGAGGATCTGCTCCTAGTACGAGAGGACCAGAGTGGACTTACCGCTGGTGTACCAGTTGTCTTGCCAAAGGCATCGCTGGGTAGCTATGTAGGGAAGGGATAAACGCTGAAAGCATCTAAGTGTGAAACCCACCTCAAGATGAGATTTCCCATGATTTTATATCAGTAAGAGCCCTGAGAGATGATCAGGTAGATAGGTTAGAAGTGGAAGTGTGGCGACACATGTAGCGGACTAATACTAATAGCTCGAGGACTTATCCAAAGTAACTGAGGATACGAAGTGTAAGGTTTACTTGGTATTTGATAGATATTCAATTTTGAGTAGGTATTACTCAGAGTTAAGTGACGATAGCCTAGGAGATACACCTGTACCCATGCCGAACACAGCAGTTAAGCCCTAGAACGCCGGAAGTAGTTGGGGGTTGCCCCCTGTGAGATATGGAAGTCGCTTAGCT
>CAJNCW010000015.1 GCA_905221345.1 bacterium
TAGTGATAATAAATTGTTATCGGTAGGAGAATGTCATGAAGTTTATCAATCGTAAAGAAGAGCTCCGTAATTTACAAAAAGATTACACTAATAATTTGAATCGTGGATTGAATCAAGTTTATATCATTAAAGCTGATTCAGGCGTAGGGAAATCCGAATTTATTAAAGAAATATCTAAGAAACTAAACTTATCTTTTATAGAAGTTCTTCCATTAGATGATAGCAATGATTTTTCAACATTTAAAAGATTTGTTATAGAATTGGATAAAATCAGTAGCGAGTATGGTTATGATGATTTTAAAGAATTTTACACCAAAAAAATGACTAGTGATAAAGCTATTAAAATATTGCTGAAAATTTCAGCAATATTTGGTAAAGCATTTATTGGAACATTTTTTAAAGATAATAATATTGGACTAGAAGTGTCAGAGATTGACTTACCTTCATTGATAGAAGAACCTACTCAATATGAGACATTTGTGCTAAAAGCTCAAGTGGAAAATCTCTTTGAATATGCTAATTATGTTCTAAAACAGAGAAAATTATCTATTTTGTATCCACAAGCCTCTCAGATTGATCGTTCTTCTTTGGATTTATTTAATAAATTAATAGTTACTTCTCAACAATGCCTGTTTATTTTTGAGTGTGACGATAACAGAGTGGAGCAGTATTTGAAAAATAGTAGTAAATTTTTTCTTAAAACCTATCACTTAAATCGACTTTCTAATGAACATATTCTTCATTACATCCAACAATTAACTGAAGAGTTAGAATTGCATTATGAGCAAATTGATTTTACAATTTTACATGATAGTGTTGAAAAAGGAGATTTAGCAGAAATCTCCACAATTTTAAAGGATTTTGATGATAGAGTACGGTTGGATCGGACAGTAAAATTACAGACGATTAAACAAATTGTTGAAGAATTATCAGACAAACAAACAGCCCTTTTAATCTTACTTTCCTTAACAAAGAATAGGTTAGCTCAAGTTGATTTGATGGAAATTTTATCCCAACTATACGGGGAGTTTGATTCGGAAAATATTGATTTTCTAGTAAATAAAGATTTACTAGAACGAAATCACTCTTCCTTATCAATCCCTAATTTTATAGATATGGTTGTTAGCCCTACAACATTTTCCCCTAAGTTAAGACTAGCTCTAAGCTCTCTTTTAGTTAAATATATTAACCGAAAGTTATATGAAACCAATAATGCTGAATATCTTGATATTTTAGTTGACCATTATTTACTTCACCGCCAATTTTTACAACTCAAATCTATTTTACCTAAAATTCGAGAGAGATTGATAAGAATTGATTCACAAGAAGGGCGTGTAGCCTATTTTGAAAAATTCAATCTGATACAGCATGATGTAAAAACAATTGATGAAGATTTTATACTGACACTTGTAAAAATTGCCTATGATGCTAATTTGTATCAACAATCCCTATCTTTCATTAATTTTATCTCTCACAATATTGATAAGGTTGTTTTTGGCAAAGCATTATTACTAAATCGATGTGAAAAATTTGATGATTCTATTAACTATATTGAAAAAAATATAGTTAAGCTAGATAAAAACTCATCACAATACTTCCAGCTTTCTTTAGTTTTAATAATGAACTTAGTACAACTTGAAAGACGAGAAGAAGCAAAACGTATTTTCGAGGAATTAAGTACGCAACACACTCATCCACTATATCCCTACTTAATCAGATTATCTAATGTTTTTTATAGCCAATTTTCTGACCGTATAAAAATTGTTCAGTCAATTACGGAGAGAATTTTTAAGGAACAAGATTCTGAATTTTCAGGACTTCATGCTATCTATCTAGCTTACTTATATGCTGTTGAAAGAGATGTTTCTCGTGCCGAACAATCTTTAATAACCGCTCGAGACTATTTCGGTGAATCACTTGTATATAATCATATGATTCTTCATAACGAGGCTACAATAAAATTTTATAGTGGAGATATTGATGAAGCAATACCGGAGTTACTTAATAGCGCAAAAATCACCGCATATGATGAATATGACCGATTTGCCATTTACAATAATTTAGTTGTTTATTATCTCTTAAAGGATAGAGTAGGTAGTCTTGAATGTCAGTCAATTGTTGTTGAATTAGAGGAACTCATCTCAAAGACATCTTTTAAGCGTTTTTTGGATAAGATTTACTACAATCTCTATCATTATTATCAAAAAATGTATAACCTCGAAAAAATGGAAGAATACAAAAATAAAATAGAGGAAGATATTATTAAGAATGATTACGAAATGAAGTTAATGTATGAAACTTCGTGGAAACTACCCCTTAATTTAAATGATGAGTAAAGAGTGTTTGTATCATTTCATCGTACGTATAGCCATTTATGTTGAATGTTTTAGGTACAACAGATTTTGGATACAACCCAGGATTAGCATTGATCTCTATTAGATGAAATTCTGCATTTTTTATTCGACCATCTACTCGTATCAATTTATTTGGAGACAAGTTCTTATAAAGTTGCTTTAAGTTGATAATATCTTTATCGCTTAAATAGCAACTTTTTTCGATTTCTATACCGATTTTTTGTTTAATTTCTGAAGTATAAGCCTGATACTTGAATTCATTAGATTCTGGAAAAATAAGTTCAACTTCTTCAAAGAATAACTCTCCTTCATTTTCCAAAATAGTAATAGCTACTTCTCTCCCTTCAATGTATTCCTCTACTAGAATACCATCAAAGTCCTTCATTAATTGCTTGAGTGCCATATCTGCCTGTTCCATATTTTCAACAATAGAGTTTTGTGTAATTCCTATTGATTCTGATTCATAGTTCGGTTTAATAATAATTGGATATTCAAAGTTCGATAGAATTTCTTTAGTGTATGAATGATCAAATACTAACAAGCTTTTTGGGACTTTTATACCAAAATTCTCTGCAAATTTCTCTGTCATAAATTTATCTTGACATAAAACTTGTACATATGGGTCTGGGTTGAAATATTTAATTTTATAATTTTCACAAAATGCTGGGACACTCATGTTTCTAATTCGACTGTTATATCCAAAATCAAAATTTAACACAAAGTCGTCTAGGTGATTAAAAACACTTTTTTTGAATCTCTCAAAATTATCGTAAAATATGATTTCATCGATAAATTTAGAAAAACTTTTATGGAGAATATCTCTCAATTCATTGCGAGTGTATTCTCTATTTTCGATAATTTTTGTTTGAATGGATGAATCTGGGTTGACATTTAAAATTACTATTAATCTCATAATTTCTCCTACCGATAACAATTTATTATCACTA
>CAJNCW010000016.1 GCA_905221345.1 bacterium
GCACTGATTGACGCTGACACGCTGTTGCTTAAGCTTGTGCTTGCTGATACTGAAGCACTGATTGACGCTGACACGCTGTTGCTCAAGCTTGTGCTTACTGATTGGCTAGCACTGATTGAAGCAGATACGCTGTTGCTCAAGCTTGTGCTTGCTGATACTGAAGCACTGATTGACGCTGACACGCTGTTGCTCAAGCTTGTGCTTACTGATTGGCTAGCACTGATTGAAGCAGATACGCTGTTGCTCAAGCTTGTGCTTGCTGATACTGAAGCACTGATTGACGCTGATACGCTGTTGCTCAAGCTTGTGCTTGCTGATTCAGATGCACTAATTGAAGCAGACACGCTGTTGCTCAAGCTTGTGCTTGCTGATTCAGATGCACTGATTGAGGCTGATACGCTGTTGCTCAAGCTTGTGCTTGCTGATTGGCTCGCACTGATTGACGCTGACACGCTGTTGCTCAAGCTTGTGCTTGCTGATTCAGATGCACTGATTGACGCTGACACGCTGTTGCTCAAGCTTGTGCTTGCTGATACTGAAGCACTGATTGACGCTGACACGCTGTTGCTCAAGCTTGTGCTTACTGATTGGCTAGCACTGATTGAAGCAGATACGCTGTTGCTCAAGCTTGTGCTTGCTGATACTGAAGCACTGATTGACGCTGACACGCTGTTGCTCAAGCTTGTGCTTACTGATTGGCTAGCACTGATTGAAGCAGATACGCTGTTGCTCAAGCTTGTGCTTGCTGATACTGAAGCACTGATTGACGCTGATACGCTGTTGCTCAAGCTTGTGCTTGCTGATTCAGATGCACTAATTGAAGCAGACACGCTGTTGCTCAAGCTTGTGCTTGCTGATTCAGATGCACTGATTGAGGCTGATACGCTGTTGCTCAAGCTTGTGCTTGCTGATTGGCTCGCACTGATTGACGCTGACACGCTGTTGCTTAAGCTTGTGCTTGCTGATACTGAAGCACTGATTGACGCTGACACGCTGTTGCTCAAGCTTGTGCTTACTGATTGGCTAGCACTGATTGAAGCAGATACGCTGTTGCTCAAGCTTGTGCTTGCTGATACTGAAGCACTGATTGACGCTGATACGCTGTTGCTCAAGCTTGTGCTTGCTGATTCAGATGCACTAATTGAAGCAGACACGCTGTTGCTCAAGCTTGTGCTTGCTGATTCAGATGCACTGATTGAGGCTGATACGCTGTTGCTCAAGCTTGTGCTTGCTGATTGGCTCGCACTGATTGACGCTGACACGCTGTTGCTCAAGCTTGTGCTT
>CAJNCW010000017.1 GCA_905221345.1 bacterium
CAGCAAGCGCATCAGTATCAGCTAGCCAAAGCGCTTCAGCATCAGTAAGCTCAAGTGAATCAACTTCAGCATCAGTATCAGCAAGCCAATCAACTAGCGCATCTGTATCTGCAAGTCAATCAGCAAGCGCATCAGTATCAGTAAGCCAATCAACTAGCGCATCAGTATCAGCAAGCCAATCAGCAAGCGCATCAGTATCAGCTAGCCAAAGCGCTTCAGCATCAGTAAGCTCAAGTGAATCAACTTCAGCATCAGTAAGTGCAAGTCAATCAACTAGCGCATCAGTAAGTGCAAGTGAATCAACTTCAGCATCAGTATCAGCAAGCGAATCAGCTTCAGCGTCTGTATCTGCAAGTCAATCAACTAGCGCATCAGTAAGTGCTAGTCAATCAGCTTCAGCGTCTGTATCTGCAAGTCAATCAGCTAGCGCATCAGTAAGCTCAAGCGAATCAGCTTCAGCATCAGTATCTGCAAGCCAAAGCGCTTCAGCATCTGTATCAGCTAGCCAAAGCGCTTCAGCATCTGTAAGTGCAAGCGAATCAGCAAGCGCATCAGTATCAGCTAGCCAAAGCGCTTCAGCATCTGTAAGTGCAAGCCAATCAGCTTCAGCGTCTGTATCTGCAAGTCAATCAGCTAGCGCATCAGTAAGTGCAAGTGAATCAACTTCAGCATCAGTATCAGCAAGCCAATCAACTAGCGCATCTGTATCTGCAAGTCAATCAGCAAGCGCATCAGTATCAGTAAGCCAATCAACTAGCGCATCAGTATCAGCAAGCGAATCAGCAAGCGCATCAGTATCAGCAAGCGAATCAGCAAGCGCATCAGTATCAGCTAGCCAAAGCGCTTCAGCATCAGTAAGCTCAAGTGAATCAACTTCAGCATCAGTAAGTGCAAGTCAATCAACTAGCGCATCAGTAAGCTCAAGTCAATCAACTTCAGCATCAGTATCAGCAAGCGAATCAGCTTCAGCGTCTGTATCTGCAAGTCAATCAACTAGCGCATCAGTAAGTGCTAGTCAATCAGCTTCAGCGTCTGTATCTGCAAGTCAATCAGCTAGCGCATCAGTAAGCTCAAGCGAATCAGCTTCAGCATCAGTATCTGCAAGCCAAAGCGCTTCAGCATCTGTATCAGCTAGCCAAAGCGCTTCAGCATCTGTAAGTGCAAGCGAATCAGCAAGCGCATCAGTATCAGCTAGCCAAAGCGCTTCAGCATCTGTAAGTGCAAGCGAATCAGCAAGCGCATCAGTATCAGCTAGCCAAAG
>CAJNCW010000018.1 GCA_905221345.1 bacterium
TGGCTTGCAGATACTGATGCGCTAGTTGATTGGCTTACTGATACTGATGCGCTTGCTGATTGACTTGCAGATACAGACGCTGAAGCTGATTGGCTTGCAGATACTGATGCGCTTGCTGATTGGCTTGCAGATACTGATGCGCTAGTTGATTGGCTTACTGATACTGATGCGCTTGCTGATTGACTTGCAGATACAGACGCTGAAGCTGATTGGCTAGCTGATACTGATGCGCTTGCTGATTGGCTTGCAGATACAGATGCGCTAGTTGATTGGCTTACTGATACTGATGCGCTTGCTGATTGACTTGCAGATACAGACGCTGAAGCTGATTGGCTAGCTGATACTGATGCTGAAGCGCTTTGGCTAGCTGATACTGATGCGCTTGCTGATTGGCTTGCTGATACAGATGCGCTAGTTGATTGGCTTGCTGATACTGATGCTGAAGTTGATTCACTTGCAGATACAGACGCTGAAGCTGATTCGCTTGCACTTACAGATGCTGAAGTTGATTCACTTGCACTTACTGATGCGCTAGCTGATTCGCTTGCACTTACAGATGCTGAAGCTGATTCGCTTGAGCTTACTGATGCGCTTGCTGATTGACTTGCAGATACAGATGCGCTAGTTGATTGGCTTGCTGATACTGATGCTGAAGTTGATTCACTTGCACTTACTGATGCGCTTGCTGATTGACTTGAGCTTACTGATGCGCTAGCTGATTCGCTTGCACTTACAGATGCTGAAGCGCTTTGGCTAGCTGATACTGATGCTGAAGCTGATTGGCTAGCTGATACTGATGCTGAAGCGCTTTGGCTAGCTGATACTGATGCTGAAGCTGATTCGCTTGCTGATACTGATGCTGAAGCTGATTGGCTAGCTGATACAGAAGCTGAAGCTGATTCGCTTGCTGATACAGACGCTGAAGCTGATTGGCTTGCTGATACTGATGCTGAAGCGCTTTGGCTTGCAGATACAGATGCGCTAGTTGATTGGCTTGCTGATACTGATGCTGAAGTTGATTCACTTGCACTTACTGATGC
>CAJNCW010000019.1 GCA_905221345.1 bacterium
GCTGATTCAGATGCACTAATTGAAGCAGATACGCTGTTACTCAAGCTTGTGCTTGCTGAGTGGCTCGCACTGATTGACGCAGACACGCTGTTGCTCAAGCTTGTGCTTGCTGATACTGAAGCACTAATTGAAGCAGATACACTGTTGCTCAAGCTTGTGCTTGCTGAGTGGCTCGCACTGATTGAAGCAGACACGCTGTTGCTCAAGCTTGTGCTTGTTGATACTGAAGCACTAATTGAAGCAGATACGCTGTTGCTCAAGCTTGTGCTTGCTGAGTGGCTCGCACTGATTGAAGCAGACACGCTGTTGCTCAAGCTTGTGCTTGCTGATTCAGATGCACTAATTGAAGCAGATACGCTGTTACTCAAGCTTGTGCTTGCTGAGTGGCTCGCACTGATTGACGCAGACACGCTGTTGCTCAAGCTTGTGCTTGCTGATACTGAAGCACTAATTGAAGCAGATACACTGTTGCTCAAGCTTGTGCTTGCTGATTGACTTGCAGATACAGACGCTGAAGCTGATTCGCTTGCTGATACTGATGCTGAAGTTGATTGACTTGAGCTTACTGATGCGCTAGTTGATTGACTTGCACTTACTGATGCTGAAGTTGATTCACTTGAGCTTACTGATGCTGAAGCGCTTTGGCTAGCTGATACTGATGCGCTTGCTGATTGGCTTGCAGATACTGATGCGCTTGCTGATTGGCTTGCAGATACAGATGCGCTAGTTGATTGGCTTACTGATACTGATGCTGAAGTTGATTCACTTGCAGATACAGACGCTGAAGCTGATTCGCTTGCACTTACAGATGCTGAAGTTGATTCACTTGCACTTACTGATGCGCTAGCTGATTCGCTTGCACTTACAGATGCTGAAGCTGATTCGCTTGAGCTTACTGATGCGCTAGTTGATTGACTTGCACTTACTGATGCTGAAGTTGATTCACTTGAGCTTACTGATGC
>CAJNCW010000020.1 GCA_905221345.1 bacterium
AGCGTAAGTGCATCAGTAAGCGCAAGCCAAAGTGCATCAGCTTCAGTAAGTGCAAGCCAATCAGCATCTGTATCAGCTAGCCAATCAGCCAGCGCCTCTGTATCAGCAAGTCAAAGTGCTTCAACATCAGTAAGCGCGAGCCAAAGTGCCTCAGCTTCAGCATCTAACAACCAGAACTCAGCTTCTATCTCAGCAAGCGCGAGCCAGTCTGCGTCTGTATCAGCAAGCCAAAGCGCTTCAGCATCAGTATCTGCAAGTCAATCAGCTTCAGCATCAGTATCTGCAAGTCAATCAACTAGCGCATCAGTAAGCTCAAGTGAATCAGCTTCAGCATCTGTATCAGCTAGCGCATCAGTAAGCTCAAGTCAATCAGCAAGCGCATCAGTATCAGCTAGCCAATCAGCTTCAGCGTCTGTAAGTGCAAGCCAATCAGCAAGCGCATCAGTATCTGCAAGTGAATCAACTTCAGCATCTGTATCAGCTAGCCAAAGTGCTTCAGCATCAGTATCTGCAAGCCAAAGTGCTTCAGCATCTGTATCAGCTAGCCAATCAGCTTCAGCGTCTGTAAGTGCAAGCCAATCAGCTTCAGCATCAGTATCTGCAAGTGAATCAGCTTCAGCATCTGTATCAGCTAGCCAATCAGCTTCAGCATCTGTATCAGCTAGCCAATCAGCAAGCGCATCAGTATCTGCAAGTGAATCAACTTCAGCATCTGTATCAGCAAGCCAATCAGCAAGCGCATCAGTATCAGCAAGCCAAAGTGCTTCAGCATCAGTATCTGCAAGTCAATCAACTAGCGCATCAGTAAGCTCAAGTCAATCAGCTTCAGC
>CAJNCW010000021.1 GCA_905221345.1 bacterium
AGCACAAGCTTGAGCAACAGCGTGTCAGCGTCAATCAGTGCGAGCCAATCAGCAAGCACAAGCTTGAGCAACAGCGTATCAGCCTCAATCAGTGCATCTGAATCAGCAAGCACAAGCTTGAGCAACAGCGTGTCTGCTTCAATTAGTGCATCTGAATCAGCAAGCACAAGCTTGAGCAACAGCGTATCAGCGTCAATCAGTGCTTCAGTATCAGCAAGCACAAGCTTGAGCAACAGCGTATCTGCTTCAATCAGTGCTAGCCAATCAGTAAGCACAAGCTTGAGCAACAGCGTGTCAGCGTCAATCAGTGCTTCAGTATCAGCAAGCACAAGCTTAAGCAACAGCGTGTCAGCGTCAATCAGTGCGAGCCAATCAGCAAGCACAAGCTTGAGCAACAGCGTATCAGCCTCAATCAGTGCATCTGAATCAGCAAGCACAAGCTTGAGCAACAGCGTGTCTGCTTCAATTAGTGCATCTGAATCAGCAAGCACAAGCTTGAGCAACAGCGTATCAGCGTCAATCAGTGCTTCAGTATCAGCAAGCACAAGCTTGAGCAACAGCGTATCTGCTTCAATCAGTGCTAGCCAATCAGTAAGCACAAGCTTGAGCAACAGCGTGTCAGCGTCAATCAGTGCTTCAGTATCAGCAAGCACAAGCTTGAGCAACAGCGTATCTGCTTCAATCAGTGCTAGCCAATCAGTAAGCACAAGCTTGAGCAACAGCGTGTCAGCGTCAATCAGTGCTTCAGTATCAGCAAGCACAAGCTTAAGCAACAGCGTGTCAGCGTCAATCAGTGC
>CAJNCW010000022.1 GCA_905221345.1 bacterium
GATTCACTTGAGCTTACTGATGCGCTTGCTGATTGGCTAGCTGATACAGATGCTGAAGCTGATTCACTTGCAGATACAGATGCTGAAGCTGATTGGCTTGCTGATACAGATGCTGAAGCTGATTCACTTGAGCTTACTGATGCGCTTGCTGATACAGATGCTGAAGCTGATTCACTTGAGCTTACTGATGCGCTTGCTGATACTGATGCTGAAGCTGATTCACTTGCAGATACTGATGCTGAAGCACTTTGGCTTGCAGATACTGATGCTGAAGTTGATTGGCTAGCTGATACAGATACTGAAGTTGATTCACTTGCAGATACTGATGCGCTTGCTGATTGGCTTGCACTTACAGACGCTGAAGCTGATTGGCTTGCTGATACAGATGCTGAAGTTGATTCACTTGCAGATACTGATGCTGAAGCTGATTGGCTTGCACTTACAGACGCTGAAGCTGATTGGCTAGCTGATACAGATGCTGAAGCACTTTGGCTTGCAGATACTGATGCTGAAGCTGATTGACTTGCAGATACTGATGCGCTTGCTGATTGGCTTGCAGATACTGATGCTGAAGCTGATTCTTGCGATACGATGCTAAGTGATTCACTTGCAGATACTGATGCTGAAGCACTTTGGCTTGCTGATACTGATGCTGAAGCTGATTGACTTGAGCTTACTGATGCGCTAGTTGATTGACTTGCAGATACTGATGCTGAAGCTGATTGACTTGCAGATACTGATG
>CAJNCW010000023.1 GCA_905221345.1 bacterium
GCACTGATTGACGCTGACACGCTGTTGCTTAAGCTTGTGCTTGCTGATACTGAAGCACTGATTGACGCTGACACGCTGTTGCTCAAGCTTGTGCTTACTGATTGGCTAGCACTGATTGAAGCAGATACGCTGTTGCTCAAGCTTGTGCTTGCTGATACTGAAGCACTGATTGACGCTGATACGCTGTTGCTCAAGCTTGTGCTTGCTGATTCAGATGCACTAATTGACGCTGACACGCTGTTGCTCAAGCTTGTGCTTGCTGATTGGCTCGCACTGATTGACGCTGACACGCTGTTGCTCAAGCTTGTGCTTGCTGATTCAGATGCACTGATTGACGCTGACACGCTGTTGCTTAAGCTTGTGCTTGCTGATACTGAAGCACTGATTGACGCTGACACGCTGTTGCTCAAGCTTGTGCTTACTGATTGGCTAGCACTGATTGAAGCAGATACGCTGTTGCTCAAGCTTGTGCTTGCTGATACTGAAGCACTGATTGACGCTGATACGCTGTTGCTCAAGCTTGTGCTTGCTGATTCAGATGCACTAATTGAAGCAGACACGCTGTTGCTCAAGCTTGTGCTTGCTGATTGGCTCGCACTGATTGACGCTGACACGCTGTTGCTCAAGCTTGT
>CAJNCW010000024.1 GCA_905221345.1 bacterium
GTAACGCAATGTCTTCAGATTGCTTGAACTGCTCAAAAATTTGTTTGACTGAATTAACGGTATCGCCGAGTTCTTCTATATTTACTTGTTCAGCTGACAAATTGACTAAAGCCATAGCATATCGTAACGCAATGTCTTCAGAATGTTGAAACTGCTCAAAAATTTGTTTGACTGAATTAGCAGTATTCTTTCTCTCTTCTACATTTACTTGTTCAACTGACAAATTGACTAAAGCCATAGCATATCGTAATGCAATGCCTTCAGACTGCTTAAACTGTTCAAAAATTTCTTTGACGGAATTAGCAGTATCGTCTATTTCTTTTATATTTACTTGTTCAACTGACAAATTCACTAAAACCATAGCGTATTGTAACGCAATGTCTTCAGATTGCTTGAACTGCTCAAAAATTTGTTTGACTGAATTAACGGTATCGCCGAGTTCTTCTATATTTACTTGTTCAGCTGACAAATTGACTAAAGCCATAGCATATCGTAACGCAATGTCTTCAGAATGTTGAAACTGCTCAAAAATTTGTTTGACTGAATTAGCAGTATTCTTTCTCTCTTCTACATTTACTTGTTCAACTGACAAATTGACTAAAGCC
>CAJNCW010000025.1 GCA_905221345.1 bacterium
GATTCACTTGAGCTTACTGATGCGCTTGCTGATTGGCTAGCTGATACTGATGCTGAAGCTGATTCACTTGCAGATACTGATGCTGAAGCTGATTGGCTAGCTGATACTGATGCTGAAGCTGATTGACTTGCAGATACTGATGCTGAAGCACTTTGGCTAGCTGATACTGATGCTGAAGCTGATTGGCTAGCTGATACTGACGCTGAAGCTGATTGGCTAGCTGATACTGATGCTGAAGCTGATTGGCTAGCTGATACTGATGCTGAAGCTGATTGGCTAGCTGATACAGATGCTGAAGCTGATTCACTTGAGCTTACTGATGCGCTTGCTGATTGGCTAGCTGATACTGATGCTGAAGCTGATTCACTTGAGCTTACTGATGCGCTAGTTGATTGGCTAGCTGATACTGATGCTGAAGCTGATTGGCTAGCTGATACTGATGCTGAAGCTGATTGACTTGCAGATACTGATGCTGAAGCACTTTGGCTAGCTGATACAGATGCTGAAGCTGATTGACTTGCAGATACTGATGCTGAAGCACTTTGGCTAGCTGATACTGATGCTGAAGCTGATTCACTTGAGCTTACTGATG
>CAJNCW010000026.1 GCA_905221345.1 bacterium
GCAGATACAGATGCGCTAGTTGATTGGCTTGCTGATACTGATGCTGAAGTTGATTCACTTGCACTTACTGATGCGCTAGCTGATTGACTTGAGCTTACTGATGCGCTAGTTGATTGACTTGCAGATACAGACGCTGAAGCTGATTGGCTTACAGATACTGATGCTGAAGCTGATTGACTAGCACTTACTGATGCGCTAGTTGATTGGCTTGCTGATACTGATGCTGAAGCTGATTCACTTGCAGATACAGACGCTGAAGCTGATTGGCTAGCTGATACTGATGCTGAAGTTGATTCACTTGCACTTACTGATGCTGAAGTTGATTGACTTGAGCTTACTGATGCGCTAGTTGATTGACTTGCACTTACTGATGCTGAAGTTGATTCACTTGAGCTTACTGATGCTGAAGCGCTTTGGCTAGCTGATACTGATGCGCTTGCTGATTGGCTTGCAGATACTGATGCGCTAGTTGATTGGCTTACTGATACTGATGCGCTTGCTGATTGACTTGCAGATACAGATGCGCTAGTTGATTGGCTTGCTGATACTGATGCTGAAGTTGATTCACTTGCACTTACTGATGC
>CAJNCW010000027.1 GCA_905221345.1 bacterium
GATTCACTTGAGCTTACTGATGCGCTTGCTGATTGGCTAGCTGATACAGATGCTGAAGCTGATTCACTTGCAGATACAGATGCTGAAGCTGATTGGCTTGCTGATACAGATGCTGAAGCTGATTCACTTGAGCTTACTGATGCGCTTGCTGATACAGATGCTGAAGCTGATTCACTTGCAGATACTGATGCGCTTGCTGATTGGCTTGCACTTACAGACGCTGAAGCTGATTGGCTAGCTGATACAGATGCTGAAGTTGATTGGCTAGCTGATACTGATGCTGAAGCTGATTGGCTAGCTGATACAGATGCTGAAGCTGATTCACTTGAGCTTACTGATGCGCTTGCTGATTGGCTAGCTGATACTGATGCTGAAGCTGATTCACTTGCAGATACTGATGCGCTAGTTGATTGGCTAGCTGATACAGATGCTGAAGCTGATTGGCTAGCTGATACTGATGCTGAAGCTGATTGACTTGCAGATACTGATGCTGAAGCTGATTCACTTGCAGATACTGATGCTGAAGCACTTTGGCTAGCTGATACTGATGCTGAAGCTGATTCACTTGAGCTTACTGATG
>CAJNCW010000028.1 GCA_905221345.1 bacterium
CTTGAATCTGTAAGTGCAAGTGAGTCAGTTTCACTCAGCAAGTCAGTAAGTGTATCATTGAGCGATAGTACTTCAGCATCAATCAGCGCAAGTGAGTCAGTCTCAACAAGCGCAAGCTTGAGTGACAGCATTTCTGCATCAATCAGTGCAAGCAACAACTCAGGTAGTGGTTCAGGTTCAACAAGCACAAGCAATGGCTCAGCTAGTCAATCAGCTAGCGCATCAGTATCTGCAAGTCAATCAGCTTCAGCGTCTGTAAGTGCAAGCCAATCAGCTTCAGCTTCAATCAGTGCAAGCAACAACTCAGGTAGTGGTTCAGGTTCAACAAGTACAAGCAATGGTTCAGGCGATGCCTCAACTTCAGCAAGTACTTCAGCAAGCTTGAGCAACAGCGTAAGTGCTTCAATCAGCACAAGTGAATCAGTTTCAACAAGCACAAGCTTGAGCGATAGCGCAAGTACCTCAGCTAGCTTGTCTGACAGTGCTTCAATCTCAAGTGCATTGAACCACTCACAAGCTCCTGCACAACAACCTGCT
>CAJNCW010000029.1 GCA_905221345.1 bacterium
AGCGTGTCTGCTTCAATCAGTGCGAGCCACTCAGCAAGCACAAGCTTGAGTAACAGCGTATCTGCTTCAATTAGTGCTTCAGTATCAACAAGCACAAGCTTGAGCAACAGCGTGTCTGCTTCAATCAGTGCGAGCCACTCAGCAAGCACAAGCTTGAGCAACAGCGTATCTGCTTCAATTAGTGCTTCAGTATCAACAAGCACAAGCTTGAGCAACAGCGTATCTGCTTCAATCAGTGCATCAGAATCAGCAAGCACAAGCTTGAGCAACAGCGTGTCTGCTTCAATCAGTGCGAGCCACTCAGCAAGCACAAGCTTGAGTAACAGCGTATCTGCTTCAATTAGTGCATCTGAATCAGCAAGCACAAGCTTGAGCAACAGCGTGTCTGCTTCAATCAGTGCGAGCCACTCAGCAAGCACAAGCTTGAGCAACAGCGTATCTGCTTCAATTAGTGCTTCAGTATCAACAAGCACAAGCTTGAGCAACAG
>CAJNCW010000030.1 GCA_905221345.1 bacterium
TTATGTGACTATTAGTCCGTCTCGCTCCGTCAGGTGCGAGACAAATAAACCACCCGCTATGCGGGTGCGCATCGAAGGTTATACCAAAAAAAACTCCAAACGCGATACAATAAAGGTGTTCAAGCCAATTGTAAAGCGAAAGGAGAAAAATATGGCACAAAAGGCACATAGTTTATCACACACAAAGTGGATGTGTAAATATCACATTGTGTTTACCCCTAAGTATAGACGAAAAGTGATCTATAATCAATATCGAAGTAGTTTAGGCGAAATATTTCATCGTTTGTGCAGTTATAAAGGTGTTGAAATTATCGAGGGTCACTTGATGCCAGATCATGTACATATGTTAGTAAGTATTCCACCGAGGATAAGTGTTTCAAGTTTCATGGGATATTTAAAAGGTAAAAGTGCACTCATGATGTTTGATAAACACGCCAAC
>CAJNCW010000031.1 GCA_905221345.1 bacterium
ATCAGCAAGCACAAGCTTGAGCAACAGCGTGTCTGCTTCAATCAGTGCGAGCCACTCAGCAAGCACAAGCTTGAGCAACAGCGTATCTGCTTCAATTAGTGCTTCAGTATCAGCAAGCACAAGCTTGAGCAACAGCGTGTCTGCTTCAATCAGTGCGAGCCACTCAGCAAGCACAAGCTTGAGTAACAGCGTATCTGCTTCAATTAGTGCATCAGAATCAGCAAGCACAAGCTTGAGCAACAGCGTGTCTGCTTCAATCAGTGCGAGCCACTCAGCAAGCACAAGCTTGAGCAACAGCGTATCTGCTTCAATTAGTGCTTCAGTATCAGCAAGCACAAGCTTGAGCAACAGCGTGTCTGCTTCAATCAGTGCGAGCCACTCAGCAAGCACAAGCTTGAGTAACAGCGTATCTGCTTCAATTAGTGCATCTGAATCAGC
>CAJNCW010000032.1 GCA_905221345.1 bacterium
CAAGTGAATCAGCTTCAGCATCAGTATCAGCTAGCCAATCAGCAAGCGCATCAGTAAGCTCAAGTGAATCAGCTTCAGCATCTGTATCAGCTAGCCAATCAGCTTCAGCATCAGTATCAGCTAGCCAATCAGCTTCAGCATCAGTATCAGCTAGCCAATCAGCTTCAGCATCAGTATCTGCAAGTGAATCAGCTTCAGCATCAGTATCAGCTAGCCAATCAGCAAGCGCATCAGTAAGCTCAAGTGAATCAGCTTCAGCATCTGTATCAGCTAGCCAATCAGCTTCAGCGTCTGTAAGTGCAAGCCAATCAGCAAGCACAAGCTTGAGCAACAGCGTATCAGCGTCAATCAGTGCATCTGAATCAGCAAGCACAAGCTTGAGCAACAGCGTGTCAGCATCAATCAGTGCATCTGAATCAGC
>CAJNCW010000033.1 GCA_905221345.1 bacterium
GATTCACTTGAGCTTACTGATGCGCTTGCTGATTGGCTAGCTGATACAGATGCTGAAGCTGATTCACTTGCAGATACAGATGCTGAAGCTGATTGGCTTGCTGATACTGATGCTGAAGCTGATTCACTTGCAGATACTGATGCTGAAGCTGATTCACTTGCAGATACTGATGCTGAAGCACTTTGGCTTGCAGATACTGATGCTGAAGTTGATTGGCTAGCTGATACAGATACTGAAGTTGATTCACTTGCAGATACTGATGCGCTTGCTGATTGGCTTGCACTTACAGACGCTGAAGCTGATTGGCTTGCTGATACAGATGCTGAAGTTGATTCACTTGCAGATACTGATGCTGAAGCTGATTGGCT
>CAJNCW010000034.1 GCA_905221345.1 bacterium
GCTGATTCAGATGCACTGATTGATGCTGACACGCTGTTGCTCAAGCTTGTGCTTGCTGATTCAGATGCACTGATTGAGGCTGACACGCTGTTGCTCAAGCTTGTGCTTGCTGATTGGCTCGCACTGATTGATGCTGACACGCTGTTGCTCAAGCTTGTGCTTGCTGATTGGCTCGCACTGATTGACGCTGATACGCTATTGCTCAAGCTTGTGCTTGCTGATTCAGATGCACTGATTGATGCTGACACGCTGTTGCTCAAGCTTGTGCTTGCCGATTGGCTCGCACTGATTGAGGCTGACACGCTGTTGCTCAAGCTTGTGCTTGCTGATTCAGATGCACTGATTGATGCTGACACGCT
>CAJNCW010000035.1 GCA_905221345.1 bacterium
TTGCTCAAGCTTGTGCTTGTTGATACTGAAGCACTAATTGAAGCAGATACGCTGTTACTCAAGCTTGTGCTTGCTGATTCAGATGCACTGATTGAAGCAGATACGCTGTTGCTCAAGCTTGTGCTTGCTGATGGCTAGCACTGATTGAAGCTGACACGCTGTTGCTCAAGCTTGTGCTTGCTGATTCAGATGCACTAATTGAAGCAGATACGCTGTTGCTCAAGCTTGTGCTTGCTGATTGGCTAGCACTGATTGAAGCTGACACGCTGTTGCTCAAGCTTGTGCTTGCTGATTCAGATGCACTAATTGAAGCTGATACGCTGTTGCTCAAGCTTGTGCTTGCTGAGTGGCT
>CAJNCW010000036.1 GCA_905221345.1 bacterium
ACCAGCCAGCGCCTAAAGACGCTGGCTTTCACGTTGTTCAAGCCTCATTGCTCTTGACTCGTCACTTGCCTCTTAAAGAGGCGTTCGCATTACTTACCACTATCCCTAAAGGGATCCTCATATTCTTTTACACTTAATTTATCTAGTGCTATATCATGCTTTTCCTGCTCTTGAATATATTTCCTAATTGTGGCTTCATTGAGTCCAACCGTACTTACATAATAACCTTCTGCCCAGAAATGCCGATTCCCAAACTTGTACTTGAGGTTGGCGTGTTTATCAAACATCATGAGTGCACTTTTACCTTTTAAATATCCCATGAAACTTGAAACACTTATCCTCG
>CAJNCW010000037.1 GCA_905221345.1 bacterium
GCTGTTGCTCAAGCTTGTGCTTGCTGAGTGGCTCGCACTGATTGAAGCAGACACGCTGTTGCTCAAGCTTGTGCTTGTTGATACTGAAGCACTAATTGAAGCAGATACGCTGTTACTCAAGCTTGTGCTTGCTGAGTGGCTCGCACTGATTGAAGCAGATACGCTGTTGCTCAAGCTTGTGCTTGCTGAGTGGCTAGCACTGATTGAAGCTGACACGCTGTTGCTCAAGCTTGTGCTTGCTGATTCAGATGCACTAATTGAAGCAGATACGCTGTTACTCAAGCTTGTGCTTGCTGAGTGGCTCGCACTGATTGAAGCAGACACGCT
>CAJNCW010000038.1 GCA_905221345.1 bacterium
TATCTGCAAGCCAATCAGCAAGCGCATCAGTATCAGCTAGCCAAAGCGCTTCAGCATCAGTAAGCTCAAGTGAATCAACTAGCGCATCAGTAAGCTCAAGTCAATCAGCTTCAGCGTCTGTATCTGCAAGTCAATCAACTAGCGCATCTGTATCAGCAAGCCAATCAGCTTCAGCATCAGTATCAGCAAGCCAATCAGCTTCAGCATCTGTATCTGCAAGTCAATCAGTTAGCGCATCAGTAAGTGCAAGTGAATCAACTTCAGCATCAGTATCAGCAAGCCAATCAACTAGCGCATCTGTATCTGC
>CAJNCW010000039.1 GCA_905221345.1 bacterium
GCAGATACAGATGCGCTAGTTGATTGGCTTGCTGATACTGATGCTGAAGTTGATTCACTTGCACTTACTGATGCGCTAACTGATTGACTTGCAGATACAGATGCTGAAGCTGATTGGCTTGCTGATACTGATGCTAAAGCTGATTGGCTTGCTGATACAGATGCGCTAGTTGATTGACTTGCAGATACAGACGCTGAAGCTGATTCACTTGAGCTTACTGATGCTGAAGCGCTTTGGCTAGCTGATACTGATGCGCTTGCTGATTGGCTTGCAGATA
>CAJNCW010000040.1 GCA_905221345.1 bacterium
ACAGGATGGGTTTCAGACGGCATAAACATCGGGAACAGAATGGATTACATTGATTTATAGTGGATTAACAAAAACCAGTACGGCGTTGCCTCGCCTTAGCTCAAAGAGAACGATTCTCTAAGGTGCTGAAGCACCAAGTGAATCGGTTCCGTACTATCTGTACTGTCTGCGGCTTCGTCGCCTTGTCCTGATTTTTGTTAATCCACTATAAAAACCCTTTTCCGCTTTGGCAACGATTGAAAATTTCCGTAAATTCAAATATCTA
>CAJNCW010000041.1 GCA_905221345.1 bacterium
CATCTGTAAGTGCAAGCGAATCAGCAAGCGCATCAGTATCAGCTAGCCAAAGCGCTTCAGCATCTGTAAGTGCAAGCCAATCAGCTTCAGCGTCTGTATCTGCAAGTGAATCAACTTCAGCATCAGTATCAGCAAGCCAATCAACTAGCGCATCTGTATCAGCAAGCCAATCAGCAAGCGCATCAGTATCAGCTAGCCAAAGCGCTTCAGCATCAGTATCAGCTAGCCAATCA
>CAJNCW010000042.1 GCA_905221345.1 bacterium
GATACTGATGCGCTAGTTGATTGGCTTACTGATACTGATGCGCTTGCTGATTGACTTGCAGATACAGATGCGCTAGTTGATTGGCTAGCTGATACTGATGCTGAAGCGCTTTGGCTAGCTGATACTGATGCGCTTGCTGATTGGCTTGCTGATACAGATGCGCTAGTTGATTGGCTTGCTGATACTGATGCTGAAGTTGATTCACTTGCAGATACAGACGCTGAAGCTGATT
>CAJNCW010000043.1 GCA_905221345.1 bacterium
CGCTGTTGCTCAAGCTTGTGCTTGCTGATTGGCTCGCACTGATTGACGCTGACACGCTGTTGCTCAAGCTTGTGCTTACTGATTGGCTAGCACTGATTGACGCTGATACGCTATTGCTCAAGCTTGTGCTTACTGATTGGCTAGCACTGATTGACGCTGATACGCTATTGCTCAAGCTTGTGCTTGCTGATTCAGATGCACTGATTGATGCTGACACGCT
>CAJNCW010000044.1 GCA_905221345.1 bacterium
AGCGCATCAGTAAGCTCAAGTCAATCAGCTTCAGCATCTGTATCAACTAGCGCATCAGTAAGCTCAAGTCAATCAGCTTCAGCATCTGTATCAGCAAGCCAATCAGCTTCAGCGTCTGTAAGTGCAAGCCAATCAGCTTCAGCGTCTGTAAGTGCAAGCCAATCAGCAAGCGCATCAGTATCTGCAAGTGAATCAACTTCAGC
>CAJNCW010000045.1 GCA_905221345.1 bacterium
GATTGGCTTGCTGATACAGATGCTGAAGTTGATTCACTTGCAGATACTGATGCTGAAGCACTTTGGCTAGCTGATACTGATGCGCTTGCTGATTGGCTAGCTGATACAGATGCTGAAGTTGATTCACTTGCAGATACTGATGCGCTTGCTGATTGGCTTGCTGATACAGATGCTGAAGCTGATTGGCTTGCTGATACAGATG
>CAJNCW010000046.1 GCA_905221345.1 bacterium
CATCTGTATCAGCAAGCCAATCAGCTTCAGCATCTGTATCAGCAAGCCAATCAGCAAGCGCATCAGTATCTGCAAGTCAATCAGCTTCAGCATCAGTATCTGCAAGTGAATCAGCTTCAGCATCTGTATCAGCTAGCCAAAGTGCTTCAGCATCAGTATCTGCAAGTCAATCAGCTTCAGCATCA
>CAJNCW010000047.1 GCA_905221345.1 bacterium
GATGCTGAAGCTGATTCACTTGCAGATACTGATGCTGAAGCACTTTGGCTTGCAGATACTGATGCTGAAGCTGATTGGCTAGCTGATACAGATGCTGAAGCTGATTCACTTGAGCTTACTGATGCGCTAGTTGATTGACTTGCAGATACTGATGCTGAAGCTGATTGACTTGCAGATACTGATG
>CAJNCW010000048.1 GCA_905221345.1 bacterium
GCATCAGTAAGTGCAAGTGAATCAACTTCAGCATCAGTATCAGCAAGCCAATCAACTAGCGCATCTGTATCTGCAAGCCAAAGCGCTTCAGCGTCTGTATCTGCAAGTCAATCAACTAGCGCATCTGTATCTGCAAGCCAAAGCGCTTCAGCATCAGTATCAGCAAGCGAATCAGCTTCAGC
>CAJNCW010000049.1 GCA_905221345.1 bacterium
GCAAGCGCATCAGTAAGCTCAAGTGAATCAGCTTCAGCATCTGTATCAGCTAGCCAATCAGCTTCAGCATCAGTATCAGCTAGCCAATCAACTTCAGCATCTGTATCAGCTAGCCAATCAGCTTCAGCGTCTGTAAGTGCAAGCCAATCAGCAAGCGCATCAGTATCTGCAAGTGAATCA
>CAJNCW010000050.1 GCA_905221345.1 bacterium
CAAGCACAAGCTTGAGCAACAGCGTGTCTGCTTCAATCAGTGCGAGCCACTCAGCAAGCACAAGCTTGAGCAACAGCGTATCTGCTTCAATCAGTGCATCTGAATCAGCAAGCACAAGCTTGAGCAACAGCGTGTCTGCTTCAATCAGTGCGAGCCACTCAGCAAGCACAAGCTTGAG
>CAJNCW010000051.1 GCA_905221345.1 bacterium
AGCTTGAGCAACAGCGTGTCAGCCTCAATCAGTGCATCTGAATCAGCAAGCACAAGCTTGAGCAACAGCGTGTCAGCCTCAATCAGTGCGAGCCAATCGGCAAGCACAAGCTTGAGCAACAGCGTGTCAGCATCAATCAGTGCATCTGAATCAGCAAGCACAAGCTTGAGCAACAG
>CAJNCW010000052.1 GCA_905221345.1 bacterium
TATCAGCTAGCCAATCAGCTTCAGCGTCTGTAAGTGCAAGCCAATCAGCTTCAGCATCAGTATCTGCAAGTGAATCAGCTTCAGCATCTGTATCAGCTAGCCAAAGTGCTTCAGCATCAGTATCTGCAAGTCAATCAACTTCAGCATCAGTATCTGCAAGTCAATCAACTAGCGC
>CAJNCW010000053.1 GCA_905221345.1 bacterium
TGGCTTGCTGATACAGATGCTGAAGTTGATTCACTTGCAGATACTGATGCTGAAGCTGATTGGCTTGCTGATACAGACGCTGAAGCTGATTGGCTTGCTGATACAGATGCTGAAGCTGATTCACTTGAGCTTACTGATGCGCTTGCTGATTGGCTAGCTGATACAGATGCTGA
>CAJNCW010000054.1 GCA_905221345.1 bacterium
GATTCACTTGCAGATACTGATGCTGAAGCTGATTGGCTTGCACTTACAGACGCTGAAGCTGATTGGCTAGCTGATACTGATGCTGAAGCACTTTGGCTTGCAGATACTGATGCTGAAGCTGATTGGCTTGCTGATACAGATGCTGAAGTTGATTCACTTGCAGATACTGATGC
>CAJNCW010000055.1 GCA_905221345.1 bacterium
AACAGCGTATCTGCTTCAATTAGTGCTTCAGTATCAACAAGCACAAGCTTGAGCAACAGCGTGTCTGCTTCAATCAGTGCGAGCCACTCAGCAAGCACAAGCTTGAGTAACAGCGTATCTGCTTCAATTAGTGCTTCAGTATCAACAAGCACAAGCTTGAGCAACAGCGTGTC
>CAJNCW010000056.1 GCA_905221345.1 bacterium
TACTGATGCTGAAGCGCTTTGGCTTGCTGATACAGACGCAGACTGGCTCGCGCTTGCTGAGATAGAAGCTGAGTTCTGGTTGTTAGATGCTGAAGCTGAGGCACTTTGGCTCGCGCTTACTGATGTTGAAGCACTTTGACTTGCTGATACAGAGGCGCTGGCTGATTGGCT
>CAJNCW010000057.1 GCA_905221345.1 bacterium
CTTCAGCATCAGTATCTGCAAGCCAAAGTGCTTCAGCATCAGTATCTGCAAGTGAATCAGCTTCAGCATCAGTATCAGCTAGCCAAAGTGCTTCAGCATCAGTATCTGCAAGTCAATCAACTAGCGCATCAGTAAGCTCAAGTCAATCAGCTTCAGCATCTGTATC
>CAJNCW010000058.1 GCA_905221345.1 bacterium
GTTGAAGCACTTTGACTTGCTGATACAGAGGCGCTGGCTGATTGGCTAGCTGATACAGATGCTGATTGGCTTGCACTGATGCTTGCACTTACTGATGCTGAAGCGCTTTGGCTTGCTGATACAGACGCAGACTGGCTCGCGCTTGCTGAGATAGAAGCTGAGTTCT
>CAJNCW010000059.1 GCA_905221345.1 bacterium
AGCGCATCAGTAAGCTCAAGTCAATCAGCTTCAGCATCTGTATCAACTAGCGCATCAGTAAGCTCAAGTCAATCAGCAAGCGCATCAGTATCAGCTAGCCAATCAGCTTCAGCGTCTGTAAGTGCAAGCCAATCAGCAAGCGCATCAGTATCTGCAAGTGAATCA
>CAJNCW010000060.1 GCA_905221345.1 bacterium
GCTGATTCAGATGTACTAATTGAAGCAGATACGCTGTTACTCAAGCTTGTGCTTGCTGAGTGGCTCGCACTGATTGACGCAGACACGCTGTTGCTCAAGCTTGTGCTTGCTGAGTGGCTCGCACTGATTGAAGCAGACACGCTGTTGCTCAAGCTTGTGCTTG
>CAJNCW010000061.1 GCA_905221345.1 bacterium
AAATAGTCCGTACGGGATTCGAACCCGTGTTACCGCCGTGAAAAGGCGGTGTCTTAACCCCTTGACCAACGGACCATATTCATAAATGGGCACGAGTGGACTCGAACCACCGACCTCACGCTTATCAGGCGTGCGCTCTAACCACCTGAGCTACGCGCCCA
>CAJNCW010000062.1 GCA_905221345.1 bacterium
GATACAGACGCTGAAGCTGATTGGCTTGCTGATACAGACGCTGAAGCTGATTGGCTTGCTGATACTGATGCTGAAGCGCTTTGGCTTGCAGATACAGATGCGCTAGTTGATTGGCTTGCTGATACTGATGCTGAAGTTGATTCACTTGCACTTACTGATGC
>CAJNCW010000063.1 GCA_905221345.1 bacterium
AGCCAATCAGCTTCAGCGTCTGTAAGTGCAAGCCAATCAGCAAGCGCATCAGTATCTGCAAGTGAATCAACTTCAGCATCAGTATCAGCTAGCCAAAGTGCTTCAGCATCAGTATCTGCAAGTCAATCAGCTTCAGCATCAGTATCAGCTAGCCAATC
>CAJNCW010000064.1 GCA_905221345.1 bacterium
GTTCAAAGCGGGTGACGAGAATCGAACTCGCGACAACAGCTTGGAAGGCTGTAGTTTTACCACTAAACTACACCCGCTAAAATGGGAGTTAACGGGATCGAACCGCTGACCCTCTGCTTGTAAGGCAGATGCTCTCCCAGCTGAGCTAAACTCCCTAG
>CAJNCW010000065.1 GCA_905221345.1 bacterium
GCGCTAGTTGATTGACTTGCAGATACTGATGCTGAAGCTGATTGACTTGCAGATACTGATGCTGAAGCACTTTGGCTTGCTGATACTGATGCTGAAGCTGATTCACTTGCAGATACTGATGCTGAAGCACTTTGGCTTGCAGATACTGATGCTGAAG
>CAJNCW010000066.1 GCA_905221345.1 bacterium
TCAGCAAGCCAATCAGCTTCAGCGTCTGTATCAGCAAGCCAATCAGCTTCAGCGTCTGTATCTGCAAGTCAATCAGCAAGCGCATCAGTAAGTGCAAGTGAATCAACTTCAGCATCAGTATCAGCAAGCCAATCAACTAGCGCATCTGTATCTGC
>CAJNCW010000067.1 GCA_905221345.1 bacterium
GCAGATACAGATGCGCTAGTTGATTGGCTTGCTGATACTGATGCTGAAGTTGATTCACTTGCACTTACTGATGCGCTAGCTGATTGACTTGCAGATACAGACGCTGAAGCTGATTGGCTTGCTGATACAGACGCTGAAGCTGATTGGCTTGCTGA
>CAJNCW010000068.1 GCA_905221345.1 bacterium
TGATTGGCTAGCTGATACTGATGCTGAAGCGCTTTGGCTAGCTGATACTGATGCGCTTGCTGATTGGCTTGCTGATACAGATGCGCTAGTTGATTGGCTTGCTGATACTGATGCTGAAGTTGATTCACTTGCAGATACAGACGCTGAAGCTGATT
>CAJNCW010000069.1 GCA_905221345.1 bacterium
GAAGTTGATTCACTTGAGCTTACTGATGCTGAAGCGCTTTGGCTAGCTGATACTGATGCGCTTGCTGATTGGCTTGCTGATACTGATGCGCTTGCTGATTGGCTTGCAGATACTGATGCGCTAGTTGATTGGCTTACTGATACTGATGCGCTTGC
>CAJNCW010000070.1 GCA_905221345.1 bacterium
CTATTGCTCAAGCTTGTGCTTGCTGATTCAGATGCACTGATTGATGCTGACACGCTGTTGCTCAAGCTTGTGCTTGCCGATTGGCTCGCACTGATTGAGGCTGACACGCTGTTGCTCAAGCTTGTGCTTGCTGATTCAGATGCACTGATTGA
>CAJNCW010000071.1 GCA_905221345.1 bacterium
AACAGCGTATCTGCTTCAATTAGTGCTTCAGTATCAACAAGCACAAGCTTGAGCAACAGCGTGTCTGCTTCAATCAGTGCATCTGAATCAGCAAGCACAAGCTTGAGCAACAGCGTGTCTGCTTCAATCAGTGCGAGCCACTCAGCAAGCAC
>CAJNCW010000072.1 GCA_905221345.1 bacterium
TGGTCCGTTGGTCAAGGGGTTAAGACACCGCCTTTTCACGGCGGTAACACGGGTTCGAATCCCGTACGGACTATTTTTGGAGGATTACCCAAGTCTGGCTGAAGGGAACGGTCTTGAAAACCGTCAGGCGTGTAAAAGCGTGCGTGGGTTC
>CAJNCW010000073.1 GCA_905221345.1 bacterium
GCAAGCGCATCAGTATCAGTAAGCCAATCAACTAGCGCATCAGTATCTGCAAGCCAATCAGCAAGCGCATCAGTATCTGCAAGCCAATCAGCAAGCGCATCAGTATCAGCTAGCCAAAGCGCTTCAGCATCAGTAAGCTCAAGTGAATC
>CAJNCW010000074.1 GCA_905221345.1 bacterium
TCAGCGTCTGTAAGTGCAAGCCAATCAGCAAGCGCATCAGTATCTGCAAGTGAATCAACTTCAGCATCTGTATCAGCTAGCCAAAGTGCTTCAGCATCAGTATCTGCAAGTGAATCAACTTCAGCATCTGTATCAGCAAGCCAATC
>CAJNCW010000075.1 GCA_905221345.1 bacterium
GCTTGAAACGCTATTGCTCAAGCTTACTGAAGTACTTGTTGAAACTGAAGTACTACTTGAGTTGTTGCTTGCTGATTCAGATGCACTGATTGAGGCTGATACGCTGTTGCTCAAGCTTGTGCTTGCTGATTGGCTCGCACTG
>CAJNCW010000076.1 GCA_905221345.1 bacterium
TGATGCTGAAGCTGATTGACTTGCAGATACTGATGCTGAAGCACTTTGGCTAGCTGATACAGATGCTGAAGCTGATTCACTTGCAGATACTGATGCTGAAGCACTTTGGCTTGCAGATACTGATGCTGAAGCTGATTG
>CAJNCW010000077.1 GCA_905221345.1 bacterium
AGCGCATCAGTAAGCTCAAGCGAATCAGCTTCAGCATCTGTAAGTGCAAGCGAATCAGCTAGCGCATCAGTAAGTGCAAGTGAATCAACTTCA
Source organism: bacterium (assembly GCA_905221345.1). Taxonomy (GTDB): domain Bacteria; phylum Bacillota; class Bacilli; order Lactobacillales; family Streptococcaceae; genus Streptococcus. The sequence continues at coordinate 94 of CAJNCW010000077.1, forward strand.
GCATCAGTATCAGCAAGCCAATCAACTAGCGCATCTGTATCTGC
>CAJNCW010000078.1 GCA_905221345.1 bacterium
GCAAGCGCATCAGTAAGCTCAAGTGAATCAGCTTCAGCATCTGTATCAGCTAGCCAATCAGCTTCAGCATCAGTATCTGCAAGCCAAAGTGCTTCAGCATCAGTATCTGCAAGTGAATCAGCTTCAGCATC
>CAJNCW010000079.1 GCA_905221345.1 bacterium
AGATGCTGAAGCTGATTCACTTGAGCTTACTGATGCGCTTGCTGATTGGCTAGCTGATACAGATGCTGAAGCTGATTGACTTGAGCTTACTGATGCGCTAGTTGATTGACTTGCAGATACTGATGCTGAAG
>CAJNCW010000080.1 GCA_905221345.1 bacterium
AGCGTAAGTGCATCAGTAAGCGCAAGCCAAAGTGCATCAGCTTCAGTAAGTGCAAGCCAATCAGCATCTGTATCAGCAAGCCAATCAGCCAGCGCCTCTGTATCAGCAAGTCAAAGTGCTTCAACATCA
>CAJNCW010000081.1 GCA_905221345.1 bacterium
AGTCAATCAACTAGCGCATCTGTATCTGCAAGCCAAAGCGCTTCAGCATCAGTATCAGCAAGCGAATCAGCTTCAGCTTCTGTATCAGCTAGCCAATCAGCTTCAGCATCAGTATCAGCAAGCGAATC
>CAJNCW010000082.1 GCA_905221345.1 bacterium
ATTGAAGCAGATACGCTGTTGCTCAAGCTTGTGCTTGCTGAGTGGCTAGCACTGATTGAAGCTGACACGCTGTTGCTCAAGCTTGTGCTTGCTGATTCAGATGCACTAATTGAAGCAGATACGCTGTT
>CAJNCW010000083.1 GCA_905221345.1 bacterium
AGCCACTCAGCAAGCACAAGCTTGAGCAACAGCGTATCTGCTTCAATCAGTGCATCTGAATCAGCAAGCACAAGCTTGAGCAACAGCGTATCTGCTTCAATCAGTGCGAGCCAATCAGTAAGCAC
>CAJNCW010000084.1 GCA_905221345.1 bacterium
AGCGCATCAGTAAGCTCAAGTGAATCAGCTTCAGCATCTGTATCAGCTAGCCAATCAGCTTCAGCATCAGTATCTGCAAGCCAAAGTGCTTCAGCATCAGTATCTGCAAGTGAATCAGCTTCAGC
>CAJNCW010000085.1 GCA_905221345.1 bacterium
GATACAGACGCTGAAGCTGATTGGCTTGCTGATACAGACGCTGAAGCTGATTGGCTTGCTGATACTGATGCTGAAGCTGATTCACTTGCAGATACAGACGCTGAAGCTGATTGGCTAGCTGATA
>CAJNCW010000086.1 GCA_905221345.1 bacterium
TTGTAAATTACGGAGCTCTTCTTTACGATTGATAAACTTCATGACATTCTCCTACCGATAACAATTTATTATCACTATACAAAGTACCCAAATAGGTTTATAATAGCATGATTATTGATAAAG
>CAJNCW010000087.1 GCA_905221345.1 bacterium
TTTGTTATCACAAGAAAAATATATTTAATAGTAATTTGTGGTATACTAGTGATAATAAATTGTTATCGGTAGGAGAAATTATGAGATTAATAGTAATTTTAAATGTCAACCCAGATTCATCCA
>CAJNCW010000088.1 GCA_905221345.1 bacterium
GCTGAAGCTGATTCACTTGCAGATACTGATGCTGAAGCACTTTGGCTTGCAGATACTGATGCTGAAGCTGATTGGCTTGCTGATACAGATGCTGAAGTTGATTCACTTGCAGATACTGATGC
>CAJNCW010000089.1 GCA_905221345.1 bacterium
GTATCAGCTAGCCAAAGCGCTTCAGCATCTGTAAGTGCAAGCGAATCAGCAAGCGCATCAGTATCAGCTAGCCAAAGCGCTTCAGCATCAGTAAGCTCAAGTGAATCAACTTCAGCATCA
>CAJNCW010000090.1 GCA_905221345.1 bacterium
GAATCAGCTTCAGCATCTGTATCAGCTAGCCAATCAGCAAGCGCATCAGTAAGCTCAAGTGAATCAGCTTCAGCATCAGTATCAGCTAGCCAAAGTGCTTCAGCATCAGTATCTGCAAGT
>CAJNCW010000091.1 GCA_905221345.1 bacterium
ACAAGCTTGAGCAACAGCGTGTCAGCGTCAATCAGTGCGAGCCAATCAGCAAGCACAAGCTTGAGCAACAGCGTGTCAGCGTCAATCAGTGCGAGCCAATCAGCAAGCACAAGCTTGAGC
>CAJNCW010000092.1 GCA_905221345.1 bacterium
AGCGCATCAGTAAGCTCAAGTCAATCAGCTTCAGCATCTGTATCAACTAGCGCATCAGTAAGCTCAAGTCAATCAGCTTCAGCATCTGTATCAACTAGCGCATCAGTAAGCTCAAGTC
>CAJNCW010000093.1 GCA_905221345.1 bacterium
GCTGATTCAGATGCACTAATTGAAGCAGATACGCTGTTACTCAAGCTTGTGCTTGCTGAGTGGCTCGCACTGATTGAAGCAGACACGCTGTTGCTCAAGCTTGTGCTTGCTGATTC
>CAJNCW010000094.1 GCA_905221345.1 bacterium
CTTGAGCTTACTGATGCGCTAGTTGATTGACTTGCACTTACTGATGCTGAAGTTGATTCACTTGAGCTTACTGATGCTGAAGCGCTTTGGCTAGCTGATACTGATGCGCTTGCTG
>CAJNCW010000095.1 GCA_905221345.1 bacterium
GCATCAGTATCTGCAAGTGAATCAACTTCAGCATCTGTATCAGCAAGCCAATCAGCTTCAGCATCAGTATCTGCAAGTGAATCAACTTCAGCATCTGTATCAGCAAGCCA
>CAJNCW010000096.1 GCA_905221345.1 bacterium
CTTGCTGATACAGATGCTGAAGCTGATTGGCTTGCTGATACAGATGCTGAAGTTGATTCACTTGCAGATACTGATGCGCTTGCTGATTGGCTTGCACTTACAGACGCTGA
>CAJNCW010000097.1 GCA_905221345.1 bacterium
ACTTGCAGATACTGATGCGCTTGCTGATTGGCTTGCTGATACAGATGCTGAAGCTGATTGGCTTGCTGATACAGATGCTGAAGTTGATTCACTTGCAGATACTGATGC
>CAJNCW010000098.1 GCA_905221345.1 bacterium
GCTGAGGCACTTTGGCTCGCGCTTACTGATGTTGAAGCACTTTGACTTGCTGATACAGAGGCGCTGGCTGATTGGCTAGCTGATACAGATGCTGATTGGCTTGCACT
>CAJNCW010000099.1 GCA_905221345.1 bacterium
AAGCTTGTGCTTGCTGATTCAGATGCACTGATTGAAGCAGATACGCTGTTGCTCAAGCTTGTGCTTGCTGAGTGGCTAGCACTGATTGAAGCTGACACGCTGTTGCT
>CAJNCW010000100.1 GCA_905221345.1 bacterium
GCTCAAGCTTGTGCTTGCTGATTCAGATGCACTGATTGAGGCTGACACGCTGTTGCTCAAGCTTGTGCTTGCTGATTCAGATGCACTGATTGATGCTGACACGCT
>CAJNCW010000101.1 GCA_905221345.1 bacterium
TCAATCAGTGCGAGCCACTCAGCAAGCACAAGCTTGAGTAACAGCGTATCTGCTTCAATTAGTGCATCTGAATCAGCAAGCACAAGCTTGAGCAACAGCGTGTC
>CAJNCW010000102.1 GCA_905221345.1 bacterium
GTATCAGCTAGCCAAAGCGCTTCAGCATCTGTAAGTGCAAGCGAATCAGCAAGCGCATCAGTATCAGCTAGCCAAAGCGCTTCAGCATCTGTAAGTGCAAGC
>CAJNCW010000103.1 GCA_905221345.1 bacterium
GACTTGAGCTTACTGATGCGCTAGTTGATACAGATGCTGAAGCTGATTGACTTGAGCTTACTGATGCGCTAGTTGATTGACTTGCAGATACTGATGCTGAAG
>CAJNCW010000104.1 GCA_905221345.1 bacterium
GCTTCAGCATCAGTATCTGCAAGTCAATCAGCTTCAGCATCAGTATCAGCTAGCCAATCAGCTTCAGCATCAGTATCTGCAAGTGAATCAGCTTCAGCATC
>CAJNCW010000105.1 GCA_905221345.1 bacterium
AGCTTGAGCAACAGCGTGTCAGCCTCAATCAGTGCATCTGAATCAGCAAGCACAAGCTTGAGCAACAGCGTGTCAGCATCAATCAGTGCATCTGAATCAGC
>CAJNCW010000106.1 GCA_905221345.1 bacterium
TCAGCAAGCACAAGCTTGAGCAACAGCGTGTCAGCATCAATCAGTGCATCTGAATCAGCAAGCACAAGCTTGAGCAACAGCGTGTCAGCCTCAATCAGTGC
>CAJNCW010000107.1 GCA_905221345.1 bacterium
TCTGTATCTGCAAGTCAATCAGCAAGCGCATCAGTATCAGTAAGCCAATCAACTAGCGCATCAGTATCTGCAAGCCAATCAGCAAGCGCATCAGTATC
>CAJNCW010000108.1 GCA_905221345.1 bacterium
GCACTGATTGACGCTGATACGCTATTGCTCAAGCTTGTGCTTGCTGATTCAGATGCACTGATTGATGCTGACACGCTGTTGCTCAAGCTTGTGCTTGC
>CAJNCW010000109.1 GCA_905221345.1 bacterium
GCGCTAGTTGATTGACTTGCAGATACTGATGCTGAAGCTGATTGACTTGCAGATACTGATGCTGAAGCACTTTGGCTAGCTGATACAGATGCTGAAGC
>CAJNCW010000110.1 GCA_905221345.1 bacterium
CAAGCACAAGCTTGAGCAACAGCGTGTCTGCTTCAATCAGTGCGAGCCACTCAGCAAGCACAAGCTTGAGTAACAGCGTATCTGCTTCAATTAGTGC
>CAJNCW010000111.1 GCA_905221345.1 bacterium
GCACTAATTGAAGCAGATACGCTGTTGCTCAAGCTTGTGCTTGCTGAGTGGCTCGCACTGATTGAAGCAGACACGCTGTTGCTCAAGCTTGTGCTTG
>CAJNCW010000112.1 GCA_905221345.1 bacterium
GATACTGATGCTGAAGCTGATTGGCTAGCTGATACAGATGCTGAAGCTGATTCACTTGAGCTTACTGATGCGCTTGCTGATTGGCTAGCTGATAC
>CAJNCW010000113.1 GCA_905221345.1 bacterium
GTATCAGCTAGCCAAAGTGCTTCAGCATCAGTATCTGCAAGTCAATCAGCTTCAGCATCAGTATCAGCTAGCCAATCAGCTTCAGCATCAGTATC
>CAJNCW010000114.1 GCA_905221345.1 bacterium
TCAATCAGTGCATCTGAATCAGCAAGCACAAGCTTGAGCAACAGCGTGTCAGCATCAATCAGTGCATCTGAATCAGCAAGCACAAGCTTGAGCAA
>CAJNCW010000115.1 GCA_905221345.1 bacterium
GCTTCAGCATCAGTATCAGCAAGCCAATCAGCTTCAGCGTCTGTATCAGCAAGCCAATCAGCTTCAGCGTCTGTATCTGCAAGTCAATCAGC
>CAJNCW010000116.1 GCA_905221345.1 bacterium
GACAGCCACCCACAGACAGCCACCCACAGACAGCCACCCACAGACAGCCACCCACAGACAGCCACCCACAGACAGCCACCCACAGACAGCC
>CAJNCW010000117.1 GCA_905221345.1 bacterium
GCTGACACGCTGTTGCTCAAGCTTGTGCTTGCTGATTCAGATGCACTGATTGAGGCTGACACGCTGTTGCTCAAGCTTGTGCTTGCTGATT
>CAJNCW010000118.1 GCA_905221345.1 bacterium
AGCCAATCAGCTTCAGCGTCTGTAAGTGCAAGCCAATCAGCAAGCGCATCAGTATCTGCAAGTGAATCAACTTCAGCATCTGTATCAGC
>CAJNCW010000119.1 GCA_905221345.1 bacterium
ACAAGCTTGAGTAACAGCGTATCTGCTTCAATTAGTGCATCTGAATCAGCAAGCACAAGCTTGAGCAACAGCGTGTCAGCTTCAATCAG
>CAJNCW010000120.1 GCA_905221345.1 bacterium
GTATCTGCAAGTGAATCAGCTTCAGCATCTGTATCAGCTAGCCAATCAGCAAGCGCATCAGTAAGCTCAAGTGAATCAGCTTCAGCATC
>CAJNCW010000121.1 GCA_905221345.1 bacterium
GTATCAGCTAGCCAAAGTGCTTCAGCATCAGTATCTGCAAGTGAATCAACTTCAGCATCTGTATCAGCAAGCCAATCAGCTTCAGCATC
>CAJNCW010000122.1 GCA_905221345.1 bacterium
GATTGGCTAGCTGATACAGATGCTGAAGCTGATTCACTTGAGCTTACTGATGCGCTTGCTGATTGGCTAGCTGATACAGATGCTGA
>CAJNCW010000123.1 GCA_905221345.1 bacterium
GAAGCTGATTGGCTTGCTGATACAGATGCTGAAGTTGATGCAGATACAGATACTGATGCTGAAGCTGATTGGCTTGCAGATACAGA
>CAJNCW010000124.1 GCA_905221345.1 bacterium
AGCCAATCAGCTTCAGCATCAGTATCTGCAAGTGAATCAACTTCAGCATCTGTATCAGCAAGCCAATCAGCTTCAGCATCAGTATC
>CAJNCW010000125.1 GCA_905221345.1 bacterium
AGCCAAAGTGCTTCAGCATCAGTATCTGCAAGTCAATCAGCTTCAGCATCAGTATCTGCAAGTCAATCAACTAGCGCATCAGTAAG
>CAJNCW010000126.1 GCA_905221345.1 bacterium
AGTGCATCTGAATCAGCAAGCACAAGCTTGAGCAACAGCGTGTCTGCTTCAATCAGTGCGAGCCACTCAGCAAGCACAAGCTTGAG
>CAJNCW010000127.1 GCA_905221345.1 bacterium
GCTGATACAGATGCTGAAGCTGATTCACTTGAGCTTACTGATGCGCTTGCTGATTGGCTAGCTGATACAGATGCTGAAGCTGATT
>CAJNCW010000128.1 GCA_905221345.1 bacterium
TGATACTGATGCTGAAGCTGATTCACTTGCAGATACTGATGCTGAAGCACTTTGGCTTGCAGATACTGATGCTGAAGCTGATTG
>CAJNCW010000129.1 GCA_905221345.1 bacterium
GATGCTAGAGTTGAGCTTACTGATGCGCTAGTTGATACAGATGCTGAAGCTGATTGACTTGAGCTTACTGATGCGCTAGTTGAT
>CAJNCW010000130.1 GCA_905221345.1 bacterium
CGCTGTTGCTCAAGCTTGTGCTTGCTGATTGGCTCGCACTGATTGACGCTGACACGCTGTTGCTCAAGCTTGTGCTTGCTGATT
>CAJNCW010000131.1 GCA_905221345.1 bacterium
GCAAGCCAATCAGCAAGCGCATCAGTATCAGCTAGCCAAAGCGCTTCAGCATCAGTAAGCTCAAGTGAATCAACTTCAGCATCA
>CAJNCW010000132.1 GCA_905221345.1 bacterium
ACTTGAGCTTACTGATGCGCTAGTTGATTGACTTGCAGATACTGATGCTGAAGCTGATTGACTTGCAGATACTGATGCTGAAGC
>CAJNCW010000133.1 GCA_905221345.1 bacterium
CTTGCAGATACTGATGCTGAAGCTGATTGGCTTGCTGATACAGATGCTGAAGTTGATTCACTTGCAGATACTGATGCTGAAGC
>CAJNCW010000134.1 GCA_905221345.1 bacterium
CAAAGTGCTTCAGCATCAGTATCTGCAAGTGAATCAACTTCAGCATCTGTATCAGCAAGCCAATCAGCTTCAGCATCAGTATC
>CAJNCW010000135.1 GCA_905221345.1 bacterium
AATCAGCTTCAGCATCTGTATCAGCTAGCCAAAGTGCTTCAGCATCAGTATCTGCAAGTCAATCAGCTTCAGCATCAGTATC
>CAJNCW010000136.1 GCA_905221345.1 bacterium
GCTGAAGCTGATTGGCTTGCTGATACAGATGCTGAAGTTGATTCACTTGCAGATACTGATGCTGAAGCTGATTGGCTTGC
>CAJNCW010000137.1 GCA_905221345.1 bacterium
GACACGCTGTTGCTCAAGCTTGTGCTTGCTGATTGGCTCGCACTGATTGACGCTGACACGCTGTTGCTCAAGCTTGTGCT
>CAJNCW010000138.1 GCA_905221345.1 bacterium
CTATTGCTCAAGCTTGTGCTTGCTGATTCAGATGCACTGATTGATGCTGACACGCTGTTGCTCAAGCTTGTGCTTGCTGA
>CAJNCW010000139.1 GCA_905221345.1 bacterium
GATGCTGAAGCTGATTCACTTGCAGATACTGATGCTGAAGCACTTTGGCTTGCAGATACTGATGCTGAAGCTGATTGGCT
>CAJNCW010000140.1 GCA_905221345.1 bacterium
AATCAGCAAGCGCATCAGTATCAGCTAGCCAAAGCGCTTCAGCATCAGTAAGCTCAAGTGAATCAACTTCAGCATCAGTA
>CAJNCW010000141.1 GCA_905221345.1 bacterium
CTTGCAGATACAGATGCGCTAGTTGATTGGCTTGCTGATACTGATGCTGAAGTTGATTCACTTGCACTTACTGATGCGCT
>CAJNCW010000142.1 GCA_905221345.1 bacterium
CCCCCCCCCCCCCCCCGCCCCCCCCCCCCCCCCCCCCCCCCCCCCCCCCCCCCCCCCCCCCCCCCCCCCCCCCCCCCC
>CAJNCW010000143.1 GCA_905221345.1 bacterium
TGATTCACTTGCAGATACTGATGCTGAAGCTGATTGGCTTGCACTTACAGACGCTGAAGCTGATTGGCTAGCTGATAC
>CAJNCW010000144.1 GCA_905221345.1 bacterium
AGATGCTGAAGCTGATTCACTTGAGCTTACTGATGCGCTTGCTGATTGGCTAGCTGATACAGATGCTGAAGCTGATTC
>CAJNCW010000145.1 GCA_905221345.1 bacterium
ACGCTGTTGCTCAAGCTTGTGCTTGCTGATTGGCTCGCACTGATTGACGCTGACACGCTGTTGCTCAAGCTTGTGCTT
>CAJNCW010000146.1 GCA_905221345.1 bacterium
GTATCTGCAAGCCAATCAGCAAGCGCATCAGTATCAGCTAGCCAAAGCGCTTCAGCATCAGTAAGCTCAAGTGAATCA
>CAJNCW010000147.1 GCA_905221345.1 bacterium
AAAAAAAAAAAAAAAAAAAAAAAAAAAAAAAAAAAAAAAAAAAAAATAAAAAAAAAAAAAAAAAAAAAAAAAAAAAAA
>CAJNCW010000148.1 GCA_905221345.1 bacterium
GCTTCAGCATCAGTATCTGCAAGTCAATCAACTAGCGCATCAGTAAGCTCAAGTCAATCAGCTTCAGCATCTGTATCA